>NZ_JAXAFJ010000001.1:0-764845 GCF_033898525.1 Terrihabitans rhizophilus | reverse complement strand
AGCCGTCGCCCGCCTGGCGCGCCATGTCGGCGCGCTGCGCACGGCGCAGGCCACGGCCGGGAGCCAGCATGGACAGGGCCTCGAGGATGTTGGTCTTGCCCGCGCCGTTCGGCCCCGTCAGCGCCACGCTCAAGCCGGCGCCCGCGAGATCGAGCGCCGCGTGGTTGCGGAAGTTGGTGAGCCGGAGACGGGTAAGGGCGACGCGCTGAGCGGTGGTGCCCGTCGTCACACCCTCATCGGCATCAGGACATAGAGCGCGGACGCGCCCTCCATGTCCTGGATCAGGGTCGGGGAACCCGGATCGTTCAGCTTCAGCAGCGCGGTGTCGGTGTCGATCTGCGCGGCGATGTCGAGCAAATAGCGCGAGTTGAAGCCGATATCGAGCGGATCGGCCGAGTACTCGACCTCGATCTCCTCGGTGGCGCTGCCCGAGTCCGGATTGGTCACCGAGAGGACGAGCTTGCCCTCCGTCACCGCCAGCTTCACCGCGCGTCCGCGCTCGGAGGAGATGGTGGAGACGCGGTCCACGGCACTCACGAAATCCGCCTTGGAGATCGTCAGCCGCTTCTCGTTGTGGAGCGGGATGACGCGAGCATAATCCGGGAAGGTGCCGTCGATCAGCTTCGAGGTCAGCACCACATCGCCCATCGAGAACCGCATCTTGGTGGCGGACAGTTCGATGACGACGACGCCGTCCGGCGCCTCGAACAGGCGCATGACCTCGGCTACCGTCTTTCGGGGCACGATGACGCCGGGCATGCCGGCCGAGCCCTCGGGCGCCGGCAGCTCGACGCGGGCGAGGCGGTGGCCGTCGGTCGCCACCGCGCGCAGCGCCTGGACGCCCTCGACCTCCATGGTGTGGAGATAGATGCCGTTGAGATAATAGCGCGTCTCTTCCGTCGAGATCGCGAACTGCGTCTTCTCGATGAGGCGCTTGAGGTCGGAGGCCGGAAGTTCGAAGCGCACCGGCATCTCGCCGGTCGCAAGATCCGGGAAGTCGGCTTCCGTGAGCGTCTGCAGCGTGAACCGTGAGCGACCGGAGCGGATGACGAGCGTGCCCGTCTCGCCGGTCTGCTCCAGCACCACCTGGGCGCCGTCCGGCAGCTTGCGCACGATGTCGTAGAAGGTGTGGGCGGGCACCGTGGTGGAGCCGGGCTCCGTCACATCGGCCGCGCTGGTTTCCACCACTTCGAGATCGAGGTCCGTCGCCTGCAGGCGCAGGCCACCCGATGCGGCGCGCAGCAGCACGTTCGACAGGATCGGAATGGTCGTGCGGCGTTCCACGACCCGGTGCACATGGGCGAGAGATTTGAGCAGCGCGGCCCGCTCAAGGGTCACTTTCATCGTCTGAGATCCCGCTCGAAGGTCCTGGACCGGCAGTGCCCGGGCGATGGGACCGCCCGCAACCCCCATCTGCCGGGGGAGGCGACATTGGCCGCTCCCCTCGAAATGTGCAAGTCCGCAGGACTACTCGGACAGCATCCGCTTGAGCAGGTCGACATCGTCGGCCAGCGCATTGTCGGTGTTGATGAGGCCGTCGATCTTGCGGACGGCGTGCAGCACCGTGGTGTGGTCCCGCCCGCCGAAGCGGCGGCCGATCTCCGGCAGCGAGCGGAGAGTCAGCACCTTCGCCAGATACATCGCGATCTGCCGGGGCCGAACGACGGTTGCGGTTCGGCGCGCGGACAGGATGTCGGCGCGCGACACATTGTAGTGCCGGGCCACGATGCGCTGGATGTCCTCGATCTTGACGCGGCGCGGCTCGCGGTTGCGCACGAGATCACGCAGTGCCTCCTCGGCCATTTCGAGGGTCACGGCGGCGCCGGTCAGCGTGTTGTGGGCCAGCAGCCGGTTCACTGCGCCGTCGAGATCGCGGCCATTCGCCGTGATGGAGCGCGCCACATAGGTTAGCACCGAGGGGGGAACGTCGAAGCCCGGAACCTGCTCGCGGGCCGCGGCGACGCGCAGCTTCAGGATCTGCAGGCGCAGTTCCTCGTCCAGCGAGCCCATTTCGACCGACAATCCACCAGCGAGACGCGAGCGCAGGCGGTCGTCGAGGCTTTCAAGTTCGGCGGGCGGGCGGTCGGCGGCAATGACGATCTGGCGGCTGCCGTCGATCAGGGCGTTCAGCGTGTGGCCAAACTCGGCCGACACCGTCTTGCCCTGCAGGAACTGGACATCGTCGATGACCAGCATGTCGATGGCGCGCAAGGTCTCCTTGAAGGCAAGGGCGGTCTGGGCGCGCAACGCGGAGACGAAGCCGAACATGAAGCGCTCGGCAGTGAGGTAGAGCACGCGGCGGCCGCCCGCTTCCGCCGCGCCGGCGATGGCGTGCAGGAGATGGGTCTTGCCGAGACCGACCGCCGCATGGACGTAGAGCGGATTGTAGCGGATGGCCTCGCCGGGACGGGCTTGCGCCACTTCCTTGGCGGCGGCATGCGCCAGCGCGTTCGCTCGGCCGACGAGGAAGCTTTCGAAGCCCAGGCGGCGATCGACCGGCGAGCCGGCGAGGCTTCCGCCATGAAGATCCGCGCTGGCGGCCGACACTGATCCAAAAAGGGGCGCGGAAGGCACGCCCTCGGTGTCCGCCGCGTTCTGCACCGCCTGTCCGGCCGCTGCCGCAGGGCGCGCGGTGATCGGCGTGCGCATGCCCGCGGTGCGGATGGCAAGCTCGATGCGCTGGACCTGATCGGTCTCGGCGACGAAGGCGCGCAGGATGCGGTCGGCGTAATGGGACTGGATCCAGCTCTTCAGAAAGCGGGTCGGCACCGAGAGCCGCGCCAACCCATCGGCCTCCACCTCATCGAGCTCGATGCGGGCGAACCAGCTCAGATAGATGTCCTCGCCGAGCTCGGCGCGCAGCCGCTGCTGGGCGCGCTCCCAGCAAGCCAGCAGATCACCGCCGCCACTGGACGAGCTTTGAGCGGTGAGGGCCATCTTGGTCTCCTGTGTGGTGGGGCGACAAAGCGCAATCCGGGTGTCCGCCGGATCGTGCCCGGCGTGAAAAAGAGCGTGGTGCATGGTGTGGAATCAGGTCTGCAGCCAAGGGAGGCCGCGCGCCTTCCAGCCTTCGACCGCGCCGCGATGGCGATCTGCGTCGTGAGGGCCCTCGAAGCCGCCCACCACATTGTAGCTCGGCCCAAAGCCCGACGCCGTGGCGGTCGCCGCAGCAGCCGCGCTGCGGGCGCCTGAGCGGCACAGGAAGAACAGGGGTGCGGTTTCGGGAACGCCGCGCTCCTTGAGCCCCGCGCGCAGACGGTCGAGGAAATCGTGGCCGACATTCATGGCCGGCCAGCTCTGCCATTCGACCAGCAAGGCCTGCTTGCCAAGCTCCGCCAGATCGGGAACGCCGACGAAGGTCCATTCCTCGCGGGTGCGGACATCGACCAGCTGGGCCTCCGGAACGGATTTCAGCTGCAGCCAGGCCGCCTGGGCATCAATGTCACCGGCATGGGCGCCATTCATCTGCGAAGACATAGTTCTCCCCCTGCGGTTCCGTAGAGAAACCGCATTCCCTGCTTGTCTAACCATGCACGCGTACTGAACAGTGAAGAGGACCGTCAGGCCGAGATCCTCTCCAGTCTCAAGACCCGCCAGCATCCCAACCTTGGAGGCTCGGCAATACTCCGCATCTCCCGTTCTTGAGCGGGCTTGATTGAAGCGATGTCTTGAAGTCCTCGGCAGGCGCCGGGGACAGCTGGAAGATACACGGGCATGTTCGGCGTGCAAGCGCTCCAGACCCGCGAATCGGAGCCAGCAGGTCCGGTTTGGCCAACCTCGAAACCTGGTTAATGCGGAAAAGCCTTGAGACTCCGCGGGATTCCCGGACGGGGTGAAAACGGGGTGGTGTTGCAAAAATTTTTTAACAGCGCGGGCGGTGGCGCCGGCCCGTTGGCGGATTCCCGGACCCCCTCCGCGTATTGCCTTTAACCCGTTGTAATCGCTGATATATTTATGATCGGGGAGGGGTTTCCCCTGAGGATTCAACGAATCCTGTGAGTCAAGCGCATCGTGCGCCGCAAGGAGCGATGTGACATTTGCACAACGAACTTGCGACGGTGCCTCAAGACGCAAAAAAGCCCGGCCTAGGGCCGGGCTTTTTGATCGACTGAACGCCCTGGGAGCGTTGGATCAGGCGGCGAGGGCCTTCACGCGAGCGGCGAGGCGGGACACCTTCCGCGAAGCCGTGTTCTTGTGCAGCACGCCCTTCTGGGCAGCGCGCATGATCTCCGGCTGGGCGGCGCGGAAAGCCTCGGCGGCGGCAGCGCTGTCGCCGGAAGCCAGGGCTTCCTCCACCTTGCGCAGGAAGGTGCGCATGCGGCTGGTGCGGGCGCGGTTGACGGCGGTGCGCGCCTCGATCTTGCGGACGGCCTTCTTGGCCGAGGAGGTGTTGGCCATGGGTGTTCCTCGAACATCGGCCCGGCCGAAGGCGCAGGCACAAAAACAGGAGCGGCGAAGATGGACCTCGCCGCAGTGGCGGGTGTCATAGTCCCTCGCGGCTCTGCGGTCAACGAAAGATCAGCGCTGGCACGCCGGGCAGTAGAATGTGGAACGCCCGTTCTGCACCAGGCGGCGCACGGTGCCGCCGCATCCCGGCTTCACGCAGGGCTGGGCGGTCCGCTCATAGACGCGGAACGTGTGCTGGAAATAGCCGAGTTCTCCCGATGTCTGGATGTGATCGCGCAGGCTGGAGCCACCGGCGGCCACGGCCTCCGTCAGTACGGCCCGGATGCTCTCGGCCAGCCTTGTTGCCCTGAGGCCCGGCCTTACGGTTCCGGCGAGCGAGGCCGCCTTGCGGAAAGGTGAAAGCCCGGCGCGGAACAGGGCTTCGCAGACATAGATATTGCCGAGCCCGGCCACGAGCCGCTGGTCGAGCAGGGCTGCCTTGAGGCTCGTCTGGCGCCCGGCGAACAGGCGCGACAAGGCCTGCCCGTCGAGTTCGTTGCCCAGCGGCTCGAGCCCAAGTCCGCGCATCAGGGGATGCTCGGAAAGTTCGGCGCGAGATACCAGCAGCATGAACCCGAAGCGGCGCGGGTCATTATAGGTGATGCGGGTTCCGGAGCCTGTCTCCAGGACCACGTGGTCGTGCGGCGCGAGCTTGCTCCTCGCATGATGGAAGATGCCCGGGACATCCTCGGCGCCCTCGGCCGGCTCTATGCGGAAGGAGCCCGACATGCCGAGATGCATCAGCAGCACCTCTCCGTTGTCGAGATCGGCCAGCAAGTATTTGGCGCGGCGCGACAGGGCTTCGACCCGGCGCCCGGTCAGGCGGGTCGCCATGTTCTCCGGGAAGGGGAAGCGCAGGTCCGGCCTGCGCACCTCGACGAGGGCCAGGGTCTCGCCGACCAGCGCGGGTTCGAGACCGCGCCGAACTGTTTCGACTTCGGGGAGTTCGGGCATGGGACGCAACTGGCCTTTCGCGGCAACCTAGCGCCGCCCCGGACGCTGCGCTAGGGTCCGCGCCACCGGAGGACCCCTGACGATGACCGATCCTGCAAGCCGCGCCGAGACCACGCATTTCGGATTCGAGGACGTCGCGCTCGGCGACAAGCAGGGCCGCGTCAATGAGGTGTTCCACGGCGTCGCCAGCCGCTACGACCTGATGAACGACCTGATGTCCGGCGGGCTGCACCGCGCCTGGAAATCGGCGCTGATCACGGAGCTGAACCCACCACGCAGCGCGCGCCGCTTCCGCCTGCTTGATGTGGCCGGCGGCACGGGCGACATCGCGCTGCGCACGCTGAAGGCCGGCGGGCAGGGCGTCCATGCCACTCTTTTTGATATCAATCCGTCCATGCTTGAGGTGGGCCGCCAGCGCACGGATGCGGCGGGCTTCGGCCAGCGCGTGGACATCGTCGAGGGCAATGCCGAGGAACTGCCGTTCCCGGATGCCAGCTTCGAAGCCGTGACCATCGCCTTCGGCCTGCGCAATGTGCCGCGCATGCAGAGCGCGCTCGATGAAGCACGCCGCGTGCTGGTGCCCGGCGGGCGGTTCTTCTGCCTCGAGTTCTCGAAAGTGGACATGCCGGTGCTGAACCGCGTCTACGATCTCTATTCCTTCAAGGTCATTCCCGGCCTCGGCCGCATGGTGGCGGGCGATGGCGAGCCCTATCGCTATCTGGTGGAATCGATCCGGCGCTTCCCGCCGCCGGAGGAACTCGCCCAGATGATGCGCCGCGCCGGCATGTCGCGCGTGTCCTACACACCGTTCACCGGCGGCATCGCGGCCCTGCACAGCGGCTGGCGGCTGTAGCGGCCAATGCTGTCATCCATCCCCCATCTCGGGCGCGTCCTGCGGGCCTCCTGGGTGTTTGCCCGCGAAGGCGTGTTTCGGGAGGTCGACACCTCGGACATGCCGTCGATGGCACGGCTCGCCATCCAGGCCTCGCGGCTCATCGAGCGTCCGGCCAGCAAGCGCACCGGCAGCGGCTTGCCCGTCGCGCTGGAACGGCTTGGGCCCTCTTATGTGAAGCTCGGCCAGTTCCTTGCCACGCGTCCGGATGTGGTGGGACCCGAGATCGCCCGCGAACTCGAAGCCTTGCAGGACCGCATGGCGCCCTTCGGCATGACGGTGGCGGAAGACACGATTCGCCGCGCGTTGGGGCAGCCGGTCGAGGCGCTCTACACCAGCTTCCACCCGCCTCTTGCCGCCGCCTCCATCGCACAGGTTCATCGCGCCACCGTGCGCACCCCCGATGGCGAGCGCACGGTGGCCGTGAAGGTCATCCGTCCCGGCGTGGCCCGCCGCTTCCACCGCGACCTCACCACCTTCTACGCCGTGGCCCGTTGGGTGGAGCGCTTCAGCCGCTTCGCCCGGCGCCTTCGTCCCGTGGCCGTGGTCGACACATTGGCCCAGTCCGTGGCCTTCGAGATGGACTTCCGGCTCGAGGCCGCGGCGCTTTCGGAAATGGCGGAGAACACGCGCCATGATCCCGGCTTCCGGGTGCCCTCGGTGGACTGGCACCGCACGGCCAAGGACGTCTTGACGCTGGAATGGGTGCACGGCACCTCGCTGGCGGACCGCGCGGGGCTGGAAGCTGCGGGCCATGATCTTCCCGCGCTTGGACGCAGCCTGCTGCAGAGCTTCCTGCGCCACGCGATGCGCGACGGCTTCTTCCACGCCGACATGCATCCCGGAAACCTGTTCGTGGATTCCGCCGGCAACATCGTGGCCATCGATTTCGGCATCACCGGACGGCTCGGCAAGAAGGAGCGGCGCTTCCTGGCCGAAATCCTCTACGGCTTCATCGAGCGCGATTACCACCGCGTGGCCGAGGTGCATTTCACCGCCGGCTACGTGCCGCCGAACCAGTCCGTGGACGAGTTCGCCCGCGCGCTGCGCTCCATCGGCGAGCAGATCCACGACCGCACCGCCGAGGACATCTCCATGGCGCGGCTGCTGACCCAGCTGTTCGAGATCACCGAGATCTTCGAGATGCAGACGCGCCCCGAACTGATCATGCTGCAGAAGACCATGGTGGTGGTCGAGGGCGTGGCGCGCTCGCTCGATCCGCGCCTCGACATGTGGTCGACCTCCGCGCCCGTGGTGCGCGAATGGATCACCCGCAATCTCGGCCCGGTCGGCATCGCGGAGGATGCGGGCGACACGCTGCTCAAGCTGGGGCGCAGCATCCAGGCGCTGCCGGACCTGCTGATCAGGGGCGAACGGCTGGTGGCCCGGTTGGAAGAGGCGACGGAGCGCGGCTTCCCGCTGGCGCCGGAGAGTCTCGAGGGCATTGGCCGGGCCGAGGCGCGGCGCGCGCGCTGGGGCAATCTGGCACTCTGGGCCATCGCGCTGATGCTGGCCTATTGGCTGTTCCTGAGCTGAGGCGGCGATGACCAGCCAAACCCTGCGCGGACGGCGCGTGCTCCTCATCATCGGTGGCGGCATCGCGGCCTACAAATGCCTCGACCTCGCGCGGCGGCTGAAGGAGCGCGGCGCCACGGTCCGCGCCATCATGACCGAGGCTGCAACCCAGTTCGTGACGCCCCTCTCGGTCGGTGCGATCACCGGAGAGCGGGTGTTCACGAGCCTGTTCGACCTCGCCGACGAAAACGATATCGGCCATATCCGGCTGGCGCGGGACACCGATCTCATCATCGTGGCCCCCGCAACGGCGGATCTCATCGCCCGCATGGCCAATGGCCTCGCGGACGATCTCGCAACCACGGCGCTGCTGGCGACGGACCGGCCGGTGCTGATCGCGCCCGCCATGAATCCGCGCATGTGGACGCACAAGGCGACCCTGCGCAACGTGGCGCAACTGCGCGAGGACGGCATCAGCGTCGTTGGCCCGAACAGCGGGTCGATGGCGGAGCGTGGCGAGAGCGGCTGGGGCCGGATGGCCGAACCGCTGGAGATCGCCGCCGCCGCCGAGGGCATCCTCGCCCCGGCACCCGGGCTGCTGACGGGCAAGCGCGTGCTGGTGACGTCCGGCCCGACGCATGAGCCGATCGACCCCGTGCGGGTGCTGGCCAACCGGTCCTCCGGGCGGCAGGGCCACGCCATCGCGCGCGCGGCCGCCGAAGCGGGCGCCGAGGTGGTGCTGGTGTCCGGCCCCGTGTCGATCCCCGATCCTGAGGGCGTGCGCGTGGTGCACGTCGAGACCGCCCGCGAGATGCAGGCTGCGGTGGATGCCGCGCTTCCGGCCGACATCGCGGTCTTCGCAGCGGCGGTTGCCGACTGGCGGGTGGAGGCGGAAAGCGCATCCAAGGTGAAGAAGGGCGAGGGCGGACCGCCACAATTGAGGCTGGTCGAGAACCCGGACATCCTGGCGGGCGTTGCTCGCCGGGTCGATGGACGCCCGGCGCTCGTGATCGGCTTCGCGGCCGAGACGGACGATGTGCTGGGCAACGCCCGGGCCAAGCTGGCGCGCAAGGGCTGCGATCTCATCATTGCCAATGACGTTTCCCCCGCATCCGGGGTCATGGGCGGAGATGCCAACACCGTTCATCTGGTGTCGGGTTCGGGTGTCGAGACGTGGGACAGGATGGCGAAGGACGAGGTGGCGCGCCGGCTCGTCGCCCGGCTTGGGGAGATGCTGCGATGAAACCGAGGCTTGGCGTGCTGCGGCTGCCACATGCGGAAGGCTTGCCGCTGCCCGCCTACGAAACGGCCGGCAGCGCAGGCATGGACCTCGTGGCGGCTGTTGAAGAGGCTTCCCCTTTACGTATAGGTTCGGGCGAACGGTGCCTCGTGCCTACAGGACTCGTGATCCAGCTGCCGGAAGGACACGAGGCGCAGGTGCGGCCCCGCTCCGGGCTTGCGCTGAAGCACGGCGTAACGGTGCTGAACGCCCCCGGCACCGTGGATCAGGACTATCGCGGCGAGGTGAAGGTGCTGCTGATCAACCATGGCGCGGAGCCCTTCGAGATCATCCGGGGAATGCGCATTGCGCAAATGGTAATTTGTCGCGTCGCAATGGTCGATCTCCATGAAATGGATGTGTTAAACGCTACGGTGCGTGGCGCCGGGGGATTCGGATCCACCGGAACCGGACGCCGCAAGGACGACAGGCCATGAACCTCCTCCCGCGCCGCAGCCTGCTGGCAATCGCCGCCGTGGTCGACATCGCCTATCACGCGCGTCCAGCGCCCATCGCCGCCAAGGCCTTGTCGGCGCGGCACAGCCTGCCCCCCCGCCATCTGGAGACGCTGCTGCAGGTGCTGGTGCGCTCCGGCATCCTGAAGGGTGTGCGCGGCCCGCGCGGTGGCTATGAGCTTGCCCGCGAGCGGCGGCGCATCACCCTTGCCGACATCGTGCGCGCAGCCTCGGCCGGCAACGGCGCGGAGAACGGTGTTCAGGACGAGGAGGAGGAGCCTTCCGCCCTCGTGCGGGGCATCGTGGTGCCGGCCATCGACCAGGCCTCGGAGATCTTCCTGGAAAAGCTGGAGGAGATCACGGTCGATGACCTCTGCCGTGCGGCCCAGAAGGAGGCCGTGTTCGGCGATGCCGTGCCGGACTATGATTTTACGATCTAGATCGTGTAAACACCACTTGAAACGTCGTGCTTCTGTGGTTTTGTAAGGCGCACACGAAGACAGATCCAAAACCGGAGGAAATCCATGCCCCAGTTCGCAGCGCGCACGCCGCAGGCCACCGAATTCGCAGGACGGGGCCGGATCTACGACAGCATCACGGACACGATCGGCAACACCCCGCTGGTGCGCCTGAACCGCATCGGGCAGGAGCGTGGGGTGCAGGCCAACCTCCTCGCAAAGCTCGAATTCTTCAACCCGATCTCCAGCGTCAAGGACCGCATCGGCGTCGCCATGATCGACGCGGCGGAAGCCTCCGGCCAGCTGAAGCCGGGCGGCACCCTCGTCGAGCCGACCTCCGGCAACACCGGCATCGCGCTGGCCTTCACGGCCGCCGCGCGGGGCTATCGCATGATCCTCGTCATGCCTGAGACCATGTCGGTCGAGCGCCGCAAGATGCTGGCCCTGCTCGGCGCCGAGCTGGTGCTGACCGAAGGCGCCAAGGGCATGAAGGGCGCCATCGCCAAGGCCGAGGAACTCATCAACGAGATCCCGGGCGCGGTGATGCCGCAGCAGTTCAAGAACGCCGCCAATCCGGAAGTCCACCGCCGCACCACGGCGCTGGAAATCTGGAACGACACCGAGGGCAAGGTTGATGCGGTGGTCGCGGGCGTCGGCACCGGCGGCACCATCACCGGCGTCGGCCAGGTGCTGAAGGAGAAGAATCCCTCCGTGCGCATGATCGCGGTGGAGCCGGAGGACAGCCCGGTGCTGTCCGGCGGCCAGCCCGGCCCGCACAAGATCCAGGGCATCGGCGCGGGCTTCGTGCCCGACGTGCTGATCCGCGACATCGTGGACGAGGTGGTGACCGTCGGCAACCAGACGGCGTTCGACACCGCCCGAAAGATTGCCCGTCTCGAGGGCATTCCGGTGGGCATCTCCTCGGGCGCGGCCGTCGCCGCCGCCATCGAGGTGGGTTCCCGCCCGGAGATGGCCGGCAAGAACATCGTGATCATCATCCCGAGCTTCGCCGAGCGCTATCTGTCGACAGCGCTGTTCGAAGGCCTCTGACGCCTTCTGGAATGACGTAGAAAAAGGCGGCTCCGGCCGCCTTTTTTGTTGCCCGGATCAGCCCCGCTGCGTCGCCCCGCCGTCCACATACAGGTCGGTCATGGTGATGTGGCCGGCGCGGTCGGAGAGCAGGAACAGCACCGCCTCCGCCACGTCCTCCGGCTCCGCGATCTTGCCGAGCGGAATGCCGGCCTTGAACGTGGCGAGCGAGCCCTCGATCACGCGCGCCTCCCCGGATGGGTCGCTCCACATGCCGGTCTGCATCGACGTGCGGGTGGAGCCGGGCGCGACGACGTTGCAGCGGATGCCGTATTCGGCGAGTTCAAGCCCAAGGCAGCGCGTGAACATGGTGGCGGCGGCCTTGGAGGCCGCATAGGCCGCCATTCCGTGGCGTGGAATGCCGGCGGCATTGGAGCTGATCGTCACGACGCTGCCGCGCCTCCGCTCCATCATCACCCGCGTCACCGCGCGCGAGACGTTGAACACCCCAAGCGTGTTGACGGAGAAGACCCGCGCCCATTCGGCGTCGTCGGTGTCCACCACGCGGGTTGTCGAGAGCACGCCCGCGCCGTTGACCAGGAGGTCGATGGGGCCAAGTCCGCTTTCCACCCGCGCGACGGCCGCCTCGACGGCTCCGGAATCCGACACGTCGAGTGCGCGCCCCACCACCGTGCCGAGTGGGAGGCCCGCGGCCAGCGCCTCCACGGCATCGCCATCCACATCGAAGGCGGCGACCAGCACGCCCTCCGCATGGAGGCTGCGCACCACAGCCTGCCCGATGCCGCCGGCAGCACCGGTCACAAGCGCGATCTTGCCCGCCAGCCCGCTGCCGCTCATGCGCGTAGCTCCCCAAGGAGCACGTCGGTCAAGATCGCGCAGCCGCAGCGGTCCGCCACATAGGACACCGCCATGTCGTGCCGCTCGCGCGAGAAGTCGGCCAGCGCATCCGCCACGAAGAAGGGCTGGAAATCCCGCATGAAACCGTCGGCTGCCGTCAGCATGCAGCCGATATGGGCGTAGACGCCGCTGATGATCAACTGGTCGCGGCCACGCACGCGCAGCACGTGCTCCAGGTTGGTGCGCTGGAACGCGCTGTAGCGCCACTTCGTCAGCACGATCTGGTCCGGGCCGGGAGCGAGATCGGCGAAGATGCCGGCATGTTCCGGGTCGGAGCCCATTCCCGGGCCCCAGATGTCGCTCTGCAGACCCCGGTCTCGCGGATCCTGATAACCCGGCTGGGCGCTGTAGATCACGGGGATGCCGAGCGCATCGCACATCGCACGCAGCCGATTGATGTTCGCTATGGCGGGCGCGATGGGGGAGGCATCCGGCGTGAAGGCGCGGACGAAATAGTTCTGCATGTCGTGGATCAGCAAAGCGGCGCGGTTCAGCTCCGGCTTCCAGCCCACGCGACTTTCCGGGATCTCGTGTGCAGCCGGCAGCGCATAGGCGCCGATTTTGGGGAGGCCCATGGCCGTGTCCTCTTAGGTCGGGTGATCAGAAGCCGGAATCGGGAACGGCGACGCCGAGCGCGCTCAGAAGCGCCATGAACTTCGTGGCGGTCTCGGCGACCTCTTCGTCGGGGTCCGAACCCGCCACGATGCCCGCTCCCGCATAGAGACGGGCGGTGGAGCCGGCAATCTCGGCGCAGCGGATCGTAACATGCCATTCGCCGTCGCCATTGCCGTCGCACCAGCCCACCGCGCCGGAGTAGAAGCCGCGGTCGAAAGGCTCGATGGCCCGGATCGCCTCGGCGGCGGCACGGCGCGGCAGTCCGCAGACGGCCGGCGTCGGGTGCAGGGCGCAGGCCAGTTCCAGCGAGGAGACGGACGGATCGCGCAAAGTGCCCCGTATAGGCGTGGCGAGGTGCCAGAGCGTGGAGGTCGAGACGAGCTCCGGCGCCGGGGGGGCTGCCAGGTTGCGGCAATACGGTGCCAGCGCGTCGAGAATGGCCTCGACCACCATCGCGTGCTCCCGGCGGTCCTTGTCGGAGGCCTTCAGGCGTTCGGCCGCGTCGCGGTCCTCGCATGCATCCGGCAGGCGGCGCGCCGAACCGGCCAACGGGTGCGACAGCACTCCCGCGCCGCCCTTCGAGACGAGAAGTTCAGGGGTTGCCCCGACCAGCACCCGGTTCGGCAGGGGCATGGAGAACACGGTGACACCGGGATCCACCGAAAGCCGCGCGAGGATGGAAGGGATATCGAACGGACGGGCCGCCTCGACGCGAAGGCTACGCGACAGGACGACCTTTTCCAGTGTCCCGGCGCGGATCATGGCCAAGGCAGCCCGTACCGCGGCCGCATAGGCTGCCGGGTCGGGTTGAGCCGTGATGTTCAGCCCCCAGACCCGTGCCGGGAAGGCGGCATGCGCTTGAGCACTGCGGGCCGGCGCGGTGCCGAGCTTCGCCGGCTGGAACAGGTAGCCGTCCGCTTCGGGGTCGAACGGCAATGCGCCGACGAGGCGGTTCGGCCCTGCAGGGCCGGCCGCGAAGAAGCCTGCCGCCGCTGCGACCAAGCGCCGGGCCGGCTGCGCGTCGAGCACCTCTGCCACGCCGGAGGCCGTGAAGCCCGTGCCGCCCGACGAGAACATGACGGGAATCTCGGCATCGGCAAATGCGGCACGCGGCCGTGCTTCAGCGACCATCGTCATCCTGTCCTGCCACCCGGCTGCGAGCCGGTTCCTTGAAAAGATTCTAAACTACGGTCAGGGACTGTAGATTTCGCGCAAATGCCGCCGAGCGCGAGGTTCTGTCAAGCCGTGCCTAGGCGGAGGCTGCCAGAAGAAAGCGCAGGGCCAGATTTACGCTCGCGGGTACGATCGACGAATGATCCTGTCCCGCGACACACTCGAACTTCACCTCGAACGTTCCGGTTCGTGCGCACCGCGCCGCGAGATCGCGAGCGGCGCCGATCATGCGCCGCTCGCGGCGGCGGACTTCGATTTCCGGGCGACGCGGGAGGTCGGCCTGCCAGGGCGCGAGCGCTTCTTCCCACTCGCCCACCGCCAGGAGCAATCTTGGGTGTTTCTCCCCGGCCGTGGCCCGCTTCAAGGCTCCGGTGAGGCCCTGCTCGTCCCACCAGATCGACGGCGATATGGCGGCGTAGCCGGCGAAGCCGCGCGGCTCCTGCATCATCGCCCAAAGGGTGAAGTAACCCGCCAGCGAGTGGCCGAACAGGATTTCATGGGTGGGGTTGATCGGCAGCGAGCCCCGAACGGTGGGCTTCACCACATCCCGCACAAAGGCCAGGAAAGCGGGCGCGCCCCCGGATGCCCCCCGCTCCGCCCGCGCGGTCGTGAAATCGCGTTGCCGTCGCCCTTGGTCATAGGGCGCATCCCCGGGATGACCGATGCCGATGATGACCGCCGGCGGGATGCCGGTCGAATCCGGCCGGCGTGAGCCGCGCCGCACGGCGTCCACCATCGTCGCGAAATCCGCATTGGCGTCGAGCAGGTAGATCGCCGGAAACCCCGCCGGCGGGGCGGACTGCGGCGGAACGTGGATCATCAACTCGTAGCGGCCTACGTCCGGCGCGGCCACAGGACGCACATGGGTGTCCGGGAGCGCCACAGGCGGCCAGTCGCCAGATGGAGAAAAAAAATCGCGGGTCATGCGCGGGGTTTATCCCGACGCCGCCGTTGAAGCAAAACATCGTGACGGACGTGGATTTAGAAGAATTCCACTCTCATCTTCTTGCTAGGAAATAAGATCGCGCCGGCTGGCGCGGGCCTGTTGCAATTGCTTGACATCGCGAGCATTGCGGCGCGATAGCTCCGCGCCCGTCGGCGAACGGTACATGAGATGGATTGGAACATTTCTATTCTAGGTCAGCCCAATCGATACTGGGAGGTGCTGCGTGCTTCCTTGGTATCAATTGCGATGTTGCTGGCCTTTGCTGGCGGCACCGCTTCAGCCGCGGCCATAACGTTCAAGGACATCCGTGGCCGCACAGTGACGCTGGAGGCTCCGGCCACCCGCATCGCCGTCGATGACAGCCGCTACCTCATCGCACTGGCGCTGATCCATCCCGATCCGGCGGGCCTGCTGGCGGCGTGGCCGAAAGACATCAACCGCCTTGGCGGCGAGGCCTACAAAGCGTTCCTGGCCAAGAGCCCGTCCCTGGAAAAGCTGCCGCTGGTGCCCAGCTCGGCGCAGGACTTCTCGGTGGAGGCGGTGCTGGCGGCGGCACCCGAAGTAGCCGTGTTCGCCGATGGCAGCGGCCCGACAGACGCGCAGGTGGCCCAGCTCGAAAGTGCCGGGGTCCAGGTCGTCTTCATCGATTTCTTCCGCCACCCGTTCAGGAATTTGGGCCCTAGCCTGAAGATCTTCGGCGCCATCACCGGGCGCGATGCGCAGGCGGATGCCTTCATCGCCTTCCGCGAGGAGCGGATGAAGACGATCAGTGACGCGGTGGCGGGATTGTCGCCGGAGCAGCGGCCAACCGTTTTCCTCGAAGCGCATGCCGGCATGTCCGCCGATTGCTGCAACGCACCGGGCAAGGGCAATGTCGGCGACTACATCGAGTTCGTCGGCGGGCATAACATCGCGGCGGACGTGCTGAAGCAGCAGGCCTCCGGCCGCGTGAACCTCGAATACGTGATCGAGCGCGATCCGGAGGTCTACATCGCGACGGGCGGGCCGCATCTCGAAAAGGCGGGCGGCCTCGTCCTCGGCCCCGGCTACAGCCATGAACAGGCGCAGGCGGCGCTCCGGAAGGTCGGCTCCCGGCCCGGCATCTCCAGCCTGACGGCGGTGAAGGAGGGGCGCATGTTCGGCTTCGCCCACCAGCTCATCAATTCGCCGCTCGACATCATCGCGGTCGAGGTGTTCGCCCGCTGGATCCACCCGGACCTGTTCGGCGGCCTCGATCCCGCGAAGACGCTCGATGAGATCAACACACGCTTCCTCGCCGTGCCCCTGCCCGGCGAGTACTGGCTCGGCCTGAACTAGGGGATGAGGGACGTTATGCAGCATATGTTCATGGGGCGGATCGCCCTCGGCGCGCTCGCGCTCGGTCTTTCCGCCGGGGTCGCCCTGGCGGAGCCCGTCATCGAAAAGTCGGTGAAGGTGGCTCCCGGCCTTTATGAACTGGCGGTCAGCCCGTCCACCAAGACGGTCTATGTCGCCAGCACCGGCAAGCGCGGTGAAAACAATGCGAAGATCGTGGCCATGGACGCCGCCACCCTCGAGGTGAAGGGCGAGATCGATGTGTCCGCGTCGCCGGTGTTCGGGCTCGGCATCAACGACAAGACGCAGACGCTCTACGGCACCGCGACCCGTGACGGTTCCGTGGTCGTGATCGACCTGAAGTCCGGCAAGGTCTCGCACACCGCCAAGCGCGGCGAGAAAGCCCATGTCCGCGAAGCCGTGGTGGACCAAGAAGGCAACAGGGTCTTCGTCTCTGTGTTCGGCATGCGCCCCCGGCCGCCCCGCCCGACGGAGGCCCCGGCAGGAGCCGCTGCCCCGGCGCCCGCCGCTCCGGCGGAGCCGGTGGATGAGCATGGCGAGATCTGGATCCTTGATGGCGCGACGGGGCAGATCGCCGAGGTCATCGAGAAGCCCGGCAAGGGCATCAGCGGCATCGTGCACGATGCTGCGGCGAACCGGCTCTACGCCACCGACATGACCACGCACGAGGTGCTTGCCATCGACCTCGCGACCAAGAAGGTCGTGGCAAACTGGCCGACAGGCGGAGACAGCCCCATCAACCTTGCGATGGACCCGGAAGCCGGCCACCTCTTCGTCGCCAACCAGAAGTCCGGAGATGTCACCGTGCTGGACGTCAAGGACGGCTCGCTCCTCAAGACGGTGAAGACCGGCGCGGGCGCTCTGAGCGTCGTCTACGATCCCAAGACCAAACAGGTCTTCGTCTCGAACAGGCAGGAAGGCACGCTCTCCGTCATCGACACCAAGACCTACGAGGTGGTGGCACAGCTGCCGACCGGCACGCTGCCACAGACGGTTTCCGTCGATCGCGAGACCGGGCTCGTCTACGTCTCCAACAAGGCGCGCGGCACGCCGCGTGATGCGCCGAAGGACACCCCGCCGGTGGAAGACCCCAACGGCGACACGGTGTCCCTCATCCGTCCCTGATCGACCGACCCCATGGACCGGACACCGGCGTGTCCGGTCCAGTTCGAAGCACCGGCTCGCCATGATACCCCTTCAGCAGACCTGGCCCCCGGAGTTTGCTGCGCGTTACCGCGCGGCGGGCTACTGGCGAGGCGAGACCTTCGGCGGTTTCCTCCGGCAGCGCGCCGCCGAGGCTCCCGACCGGCTGGCGGTGGTGGGCGGCGAACATCGCTGGACCTATGCCGAACTCGACCGGCGCGCCGACGCGGTGGCGGCGGGTTTCCTGGAACTGGGGCTCGTGCCCGGCGAACGGGTGGTGGTCCACCTCTCGAATATCGCGGAGTTCTTCAGCACCGTGTTCGGCCTGTTCCGCGCGGGGCTCGTCCCGGTCTATGCGCTGCCGGCGCACCGCATCACCGAGATCGCGCATTTCGCACGCGGAGCCGAGGCGTCGGCCTATGTGATCGCGGACCGGCACGACGGCTTCGATTACCGCGCGCTGGCCCGCCAGCTGCAGACCGATGTGCCGGCGGTCCGCGAGGTGGTGGTGGTGGGCGATGCCGGCGAGTTCACGCCCTTCGCGCAGCTTGAGGGTGCATCAGGGTCCTTGCTGCCGGAGCCGAGCCCGTCCGAGGTCGCGTTCCTGCAGATTTCCGGCGGGTCGACCGGTTTGTCCAAGCTGATCCCCCGCACGCACGACGATTACATCTTCTCCTTCCGGGCCAGCGCCGAGATCTGTGGGCAGGATGCGTCGAGCGTCTACCTGACGGCGTTGCCCGTCGCGCACAATTTTCCCATGAGCTCTCCCGGTGTTTTCGGCACCCTCTATACCGGCGGATGCGTGGTGCTGAGCCCGTCTCCCGCGCCGGATGTGGCGTTTCCGCTGATTGCGCGCGAACGGGTGACGATCACGGGCCTCGTGCCGCCGCTGGCGCTGCTGTGGCTGCAGGCCTCCGCCGCCAACACGCATGACCTTTCCAGCCTGCAGGTGCTGCAGGTCGGCGGCGCGAAGCTGACGCCTGAAGTTGCAAAGCGGGTCGGCCCCGCGCTCGGCTGCACGCTGCAGCAGGTCTTCGGCATGGCCGAGGGGCTGGTGAACTACACCCGGCTCGACGATCCGGAGGACGTGATCGTCAACACGCAGGGACGGCCGATCAGCGTGGATGACGAAGTCATCATCGTGGACGATGCCGGCCAGCCGGTGCCGGAGGGCGAGGCCGGCTACCTGCTGACGCGCGGGCCCTACACGATCCGCGCCTACCACAACGACCCCGCCGCGAATGCGCGCGCCTTTACCGAGGACGGCTTCTACCGCACGGGCGACGTGGTGAAGCGCACGCCGGAGGGCAATCTGGTGGTGCAAGGCCGTGCGACGGACCACATCAACCGCGCCGGCGAGAAGATCTCGGCCGAGGAGATTGAGGACCACCTGCTGGCGCATCCGGCGGTGTTCGACGCGGCGGTGGTGTCCATTCCGGATGCGGTGATGGGCGAGCGCAGCTGCGCCTTCATCATCCCGCAAGGGGAAAAGCCGAAGGGAGCCGTCCTGAAGGCCTGGATACGTGAGCGCGGGCTGGCCGAGTTCAAGGTGCCGGACCAGGTGGTCTTCGTGGACGGCTTCATGGAAACCGCCGTCGGCAAGATCAGCCGCAAGGAATTGCGCGCCGCCTTGCGCGCGCGGCATCTGGCGGCGAAGGAAACAGCATGACGCGCCTGACGCTTGAGAGCATGCGCGCCGACATAGCGGAGATGATCGGCGAAGATCCGGGCGAGATCGACATGGAAGATAGCCTCGTTGACCTTGGTCTCGATTCCATCCGCGCCATGATGCTCGTGGAGCAATGGAAGGCGGCGGGCGTGCCGCTGCAGTTCGCGGAACTGGCCGAGGTGCCGACCCTTGCCCACTGGTGGCGGGTGGCGGAACGCGTGCAGACCGGTGGCTGAAACAAGTGTGGGTGCAACCTGGCCGCTGACCGACGCTCAGGAAGGCCTGTGGACCGCCCAGCGGCTTGAGCCGGACAACCCGATCTACAACACCGGGCAGATGGTGGAACTGGACGGCCCGCTGGACCGTGCCGCCTTTGCGCGTGCCGTCGAGACAGCGCTGGTCGAGGCTGAGGCCTTGCGCGTGCGTATGGTCGAGGCATCGGGCGGCGTGCTGCAGCAAGTGCAAAGCGGCGGCTTCGAGCTGTGTCTGGTCGATCTCTCCGGCGAGAAAGATGCGGAGGCCATCGCCCGCGCCCGCATCTCGGCAGATATGGCGAGGTCGCTCGATCCTGCACGTGACCGGCTGGCAGCCGAGACACTCTATGTCGTCAGCCCGGACCGGCACCTCTGGCACCAGCAGATCCACCACGCGGTGATCGACGGCTTCGGCACTGCTCTTCTGACCGCGCGCATCGCCGAGCTTTACGCCGCCTTGGTCGAGAACCGCGAGCCGGGCGCGGCGCTGCCCCCCTATGGACCCGTGGTGGCTGACGCTGAGGTCTATGCTCGTTCGGAGAAGCGCGCCATGGACCGCGCCTTCTGGCTGGAAACCTTAGCCGCCGCACCGGATGTGATCGGCATGGCCTCAGGCACGGCACTGACCGGCCCCACCTTCCACCGCGCCGCCGCCACTTTGCCGGCCGAAGCGGAGGAGGCGCTGCACGCGCTGTCACGTGAGGCGCGGCTTCCCTGGCCGGATGTGCTGGTGGCACTGACCGGCGCCTATGTGCGGCGGCATACCGGTGCGGAGGAAGCGATCATCGGCGTGCCGAGCATGAACCGGATGGGCAGCGCGGCCGCCCGCGTGCCCTGCATGGCGATGAATGTGCTGCCCCTGCGCATCGGCGGTGACGAGAGCCTGCCGGTGCGCGAGTTCGCGGCGCTTGCGGCGAAGGCGCTGCTCAAGGCGCGGCGTCATGGCCGCTACCGTAGCGAGCAGCTGCGCCGGGACCTTGGCCTCGTCGGAGGCGGGCGGCGGCTGTTCGGGCCGCTCATCAATGTGCTGCCGTTCGAGCAAAGGCTCGACCTGCCCGGCGTAAGCGCCCGGGTGACGGCGCTCGGCACTGGCCCGGTGGACGACATAACCTTCACCTTCCGCGCAGGCGCCGGCGGGCGGGCGCTTACCCTTGAGGTGGACGCCAATCCGGGGCTCTACACGGCGGAAGGCGTGGCGGCGCACGCTCGACGCCTCGCGGCTTTTGTCGCCGCTGGGCTCGAAGCCCGAACGCTGGCCGAGGTGCCGATCGCCACGCCGGACGAAGCCCGGCATCTGATCCACGCCGTCAACGCCACCGAGCATGAGGTGCCGCGCACCACCCTCGTCGCGCTGATCGAGAAGGTCATGGCGGCCCATCCCGAGGCCGGGGCGCTGGAGACCGCCGAGGAGGTGCTGAGCTATGGCGATCTGGACCGCCGCAGCATGGCAATGGCACGACGTCTCGCACTCATGGGCGTGCGGCGCGGCAACGTGGTGGCCGTGGGCCTGCGCCGCTCCGCGGATTTTGTGCTGACGCTGCTGGCGATCCTGCGCGCGGGCGCGGCGTATCTGCCGCTCGACATCGAGCATCCTCCGGAGCGCATCGCCACCATCGTCACGTCCGCCGCGCCGCGCCTGCTGGTGACCGATGCGGGGTCAGGGCTGCTGGTTCCGGAGGGCACACTGGTCGTCACTCCGGACTTCGCCGACGTTCATGACCGCATCGCTCTCGACCCGCCCGGCCCGGACGACGCGGCCTATGTAATCTACACCTCCGGCTCCACCGGGACGCCCAAGGGCGTGGTGGTGGAGCACGACGCCATCGTGAACCGGCTGGAATGGATGCGGACGGTCTACGGCATTGGACCGGCCGACCGCGTGCTGCAGAAGACGCCCGCGACGTTCGACGTCTCGGTGTGGGAGTTCTTTCTGCCGTTCCTGTCGGGCGCCACGCTGGTCGTGGCCCCGCACGGTGCGCATAAGGACCCGGAATGGCTCGCGGAGGTCATCCGGGCGCATGGCGTGAACGTGCTGCACTTCGTGCCGTCCATGCTCCAGGCCTTTCTTGCGGAACCGGCGGCGGCCGGCATCCCGCTCCGGCTCGTCTTCTGCTCGGGCGAGGAACTGCCGGCCGCCACGCGCGACCGCTTCCACGCGCTGATCGACGCCGAACTGCACAATCTCTACGGCCCGACCGAAGCGGCGGTGGACGTGACCCATTGGCCGGCCACGCGTGACGACCGCTCCGTGCCGGTGCCGATCGGCTATCCTGTCTGGAACACCGCTATGTATGTGCTGGACGGGTCGCTGCGCCCCGTGCCGGCGGGCGTCGCGGGCGATCTCTACATCGCAGGTCGGCAGCTCGCGCGCGGCTATCTGGGACGGCCGGACCTGACCGCCGAGCGTTTCCTGCCCGACCCCTACCGGCCGGGCGGACGCATGTACAAGACCGGAGACCTCGCCCACTGGCGCGATGACGGGGCGCTGGTCTTCCTCGGTCGCTCCGACCACCAGATCAAGATCCGCGGCCTGCGCATTGAGCTCGGCGAGATCGAGGCCGTGCTGGCTGGCGCACCGGGCGTCGGGCAGGTGGCGGTGATCGCGCGCGAGGACCGGCCGGGGGACCAGCGCATCGTGGCCTATGTGGTGCCCCGAGATGCGGCGGGCGACGCCTTGCGCAAGGCGGCTGCGGCCCGCCTGCCGGACTACATGATGCCGACCGCCTTCATCGGACTGGACGAGCTGCCGGTCACGGCCAACGGCAAGCTGGACCGCCGCGCGCTGCCGGCGCCCGAGGTGACCACCGCTGCAGGCCGCGCGGCTGAGAGCCCGACCGAGCAGGCGGTGGCCGCGCTCTTCGCCGAGGTGATCGGGCTGGATGGCACTGTCGGCGCGGACGACGACTTCTTCGACCTCGGCGGCCACTCGCTGCTGGCGGCCGAACTGATGCTGCGGCTGCGCGCGGACTGGCATCAACGCATCGGCCTCGGCGCACTGTTCGAGCATTCCACCGTGGCGCGGCTCGCGGCTTTCCTCGACACTCTCGCCGGTGAGGATCCGGAAGCCGGGCAGGGGCTTGGCAGTCCGATTCCGCTGCGCCGTGGTGATGCCAATGTCCCGGCGCTGTTCGCCGTGCACCCCGCAGGCGGTCTGTCGTGGTGCTACAGCCGCCTTGCGCGCGCACTGCCCCCGGGGCGTGCGGTGTGGGGCCTGCAGTCCGTCGGCATCGATCCTGATGCGGCAACGCCGGACACGCTCGATGCCATGGCCGCTTCCTATGTCGCCGAGATGCGCGCGGTGCAGCCCATCGGGCCATACCACCTCGTCGGTTGGTCCATCGGCGGCATCATCGCGCACGCCATCGCGCAACAGCTTGAGGCTGACGGTGAGCAGGTCGGCGTGGTGGCCATGCTGGACGCCTATCCGGCCGACCGCTGGCGGCTGCGCCCGGCGCCGGAGGCGAACTCGGCTCTGAAGGCGTTGCTGCACATTGCCGGGCACGATCCGTCCGAACTCGATGGACCGCTGACGCGCGAGGCCGTGCTCGGCTTCCTCGCGAAGAGCGGGCATCCGCTGGCGCTGCTTGGCGAGCGCGCGCTGGAGGGTGTGGTTCGAGTGGTGGACAGCAACAACCGGCTTGTGCGTGGCCACCATCATGGAAAGATCGCGTCGCGGGTTCTGTATTTCAGGGCGGCGCTCGACCATGCCGGCGAGGACCTGCATCCCGAACAATGGGCGCCCTATGTGGCTGCGCTCGATGTGCACGACGTGCCGGCCCTGCACCCGCATCTTGTCGGCCCGGAGGCAACGGCGCTCATTGCGCCGGTGTTGGCTACGGCTCTGGTGAAGCGGGACCGATAGGGAACGGACCTCATCCTGAGCCTGTCGAAGGATGCTTATGCACTGTGACCAACCATCCGTCGACAAGCTCAGGATGAGGCCGAGTGGATGCTGGGTCAGCCCTGGCGCACCCAATCTATGACCGGCTCTTCCTTCCACGCGAAGCGTGCGAGATGGCGGGTCACCACGCCTTCCAGCCGCTCGATGGCTTCGGCGTCCGCGCCCTCGACTTCGAGGAACAGGGTGTCGTCGCGCGCCTTCAGCCGGCACACGCCCATATCGAACTCGATCACGCCGCTCGTGTCGTCATAGGTGGCGGGGATCTTGTGGGCGAAATGCTTGCACAGGCGGATGATGTAGTCGTGCGGCTTCTCGGTCGGCACTTCGGCATGAGAGGTAAGGCTCATCATGTGTCCTCCTTGTCAGGAGCGGTGAACACGTCGTCCACCAGGATCTGCAGCGTGCCGCGCGAGCAGGTCTCGACGCGGGCGCGCACATTGTACACCCGCGCCAGCACATCCGGCGTCAGCGCCTCGACGGGGTTGCCGGCGGCGGCGACAGTGCCGTGCGACAGCAGTACGATCCGGTCGGACCAACGGGCGGCGAGCGCCAGATCGTGCAGCACCATGATGACCGTCATCCCCCATTCGCGCGCTGCCTCCCGGACCAGCTGCATCACGCGCAGCTGGTAGTTCAGGTCAAGCGCGCTGGTGGGCTCGTCCAGCAGCAGCACCCGCGGGCGGCGCACGAGGGCCTGGGCCAGCGAGGCAAGTTGGCGCTGGCCTCCTGAAAGATGGTCAAGCCCTTCCATGGCGAGATGGGCGATGCCGATGCGCTCCAGCACCTCCACCGCGCGGCGGGTTATGGCGTCGGTGCCGTGCTCGATGCCCTCCGGAGGCGTGGCCCTCAGCGCGCCGATGACGGCCTCCAGCACCGTCAGGGCCACGCGCTGTGGAAGCGTCTGCGGCATGTAGGTGACGCGCCGTGCGTGTTCGGCCAGCGGGAGGCCGATCAGTTCCGTGCCGCCAAGCTCGATGGAGCCGCGTGCCGGCTGAAGGCCCGCGAGAGCTCGCAGCAGCGTGCTCTTGCCGGCGGCGTTGGGGCCGAGCAAAGAGAGGGTCTGGCCCGCTGCCAAATCGGGCAGGCTGAGGCCGCGCACGACGTCGCGGTTGCGATAGCCGGTCGAGAGATCGCGCACCCGCAGCACGCCCGCCTCCATCAGACGCGCTCGCGGCGGCTGAAGATCAGCAGCAGGAACACCGGCACGCCGATCATGGAGGTGACGATGCCGACCGGCATGACGACGCCCGGCACCAGCGCCTTGCTGGCCACCGAGGCCAGCGACATGATGAGCGCCCCCGTCAGGGCGCTGGCCGGCAGCAGGAAGCGGTGGTCCTCGCCCAGCATCAGGCGGGCGATGTGCGGGCCGACAAGGCCAATGAAGCCGATGGTGCCGACGAAAGCCACCGAGGTGGCGGCCAGCACGCTGACGCGCAGCAGTGCCGTGAAGCGCAGTCGGGGGACGTTGACGCCAAAGCTGCGGGCGCGGTCTTCGCCCAGCCGCAGCGCTGTGAGGCTCCATGAGGCGCGGATGGCGAAGGGCAGGCAGATGGCGAGCAGCACCGCCAGCACCGCCACATTGGGCCAGTTGGCCCGACCGAGCGATCCCATGGTCCAGAACACCAATTGCTGAAGCGCCTCCTGCGAGGAGACGAACTGCACGAAGGCAACGAGCGCGTTGAACGCGAAGACAAGCGCGATGCCGAACAGCACCACCGTTTCCACGCCGGCACCCCGCGTGCGGGCCAGCGCCTGCAGCAGCAGCACCGAGCCGAAGGCGCAGATGAAGGCGTTGAGGGAGACGATCCAGTCCTTCGGCACGAAGGGCAGCGAGATGCCGAGCACGATGGCGAGCGAGGCACCGAAGGAGGCGGCGGAGGACACGCCGAGCGTGAAGGGGCTGGCCAGCGAGTTGTTCAGGATCGTCTGCATTTCCGCGCCGGCGAGCGACAGCGACGCGCCTACGAGAAGCGCCAGCACGGCGGCGGGAAGACGCACCTGCCAGATGATGGCAGCTTGCGGCTTGCTGAGGCTTGCCGGATCGACCAGCCCCCGCAGCACATCCATCACGGAAAGCGAGGAGGGGCCGGTCACCACGTCCAGCAGGAAGGCCAGAAGGGTCGCCATCCCAAGAGCCGCCACGATGAACGCGCGGCGTCGCACGGTGCTGCGGTAGGCGAGGATGATGTCTGTGCTGGCTTGGGTCTGGGACAACGGAACCGGGCGGTGATCACACGGGAAAGTCTCGGACTTCGTAAGCCGGTTTGCCTATTGGGGCGAGCCTTAATTGGCTGGAGGTATGGGAGGAAATTGCTGGCGCAAGGCGCGAAGCTTGGCTTCCAGATCCGGCCTTCACCCTCGTGTTCCGAAGAATGCCCCGTACGGCCTGAGTCGCGAGTCGGCGGGTGTGGGTTCCGGCCTTCGCCGGAACGCCGGGGGGCCAGAGTTCTAGTTCGAGACAGAAGGCGGGCGTCGCGGCGCAGGCCGGGACCCATACCTGCTGGCCATCCGCTCATGCACCGGACAACGCAGCTCTTCGCGGCAGGGTCGGGGAATGGCATCCTTCGACAAGCTCAGGATGAGGCCTTGGGAAGAAGCCTCCGAAGAGAGGCTTTCCCCTAAAGCAAAACGGGCGCCCGATGAGGGCGCCCGTGATGGGATCAGGCGAACTCGGAGCTCTTTTCCTTGCGCTTGCGCTCGGTGGGGTCGAGGTAGACCTTGCGCAGGCGGATCGACTTGGGCGTGACTTCGACGCGCTCGTCGTCCTGGATGTAGGTCAGCGCACGCTCCAGCGTCATCCGGATCGGAGGCGTCAGGCGCACGGCTTCGTCCTTCGAGGTGGTGCGGATGTTGGTGAGCTGCTTGCCCTTGAGCACGTTCACCTCAAGGTCGTTCTCGCGGGTGTGCTCGCCCACGATCATGCCCTGATAGACCTTCCAGCCGGGCTCGATCATCATCGGGCCGCGATCCTCGAGGTTCCACAGCGCATAGGCCACGGCCTCGCCGGGCCCGTTGGCGATCAGCACGCCGTTGCGGCGGCCGGCGATGTCGCCCTTGTAGGGCTCATAGGCGTGGAACAGCCGGTTCATGATGGCCGTGCCGCGCGTATCGGTCATGAGATCCGCCTGGTAGCCGATCAGGCCGCGCGTGGGGGCGCGGAACACGAGGCGCTGGCGATTGCCGCCGGACGGGCGCATCTCCAGCATTTCGCCACGGCGCTCGGACATCTTCTGCACGACGACGCCGGAATGCTCCTCGTCGACGTCGATGACCACTTCCTCGACCGGCTCCAGCGTCTCGCCGCTTTCGCTCTTCTGCAGGACGACGCGGGGACGCGAGATCGAGAGCTCGAAGCCCTCGCGGCGCATGGTCTCGATCAGCACGGAGAGCTGGAGCTCGCCACGGCCGGACACGAAGAACGAGTCCTTGTCGGCGGCTTCCTCGATCTTCAGCGCCACATTGCCCTCGGCCTCCTTCAACAGGCGGTCGCGAATGACGCGGCTCGTGACCTTGTCGCCCTCGGTGCCGGCCAGCGGGCTGTCGTTGACGATGAAGGACATGGTGACGGTGGGCGGGTCGATCGGCTGCGCGACCATCGGCTCGGTGACCGAAAGGTCGCAGAAGGTGTCGGCAACGGTGCCCTTCTGCAGGCCGGCGATGGCGATGATGTCGCCGGCGACACCTTCCTCGATCGGCGTGCGCTCAATGCCGCGGAAGGCGAGAATCTTGGAGATGCGACCTTGCTCGACTACCGAGCCGTCCTGCGCCAGAACCTTGACGCTCTGGTTGGGCTTGATGGAGCCCGAGGTGATGCGGCCAGTGATCATGCGGCCGAGGAAGGGATTGGCCTCGAGCAGCGTGCCGATCATGCGGAACTGGTTGTCCTCGTGGATCTTCGGCTCGGGCACATGCTTCAGCACCAGGTCGAGCAGCGGGGCCATGCCCTGGTCCTGCGGACCTTCAGGCGCCTCGGCCATCCAGCCGGAACGGCCGGAGCCGTAGAGGATGTGGAAGTCGAGCTGCTCGTCGGTGGCATCGAGCATCGCGAACAGGTCGAACACCTCGTTCACCACCTCGGCCGGGCGCGCATCGGAGCGGTCCACCTTGTTGATGACGACGATAGGACGCAGGCCGACCTTCAGCGCCTTGCCGACCACGAACTTGGTCTGTGGCATCGGGCCTTCGGCGGCGTCGACCAGCACGATGGCGCTGTCCACCATGTTCAGGATGCGCTCGACCTCGCCGCCGAAATCGGCATGGCCCGGCGTGTCCACGATGTTGATGCGCGTGTCCTTCCAGACGATCGAGGTCGCCTTGGCCAGGATGGTGATGCCGCGCTCCTTCTCGAGCTCGTTGGAATCCATCACGCGTTCGGCGACACGCTGGTTCTCGCGATAGGAGCCCGACTGCTTCAGCAACTCGTCGACAAGCGTGGTCTTGCCATGGTCGACGTGTGCGATGATCGCGATATTGCGCAGTTTCATGTGGTCGGGTCTCAAGCGGCGGCAATCGCCCGCCGGTGCGGGGCTGCATGGGGCAGCGCTGTTTACGATTTGGCGCGCACCATAGGCACAGCGTGAGAAAAAGCAATGACTGTGCCGCAGGGCGGGCCCGCGGAATGCAAAAGGCGCGGCCGGAGCCGCGCCTCATTCTTGCATCGGAGTTTGGCTCAGTAGCAGCGGCCGCTGCGGGCAATGGTGCGATCGCAGCCGTCCGGCCCGCCATCTCCGTTGGAGGCCGACTGGCCGCCATTGTTGCCGCCGTTTCCGCCGCCGGGGTTCCCGCCATTGCCGGGATTTCCGCCGTTCCCCGGATTTCCGCCAGTGCCGCCGCCATTGCCGCCGCCGCCGATACCGATGCCGACATCGGCCACGCTGCCGCCGCCGATGGTGGCGCGAGCCCGCACAGTGTCGAGCGCGCCGACACGGACATCGGCCACGCTGTCTCCACCGACGGTGACCCTAGCCTTGATGGCGCCGGGCAGCTTGGCGTTGACCTTCACGGCTTGCTGCGTCCCGCCGATCGTGGCGTTGGCACGCGCAGCGTTGTTCAGCGCGCCGACGCCAACATTGGCAACGCTGTCCTCTCCGCCCACGGTGGCCTTGGCACGGAGCGCGCTGGCTTCGCGGCGACCGATGGTGGCATTGGCATCCACGGGAGCGCGATCACGTGCTCCGACCCGGACGCGCGCCTTCGCGGCATCGTTGAGAGCGCCGACATTCACGTCGGCCACGCTGTCATCGCCTCCGACCGTGGCGCGGGCGCGAAGGGCCTGCCGCTCGCGGCTACCGATACGGGCACGGACATCAGCCGGCCGTTCGCGGGAGCCGACACGGGCGCGGGCCCGGATGCCTTCCTCCTGTTCGTCCAGCAGCCGCACATCTACGTCTGCGGCCTCCTCTCCGGAACCGACGGTGGCGCCGGCCTTCGCCGCGCTGCCGATATTGGCACCGACAGAGGCTGCCGAAGTTCGGCTTCCGACGGTTGCGCCGACGCTCGTGCTACCGCCGATGCCAACGCCGACCGAAGCTGCACTGCTGCCGCCGATGCTGGCCCCGACATTCGCGCCGCGCGCGCCGCCGACGCTGACGCCGACACCCAGACCACCGCTGCCGGTGCGCCCGACACCAACACCCACGCCGCCGCGGCTGGTCGAGCCGGCCGAACTTCCGCCCGTGCTGCCGCCGCTGCTGGCGCCGGATCCGGTGCTTGAACCGCCGCGGCTTCCGCCGCCAAGTCCAAGGCTCAATGCATCCGCCGTGGTGCTCATCGCCAATACAATCGCGACCGCGCTGGCCGCGTACATCATCTTACGGGATCCGTTGTTAAACATGTTGTTCTCCGCCGGTCTCGGAGCCGTTGAGCCTCATTAACAACGACCCCGTCCTGTGTAATCCAACGGAGGTTCATCCGAATCGTTCCAGCTTCTACTTAAGTTTAAGGTTGTCGGGCGGAACCAGGTTAACGCGGCGTGCCTGTACAAGTGACAATCCGCCCGATGTACGGCGCCACGCAGCCTTGGTGCAGGGTGAGGTCATCCCCATCCATTGACGCCTGGCGCGACGGGCCTGAAGCTGGGACGCGCTTCCGACGGGGACCCACTTATGCCGATCCTGATCATCATCATCCTGGCCATCATGGTGGGCCAGATCGGCTTCTGGGACACGTTCCAGTCCGTGCTCGGCGCGGTCGGCGTGATCATCCTGTTTTTCGCCCTGCTGGCAGCACTTGCGGCTGCGGCTGTGGCCTATTTCTACAACAGGGTGCGCCGCCGCTTCTAAGCGCCTTCAGGTGTAGCGGGGCCCGCGCTTGGCTTCGCTGAGAGCGGCGCCGAAATCGCGTGCGAACGCGGCCCGGTCCTCCGGCGCAAGGAAGCCGCCGATGTTCAGATGCGTCTGCCGTTCCACGATAGCCACACGCTGAAGCCCGTAATCCTCATCCACCTCGCGGTGCAGGCGCACCCATGAGGGGTTGAAGCGCCATTCCGCGTGCTCGCCCCAGTGCGAGACCTTGCGCACGCTGAGTTCGAAATGGGTCAGCGCCAGTTCCTCGCGGGCGCGCGCCGTGCGGTAGCTCCAGCGGAAAGCGAGATAGAGCAGCAGCACGTCGAGGCCGAAGAAGCCGACGACCGGCCAGGCTCCCACGATGAAGAAGGGAATGCTGGCCACGGCCGAGGCGGCGCCCACCGCGATCATCAGCACGCGAAAGCCCGTGGGGCCGAGCGAGCGATGCGGACGCAGCACCGTGCGGTAGAGCTCCACATCCTCCGGGGTGTAGGTCATCGGGCCAATCCTTGCCGGTGGCGCACAGCCATCATATTAGCGCGGAGATGACGTCGCGCCAGCCGCCTGCTATCTCCAGCCCACCGCCGCCAGCGCCGAAACGGCGAAGCCGCACGCTGACCCGCGCCGAGATCGAAGAGGTGTTCCGCCGCTTCCAGTCCGCCAATCCCGAGCCGAAGGGAGAGCTGGAATACGTCAACGCCTTCACCCTGCTGGTGGCGGTCGTGCTCTCGGCGCAGGCGACCGATGCCGGCGTCAACAAGGCGACGCGTGCGCTGTTCGCCATCGCCGATACCCCCGAGAAGATGGCGGCGCTCGGTGTGGAGGGCGTCTCCCGCTACATCCGCACCATCGGCCTGTTCAACACCAAGGCGAAGAACGTGGTGGCGCTGTCCGAGCAGCTGATCGCGAACCATGACGGCGAGGTGCCGGCCACCCGCGAGGCGCTGGAGGCGCTGCCCGGCGTGGGCCGCAAGACGGCGAACGTGGTGCTGAACATCTTCTTCGGCCAACCGACCATCGCGGTGGACACCCATCTGTTCCGCGTCGGCAACCGCACCGGACTTGCGCCCGGGGCGGACGTGCTGAAAGTGGAACTGGCGCTGGAGAAGCGGGTGCCGAAATGGGCGCTGCTGCACGCCCATCACTGGCTGATCCTGCACGGGCGCTATGTGTGCAAGGCCCGCACGCCGGAATGCTGGCGCTGCCTGATCAGCGACATCTGCCGCTACGAGCCGAAGACGCCGGCTCCGGTGGAGAAGCCAGCGCGGGCGCTGCTGCCGCCGCGATAGTGTCCGGAGCGCTGTCTGCTGAGCTGCGCTAGAGGAGAGCGGCAGGCAATGAGCCAGGAGCCGGTCGGTCACAGGGTGTGGGGCCCGGCCTTCGCCGGGACGCAGTTCACATGCTTGGGCTTCGGAGCTGATCCGGGCGTTCCGGCGAAGGCCGGAACCCATACGCTCCGACGTGGTGCTAAGCCTGCTGCTTACCCACCGTTGAATGAAATCGACTAGGCCATACGCACCCAGCGCGCGGGGAGCAGGCCGCGCACGGAATTGCCGAAGAACACCGCGTCGGCGTCTTCAAGGGCGGCGAGGTTCAGCACGGCTTCATGGGCCCTCCCGGTGTCCAGCAACTCGGCCCGCAGGGTGCCGGGCAGGAGGCCGGAACTGACAGGCGGCGTCAGCAGCCGTCCGTCTTTCTGCACAAACAGATTGGTGAAGCTGCCTTCGGTCAGTTCCCCCCGCTCGTTGAGGAAGACCACCTCATCCACCCCCAGCCGGCGAGCGGCGTCGGCGCGCGGCACGTCATAGACGGCGCGACGCGTGGTCTTGTGCCGGAGCAGGGGATCGGCGCTGTGCACCGGCAGCGGCGCAATGGTGAAGCTGAGCTCGGTCATGGGCTTGAGATCGGTGACGGCCACATCGAACCCGCCATCCTCTCGGAGCAACAGGCGCACGCGGGCCGGTTCGCTGCGGCCCGCGAGGGCGCCGAACAACGCCGCCTCTGCACCCTGCCGGTCGCAGGGCAGGCCGAGGTCCGCTGCCGAAGCGCACATCCGGGACAGATGCCGCTCCTCGAGGACCAGCGACGTGCCGTCATAGGCGAAGGTCTCGATCAGTCCGAACGGCTCGTGCACGCCCTGCAGGAAGCGCAGCTTCAGCAGCGCTTCCTCATATTCCGCCTGCTCCTCGGAATCCGCCACCACACCGCCGCCCACGCCAATGCGGCCATTGCCATCCACATCAATGACAGCGGTGCGGATCGCCACGTTGAAGCGAAAATCGCCGCCCGGCGCGATGTGCCCGATGCTGCCGGTGTAGAGACCGCGCGGCCCCGCCTCGACATCGTGGATGATCTGCATCGCGCGGATCTTCGGCGCCCCGGTGACGGAGCCGCACGGGAACAGCGCTGCCAGGATCTCCCTGATCCCGTTCGAGGATTCGAGCTGCGCACTCACCGTCGAGGTCATCTGGTGGAGGGACGCATAGGTCTCTACGGCAAAGAGGGCGTCCACCTCCACGCTGCCGAGTTTGGCCACTCGGCCTAGATCGTTGCGCAGGAGGTCCACGATCATGAGGTTCTCGGCGCGGGACTTCTCGTCGGCGCGAAGCTGCTGCACCTTCTCCGCATCCGACTCATCGTCCCGGCCGCGTGCGATGGTGCCCTTCATGGGGCGAGTAACCAGCCGTCCGCCGGTGTTCGCGACGAACAGTTCCGGCGACAGCGACAGCACCCGGTGCTCGCCGGTGTCGAGCCAGGCGCCGTGAGCCACCTCCTGCCGCAGGCAGAGGTCGCGGTAGAGCGCCATTGCGTCGCCCTGCAGCCGGAAGCCCGCCGGCATGGTCAGGTTGACCTGGTAGACGTCGCCCGCGTGGATGAACCGCATCACTTGCCGAAAGGCGGTGCCGTACTCCTCTCGCGACACGCCGATCGCGAGGTCCGCGATGACCGGGCGTTCAGGGCCGCAGTTCCCGCCGATCCAGCTCCATGCCTCGGCGCGGGTAAGCACGTCCGGAGCATCGTAGATGCCGAGCCACAGCAGCGGAAACGATGAGCGGCTCGGCAGCAGCCCTGCCAGACGCTCCTCGAACAGCAGGCCGAGTTCGTAGGACAGGAAGCCCGCAATGTGCTGGCCACGTGCAAGCGCCGCCTCCGCCTCGGCGATCAGGCCCGGCGCTTCCAAGGCGTTGCAGGTGGTGAGCACGCGATGCGGCCAGCGAAACAGCAGGCTCGACCCGCCCGAGGCGCTGTTGTCGTGCAGGATAAGGGTGCCCGGCTCGCTCATGCCGGGCGGTATACTGCCTGGAATAGCCGGCGACGAGCGCCGACCTTCTGCCCGGGTGCTGAATTCAGGAAGGGTTGCGCGGCCGGCGCTGTGCGGCTGCCGTGCCGCCCACCGCCGCACCGATCAGGAAGCCGATGCCGGCGGCTGCAAGCACGGCGACCATGGCATTGTCCTCGACCTTCGTTTCCACGGTGCTGTAGGCCGCGCGGCTCTCCTTGCCGGCTTTGCGGGCCAGTCCGCCAAAGCTGCCTGACAGGGCAGTAACGGCGGTGAGGATGCCTTCGAGCTGGCGCCCGAGGTCGCCGAGCAGGGGGCTTACAGCCGAGAGCACATCATGCGCGCCGCTGGACGCCCGCGCCTCGACCGCATGGGCAGTCTTCACCGCACGCTTGCCGGCCGTCTCGGCGCCCTCGCCGACCAGATGGTTCAACTCCGTGAGGCTGCTCTGCAGCTCGTCGATCCGTGCCTGAAGATCGGACGTGCGGGACGTGCTCCAGAATGCCATGTCGTTACCTGCCGGGTGGTTAGGGTCTCAGGTGCTTGAACGCGACAGGTAAGGGGAAGGTTTCGCCGGCTCAGCGTTTCAGCTTCTCGCCTTCCTTGACGAGCAGGTGACCCAGCTCCAGCGCGCCTGCGGCCGGCAGGCGGAAGGCCAGCTCCGTTTCCTCGCCCTGGTCGAACACGATGGCGACGGCAGGACCGGCGGGCGGCGTCAGCGTGCCCACGGCAGCGGTGCGGATGTCGAGCGGGACGACCTCGCCGGTCTGGCCGGGAACCTGCGGCACCGGGTTTGGCGTCTTCGGCCGCACCATGGCGATGCGCCGGGTCTCGGCGGCCAGTTTGCGGGCGGCGGACAGCGGAAGCTCCACCACGACCTCGCGCCCGGCGCCGTCGCGCCCGAGAATGGAGAAGGTCTCGTCCTTCGACTGGACCTGAACGCCGACAATATTCGTTAGCTTGATCTTGGGCATGACGGATCCGGTGCAATGCGCTGTGCCCGGCTCTTAGCCAATTCCTCGCCCGTGCGCCATGAGGGAAAGGACGACGATGCTGTTGCTCTACTATTGGCCGACCATTCAGGGGCGCGGAGAATTCGTGCGGCTCGCGCTGGAGCAGGCCGGAGCGCCGTACCGCGACGTGGCGCGCGAGGATGGCGTAGAGGCCATGTTCTCGGCGATGCACGAGGGACCAACGCCCGCGTTCGCGCCGCCTTTCCTGAAGGATGGCGACCTCGTCGTCGGACAGGTCGCCAACATCCTGCTCCATCTGGGCGACAGGTTCGGCCTCGCGCCCTCAGACGCAGGCGGACGGCTCTGGACCCATCAGATCCAGCTCACCATCGCCGACATGGTGGCCGAGGCGCACGACACGCATCATCCCGTGGGCAACGGGCTGTATTACGAGGACCAGAAGCCCGAGGCGGCGCGCCGCGCAACCGACTTCCGCGACAACCGCATTCCCAAATTCCTCGGCTGGCTGGAGACCGTGCTGGCGCGCAATCCCGCAGGTCCCGGCCGTCTTGTCGGTGCCGAGAACACCTATGCCGATCTCTCGCTGTTCCAGCTGGTGGAGGGGCTGCGCTACGCCTTCCCGAGAGCAGCGGAACGGGCGCTGGCAAAGGCTCCGAAGGTGATGGCGCTGCACGACGCGGTGGCAGAACTGCCGCGCATCCGCGCTTACCTGCAGAGCCCGCGCCGCATCCCCTTCAGCGAAGACGGCATCTTCCGCCGCTATCCCGAACTGGACGGCTGAGCGGCCAGCCGCTCCCGCACGAGGCAGGCCAGCCGGCTCATCCACACATCACGGATGCCGCAGGTCTCCAGCCCTTCCAAGGTCTGGAACAGGTAATCGGCGCTGGAGCCGAGATCGCCGCGCGCGATTGCGATGCGGTCCGCTGTCTCGGCCAGGGTGATCTTCGGCTGATAGTTGTCGGACAAGGGATTGATGGTGAAGGTCACCGCGAGAAAGCTGTCCGCGCCGTTGCGCACATGCACCCAGCGCGGGAGATAGCTGTCCGCGATCATCTCGCGCAGCCACACCACCTGCAGTTCGCGCCGCACCTTGTGGGCCGCGATGCGGTAGGCCACGCCCCGGCACGAGCCGCCACGGTCCAGCCCCAGAACCAGTCCGGGATGCTCGGGCGAGCCGCGCCCCATGGGCGTGGACAGGCAGAAACGCCGATGCCAGGTGTGGATGGTGCCGGTCGAACGGTCCTTGAACTCGAAGGCCGGGTTCCAGATCAGCGAGCCATAGGCGAACAGCCAGACATCCTCGCCAGCCATCACCGGCCCGCCGGGCCTCTGGCGCAGCGTGCTCTCCAGGCTCTCCTCGAGCTCGGCATCCGTGCGGATCTGATAGGGCAGGCCGCTTTCCTGCAGCATGCGGCGAATGAAGTCGCCTTCGATGGTGTCGCGGGTCAGGACATTGCGGACTTGGTCTGCCATTCCCCGATACTGGCATTGCGGCGGTGCATCGTGAAGCATGCACAGCGGACAGTTGCGGCGGAAGGGATGCACGCTAACTTGAGCGGCAACACGCCTTTTCCGGAGAAGTCCTCACCATGGCCCGCTTCAACATCCGCCTCGTCGTCGGCAGCAACCGCAAGGACTCGATCAACCGCAAGGTCGGCCACGCGCTGGCGGCTCTGGCGCGCGAGGACTTCGCGTTCGAGGAACTGCGCATCGACGACCTGCCGCTCTACAATCAGGATCTCGACACGGACACGCCGCCGGAGAGCGTCGCCCGCCTGCGCGCCGAGGTCCGGGCCGCCGACGGCTTCCTGTTCGTGACGCCGGAATACAACCGCCAGCCCACGCCCGTGCTGCTCAACGCGCTGCACTGGGCCTCGCGCCCCTATGGCAAGAACTCATGGGCCGGCAAGCCGGGCGCCATCACAGGCTCCTCCTCCAGCGGCGTCGCCACCGGCGGCGCGCAGTCCAACCTGCGCAATCTGCTCGGCGTTCTCGATGTGCGCCTGATCGGGCAGCCGGAGGCCTATATCCAGTTCACCGACGATCTCGTGGGTGCCGACGGAGCGTTCGCCGACGAGAAGGTCCGCGCGTTCCATGCCAAGAAGATCCGGGCGCTCGAAGACTGGGTGGCGCTGGTCAGCGGAGCCGCCAGGGCGGCCTGATCTCCCACGCATCGCGGCCACGGCCGCGATGCGCTTTTGCGAAGAGGGCTCAGCCCCTGATGAAGGCCAGCAGATCGGGATTGATGATCTCGGCATGGGTGGTGCACATGCCGTGCGGCAGGCCTTCATAGGTCTTCAGCGTGCCGTTCTTCAGCAGGGCAGCCGCCAGAGGCGCGGAATCGGCGTAAGGCACGATCTGGTCGTCGTCGCCGTGCATCACCAGCACCGGCACGTCGATGGCCTTCAGGTCTTCGGTGAAATCGGTTTCCGAGAAGGCCTTGATGCAGTCGTACTCGGCCTTGATGCCGCCCATCATGCCCTGGCGCCACCAATTGTCGATGACCCCCTGGCTGACCTTCGCGCCCGGACGGTTGAAGCCGTAGAACGGCCCGGTCGGCACATCGACGAAGAACTGCGCGCGATTGGCGGCGGTAGCCGCGCGGAAGCCGTCGAACACCTCCAGCGGCAGGCCGCCCGGATTGGCTTCGGTCTTGACCATGATCGGAGGAACGGCGCCGATCAGCACCGCCTTCGCGACGCGGCCGGCTTCGGCGCGCGCCACGTAATGCGCGACCTCGCCGCCGCCGGTCGAATGGCCGATGTGAACGGCGTTGCGGAGGTCCAGCGCCGCGGCCAGTTCGATCACGTCCGCGGCGTAGGTGTCCATCTCGTTGCCGGTATCGGTCTGGGTGGAGCGGCCATGGCCGCGGCGGTCATGCGCGATGACGCGGTAGCCCTCGCCCAGGAAGAACATCATCTGGGCGTCCCAGTCGTCCGCGGTGAGCGGCCAGCCGTGATGAAAGACGATGGGCTGCGCGTCCTTGGAACCCCAGTCCTTGTAGAAGATTTCCGTGCCGTCCCTGGTGGTGATCGTGCTCATGTCACACTTCCTCCGATGCGGTGCTGGCTTTGCGTCCCGGTGCTGCATCGAAGGGCAGCGGGAGGGCCCCGCATCAAGCGCCGCCGGCCACGGGTTTGGTAGCGCTTTTTCGCGAAGCCGATATGACCAGGACGGCAGGGGTCGGAGGAGGACAGAATGGAACACGCGAACAAGGCCGCCATCGTCACGGGCGCCTCGCGAGGCATCGGTGCCGCCATCGCCGAGCGGCTGGCCCGCGACGGCTTTGCGGTAACCATCAACTATGCCGGCAGCGAAGCCCCGGCGCGCGAACTGGCGGAGCGCATCAACGCCTCCGGCGGGCGCGCCATCGCGGTGCAGGCCGATGTGGCCGACGCCAAAGCCGTGGCGCGGCTGTTCGACGAGACGGAACGGGCCTTTGGCGGCGTCGACGCCATCGTCAACAATGCCGGCATCATGACCCTCGCCCCGCTGGCGGAGGCGACCGACGAGCAGTTCGACGCCATGGTGGCGACGAACCTCAAGGGCGTGTTCAACGGCATGCGCGCGGGCGGCCGCCGCATTCGCGATGGCGGGCGGGTGGTCAACTTCTCCACCAGCGTGGTGGGCATGAAACTGCCGGGCTACGGCATCTACGCGGCCACCAAGGCTGCGGTGGAAACCTTGACGCACATCATGGCCAAGGAACTCGGGCCGAAGCGCATCACCGTCAACACGGTCGCGCCCGGCCCGGTGGCGACGGAGCTGTTCCTCGGCGGCAAGACCGAGGAGCAGGTGGCGGGCCTGACCAGGCTGATCCCGCTGGGGCGGCTCGGAGAGCCGGAGGACATCGCGGGCGTGGTGTCGTTCCTGCTCGGGCCGGACGGCGGCTGGGTCAACGGGCAGGTGATCCGCGCGAATGGCGGCGTGGTGTAGTCCGCGCCGTCAGGGGATCAGCCGCTCGGCGCGCAGCCGGGCGAACAGGTCGTAGAAGGCGTCGTCGGTCGGCTGGTAGGCGGTGAAGCCCAGCCGCCGGCTCTTGCCCATGTCCGTGACCACCTCGATCGGCCGGCCGAGATCCGCATCCGTGTGCCAGGGCGATGCCAGGCGCGAGAGGTCGGGCTCGGCCAGACCCTCGCGCTCGGCGATGCGCCGCCATACGGGCCCGTCTCCGGCCATCTGCTGTTCCAGCGGCCGCACCGTACCGTCGAACGGCGCCGCCTCAACGCCGAACCAGTCGGCGATGCGGCCCCACATCCAGCTCCAGCGGAAGACATCGCCGTTGACGACGTTGAACGCCTCGTTGCGCGCCGCGGGCGTGGTCGCCGCCCACAGCAATTGCTTTGCCAGCAGGCCGGCATCGGTCATGTCGGTCAGCCCGTTCCACTGCGCGGCGGACCCGGGGAACACGAAGGGCCGCCCCGTCTCGCGGCACAATGTGGCGTAGGCCGCCAGGGTGGTGCCCATGTTCATGGCGTTGCCGACGGCCTGCCCGATGACGGTGTGGGGGCGATGCACGCTCCAGCCGAAACCGTCGCGCGCGGCGGCGGCGAACACCTCGTCCTCCTGCGCGTAGTAGAAGTTCTCGACGTCGAGCCGGCCCTGCTCCTCGCGGAACGGGGTCTGCGGCAGCGCGCCTTTGCCATAGGCCTCGAACGGGCCGAGATAGTGCTTCAGCCCGGTGACGAGCGCGACATGGCGGACGCTGCCGCCCGGGCGCAGCCCGTCCAGCAGGTTGCGCACCATGGCGGCGTTGACGCGGATGTTCTCCGCCTCGCTATTCTGCCGCAGCCATGTGGTGATGAACACCGCGTCGGGCGTCTCTCCGGCCAAAGCCGCCGCCGTCGCTGATGCGTCCTGCAGGTCGGCGACCACGGGCCGCACGCCCTCCTGCGCCACGGGTCGCCGCGCCAGCCCCAGCACCGTCCAGCCCTCGCGCACCAGAAGCGCCGCCGTTGCGCTGCCGACGATCCCGCTCGCGCCCACCACCAATGCCGTGCCGGCCATCACCATCTCCCGTTTCGTTGTCAGGCTTGAGAGCTAGGCGCGGGCGCCCATCTCTGCCAGACGGCACCAATCAGGAACCTAGGCACCGAAAGGGATCCACATGGACGCGGGAAGCGCGGAGGAAGGCTGGCGCGAGGACTGCGCGCCCCGGCGCGTGCTGGAACTGTTCGCCACCAAATGGACCAGCATGATCCTGCACACGCTGCACGCACGCCATGGCGGCGCGGCGCGCACGGGCGTGCTGCAGCGCAGCCTTCCCGGCATCTCGAAGAAGATGCTGACGCAGACCCTGCGGGAGATGGAGGCCAGCGGGCTCATCACCCGCCATGTGCAGGGCACGGTGCCGCCGGCCGTCGAATACCGCCTGAGCGCGCTCGGCGCCCGCTTCGTGGAGCCGGTGGAGCGGCTCTACGAATGGGGACGCCTCAACGCCGATGCGCTGGACCAGCTGGTGCGCCGCCCGACCTCACGGCGCTGACGCGTCCGGCGCGGCTCAGAACAGGTCGAGCGAGAAGCGCTTGGAGAGGCCGAGGCCGAAGGTGAACTGGTTCTCGTCGCCGGCGTCGGACACGATGGGGCTGTCCGCCGCATCGCCCACGAGGCGGGTGTAGGAGGCGTCGGCGTTGACGAACCAGTCGGGCCGGAACTCATAGCGCGCCTCGGCCACCACGCCGGCGGACTTGAGGCCGCCCTTGGCCTCATAGGCGCCGAGCCGGCCGCCGGTGTTGATGCTCTCGCCCGGCGTCACGCTGAAATAGGTATCCATGTAGTCGGAACTGGCAAAGGCCACGACCGGGCCGGCCTTGATCTCCCACTGCGCGGAGGGGCGGAAGATGGCATTGGCGCCGATCTCGCCCACGACACCATGGGCGCCGCCGAAGGCATAGCGCGCCGCGCCATAGATCTCCGCGAAGTCCCATTCATAGCCGGCCTTCACGCCCAGCTGGTAGGTGGCGCTGACGTCGTTCAGCCCCTCCAGATCGTCATATTCGCTGCTGTCGCGCTCGCCGACACTCTCGAAGCTCGCCCCGATGGAAAACCCGCCGCCCTTCTTCCCGCCGAACTGGCCGAGGCCCGGGATGCGGAGATATTCCAGGTCGATGATGGGGAAGGGCGAAACCTCCGTCTCCGACGCGCCCTCATAAGCCGGCTGAAACCGCCCGCCCGCACCGATGATGATGACGAGATCGGTGTCCGCGTTCGCCATGGGCGTGGGGTCGAGCAGGGCGTCCGCTGCGGAGGCGGTGTGGGTGGCGGCGGCGAACGCTGCGAGGAGCGCGGCAGAGAACAAAACGCGTGTCATGAGAGCTTCCGAGCTGACCAAGTCTCTAGAGCTATGACACAGCGCAAGGCATCGGTCATTGCTGGTGTGAGCGAATTGAGACACGAGGTTGCCGCCTTCGCTGATCAGCACCATCAGATCTCGTTCACCTTCGCGAAGAGGAAAGTTATAGCGTAAATGCTCATCAAGCTATAATGCGCGATGAAAAACATCAGCATGAACATGGACGCGCTGCGGGATGTAAGATCTGATCCAATATCCAGAGAAAACACAGAAAAGACGATGTATATTACAATGAATAAAATTCCTATTGTACAAAGATATCCGAACAATAGGCTGACATACTGCCTCAAGCTAAGATGTTTATACTGATACTCATTGTCTGAATTGCTCCAGTGGCGCAGTTGCGCCGATGTTCCCTTCAGCTGTTGGTCCAAGACCGGTCTGTTAAATGTTGAGAATGCTGCTAAAGCAGCCAAGTGGAAGGGCACCACAAAAATCATAAACTGGAAGAGCTTGTCAGGCGCTGTTTGAAGTGCTTTAGCGTTGAACAAGCAAGGGTTCCAGACATAGAGAACGAGCATTGCGCTCGCAAACGCTAGCGGCAGCGCGACCTCATAGACCCTCTTGGAATGCCAAAATCCGCGATCACCCTGTATCGCCAAAAACCTAGTAGATGACAGTAGTTCTGTAATCCACCACATATCTAATTCCAGTGTGAGTCAGCAGATATTATTGTCTTTGCGGAATTCAGAATGTCTTCATGTAGGTCTACATAAACTTCGTCGGTCGCAGAATTGGCGTCCTTGATCGGCAGCCGTTTGCAATAGCGCATGTCAGAGTCATCCATATCCACTAATTCGATTACCCTCGGATTGGTGATAGGAGCTCCACCGTCGTCAACAAGCTCCAGCTTGAGAGCCTCGAATTCCACGTCGGCGATTGCAGATCGAATGCGTTCAACCAATGCGCGCACCTTTCCAAATTCGTTTGTCGGATCGATCTGCGCGCGTAATTGAACATCCAGCTTCTGTACCCGTGGTTCATCCGCTTCGCCGGTGAAATCAGTTATTCCTCTTACAAGCTTAAAGCCGCCGATTTTCCCTTCTTCCAGATCACTCTTTAAGCTCGCATTCTGTTGTGGGTGAAATCGTACTGTGGGTCGATACTCGATCTCCTCCGGCTGCTCACCACGCTTCTTGACTTTTTTGATAGCCACGAACCGACCCCCGTGGTCGGCGGCAAACCGCGTGAGCAGGGATCCGAGGAAATCTCGGGCGAGTATTCGGCTTATACCCGTCGCCTGCTCCATCACCATCCGATAGGATCCTTGCTCCCTACCTGCCGCGATTTCTTGCTTTGATATGACTAGATGACAAGAGGAACCGCGCACGGAGTCAGGTTCATCGGATCGTATAGTCGTCACCTTGCGGGTCCGTAGGTTGACAAATCCCGGAATCGTTCTGCCTGGATCTCCACGAACCATCAATATCGAGAAATAAAGGGGAGTATCTTCAACATCTGCAATGATAATAGCGTTACGATGATCCTCCGCGCTTCCGCTCGTGGTGACAAAGGAGATCGCTTCACCTTTGGCGTAGTAGTGCTGAACAGCTTCGGTCAGAGTCGCTAATCGAACAACAGCGTCCACCGCTGGAAAGCGTCCCATTCCGGCTCTCATCAAACTGAAGTAACGATCTGCCATCTTGCCCCCGAAGATTGCTGGATAGACTATCTTGATGGCTCTGCCTTTCAAGACGTGCCGGAAATAGATGCTTCTACTCCCTCAATGCGCCTCATCCCAATTGTCCGCAGCCCGCGCGTCCACCTGCAGCGGCACGGCCAGCTCCACCGCCGGCAGCGGCGCATTCTCCATAACCCTCCGCACTACCGGCAAAGTCGCCTCCACCTCATCATCAGGCACTTCGAACACCAGTTCGTCGTGCACCTGCAGCAGCATCCTGGCCGAGAGGCGCTCGGCCTTCAGCGCGTCTTCCATGCGGATCATGGCGCGGCGGATGATGTCGGCGGCGGTGCCCTGGATGGGGGCGTTGATGGCGGCGCGTTCCAGGAAGCCGCGCTCGGCCGGTGAGCGGGCCTCGTTCAGCGGGTAGTGGCACTTTCGGCCGAACAGGGTGCGCACGAAGCCGCAGGCCTTCGCCTCGGCCTTCATGCGGTCCATGTAGTCGCGGATACCGGGGAAGCGCTCGAAGTACTTCTTGATGTAGGCGCCGGCCTCGTCGCGCGGGATGGCCAGCTGGTTGGCCAGGCCGAAGGCCGAGATGCCGTAGATGATGCCGAAATTGATGGCCTTGGCGCGGCGCCGCACATCGGACGGCATGCCTTCGATCGGCACGCCGAACATCTCGGACGCCGTCATGGCGTGGATGTCATGGCCCTTGGCGAAGGCGTCCTTGAGCTGCGGAATGTCGGCCATATGGGCCAGCACGCGCAGCTCGATCTGGGAATAGTCCGCCGAGATCAGCTTGCGGCCCGGCTCCGCCACGAAGGCCTTGCGGATCTTGCGCCCGGCCTCGGTGCGGATGGGGATGTTCTGGATGTTGGGCTCGGACGAGGACAGCCGCCCCGTCGAGGTCGAGGCCAGCGAGAACGAGGTGTGCACCCGCTTCGTCTCGGGGTGCACATAGGTCTGCAGCGAGTCGGTGTAGGTGGACTTCAGCTTGGAGAGCTGGCGCCAGTCGAGAATGCGGCGCGGCAAATCGTGCCCGGCCTCGGCCAGCTCCTCCAGCACATTGGCGCCGGTGGCCCAGGCGCCGGTCTTGGTCTTCTTGGCGCCGGGCAGGCCCATGCGGCCGAACAGGATGTCGCCCAGCTGCTTGGGCGAGCCGAGATTGAAGCTCTCGCCGGCTAGCTCGAAGATCTCGGCCTCCAGCCCGCCCATGGTCTGCGCGAACTCGCCGGACAGGCGGCTCAGCATCTGGCGGTCGATGGCGATGCCGTTCCGCTCCATACGCATCAGCACCGGGACGAGGGGGCGTTCCAAAGTCTCGTAGACGCCGGTCATGCCCTCGGCGGCGAGGCGGGCCTTCAGCACGCGCCAAAGGCGCAAGGTGATGTCAGCATCCTCCGCGGAATATTCGGCGGCCTTCTCGATGGGCACGCGGGCGAAGCCGAGGCGCGCCTTGCCGGTGCCGGTGACGTCGCGATAGGCGATGCAGGTGTGGCTGAGCCAGCGCTGCGCCAGCTCGTCCATGCCGTGCGTGCCGCGCCCCGAGTCGAGCGCGTAGGACAGCAGCATGGTGTCGTCGGCGGGGGAGAGGTCGATGCCGTGGCGGGCGAAGACCAAGAGGTCGTATTTGATGTTCTGGCCGACCTTCAGCACCGCCGGGCTTTCCAGCAGGGGCTTCAGGCGCTCGAGAACCGTGTTGAGCGGGATCTGGTCGGGCGCGAGGCCGCCGCCGAACATATCGGCGTCGCCGCTCTCATGCGCGATGGGGATGTAGCAGGCGAGGCCGGGCTGCACGGCCAGCGAAATGCCCACGATCTCGGCCTGCATGGCGTCGAGGCTGGTGGTTTCGGTGTCGATGGCGACGCGGCCCTGCTCGCGGGCGGCGGCGATCCACTGGTCGAGGCGCTCCACCGTGCGCACGGTGTCGTAATGCTCGCGCCCGCAGGGGGTGTCTCGCGATTCCGCGATGACCTTCTCGGCCAAGCTCTGCGGGGTGTGCGCGCCGTTGGCGGCCTCGCCGGTCTTGGCGCCGGTGCCGCGCGAGACCTTGCCGCGCTCGAAGCGGACGGGGGCGTCCTCCGTGTCGCCGCCCTCGACGGTCGAGCTGTCCTCCGAGGCCTGCTGGGCGTAGCGGCCCGTGCCGGCGCGCAGCTCCGGATCGGGCTCCACGAAATTGGCGTCGGTGCCTGTGGCCTCGGCCACCCGCTTGGTCAGGGTGGTGAATTCCATGGCCTTGGTGAAGGCCAGCAGGCGGCGGGCGTCGAGCTCGGCCACCTGCAGGTCCGGCAGCGGCACAGTGGTCTCCACCTTGCAGTCCAGCGTGACGAGCCGCTTCGACATGCGCGCCTGGTCGGCATACTGGATCAGGCTTTCGCGGCGCTTGGGCTGCTTGATGGTGTCGAGGCTGGCCAGCAGGTTGTCGAGCGAGCCGTACTCCTTGATCAGCATCGAGGCGGTCTTGATGCCGATGCCGGGCACGCCGGGCACGTTGTCGGAGGTGTCGCCCACCAGCGCCTGCACGTCGGTGACGAGATCCGGCGTCACGCCGAAATAGTCGATGACGCCGTCGATATCGATGCGCCGCTCCGGACGGTAGCCGGGCCGGCCCTTGGCCCCGCTCTCGAAATCGTAGAAGCCGATCTTCGGCGTCACGATCTGCATCAGGTCCTTGTCGGAGGTGATGATGAGCACGTCGGCGCCGGCGGCTTCCGCCTCCTGCGCGTAGGTGGCGATGAGGTCGTCGGCCTCGAAGCCTTCCTTCTCGACGGGGATCAGGCCGAACGCCTTCACCGCCTTGCGCATCAGCCGGAACTGGGGAACGAGGTCCGGCGGCGGCTCCTTCCGGTTGGCCTTGTAGTCGGCATAGACGTCCTTGCGGAACGTGGCCTCCGACTTGTCGAAGACGATGGCCAGATGTGTGGGCCGGATGCCGACCGCGCCCTCGCGCACGAACTGGTAGAGCTTCGTGCAGAACAGCCGCACCGCCCCCGTGGGCAGCCCGTCCGAGCGGTAATTGTACTTCGCGTCCTGGTTTATGGACTGGAAGTAGGCGCGGAACACGAAGGACGACCCGTCGACGAGGAAGACGTGATCGCCGGGCTTGATGGGCTGCTGTTCGGTCATGGCCGGGAATATGGACCGCGGGCCCGCGGCGGGGAAGCCGAGTCCTCGGCCACCTTCCTCAAATCACCCGCGTCGGCGCCGCGTTTCGCCCGCAACCTGTGGGCTACCGTATATCTACTACCAAAGTCTACGGTACTTTTTACCCAGTGATGATTACAGAACATAGCTGAGCCGCGCCCCACGAGGAGCGACTTCGACGCTCGCCGCGAGGCGGTATCGCTCCCGGACCTGCCAAGGGCCCTCGGGCGGAACGACAAACAATAAGTCTAGGAGGAAGACGGGAATGTCTTCAGTTGAAACAACGTCTCAGCCCTTGGGCGGCCGCTGGATGCAGCTGGTCATCGGCATTGTGTGCATGGCCATGGTGGCCAATCTTCAGTACGGCTGGACCCTGTTCGTGAAGCCCATCCAGGCCAAGCACGGCTGGGACCTGTCCCTCATCCAGATCGCATTCACGATCTTCATCGTGACCGAGACCTGGCTCGTTCCGGTCGAAGGCTGGTTCGTCGACAAGTTCGGCCCCAAGATCGTCGTCATCGTCGGCGGCATCCTCTGCGCCCTGGCGTGGATGGTGAACTCCATCGCGGACTCGCTGTTCCTGCTCTACCTCGGCGCTGCCCTCGGCGGCATCGGCGCGGGCGCGGTGTACGGCACCTGCGTCGGCAACGCACTGAAGTGGTTCCCGGATCGCCGCGGCCTCGCCGCCGGCCTCACGGCTGCCGGCTTCGGCGCGGGTTCGGCCATCACGATCATCCCGATCGCCAACATGATCGCCTCTTCGGGCTATGAGCACACCTTCATGGTGTTCGGCCTGATCCAGGGCGGCATCGTGCTGGTGCTGGGCTTCCTGCTGGCCAAGCCGAACACGGCCCTGCTGCCGAAGCCTGCTGCGAACAGCATGCAGAGCCGCCGCGACTACGGCCCGATGGAGATGGTGAAGACCCCCGTCTTCTGGGTGATGTACGCCCTGTTCGTGCTCGTCGCCGCCGGCGGTCTCGTCGTGACCGCGCAGATCGCCCCGATCGCCAAGGACTGGCAGATCGCGGACGTTCCCGTGTCCATGATGGGCCTGACGCTGCCCGCGCTGACCTTCGCGCTCGCCATCGACCGCATCCTGAACGGCGTAACCCGCCCGTTCTTCGGCTGGGTGTCGGACCATATCGGCCGCGAGAACACGATGTTCATCTGCTTCGCCCTCGAAGCCGTCGGCATCGTCCTGATGTGGGAATTCGGCCACGACCCGATCGCGTTCACGCTGCTCACGGGCCTCGTGTTCTTCGCATGGGGTGAGATCTACTCGCTGTTCCCGGCAACCTGCGCCGACACCTTCGGCTCCAAGTTCGCCGCGACCAATGCGGGCCTGCTCTACACCGCAAAGGGAACCGCCAGCTTCCTAGTCCCGGTCGCCAGCATCATGTACGAGGCTTCGGGCTCGTGGGAGGGCGTGTTCTACGCCGCTGCCGCGGTCAACGCCCTGGCCGCCATCGTGGCGCTCTTCGTGCTGAAGCCGATGCGTGCCCGCACCATCCGCGAAGCCAAGGCCAACACGGTGCAGACCGGCGTGATCCAGCCGGCCGAATAAGGCAGGCGGACTTCAAGGACTTCGAGGCGGCGGGCCTGTGCCCGCCGCCTTTTTGCTTGTGGGCAGGTCACCATTGGACCGCGCTGCACGAGACCGCTGCACGGCCTCATCCTGAGCCTGTCGAAGGATGATGGAGGCGGGGCTTCTCGATGGCTGGCCGGGATGCTGGCCGTTCGCGGCGCGTCCCAGCATCCTTCGACAGGCTCAGGATGAGGCATCACGTGCGGCTCGCTCCCGAGGAAGCAGAGCCACGCAGCCGACATCCCAGGCGGTCTGGCCTACTCCGCCGGGGCCAGCTTCCGTCGTGGCCGGTCGATGCGAAAAGCCTTCGGCCGTTCGAACAGGAACGTGCCCCAGCCGGTCTTTCTGATCGCGAGATAGAGCACGAGCGGGGACAACGCGGCCGAGAGCCAGACGATCAGCGAAATCCAGCCGACATCGGTGACGATGCCCGTCTTCAGCAAGACGAGGCGGCTGACGGCCATGGGAAGGAAGAAGGCAAGGTAGATCGTGATGGAATGCTCGCCCGCGAAGCGGATCAATTCGCCGAGGCGGGCACGCGCCAGCAGCGTTCCGATGGCGACGATGGCGGCCGAACCGAGAAGGCCCAGCAGCATCGCCATGCCCGGCAGCGTCGCGATGCCAAGGGCCACACAGAGCGCGTTCACAGCTGCCCAGGCGGGCAGGCCGACCAGTGCAGGGAGGGGTTCACGCCCCACGCGGCGCGCGAAGGCGAAGATGTGCGGCGCGAACGTCCAGCCGATCACGAAGTAGACGAAGCGCTCCGCGAATTCGTCGATCACCGTCCATCCGGTGTGGATGACGGCCATTTCGAGCGCCGCGGCCGCCACCAGCACCAGCCAGCGCGGCGCCGGCTTCAGGAGCTTGGCCGCGACGAAGAAGATGGGCAACAGGTAGATGAACCACAGCGTGCCGAAGGGCTCGACCAGTGCCAGCAGGAATTGCTCGGCCACCGCCGCCGGCCCCTCGCTGAGGGCCAGGCCTGGCCACTTGAATGCGCCCTGTATGAGCAGCCACAAGATGTAGAAGTAGAAGAAGTGAACTACCTTGCGGTCGAGATAGAGCCGCCAGTCGCGGTCGATCACCCGCGCCAGAAAGAGGCCTGAGAGCAGGAAGAAATCCGGCATCCGGAAGGGACGCGCGAACTCCACCATGTAGTGCATGAAGCCTGTCTTCCCGACCGCGTCCTCGACGCCCAAGGTTGCGTGCATCATGACCACCAGAAGGATGCAGATGCCCTTCGAATAGTCGACCCAGGCGACACGTTCGTTAGTAATCGCGGCAGAGACTTGCGGCATGATCGGGTTCCAGCAGGGCTCCACTGTAGCGGTGGAGGAGCCTGAGCGGGGATCATTCAAAGTTTAAGGTTTACGCAATAACAACATGGGTATCCCGTAAAATTCGAAGGACAAACTTTGCACTTGCGTGTTTTCGATGAATTGGCCTAATCGCCTCCGGCATAACCTTGTCAGGAGAAGCAGTGATGAGCGTCCGCATCGGCGATGTCGCACCGGATTTCGAGCAGGAGTCCACCGAAGGCCGCATCAGCTTTCACGAGTGGGCCGGCGGCGACTGGGTCGTCCTGTTCTCGCATCCTAAGAACTTTACGCCCGTGTGCACCACGGAACTCGGCGCGGTCGCCAAGCTGAAGCCGGAATTCGAGTGCCGGGGCGTGAAGCCGCTCGGCCTGTCCGTCGACAAGCTGGACAATCACGGCACCTGGGCCGACGACATCGAGGAGACGCAGGGCGCGCGGCTGAACTTCCCGTTGCTGGCGGACGCCGACAAGACGGTGTCGAACCTCTACGGCATGATCCATCCCAATGCTTCGGACACGATGACGGTGCGCTCCGTCTTCATCATCGATCCCAACAAGAAGGTGCGCCTGACGCTGACCTATCCGGCGGCGACGGGGCGGAACTTCGACGAGATCCTGCGCACCATCGACAGCCTGCAGTTGACCGACAAGCACAGCGTAGCGACGCCCGCGGACTGGCAGAAGGGCGACGACGTCATCATCGTGCCCAGCGTCTCCGACGAGGCGGCGCGCGAGCGCTTTCCCAAGGGCTGGACGGCGCTGAAGCCCTATCTGCGCATGACGGAACAGCCGGCGGAGTGATCCCAAGGGGGATCTGACATCCGGCGGCTTTCCGGGGAGGCCGCCCACGATCTTCCCTTACGCGGCCGAGGCACTATCTCAGCCGCGTAAGGAGAAGCGGCGATGAGTGATGTGCGGGCAGACCGCGTGGAGGGCCGGCGCGGCGACACCTCCCTGCGCCTTCAATCCATGTTCGAGCGCGTCCGCGCGACCAGCGAGGATCTCGCCGCAGGGCTCCAGCCCGAGGACCAGGTGGTGCAGTCCATGCCGGATTGCAGCCCCACGAAGTGGCACCTCGCGCACGTCTCGTGGTTCTTCGAGACCTTCATCCTCGTGCCGCATGCGCCCGGCTACGAGGTGGCGCATCCGCAGTTCGCCTTCCTGTTCAACTCCTATTACGAAGCCGCCGGCGCGCGCCACAATCGCTTCGAGCGCGGGCTGATCACGCGCCCCACGGTGGACGAGGTAGCCGCGTATCGCGACTATGTGACATCGGCGATGAACCGGCTGATGGACAGCGCCGACGAGGGCCTTTGGGAGACGATCGCTCCCCTGGTGGAGATCGGCTGCCATCACGAGCAGCAGCATCAGGAGCTCATCCTGATGGACGTGCTGAACCTGTTCTCGCGAAATCCCCTTCGCCCCGCCTACCGGCCGTGGAAGGCGTCCGTCGCGCGGCAGGCGGAAGATCTGCGATGGCTCGACCATGCCGGCGGCGTGTTCGAGATCGGCCACAAGGGCGATGCGTTCTCCTACGACAACGAGAGCCCGCGCCACGAAGTGCTGCTGCGTCCGTACCGCCTCGCCTCGCGCGCGGTGACCAATGCGGAATGGATCGCGTTCATCGAGGACGGCGGATACGCGCGTTCCGACCTCTGGATGATGGACGGCTGGGTGCGCGTAAAGCGCGGCGAGTACGAGGCGCCGCTCTACTGGGAGAAGACCTCCGGTGGCTGGGAGGCCATGACCCTCTCCGGCCAGCATCGGGTCGATCCGGATGCGCCCGTCGTGCATGTCAGCTGGTTCGAGGCCGACGCCTTCGCGCGCTGGGCCGGCAAGCGACTGCCGACGGAAGCCGAGTGGGAGGTGGCCGCTCGGGACCTGCCGCAGGACGGCAACTTCATGGATTCGGGCTTCCTGCGTCCGGTCGCGGGCGTGCCGGCGGAGAGCCGGCCCTCGGGCATGTTCGGCGATGTCTGGGAATGGACCGCCAGCGCCTACACCGCGTATCCCGGCTACAAGGCCGCGCCCGGTGCGCTGGGCGAGTACAACGGCAAGTTCATGTCGGGCCAGATGGTGCTGCGCGGCGGCGGCTGCGCCACGCCTGACGGGCACATCCGCGCCACCTACCGCAACTTCTTCTATCCGCACCAGAGATGGGCCTTTGCCGGCCTGCGGCTGGCAGAGGATATCTGATGGCCCTTGCATTGGCTGCGCGGCCGGACGCGGAGGAGCCTTGGCCCCAGCCCTTCGCGCGTGATGTGCTGGAAGGGCTTGGGCGAGCGCAGAAAACGCTGCCTGCGAAATATTTCTATGACGAGGCGGGCTCCCAGCTCTTCGACCGCATCTGCGATCTGCCGGAATACTACCCGACACGCACCGAGACCGGCATCCTGCGGGACGCGGCCGGCCGCATCGCCGCCCGCGCCGGAGCGGGCTGTTCGCTCGTCGAGTTCGGCTCGGGGTCGAGCACCAAGGTGCGGATCCTGCTCGACGCCATGGACGCCCCGGCGGCCTATGTGCCCATCGACATCAGCGCCGAACATATGCGGAGCGCGGCATCGGCGTTGCGGGCGGACTATCCCGGCCTCGACGTGGTGCCGATGGCCGCCGACTTCACGCGCGCCGTGCATCTTCCCGCCGATCTGCCGGGGCGGCGCGTCGGCTTTTTCCCGGGCTCCACCATCGGCAATTTCACGCCGCCGGAGGCCGCGGATTTCCTGCGGCAGGCGGGCGAGACCCTCGGCGAGGCGTCGCTCCTCGTGCTGGGCGTGGACCTCCGCAAGCAGGTCGGGCGGCTCGAGGCGGCCTATAACGATGCCGCCGGCGTGACGGCGGCGTTCAACCTGAACCTGCTGCACCGGATGAACCGTGAACTCGGCGGCACCTTCGATGTCGCCGCATTCCGCCATCGCGCCTTCTTCAATCCCGTGGAGAGCCGCATCGAGATGCATCTGGAAAGCCTGGCCGACCAGAGGGTGGAAGTGGCAGGGCAGGGCTTCCAATTCGGCGCGGGCGAGACCATCCACACCGAGAATTCCTACAAGTACTCAGTGGACGATCTGGAAGCTTTGGCCGGGCGCGCAGGCTGGAAAGTGCCGGAGCGCTTTACGGACACAGACGGCCTGTTCGCCGTGTTCTGCCTTACCCGGCAGGACTAATCCGCATCACCCGGTGCAAGCCCGATTGCCGAGCGGCCGGGCTTTCGCTAAAGCTAGCCGGCGATCGCGCATTGCACCCATAGCTCAGCTGGATAGAGCGTTGCCCTCCGAAGGCAAAGGTCTCAGGTTCGAATCCTGATGGGTGCGCCATCTTCCCGGCATAGACCGGACGCCGATCCGCATCTCTCTCGCCTCTTGAAACCCCGAAGCACTTGGTGGCGCCGCGCAGGTGCCGCATCATGCGTTCGGAGGCTTGATGTTCAGGATCGGTCAGCGGGTGATCTGTGTTCGCGATGAGCCTCCGGCCGGCGGTGTCAGGGTGTTGCAGCGCGGGGCGGTCTACACCGTGTCGCGCGTTTACCCCGCTCTCGACGCCAAGGGTGAATACGGCGTCGAACTCGGCGAGATCACGACGCCAAGCCTGCCTCTCCACCTCCGGGCGTTCGAGGCGTCCCGCTTCATCCCGCTCGTGGATGCCCGGGCCGGAGCCTCGTGAGATGCCGATGGTTTGACCGCAAGGAACGGGATGCGGGCGCATCGCAGTCGCGCTAGCACAGGCGCAGATATGTGGAGGCCTCAAGATGGGTGCAGAGCCGCTGGCAATTCGGGAGGATGACCCGCGCTGGACGGCGGTGCTTGAACGGCGCGAGGCGGAAGGTTTCGTCTACGCGGTCCGCAGCACAGGCATCTTCTGTCGCCCGTCCTGTCCGTCGCGCCGCCCGCAGGTTCGGAACGTCATCTTCTATGCGGATGCGGGGGAGGCGCTGCGCGCCGGCTTTCGCGCCTGCCTGCGGTGCCGGCCTGACGGCGAAGACCCGCGCGCGGGGCAACAGCGCCTCGTGAAAGCGGCGTGCCGGACGATCGAGGCGGAGGAGAATGCTCCCGGTCTGGGAAAGCTCTCGCATGACGCGGGTCTCAGCCCGTTCCACTTCCAGCGGGTGTTCCGTGCCGTCACGGGAGTCACGCCTGCCGCCTATGCACGCGCAGTCCGCGAGCGGCGCATGAGGGAGGCGCTTGCTACGGGATCAAACACGACAGGCGCCATCTACGAGGCAGGCTATGCATCGCCGGGCCGCTTTTACGCCGTCGCGGACAGCGTTCTCGGGATGACGCCTGCGGCCTATCGCAGGGGAGGGCAGGACATGCGTGTCGAGTTCGCCACCACGCCGACCGTCCTGGGCCTCGTCCTTGCGGCGCGCACGGACACCGGCCTGTGCGCCATCCTGATAGGCGAGGATGCCGCAAGTCTCGAGGCGGATCTCAGGCGGCGGTTTCCGCGTGCGGACCTGCATCCCGGTGGAGCGGACTTCGCTTCTTTGCTGGCCCTCGTCGCCACGCTGGTCGATGGCGGCGGGCAGGATGTGGGCCTGCCGCTCGACATACGCGGAACGGCCTTCCAGCACCGGGTCTGGCAGGCACTGCGGGCGATCCCCCCCGGCCAGACGGTCAGCTACGCCGAGCTTGCGGCGCTCATCGGGGCTCCCGGCGCGGTGCGCGCCGTCGCCGGCGCCTGCGCGGCCAACCCGCTTGCGATTGCCGTGCCGTGCCACCGCGTGGTGCGCAGCGATGGCGGACTGTCCGGCTACCGCTGGGGCGTGGACCGCAAGCGGCGATTGCTGGAGCGGGAGCGCGGGGAGGGCTGAAGCCCCTTTTGCGCACAAGGGCACAGTGCCGCGGCTCCGGGGAACCGCAATCATCGGCGGGTGTTCACCTCGGCCTTTCCCCTGCCCGGGCTCCGCATGACAACCCAGCAATATCTTGCCGTCGCCGTCATCGCGGCGATGATGGTCCTCTTTCTCATGGGCCGCATCCGCTACGACCTCGTGGCGGCGCTCGGCCTCCTCGCCGCGCTGCTCGTCGGCATCGTGCCCGCAGGGGAGGCCTTCTCCGGCTTCTCGGACGACATCGTGATCGTGGTGGGCAGCGCCCTCGTCGTCAGCGCCGCCATCGCCCGCACGGGCGTACTGGAAGCTGCGCTGAACAAGGTGTCGCCGCACATCCGCAGCGAGCGCGCCCAAGTCTTCGCGCTGGTCTTCACCGTCACCGTGCTCTCGGCGGTCATCAAGAACATCGGGGCGCTGGCCATGATGATCCCCATCGCCATGCAGATCGCGCGGCGCGAGAACAAGTCGGCCTCCATCTTCCTGATGCCCATGTCCTTCGGTGCCCTGCTCGGCGGCACCGTGACCCTGATCGGCACCTCGCCCAATATCATCGTGGCCCGAATGCGGGAGGAACTGACCGGCGAGCCTTTCGGGATGTTCGACTTCACGCCTGTCGGCCTCGGCATCGCGCTGTCCGGCGTCGTCTTCCTCACCTTCGGCTACAGGCTGCTGCCCCGCGACAGGCGCGGAGCTTCCTCGATGAACGAGGCGGTGGCCATCAAGGACTATGTGACGGAGGCGCGGGTCGCGGAGGGTTCCGCCCTCGTCGACAGGACCCTGGCCGACTTTAAGGCCATGGCGGAAGGTGGGTCGCTGTCCATCATCGCCATCGTCCGCGACAAGCGCCGCATTGCGGCACCGCTGCCGGACGCGGCGATCCGCGAGGGGGACATCCTGCTCCTCTCCGGCGATCCCGATGTGCTCGAGGCGGCGACCGCGCGCGCCGGCCTCGTGCTCGAGGGCGAGGACCGCCCGGCCGCGAAGCAGGACCCGACGGACGAGATCGGCTCGGTGGAGGGCGTGGTGGACCCGCGTTCGCTGCTGGTGGGCCGGACCGTGTCCTCGCTGCTCCTGTTCGAGCGCTGGGGCATCAATCTGGTGGCCGTCAGCCGGGCCGGAGAGCGCCTGACCGAGCGCATCCGCGACATCCGCCTGCGGGCGGGCGACGTCGTGGTGCTGAACGGCAACCGCACCAGCCTGCCGCACACCATGAAAGAGATCGGCGTGCTGCCGCTGGCGGACCGCTCGCTGGTGCTGGGAAGCCGCCGCAAGGCCGTAGTGCCGCTGGTCATCCTGGCGGCAACGATCGTTCTCGTCGGCTTCTTCCACCTGCCCGTTGCCATCGGCTTCTTCGGTGCGGCTGTGCTGATGATGCTGACCGGCGCGCTGCCGCTGCGCGAGGCCTATGACGCGGTGGAATGGCCCATCCTGATCATGCTCGGCGCGCTGATCCCCGTCAGCGATGCCCTGCGCACCACCGGCACCACAGACCTGCTGGCGGGCTGGCTGTCGGGCGTCGCGCACAGCCTTCCGCCGTGGGGAGCCCTCGCCTTGATCCTGGTCGTGGCGATGGCGGTGACGCCGTTCCTGAACAATGCGGCGACGGTGCTGGTCATGGCTCCCATCGCGGCGGGTTTCGCCAAGGGGCTCGGCTACCAGCCTGAGCCGTTCCTGATGGCGGTGGCGCTCGGCGCGGCCTGCGATTTCCTGACCCCCATCGGCCACCAGTGCAACACGCTGGTGATGGGGCCGGGAGGCTACCGCTTCGGCGATTATGCGCGGCTTGGCTTTCCGCTCTCGATCCTGGTTGTTGTAGCCGGCGTGCCGCTGATCCTGATGTTCTGGGCGGTCTAGCGCGGCTCCGGCGCGTCCGCCTTTCGGTCCGAATGGCCGAGATCGCGGCCGGGATCCAGCCGGTCGCGCACGCGCTGCTTCAGCGTCTTTGCATCCGGGAAGCCGCCATCCGTCTTGCGGTCCCACACCGGATCGCCGTCGTAGTGAATCTGGAACGTGCCGCCCGTGCCGGGAACCAGCGCGACCTCGCCGAGATCCGGCCCGAAGGTGGAGAGCAGTTCCTGCGCCATCCATGCGGCGCGCAACAGCCACTGGCACTGCGTGCAATAGGTGATGGCGATGCGCGGGTGGTGCTCCATGACGCGAGATTTCCTCGCCTTCGGGCCGGAGCGCAAGACTTCCGAAACCACTTTCCGCGATAGCTGTCGGTCGTTGCGTGAAAAGCGCGGTGCGGGTGAGTTTTGCGTATGTCCCAAGCACTTTGCGGTGTTGTGCGCCGTGTGGCCGTGGTCGCGATCGCCGGTCTTGTTCTGGCCGGCTGCGCGACCACGTCCAAGCGCCCGGTGAGCCGTGGCATGAGCAGCCAGGAATGCCTCGCGCGCGCCATGTATTTCGAGTCGAACCGCTCGAGCGACGCCGGCATGCTGGCCGTCGGCACCGTCGTGATGAACCGGGCGGAGTCCGGCAAGTTCTCCCGGGATGTCTGCGCGGTTGTCGGCCAGCCGCGTCAGTTCGCGCCCGGCGTCCTGTCCCGGCCCATGACGGAGCCCGCGAGCGCCGCCCGTGCGCACAAGATGGCCGGGCAGGTGCTGAAGGGCCGCCGCCATCCGGGCGTCGGCAAGGTGCTGTTCTTCCACACCGCCGGCTACCAGCCCGGCTACAACAATATGCGCTACGTCTCCATCGAGGGCGGCAACGCCTTCTACGAGAAGATGCCGAAGGGCGCGGATCCCGGCCCGCTGATCAAGGTGGCGCGCAACGGCGCGTCCAGCATCGACGACCTGATCGCCGTCAATCAGGCCTCAATGCTGGCGCAGGTGCAGATACCCAGCCCGAGCCAGTTGCCTCCTTTGCCCGAAACTGAACTGGTCAGCGTCCGCTGAGCGCTGGCTCGCAAGCGCACAGCCCGACGTTTGAAGGTTCCGCATCGCGAGCGCTTGCGCTAGACGGGAGCACCTTCCCGTTCGGAGCCTCCTTTCCGTGACCGTAGAGCGTCCCTCAGCCCTGACCTTCCTGACCGGATGGACCGTCCAGAACGTCGCGACCACCGATGCCGGTGCAGCAGAAGCCCTGGCGCAGGCCTGCATGGCCGATGCCGGGGAGCGAGGGCTGTCCGCCGCCGAACTGATGGAGGCGGCCGGCGGGGACATGGTTGATTTCATGCGGTCGGAGATCGCCCGCTTCGCCGCCGCGGCACCCGAGCGCGACCTCTCGCGCGACGATTGACCTGCCTCGGCAGGTCGGCAGGCCGCGTGGGGGCAAGCAGACCGCGCACGTTCTGGCCCTGATCCGGCCCCCGAATACCTCGCGGCTTTCCGGGCAAGGTTACCGGTCCTAAAGTTTCGTGCGCGATGATGGCTGGACATCCGCCCGTCAGGGCAGCCGGTTCTTCCGGCGACATCCAGACCAGGAACGCCGCCCCGATGATCCGTAACGTTGAAACGCTGGTTGTGGGGGCCGGTCCCGCAGGACTGAGCGCCGCTTATCTGCTGGCCAGGGAAGGCCGCGAGGTTGTCGTCCTTGAACAGGACCCGGTTCATGTCGGCGGCATCAGCCGCTCGGTGGACTACAAGGGCTTCCTGCTGGACATCGGGGGGCACCGCTTCGTCTCGAAGTCCGAGGAGGTGGTGGATCTCTGGAATGAGATCCTGCCCGAGGGCTTCATCGAGCGTCCACAGATCTCGCGCATCTTCCATGGCGGCAAGTTCTATTCGTATCCGCTGAAGGCTGTCGAAGCGCTGCGCAATCTCGGAGTGGTGCAGGGCGCGTCCTGCATGCTGTCCCATGCCTGGGCGCGGCTCCGCCCCATCCCGCAGCCCCGCACCTTCCATGAACGCGTGCGCAACCAGTACGGCGAGCGGTTCTTTTCCATCTTCTTCCGGCCCTATGTCGAGAAGGTGTGGCGCATGTCGTGCGACGACGTTTCGCCGGGCTGGATGGGCCACCGCATCAAGGCGTTCGATCCCCTCTCCGCTTTCAGGGCCGCATTGGGGCTGAAGCCCCGCACCGGGGAAGCCGGCAAGAGCTTCCGCTACCCAAGGCGAGGCCCCGGCATGGTGTGGGAGGCCGCCGCCGAGAAGATCCGGGCACGGGGAGGGCGCGTGCTCCTGGGCCGCAAGCTCGAGCGATTGACCTGGAACGACAAGTCCGGCTCGTGGACCGTGACGGCGCGTCTCGCGAACGGCGAGGTCGAGACCTTCATCGCGCGCAACGTGGTGTCGTCCGCTCCCATCCGTGACCTTGTCGACCTGATCCTGCCGAAGCCGATCAGCCTGCTCCACGCACGCGAGCTCAGATATCGCGATCTCATCACCGTGGCGCTGATCGCCCGATCGGACCGCGACCTGTTCGAAGACACCTGCATCCACGTCCACGACCCGTCATTGCAGGTCGGCCGGGTTCTGAACTTCCGCGCCTGGTCGCCCGAGCTCGTGCCACACGAGGGATATGCCTGCTTCGGTCTCCAGTATTTCTGCCTGGAGGAAGACGGCCTGTGGTCCGCGGATGATTCCGTGCTGGTCGACCTGGCCAAGCGCGAGATGGCTGCGATGGGGCTTGCGCCACAAGCGGTGGTGGATGCCTGCGTCGTGCGTCAGCCCAAGGCCTATCCCGTTTACGACGAGTTCTATGCCGGGCAGGTCAGGATCGTCCAACTGGACCTGGAGACCACCTATCCAACGCTGCACCTCGTCGGCCGCAACGGCATGCACCGGGACACCGATCATGACCACGCGGTGTTGACGGCCATGCTGACCGCCCGGAACATCATCGCCGGACGCCGCATCCACGACGTGTGGGCGGTCGATGAGGACGCGCGATACGTCTGCAGTGGGACGCCCGGCGAGAGCGCTGCGCCCGAGAGCGAAAGGCCCGTGCCGCGCCGCGCGGCATAGGCGCTACGTAGAAGCTCGGTGGCCAAAAGAAGCGTGGCACTGCCGCAACAATGATGTTTTATAGGGGACGCTAAGGTTGCAGTCCCTTCGCGGTCGCATGATGTTGGCGATCGTTCCGGCCCCCTCGAGGCTTATATGCGCATGTCCTTCTTCGGTCGCACGCTCGCGGCTGTTCTCGTCCTGTCACTGCCGGCTGCTGAGGTGCTTGCCCAAGGGGCGCCTCCCGCGCCGCCGGTCTCGGTGGCGAAGCCGGTCACCCGCCAGGTGGTGGACTGGCTCGAGTTTCCCGGCCGTTTCGAAGCCGTGGCTTCTGTCGAGATCCGCGCGCAGGTGTCGGGTGCGCTGCAATCCGTCAACTTCCGCGACGGTCAGGAAGTGAAGGCGGGCGACCTGCTCTTCAAGATCGATCCTCGCCAGTTCGAGGCGGCGCTGCGTCAGGCCCAGGCCGCCGCGCAGGGCAACCAGACGGTGCTGGACCTCGCGCAGGCTGAGGTGAACCGCGCCCGCGAATTGCGCCAGAGCGGCAACATCGCCGAGCAGGCGCTCCAGCAGCGGCAGCAGACCTTCCTGCAGGCACAGGCTAATCTGACGGCGAGCCGCGCGGAGATCGAGGCGGCCCAGCTGAACCTTGGCTACACCGAACTTCGCGCCCCGGTCTCCGGCCGCGTCGGCCGCAAGCTCGTGACCGAAGGCAACCTCATCGCCTCCGGCAGCGGCGGCACGCTGCTGACCACGATCGTTCAGTACGATCCCATCCATTTCTACTTCGACGTGGATGAGCAGAGCTACCTTGCCTATCAGCGCCAGCGCGTGGGCAAGGGCGCCGGCACCGCAGAAAGCCCGCCTGTGTTCCTGTCCCTTCCCGACGAGACCGACTTCACGCATGAGGCGAAGCTCGACTTCGTGGACAATTCCATCGACCAGGCCACCGGCACCATTCGCGTGCGGGCGGTGCTGCCGAACGCCAACAGCCTCATCACGCCCGGCCAGTTCGGCCGGGTGAAGATGTCCACCGGCGGCGCCTATGAAGCCATGCTGGTGCCGAACGACGCCATCATGCAGGACCAGACGCGCAGCATCGTCATGGGCGTCGGCGCGGACGGCACGGTGCAGCCGCGTCCGGTGAAGACCGGCGGCCTGTTCCAGGGCTTCCGCGTCATTCGCGAGGGCCTTGGTCCTGACGACCAGATCATCGTGAACGGCCTGATGCGCGCCCGCCCCGGCGCCAAGGTGACACCGCAGCCGACGGAACTGAAGGTTCCCGAGGACCTGACCAAGCCGCAGAACACGGCCGGCTGAGGCACCCTCGATGAAATTCGGACACTTCTTCGTCGACCGGCCGATCTTCGCGTCGGTCATTTCCATCATTCTGATGGTCATCGGCATCACGGCTTTGTTCCAGCTGCCGATTGCCCAATACCCCACGATCGCGCCGCCGACCGTTCGCGTCACCGCGACCTATCCCGGCGCATCTGCGGAAACGATTGCCGAAACGGTGGCCGCGCCCATCGAGCAGCAGATCAACGGCGTCGAGGGCATGATCTACATGTCCTCGCAGGCAACGGGCGATGGCGTGCTGTCCATCACCGTCACCTTCGCCATCGGCACGGACACCGACATCGCGCAGGTGCAGGTGCAGAACCGCGTGAATGCGGCCGAGCCGCGCCTGCCGGCCGAGGTGCGCCAGCTCGGCGTCAGCGTCAACAAGGCGGCGTCGGACTTCCTCCTGCTCGTCAACCTGTTCTCGCCCGACAAGAGCCTCGATGAGCTCTACGTCTCGAACTACGCCTATCTGAACATCCGCGACGTGATCCAGCGCATCGAGGGCGTTGGCGACATCCAGCTGTTCGGCCTTCGCGAACTGAGCCTGCGCATCTGGCTCGATCCCGCGAAGCTGTCCGCCTATGGCCTCGCCGCGACGGATGTGACTGCCGCGCTGCAGGAACAGAACGTGCAGGTCTCCGGCGGCTCGCTGGGCGCGCCTCCGCAGCCCAATGCCGCCGACTTCCAGGTGACGGTGACGACCGCGGGCCGTTTCCGAACGCCCGATCAGTTCAAGGACGTCATCATCAAATCCGAGGAAGGGCGCCTGATCCGCCTCAAGGACGTGGCCCGCATCGAATTCGGCGCCCGCCAGTATGCGTCGAACTCGTACCTCGACAACCAGTACTCGGTCGGCATCGCCATCCAGCAGCGTCCGGGCTCCAACGCCGTGTCGGCGGCTGCGGCCGTTCGCGCCCAGATGGAAACCCTGAGGGCCGAGTTCCCGCCCGGCCTGGCCTACGACATCGTCTACAACCCCACGCAGTTCGTGGAGGCCTCGATCGAGGCCGTCACGGCCACAATCTGGGAAGCGGTGGCGCTCGTCGTCATCGTGGTGCTGATCTTCCTCCAGTCATGGCGCGCGGCGCTGATCCCCATCGCCGCCATTCCGGTGTCGCTGATCGGCACCTTCGCGGTGATGAGCGCGTTCGGCTACTCGCTGAACATGCTGACCCTGTTCGGCCTCATCCTCGCCATCGGCATCGTGGTCGACGACGCCATCGTGGTCGTGGAGAACGTCGAGCGAAATCTCGCCGAGGGCAAGACGCCGCGCGAGGCAGCGCACATCACGATGGACGAGGTCGGCGTGGCGGTCATCGCCATCGCGCTAGTGCTGTCGGCGGTGTTCATTCCCACCGCGTTCGTGCCGGGCATTTCCGGTCTGTTCTATCAGCAGTTCGCCCTGACCATCGCCACCGCGACGATCATCTCCGCGATCAACTCGCTGACTCTATCGCCGGCCCTCGCGGCCATCCTGCTCAAGCCGCACAAGCACACGGAGAAGCCGGGCCTGCTCCAGCGCGGCGCGAACCTGTTCAACCGAAATTTCGACCGGCTGTCGCACGGCTATTCGCGCAGCGTCGGCTTCTCGGTGCGGCACAAGGCGCTGTTCCTGCTGGTCTATGTGGGTCTTCTCGGCGCCACGTGGTGGATCTCCAACCGCGTGCCAACCGGGTTCATCCCGGAGACGGACCAGAGCTACGCCATCGCGGTCGTGCAGCTGCCGGAAGGCGCCTCGCTGCAGCGCACCGACGACGTGGTGCACCGCGCCACCGACATCCTGCGCGGGGTGCCCGGCATCTCCCATGTCGTCGGCATTGCCGGCTTCTCGGGCGCCACATTCTCGGCGGCGTCGAATGCCGCGACCGGCTTCATCATCTTCGACAGCTTCGAGAACCGGCTGAAGAGCGGGCTGACGGCCGACGTTGTCGTGGCAGAGGCGCAGAAGCGTCTGTTCGCCATCGAGGAAGGCTTCACCATCGTCATCAAGCCGCCCTCGGTTCAGGGTCTCGGACGAGGCGGCGGCTTCAACATGCAGGTGCAGGACCGCACGGGCGCGGGCCTTCGACCGCTGGAGCAGGCCGCGCAGGCCGTGGTCGCCGCCGCGGCGCAGGATCCGCGCCTCGCGGGCGTCTACACCACGTTCAACACACGTTCTCCGCAGCTGTTCGTGAATGTCGACCGCGAGAAGGCCCAGATCCTGAATGTGCCCATCGGCAACATCTTCCAGGCGCTGCAAAGCTATATCGGCTCGGCCTATGTGAACGACTTCACGGCGTTCGGGCGCTCCTTCCAGGTGAACCTGCAAGCCGATGCGCCCTACCGCATCGAGCCTTCCGACATCACGTCCATCAAGGTGCGTTCATCGACGGGTGCGCTGGTGCCGCTCGGCAGCGTCGTAACGCTGGAAGGCGCGACGGGTCCATATCTCGTGACCCGCCACAATCTCTACAATTCGATCGGCATCAGCGGCGGCGCCGCGCCCGGCGTGTCCAGCGGCGATGCGCTGATCGCGATGGAGGAGATCGCGGCCAAGACATTGCCACCGGGCGTCAGCTTCGAATGGACCGAGCTTGCCTTCCAGGAGCGCAATGCCGGAAGTTCGACAAGCATCTTCGCGCTGGCAATCCTGTTCGTCTTCCTCCTGCTGGCCGCGCAGTATGAAAGCTGGGCGCTGCCGCTCTCGATCATCCTGATCGTGCCGCTGTCCATCCTCGCCGCCCTGACGGGTGTGATCCTGCGAGGGCAGGACAACAACATCCTGACGCAGGTCGGCTTCGTGGTGCTGATCGGGCTTGCCGCCAAGAACGCCATCCTGATCGTGGAGTTCGCGCGACAGGCCGAGGATGAGGGACGCAATCCCGTGGACGCGGCCATCGAAGCGTGCCGCCTGCGCCTGCGCCCGATCCTGATGACATCGCTTGCCTTCACGCTCGGCGTGGTTCCGCTGGCGATTGCCACCGGCGCCGGCTCCGAACTGCGGCAGGCGCTGGGCACCTCGGTCGCGTTCGGCATGGTCGGCGTGACCATTCTCGGCCTCGTCCTGACCCCGGTGTTCTACGTCACGATCCGGCTTCTGGTGCTGCGCTTCCGCCCGGCACCGAAGCTGAAGCCGGCGGCGCCAGTTCACGACGACGACTAGCAGCACCGCTGCCCGAAGACTTCCAGGGGGCCGCGCATGACGCGGCCTCTTGCACGTCGGCAGCCTTCGCGGTTAGCTGACGAAATGGAACAAAACGGGATTCTGGAGGCGCTGGGCGCCGCCGGCCGGGTCCGCGCAGACGGGCGCCAGTCACCGGGGGCGATTGAGATCGCGCGTGGCTCCATGCGACTGATGAGGTCGCTGGGGCTTGCCTGCGTGCCGGAGGTCGCCCTGGCTTCCGGGCGCCGGGCGGATCTCGTGGCGGTGTGTCCAAAGGGCCGGATCTGGATCGTCGAGATCAAGTCGTGCCTCGCCGACTTCCGCGCGGACCACAAATGGGAGGACTATCGCGCCCATTGCGACCGGCTGTACTTCGCCGTCGACAGCCGCTTCCCGCTGGAGGTGATCCCCGAAGAGGCGGGTCTCATCATGGCCGATCGCTACGGCGCCCAGATCATGCGGGAGCCGGAGGAACATGCACTCGCCGGCGCCACGCGACGCCACATGGCGCTGCACCTCGCGCACACCACGGCGCTGCGTCTGCATCGCCTCTGCGATCCGGAGATCGGCGACGAGGCCGCCTGATCAGCGCGGCGCGCGCTTGGCCAGGATGCGCTGCAGCGTGCGGCGATGCATGCTGAGGCGGCGCGCGGTTTCCGAGACATTTCGTCCGCACAATTCGTAGACCCGCTGGATGTGTTCCCAGCGAACCCGGTCCGCCGACATCGGATTTTCGGGCGGCGTCGGCTTGTGGTCCGGCTGCGCCATCAGGGCGGCGTGGATCTCGTCCGCGTCGGCGGGTTTGGCGAGGTAGTCGATGGCGCCCATCTTCACTGCGGTGACGGCGGTCGCGATATTGCCGTAGCCGGTCAGCACGATGCCACGGGCCTCGGGGCGGCGCTGCTTCAGGGCCGAGATGACATCGAGCCCGTTGCCGTCGCCCAGCCGCATGTCCACCACGGCGTAAGCGGGGCAGCGGCTTTCCACCAGTTGCAGCCCTTCGCGCACGCTTTCGGCGACGGACACTTCATAGCCGCGCCCCTCCATCGCGCGAGCAAGGCGTTGCACGAACGCCTTGTCGTCATCGACGATCAGCAGTGACAGCTCGCCGGAGGGCGGGTGGGCTTCCTCGATCATTCTTATACCTGCTTGCAGGTGCCCTCATGGGCGTTGTTTGCAGCACATCTATTGTGCAACGGTCCCATGACACAAGAGAAAGGGGCCGGAGACATGGGGATCAGCCCTGATCGCGCCCGTCCTCGAAGCTGGTGCGAGGCCAGACCACGCGCACCACGGCGCCCGTAGCGCCGTTCTCGAATTCCACCCGGCCCCCCGTGCGCTCAAGCAGGGTCTTGGCGATGAAGACGCCTAGTCCGAGGCCGGGTCGCTCGCGATCTTCTCCACTGCGCGGGCCGCGTGTGGTGAGGTAGGGATCCCCCAGGCGGGCCAGAACCTCGGGGGAGAAACCCGGGCCATCGTCCGTGATGGTCACCGCGACCTGATCCGCCGTCCATCCCGCATCGATCCAGACCTTGGCACGCGCGAAATCGACCGCGTTCTCCACCAGATTGCCCAGGCCGTACAGGATCGCGGGATTGCGGAGCACCACCGGTTCGGCTGCATCGGATCCGCGTGCCACGATTGCGATCTCGACGCCGAACTCGCGGTGGGGAGCCGCCACCTCCTCGATGAGCGTGCTGAGCGCCATCTGGGCGTGGGGGGCTCCTTCCTCGTGGAGCGAGGTCAGCTTGCGGAGGATGTCGCGGCAGCGATCGACCTGTTCGCGAAGAAGAACGATGTCGTCCTTCATCGGTCCCTCGTCTGGCATCGAGCGCTCCAGTTCGCGCGCCACGAGCCGGATGGTGGCCAAGGGCGTGCCGAGCTCGTGGGCGGCGGCGGCGGCAAGGCCATCGAGCGCGGAGATGTGCTGTTCGCGGGCCAGCACCAGTTCGGTGGCTGCGAGCGCTTCGGACATCTGGCGGTTTTCCTCCGCCACCCGCCACGCATAAGTGCTGATGAAGACCAGCGAGAGGGTGACGGCCACCCACACGCCCAGCAGATACAGCTTGGGCAGTTCGAAGGAGCCGTCCGGCCATGGCAGCGGCAGGTGGAAGGGGATCAGCAGGCTGGCGCAGCAAAAGGCGAGCAGGCCCAGCAATGTGGTCTGTGGTGGCGGCAGAGCGGTGGCGGAAATCAGCACCGGCGCCAGGAACAGGAGCGCAAACGGGTTTTGCAAGCCGCCGGTGAGGCTGAGAAGCGCGGCAAGCTGCAGGATGTCGAAGGCGAGCAACATGGCGGCCCTGTCGCTGTCCAGCCGTGTTGTGAGGGGGAAGGTGAGCCGCAGCACCACGTTGAGAGCGGCCGAGACGGCAATCACCACAAGGCAGGCCAGCAGGGGGAGCGCGATATCGAACGCGCCGGAGACGACCAGCACGGCCGCCGTCTGGCCGCCTACGGCAAGCCAGCGCAGCTTCCCGAGCGTATCGAGCCGCAGGCGCCCGCCGACCGTGCGTCCGAACAAGGGATCTAAAGCTGTCTCCGGCATGGCCAAGATTGTCCCGCACAGGCGGCTGCCGGAACGGTAAACGGCATGAACCCGTTCGACCGTTCGCTTTGCCGGCTTGATTTTACTTCATATCTCTCTGATATGCGGCTCGCCATGACCAGCAATATCGACGACATCGAAAACGAACCGGAAGCCCTTCGCGCAGAGGCTGCGCCCGCGCAGCCCGATCCCGTGGAGAAGCTTCAGGCCGAGAACTCCGATCTCAAGGACCGCGTGCTGCGCACGCTGGCCGAGATGGAAAACCTCCGCAAGCGCACGGAAAAGGAAGTCCACGACTCCCGTGCCTATGCGGTGACCTCCTTCGCGCGGGACATCGTCTCCGTGGCCGACAACCTTGAGCGTGCCCTGGCCTCGGTGCCCGCGGATGCGCAGGACGGATCCCTGAAATCCCTCGCTGAAGGCGTGGAGATGACGGGGCGGCAGCTCTCGTCGGTCCTCTCGAAGCACGGCATCACGCGCATCGAGCCGAAGACGGGCGACCGCTTCGACCCCAACCTGCACGAGGCCATCTTCGAGGTTCCGGACCCGTCGCAGCCCGCCAACAGCGTTGTGCATCTGGTGCAGGCCGGCTTCAGCCTGTCTGGTCGCCTTCTGCGGCCGGCCCAGGTGGGCGTCTCGAAGGGCGGCGCGAAGATGAGCGTTGCCGACACGCTTCCGTCCGACAGCGAGCCCTCGTCCGGCAATCAGGCCTGAAGCGGCGGCGGGGTGACCCGCCGCAGCGTGAGGTTGATGCGTCCCGGCTCCGGCAGCAATGTCGAGGAGCCGGGTATGACGCGGTCCACGCCATGGAAGGCCAGCCGCGCCGCGCCGCCGAGCACGAAGGCGTCGCCGCTCTCCAGCCGCACCGAGCGGGTGGGCGTGTTGCGCGCCTCGCCGCCGACGCGGAACACCGCCGTGTCGCCAAGCGAGAGCGACACCACCGGGGCCGTGAAATCCTGCTCGTCCCGGTCCTGATGCAGGCCCATCCTTGCTCCGGCTGCGTACCAGTTCACGAGGCAGGCCTCGGGCGGGTAGGCGCACCCCGACAGGTCCTGCCATGCTTGGATCACCGTAGACGGAAAGGATGGCCATGCGTCTCCCGTAACCGGGTGGTGCGGCTGGTAGCGATACCCGCTCTTGTCCGAGACCCAGCCGAGCGGCCCAAGATTGCTCATGCGGACGGAGAACGGCTTGCCGGTGCGGGGCATCGTCGGCTGGAACAGCGGCGCCGCGCGCAGGGCGGATCTGAGCTCGTCCAGCAGCGCCTCCTGCACCGGGCGCGACAGGTAGCCGGGCATGTGCAGCGCGCCGGGCCAGACTTCGATGCAGGCGGTCTTCACCACAGGGTTTTCCTCGGTGCCGGGGAGGCATAGATTGTTCTCATGGGCACGCAGATGCCCGGAGGAAATGCCATGGGCCATTACGTGATGAAGAACCTGCAGGTCGATCTTGTCGACAACACGGCTTCGGTCTGCATCGCCTGCGACGGCGGCAAGGGGCCGAGCGTCATCAACATGAAGTTCCCGCTCCAGATCAGCGGTGCGGCCTCCGAGATCGAATTGCGGGAGCATGCGCGCAACAAGGTGCGGCTGGTGCTGACCCGCGCGCTGGAAAGCGTCAGCGAACACGCCTGAGAGGCTTCGAGAGCCGCGATCATTTTTGGCACGCGCCTAGGCGGCGCGTGCGACGCTTCTGATTGCCTTCCAAGCCCCTGAACCGCTCGGCTTCGGTCGTGACGCTACGCCGGGTCACGCTGCGCCTCGACTTGCCGCCGCCGCCGCGCCGTCAGCCGTGCGCAGGCCTGCATTGCGTCTTGCGCGCCAAAACCTCCTCACTATATGACCGCCATCACCACGCTTCAGGCGTGGAATTCCTAAGGGGACCGGCCGCCCGTTCAGGGAGCGGGACGGCCCTCGGAAACGGGCTGCTTCGGGGCCCACTCGGTTTCGCTGATTTGAAGGGAAATGAAGAGCATGGCGAAGGTCATCGGTATCGACCTCGGGACGACCAATTCCTGCGTCGCTGTCATGGACGGCACGACGCCCAAAGTTATCGAGAACGCGGAAGGCGCACGCACCACGCCCTCCATCGTCGCCTTTACGGATGACGGCGAGCGTCTCGTCGGCCAGCCGGCCAAGCGCCAGGCGGTCACCAATCCGGAACGCACCATCTATGCCGTCAAGCGCCTCATCGGTCGCCGGTTCGACGATCCCGAGGTGGTGAAGGCCCGCAAGCTGTCGCCGTTCCCCATTGTGCGCGGTGACAACGGCGACGCATGGGTCGAGATCGACGGCAAGAAGTATTCGCCCGCGCAGATTTCCGCGTTCACGCTTCAGAAGATGAAGGAAACGGCTGAGTCCAACCTCGGCCAGACCGTGACGCAGGCCGTCATCACCGTGCCGGCATACTTCAACGACGCCCAGCGTCAGGCCACCAAGGACGCGGGCAAGATCGCCGGCCTCGAAGTGCTGCGCATCATCAACGAGCCGACTGCGGCGGCGCTCGCCTACGGGCTGGACAAGAAGAACTCCGGCGTGATCGCGGTCTACGACCTCGGCGGCGGCACCTTCGACGTGTCGATCCTCGAGATCGGCGACGGCGTTTTCGAGGTGAAGTCCACGAACGGCGACACCTTCCTGGGCGGCGAGGACTTCGACAACCGCCTGGTCCAGTACCTCGCGGACGAGTTCAAGAAGGAGCAGGGCATCGACCTGCGCTCCGACAAGCTCGCGCTGCAGCGCCTGAAGGAAGCAGCCGAGAAGGCCAAGATCGAGCTGTCCTCCGCACAGCAGACCGAGATCAACCTGCCCTTCATCACCGCCGACGCCTCGGGTCCGAAGCATCTCGCCCTGAAGCTGACGCGCGCCAAGTTCGAGGCGCTGGTGGACGATCTCGTCCAGCGCACCATCGAGCCGTGCCGCAAGGCGCTGAAGGATGCCGGTCTCTCGGCCTCCGACATCGACGAAGTGGTGCTGGTCGGCGGCATGATCCGCATGCCGAAGGTCCAGGAAGTCGTGAAGCAGTTCTTCGGCAAGGAGCCCCACAAGGGCGTCAACCCGGACGAGGTCGTGGCCATCGGTGCGGCGGTGCAGGCCGGCGTGCTGCAGGGCGACGTCAAGGACGTGCTGCTGCTCGACGTGACGCCGCTGTCGCTGGGCATCGAGACGCTGGGTGGCGTGTTCACCCGCCTGATCGATCGCAACACCACCATCCCGACCAAGAAGTCGCAGACCTTCTCGACCGCCGAGGACAGCCAGAACGCCGTGACGATCCGGGTGTTCCAGGGCGAGCGCGAGATGGCCGCCGACAACAAGGTCCTGGGCCAGTTCGACCTTGTCGGCATTCCGCCCGCACCGCGCGGCGTGCCGCAGATCGAGGTCACGTTCGACATCGACGCCAATGGCATCGTCAACGTGTCGGCCAAGGACAAGGGCACCGGCAAGGAGCAGCAGATCCGCATCCAGGCCTCGGGTGGCCTGTCGGACGCCGACATCGAGAAGATGGTGAAGGACGCCGAGGCAAATGCCGAGGCCGACAAGCGCCGCCGTCAGCTCGTGGAGGCCCGCAACAGCGGCGAGAGCCTGATCCACTCGACCGAGAAGTCCGTTGCCGAACTCGGCGACAAGGCTCCGGCCGGTGACAAGGCCGCCGTGGAAAGTGCGATCGCGGAACTGCGCGAAGCTCTCGGCACGGAAGACGTCGAAGGCATCCAGGCCAAGACCAACACCCTGGCCCAGGCTGCGATGAAGATCGGCGAGGCCGTGTACCAGCAGGGCGCGGCGGGCGAGCAGCCGGCATCCGGCGGCACGCGCGACAACGAGGACGTGGTCGACGCCGACTTCGAGGAAGTCAACGACGACAAGAAGTCTGCCTGATCCCAGGCAATGAACACCATCCTCTCCGGCGACCTTCAGTGGTTTCCGGGGAGGCGAACCCTTCGGCGGCCCTTCTTCCGCGAGCGCATGTCGCGCCCGCCGGGCCGGGGCCGCTCTTTGATCCGGTGACCATCACGTCATGGCGACACGCTGCTTCTACGAAACCCTCGGCGTCTCCCGGACGGCCAAGGACGGCGAACTCAAGAGCGCCTTCCGCAAAATGGCCATGGAGTGCCATCCCGACCGCAATCCCGGCGACGCGACCGCCGAGGCTCGGTTCAAGGAGATAAATTCCGCCTACGAGGCGCTGAAGGACCCGCAGAAGCGGGCGGCCTATGACCGCTTCGGCCATGCTGCCTTCGAGAATGGCGGCGGCGGCGCGGCGGGCGGTTTCGGCGGTGCCGGATTCGGCGCGTCCATGTCCGACATCTTCGAGAGCATGTTCGGCGACATGATGGGCGGCGGCGGCGGACGCGGGCGTCAGGCCTCCGGACGCGAACGCGGTTCCGACCTGCGCTACAACATGGAGATCTCGCTTGAGGACGCCTATGGGGGCAAGACCGCGCAGATCCGCATCCCGACGCCAGTCACCTGCGAAGCTTGCGCCGGCTCCGGCGCAAAGGCCAGTTCCAAGCCGCGGACCTGCGGAACGTGCGGCGGCGCGGGGCGTGTGCGGGCCACGCAGGGGCTGTTCCTGATGGAGCACACCTGCCCCACCTGCGGCGGGCGCGGCCAGGTTATCGACGACCCGTGCGACAGCTGCCATGGCGCCGGCCGCGTGACGCGCGAGCGAACCCTTCAGGTCAATGTGCCGCCGGGCGTTGAGGAGGGCACGCGCATCCGTCTCTCCGGTGAGGGCGAGGCCGGTCTGCGCGGCGGGCCGGCCGGGGATCTCTACATCTTCCTGTCGGTACAGCCGCACGGCTTCTTCGAGCGTGAGGGAGCGGATCTCTACTGCCGCGTTCCCGTCTCCATGACCGATGCCGCGCTCGGCACCGAGATCGAGGTGCCCACGCTTTCCGGCGAGGCGGCCAAGCTCAAGGTCGCGGAGGGCACGCAATCGGGTCGGCAGTTCCGTCTCAGCCGCAAGGGCATGCCGGTGCTTCGCTCGCGCGACTTCGGCGATCTCTACATCCAGATCGAGGTCGAGACCCCGAAGAACCTGTCCAAGCGCCAGCGGGAATTGCTGGAAGAGTTCCGGCAGGCCTCCTCGGAAGGCAATCACCCGGAATCGGAGGGCTTCTTCGCCAAGGTGAAGGATCTGTTCGGAAGCGCCTGAAGCAATTCCGAGGCCGCGAAACCATTGCTCCCGATCCGTAAAAGTGCGAATCCTCCAGCACGATGATCCACCCCGCGCCCTTAGCTCCCGGCGGCCATAAAAAACCTCCCTTGCGTGACGAGGCGCGCTTCATCCGGTCATGGATGGAGAAGCCGTTGATCATGGGGTCGGTGACGCCGTCAGGGCGGGCTTTGGCGCAGATGATGGCGCGACCGATGGATCCGGCTTCCGAAGGCCCGATCCTCGAGCTCGGACCGGGGACGGGCCCGGTTACGCAGGCGCTGGTCGACCGCGGCATCGATGAGGCGCGGCTAGTCCTCGTGGAGTTCAACACCGCCTTCGTCATGCTGCTGCGCGAGCGCTTTCCGCGGGCCAATGTGATTCAGGGCGATGCCTATGCCGTGCGGGACGTGCTGTCGGGCGTGGTGGACGAGCCCTTGGCCGGTGTGGTTTCAAGCCTGCCGCTGCTGACAAAGCCGGTGCCGCAGCGCGCCCGTCTTCTCAAGGAATGCCTGGAACTTTGCCGCCCCGGCGCGCCGTTCGCCCAGTTCACCTATATGGTTGCGCCGCCCATCCCGCTCTTCGCCGCCGAGGGCGCCGCTGCACGTGGCAGCCGGGTCGTCTGGCGCAACATTCCCCCCGCCCGCGTCTGGACCTATCGCCGCGCCACCGAGGCGTGATGCGCGGTCCCGATCTCATCATGCGCGGTGCCGCGCTCAACACCGGACACCGGACATGACCGCTCCCCTCGATCCGCGCGACCGGCTGATTGTCGCGCTCGACACCGATATCGGATCCGCTGAAGCGGCGGTCGCAACGCTCGGCGAGAGCGTGACCTTCTACAAGATCGGTTACCAGCTCGGCTTCGCCGGCGGACTCGCTCTCGCAGAGCGGCTGGCCGGCGAGGGCAAGCAGGTCTTCCTCGATTTCAAGCTGCACGACATCGGCAACACGGTGGAGAAGGGTGTGGCGAGCCTTGCCCGGCTCGGCGCAGCCTTCGTGACGGTGCACGCCTATCCACAGACCATGCGCGCCGCCGTCGCGGGACGGGGCGAAAGCGGTCTGCGCATCCTCGCCGTCACGGCTCTGACGTCCTACGACGACGCCGATGCCGCCGAGGCGGGCTACGCCTTCCCGGTTTCCGAACTGGTGCGGATGCGCGCCCAGCAGGCCCGCGCCTTCGGCGTGGACGGCATTGTCTGCTCGGCAGCCGAAGCCGGGCTGGTGCGGGAGATGGCGGGGCCGACGGTGAGCATCGTCACTCCGGGCATCCGCTCCGCTGGCGACGAGGTGGGAGACCAGAAGCGCGTCGTGACCCCGGCTGACGCAATCCTTGCCGGTGCGGACTACCTTGTCGTCGGCCGCCCCATCCTGGGTGCCGAAGATCCCCGGGCTGCGGCTGAAGCAATCGTCGCGCAAATCGCAAACGCATTGTAGAAGCTGGGTACAAGAAGACTGCCCGTAGGAGGAAGCGATGGCCAAGGGATACTGGATCGCACGGCTCGACGTGTCGGATGCTGAAGCCTTCAAGGACTACGCCGCGCGTAGCCCTGGAGCCATAGAGGCCTTCGGCGGGCGTTACCTGACGCGCGGCGGGCGATTCGAGGCGGTGCAGGGCACGGCACGCGCGCGTAATGTCATTGTCGAATTTCCGAGCTTCCAGGCGGCGCTCGATTGCTGGAACTCCCCGCAATATCAGGAAGCCAAAGGCTTCCGCGATGGCCATTGCGAGGCCGAGTTCATCGTCATCGAAGGCACCGGCGCCTGACGGGCCTTCACCCCTTGGCAAGGATCGAGCGGCTACACGCGGGACCTGGGGCTGGGCGATGAGCGGCATGCGACTGGTTGTAGTGGGAGCGGGCGGACGGATGGGCCGGGAGCTCATGCGCGCCGTGCTGGACAACGCCGACTGCACGCTTGCGGGTGCCATCGAGCGCGAGGGCAGCCCGTTGCTCGGGCAGGACGCCGGCACCCTTTCCGGACTGGCGCCGTGCGGCGTCAACGTCACGGACGATCCGCTTCCGCTCTTTGCCTCCGCGCAGGGTGTGCTGGATTTTACCTCGCCCGCCGCAAGCGTGGAGTTCGTGGCCCTGGCGGCGCAGGCGCGCCTTGTCCATGTCATCGGAACGACAGGTTTCGCCGACGCCGATCTGGCCCGTATCCAGGCCGCGGCGCGTCACGCTGTTGTCGTGCGCTCAGGCAATATGAGCCTTGGCGTCAACCTGCTGGCGGCTCTTGTCCGTCAGGCAGCGACCGCGCTGCCCGGCTTCGATCTCGAGATTCTGGAAATGCACCACCGCCACAAAGTGGACGCGCCGTCCGGCACGGCCCTGCTTCTTGGCGAAGCGGCCGCCGAAGGCCGGGAGGTCGCACTGGGCGATGTGTCGGTTCGCAGCCGCGATGGACACACAGGAGCGCGGGTGCCCGGAAGCATCGGCTTCGCGACGCTGCGCGGCGGCTCCGTCATCGGCGAACATTCCGTGATCCTCGCAGGGGAAGGCGAGCGCATCGTCCTCTCCCACGCGGCGGGCGACCGAGCCATCTTCGCGCGAGGCGCGGTGCACGCAGCCCTGTGGGCGCGCGGCCGCAATCCGGGCCAATATTCAATGACCGATGTCCTCGGCCTTGCCGACCCCGTGAGGTGAAACACATGGATCGCACCCTCGTCCTCGTCCGGCACGGCCAGAGCGAATGGAACCTCAGGAACCTCTTCACCGGCTGGCGCGACGTCAACCTGACGCCGAAGGGCGTGGAGGAAGCGCGTGACGCCGGCCGCAAGCTCAAGGAGGCCGGCCTCGAATTCGACATGGCCTTCACCTCCACCCTGATCCGCGCCTATCGAACGCTGGACCTCATGCTCGAGGAGATGGGCCAGCAGGATCTCACGGTGATCCGCGACCGCGCGTTGAACGAGCGGGATTACGGCGAGCTCGTCGGACTTAACAAGGACGATGCAGCGGCCAAGTTCGGCATCAATCAGGTGCACACCTGGCGCCGGTCCTACGCCGTGGCGCCTCCCGGAGGCGAGAGCCTGCGCGACACGCTGGCCCGCGCGCTGACCTATTACGTGCAGAACATCCTGCCGCAGGTCCTGAGCGGCAAGCGCGTCATCGTCTCCGCGCACGGAAACTCGCTGCGCGCCCTCATCATGGTTCTGGAGAACCACGACCCGGACACCATCGTCGAGCGTCAGCTGCAGACCGGCGCGCCGCTCGTCTACCATCTTGGCGCGGACGCGCGCGTGACCGAGTGGCACGATCTCGGCGGCGGCGATCCGTCTCCACACTGAGGCTTGCAGGGGACCGGCCCCCTTTGGTATACACACGATAACGGCTGCCCCTCGCGGGCGCTATTTCACGTCATGACGGATGGGAGACGATGGCCGACGATACGGCTCTGGGCGGCACGACCGCTTCCTCGACGCGGCCGCTGGATTGCGGATTGCGGCCCAGCGCGTGCGTTGCCCGCGATGTCGGAGCCCTGCTGCGTGGCGTGAGCCTGCGTCCGACCCGCCAGCGCATTGCGCTCGGCCGCCTGCTCTACGCAAAGGGCGACCGGCACGTGACGGCGGAAATCCTGCACGAGGAAGCCATGCGCGCCCGTGTGCCGGTCTCGCTGGCGACCGTCTACAACACGCTGCACCAGTTCACCGAAGCGGGTCTTCTGCGCGAAGTCGCGGTTGACGGTGCGAAGACGTATTTCGACACCAATGTCTCCGACCACCACCACTTCCTGGTGGAGGGCGAGAACCAGCTGATGGACATCCCCGGCGCGCACATCACGCTCGACGGACTTCCGGAAGCGCCCGAAGGCATGGAAATCGCCCGCGTCGACGTGGTGGTCCGGCTGCGCCGCAAGGGCCGCAACAGCTAGGCATCGTCCGCTGATCGGATTTGGATGAGGGGCCGCAAGGCCCCTTTTTCTTTGCGCGTGCGCTACCGGGCGAAACGCGCCTGCCCCCGTCGCCGTTCTTCCAGGGGAGGGGCGCGATCATGCAACAGGACATCAGCGCAAAGTCGAGCCGCGGCTTCGTGGCGTCGGGAGTGCTGCTGGGCTTCGGTCTGGGTGGCTTCTTCGATGGCATCCTGCTGCACCAGATCCTGCAATGGCACCATCTGCTGTCCTCGCTGGAAACCGAAAGCGGGCTCGGCCTGCGCGGTCAGGTCATGGCCGACGGCCTGTTCCACGCGGTCATGTACCTGATCACGGCGGTTGGGCTCTGGTTGCTGTGGCAGGCCCGCAGCGGCCTGGACGGCCGGGGGGCCGACCGGGCCCTCATCGCGCATATGCTGATCGGCTTCGGGCTGTGGCACGTGGTCGATGCCGTGCTGTCGCACTGGATTCTCGGCATCCATCGCATACGAATGGACACGGACAACCCGCTCGCCTGGGATCTCATCTGGCTCGTCGTCTTCGGCCTTGCACCGCTGGCGCTTGCCCGGTGGCTGCAACGCCGGGGCGGGGGTGGCGGGCATGGCCGCGCATTCGCCGCACTGGCCGTGGCGGTCTTGATCTGCGCAGGGCTGCTGGCGGCGCGGCCCCCGGCGGGCGCTTCGCAGGTTGTCGCGGTCTTCAGGCCGGATCTGGACCACTCGGCCGTCTTTGCCGCTGCCGCCGCTCTGGACGCGCGGGTGGTCTGGTCGGACAGCCGGGGCGATGTCTGGGTGTTCGATGTCGGCCCGGGCCGCAGTGGCCTCGGGCTCTACAGGCATGGAGCGATGTTCGTCGCCAGCCCGCTGTTCTCGGCGGGCTGCCTGTCCTGGATGCGAGGCCGGTCAGCCTAGTCGAAGTGCTCGTTGGGATAGGCGCCCCACAGGACTTCCTGCTCCATCCATCCGTCGAAGCCCTGACCCTCGATGCGGCACCAGGAGCCGTCGCACTCCTTCACAGTCGCCAGCACCTTGGGCTGAAGGCGGGCGACGACGGCCGAGGTCTTGTCGCCACGGCGGTAAAGCGGCAGCGCCTCTTCCTTGGACCAGGGTGCAATGAGCGCCGTGCGGCGACCTGACAGCAGGCTGTGGAAGACCCAGCCTTCCGCGCCGTCGGCGTCGCGGATGCGGCGCCAGTTGTCCCATTCGGCCGTGATCTCGACCGGCAGGCTGGCCCGCGTGAAGACCCACTGCACGTCGTGGTCGTTAGCCGGCCCGCGCCGCACATTCACCTTGTCTGACTTCAGGCTGACGAAGCGGGGAATGGGCATGCCGCTAACCGGACCGGTGGCAACCGCGCCTCCCGCCGGCAGGGCTTTTGCCGCAGCGGAGCCCGATGCGGACGTGCCGGCCTGCGCCGGGCCGCCTGTGCTGGAACTGCCGCCCAGCAGCATCATCCCCGCGCCGGCAGCCACCATGCCGAGCACCAGAACGCCTGCGATCCGAACGAGCGCGCGTACCTTGAAGGAGCGACCTGCCATCCCTGTTCCTGCCAATGCCTGAAGCGGTTGTTTTCGAAGACCTGCTGAGGGAAACTCCGCGCGCATCGGGTCTTCCGACGCAGCGGTACAGACCATAGGACAGGTGCCGTTGACGAAGTCCTAACCACGCGACCCGGATTGCCGCCCGCATATGAGTGAAACGCCACTGATCGTCGTGACGCGCCGGCTTCCCGCCATGGTGGAAGACCGGATGCGTGCGCTGTTCCACGTGCGCTTCAACGGCACGGACGAACCGATGACGCGCGAGGATCTGGCAGCGGTGATGTCGGAGGCGACCGTGCTGGTGCCGACGGTGACCGACCGCGTCGATGCCGGTCTCATCGAAGGCGCCGGACCGTCACTGCGCATGATCGCGAATTTCGGCAATGGCGTGGACCATATCGACATGGCCGCCGCCACCAGACGCGGCATTCTGGTCACCAATACGCCCGGCGTGCTGACCGAAGACACCGCGGACATGACCATGGCCATGATCCTGGCCGGACCGCGCCGGCTGGCCGAAGGCATGCGCATCCTTCCCGATGGCCTCGAATGGAAGGGGTGGTCGCCCACATGGATGCTTGGCCGGCGCCTCGGCGGCAAGCAACTCGGCATTCTCGGCATGGGGCGCATCGGGCAGGCGGTCGCGCGCCGCGCGCGCGCCTTCGGGCTTGGCGTCCACTACCACAACCGCAAGCCCGTGGCGGGCCGTATCGAGGAGGCGCTCGGAGCAACCTACTGGGAAAGCCTCGACCAGATGCTGGCGCGCGTGGACATCCTCTCCGTCCATTGCCCGCACACGCCCGGCACCTTCCACCTGCTGTCCGCCCGTCGCCTCAAGCTGATGAAGCCCGACGCTTATCTGGTGAACATCGCGCGCGGTGAAGTGATCGACGAGGCGGCCTTGATCGAGATGATGGAGGCAGGCCTGTTCGGCGGCGCGGCGCTCGATGTGTTCGAGCATGAGCCGGAGGTTGATCCACGCTGGATTGCGCTTGCCCGCAAGGGGCGGGTGCTGCTGATGCCGCATATGGGCTCGGCCACCATCGAGAGCCGCGTGGACATGGGCGAGAAGGTGATCGTCAACATCCGCACGTTCCTGGACAATCACCGCCCGCCGGACCGCGTGCTGCCGAGCATGATGTAGGCTTTCCGAAACCGCGCTTTTTCTGTGTTCCCGTTATGTTCTCTCTGCGCTAGGCTTCCGCCACATGCCTTGGGAGGGGAACATGAAGACGCAGATCCTGGCCGCCGCGCTGCTGGCCGCATTGTCGATGCCTGCACTGGCCGTGGAACTCGTGCCGCCGCAGGACCTCGGGCGCACGATGTTCGATGGCAAGCCGATTACCAGCGCGGATGCCAAAGGCCGCACGTCCGAAATGGCCTTCGCCGAAGGCGGCAAGCTAACCCGCAAGACCTCTGCCGGCCGGGTGACGGAAGGGGTGTGGCGGCTCTCCGATGACGGGTTCTGCATGAAGCTCGGCGAGGCCAAGCGCGAAAGCTGCTACCTCGTGCTCAAGCAGAACGACGGCAAGCTGATGGCCGTGAAGCAGTCCGGCCAGCCCTTCACCTGGACGCGATGATCGGGGCCTCCGAGACCTCGCCGTTGAGCGGGTTCTCGGGATCCCATCCATAGCCGAGCGTCTCGAAGCGCCACGAACGGGCGTCCACCATCAGCAGGCGGCCGGTGAGGTCCTCGCCGAAGCCGACGATCTGGCGGATCGCCTCGAGCGCCATCATGGAGCCGATGATGCCAGCTAGCGCGCCGAGGACGCCGGCTTCCGCGCAGGCGGGGATCGCACCCTCGGGCGGCGGTTCCGGGAACAGGCAGCGATAGGTCGGGTTCGGCGCGCCGGACGGGCCGTTCTCATGCGGGCGCAGCGTGGTCAGCGCGCCGTCCATGGTGCCGAGCCAGCCCATGACCAGCGGCCGCCCCGCGCGGAATGCGGCATCGGACGCCAGGTAGCGCGTGCCGAAATTATCCGAGCCGTCGAGCACCACATCATAGCTGGCGATCAGGGCTTCCGCATTGTCGGGGGTCAGCCGGTGATTGTGCGGCACCACCTGCACTCCGGGATTGATGTGGCGCACCGCCTCTGCCGCACTCTCCACCTTCGGGCGCCCGGTGTCGCTCGTGCCATGGGCGATCTGGCGCTGGAGGTTGGACAGGGACACGGTGTCGTCGTCCACGACGCCGAGCGTGCCGACGCCCGCCGCCGCCAGATAAAGCAAAGCCGGGCTGCCGAGTCCGCCGGCGCCGATCAGCAAGACGCGCGCGTTCTGCAGCTTCTGCTGACCCGGGCCGCCGATCTCCCGCAACAGGATGTGGCGGGAATAGCGTTCGAGGTCGTCGGGGCTGAGCGGCATGGCGGTTCCGGTGCGGCGGGAGCCTCATATCGGATGTCCGCTGCCCGGTGCCAAGCGGCAAGGCGCCAGACCGTCACGCAGGCGTGACGGGCAGCGGGGGGAGAACAATTGCAGAATGCCGCCGGCCCCTTATCTTGGAGCCGTCCTCCCCACTGGCAGAACCCGATGAAGTCATCCCTGCGCGCCGGCGTCTCCGGTCTCGACATGACCATGCGCATCACGCTAGGCGTGCTGGCCCTTGCATCGGGCGTCTATACCTATCTCGGCGTGCGGGACCTGCTCGACGGATCGGCGGTCATCACCTTCTTCGCCGCGCTGATCTATTCCACCGCCGTGTCGATCGCGATCTACGCATTCTGGTCGGTGCTGATGCGCTTCCTGCCCCATGTGCGGGACATCGCGAGCCGCGTCTATCTTGGCCTTGCGATGGTGCTGGGCTGCGTGATGATCGTGGCCATGTCGTCATGGCTCAACGCGGCGGCGCTTGCGGGCTCGGCGGCCATCGAGCAGCACCTCGCGGTGACACTGCAGGGCTACACGCGCAATCTCGACGAAGCCAACAATCGCGCACTTGCCGCGCAGAGCCTGCTGCCGGACATCCAGTTGGCCTCCACCCGCTTCGCCCGCCTCGCCGATGCCGAACGCACGGGCGCACTGACGGGAAGCGCCGGCTCCGGCACCATCGTCCAACTGCTCAGCCAGATGGCGAGCCAGCTCGACGATTTGGGCCGGGAGGTCACGGCAAGCACGGAACGCACGCGGACCCTCTACGCCGAGGGCAGCGCTAGCATTGCCCGCATGCGCGAGCAGGTCTCGGGCACGGGGGACATCAAGACCCGCAGCGATGCCTTCGGCGTCGAGGCGCTGAAACTTGTCGGCACCATCGCCTCCCTGCAGCAGACCTCGATGGGCCCGGCGGTGAAGCGGGCTGCCGCCGATCTTGCGACCGGCTTCATCGCGCCTGCCGCGGATGGACGCACGGCGGAGATCGCAGGCCGGCAGAGCGAGGTCGTCACCAGCGTGGAACGCGCCGTGGCGGCGCAGGCCAGCGCCTTGTCGCAGGCTGCGGACCGCACCCTCGAAAGCGGCGAGGTCCAGCCCCAGCGGTTCCAGCCGTTGTCCACGGCCGAGGCCGTGCTGCGCTATGCCGGCGATTTCCTGCCAAGTTGGGCCGGGGCCATCTCCATCGATCTTCTGCCGGCGGTGCTGGTGCTGATCCTGTGCGTGGTCGAGGCCGCCATCAGGCGGGAGGAGGAGCCCGCCCGCGCCGAGACCATGACGGCGGCGGATCTCATCAACGCCATGCGCCTGCTGCGCGAGGTGGAGGGCGAACGGCTTGGCGTGGCGGTTGCCGCTCATGACGTGGCCTTAGCGGAAGCCGCGGCTGTGCCTGCGGACGCTAATGTGACGGCGCTCGCACATGCCCGGGGCGGCAAGAAGGAATGAGCGCCGTAGACCCGGCGCCTGGAGCGGCCGAGCCGACCTTCGTCCGGCGAATCTTCGGCGAGCGCCCGGACGAGACGGTGCTTCGCTTCCTGTTCCGCACCCTCATCGCCGTCACCATCGGTGTGCTCGGCTGGGACCTCTTTCAGCGCAGCACCGAAGAGATGGCCCGCGCAGCCGAGCCGAGCCTTCTGCCGGGCGAAGCGCCGAAGGTGGAGCCTTTCCTGCCGTCCATCCGGCCCAAAGTTGCGCCAGGCGACGAGAAGCGGCGCGGCAGCCCGATGGATGCGCGTCTTCAGCAGCCGATGACCGTGGAGTTGATGGCAGGCGGGCGGCTTGTCGCAACGGGCTCCATCACGCCCGGAACATCCGCGCGCTTCGCCGACGAGATCGGCAAGCGCGGCGATTACGTGAAGACGGTGGTGCTGAATTCGCCCGGCGGATCCGTGCAGGATGCGCTGGCCATGGGCAAGCTGATCCGCGAGCGCGGGCTGACCACCCTGGTGGAAAAAGCGGGACACTGCGCCTCGTCCTGTCCGCTGGTCTTCGCCGGCGGCTCATCGCGGATAGCGGAGAAAGGCGCCTCCATCGGCGTGCATCAGGTGTTCGCAATCTCCCAGCAGGACGGCGCGCAGGCCGATACCGGCATGGCGCAGGCGCAGCGCGTCTCAGCCGAGTGCCAGCGCCATCTGGTCGACATGGGCGTGGACGCCCGCGTCTGGATCCATGCCATGGAGACGCCGCGCGAGGAGCTGTTCTACTTCACCCCGAAGGAGATGCTGGACCTGAAGCTGGCGACCGGTGACGTGCTTCCGGCAGCGCCCGTGGCGGCGGCGAAGCAGCCGAAGGCTTGAGGACCCCGCGGGGTGCTGAAAAGCCGGGCTTGCGTGCGGGCGCGGCCTGACTAAGGTGCGCGCGAAATCGACCCCCTGCGCACGGACCCCCCGCCATGACCAAGAAGACGCCCAAGAAGGTGGTTCTCGCCTATTCCGGCGGCCTCGACACCTCCGTCATCCTGAAATGGCTGCAGACGGAATATGGCTGCGAGGTCGTGACCTTCACGGCCGATCTCGGCCAGGGCGAGGAGCTGGAGCCCGCGCGCAAGAAGGCCGAGCTGCTCGGCATCAAGCCGGAGAACATCTTCATCGAGGACCTCCGCGAGGAGTTCGTGCGGGACTTCGTGTTCCCCATCTTCCGCGCCAACGCGCTGTATGAGGGCCAGTACCTGCTGGGCACCTCCATCGCGCGGCCGCTGATCTCCAAGAAGCAGATCGACATCGCCCGCCAGACAGGCGCCGATGCCGTGGCCCACGGCGCCACCGGCAAGGGCAACGACCAGGTGCGCTTCGAGCTGGCCTATTATGCGCTGGAGCCCGAGATCACCATCATCGCGCCGTGGCGCGAATGGGACCTGACCTCGCGCACCCGCCTGCTGGAATTCGCCGAGCAGAACCAGATCCCGATCGCAAAGGACAAGCGCGGCGAGGCGCCGTTCTCGGTCGATGCCAACATGCTGCACTCCTCCTCCGAGGGTAAGGTGCTGGAAGACCCCAAGGACGAGGCGCCGGAGCTGGTCTACCAGCGCACCATCCGCCCCGAGGATGCGCCCGACAAGGCCACCTACATCACGGTGGACTTCGAGCAGGGCAATCCGGTCGCCATCGACGGCGAGCCGCTGTCGCCTGCCAACCTGCTGATGCGCCTCAACGCCCTCGGCAAGGAGAACGGCATCGGCCGGCTCGATCTCGTCGAGAACCGCTTCGTGGGCATGAAGTCGCGCGGCGTCTACGAGACGCCCGGCGGCACCATCCTGCACAAGGCCCATCGCGGCATCGAGAGCATCACGCTCGACCGCGAAGCTCTCCACCTCAAGGAGAGCCTGATGCCGAAATATGCCGAGCTGGTCTATTACGGCTTCTGGTTCGCGCCCGAGCGCGAGATGCTTCAGGCGCTGGTCGACAAGAGCCAGGAATTCGCGACCGGCCAGGTGCGGCTGAAGCTCTATAAGGGCAATGTCGACGTTGTGGGCCGCACCTCGCCCTATTCGCTCTACGACAAGGAACTTGTGACCTTTGAGGAAGGCGCCGTGGCCTACGATCACCGCGACGCGGAGGGCTTCATCAAGCTCAACGCCCTGCGCTTGCGCACGCTGGCTGCGCGCAAGAGGAAGATGGGCTGAGGCCCAGGGTTAACACCTCATAAACCCGCCATGTTCAAAGTGCAGGTCGTAAGGCAGGGCTGGAGAAGGTAGCCGGCGGCATGGCCGCCGGGCCCGAAAGGGGCGTGGGCATGTTCGAGGGGCGCGGAAAGAAGGGGCGGGACCGCAAGGAGCCCAGCTTCGACGCACATCCCGAGGAGTTGCTGGACCTCCGCCTCACTGCCGACGATCGCGCCGGCGGCGCCCCGGGCCGTGGGGCCCGCAAGGCCCGTCCGGAGATGGACTTCGACCGGAGCGGCCAGCTGCGCGCCGTGCGCGAGGAACCCGCATCCCGGCCGGAGCCACGGCTCCAGCATGGCGATGACAGAGCAGGGCAGGACATGGCAAGCCGGCAGCGCTCGCACCCGCTGCGCGGGGAAGGAAAGCCCAAGCGCCGCAAGGCGCGCGGCGGCGGACGCCGGGGCTGGTTCCCCTGGGGGTTCCTCATCAAGGCTTCCGCCTTGCTGGTGGTTCTTGCCGTGCTCGCCGGCGGCGGCATTGTCGCCTATGAGGCGACCAAGCTACCGGACATCGGCGATCTCAAGATTCCGCCGCGTGCACCGAGCGTAACCGTGCTGGCCGTCGACGGCTCGACGCTGGCGATGCGCGGCGATGGGATCGGCTCCAAGGTTACTTTGAAAGAGGTGCCGCCTTATCTTCCGCAGGCCTTCATCGCCATCGAGGACCAGCGTTTCCGGTCGCACTATGGCGTCGATCCCATTGGCCTGCTGCGCGCCTTCGTGGTGAACATGCAGGCGGGAAGCGTGGTACAGGGCGGCTCCACGCTGACCCAGCAGCTCGCGAAGAACCTGTTCCTGACGCCTGAGCGCTCCATGGAGCGCAAGATCCAGGAAGCCATCCTGGCCGTATGGCTGGAGGCGCGGCTGTCCAAGGACGAGATCCTCGAGCTTTATCTCAACCGCGTCTATTTCGGCTCCGGTGCCTATGGCGTGGAACAGGCCTCGCAGCGCTATTTTGGCAAGCCGGCCTCCTTCATGACCCTGCAGGAGAGCGCGATCCTCGCCGGCCTCGTCAAGGCGCCGTCGCGGCTTGCCCCGACGCGCGATCCGGAGGCCGCCGAAGCCCGCAGCCGCGTGGTCCTGGCGGCCATGGCGGAGCAGGGCTACGTCACTGCGGCCGAGGCCAAGAAGGCCATGAGCACCGCGCCCTCGGTCGCGAACGCCCGCTCCGACGGTGCCTCCGGCTATGTCGCCGACTGGGTGGTGGACCAGCTCGGCGATCTGGTCGGGAAGATCGAGCAGGACGTGGTGGTCGACACCACCGTGGATCCATTACTTCAGGCGGAGGCTGAGCAGGCCTTGTCCGGCGGACTTGCCGACAGCGGCGGCAAGCTCGGCGTCTCGCAGGGAGCCCTCGTCGCGCTCGACACCAAGGGCGCCGTGAAGGCCCTGGTGGGCGGGCGCTCCTATGCGCAGAGCCAGTTCAACCGCGCAGTGGCCGCGCATCGCCAGCCGGGATCGGCGTTCAAGCCGTTCGTCTACCTGACGGCGGTGGAGCAGGGCATGACGCCGGACACCCGCATCGCCGACGCGCCCATCCGCATAGGCAAATGGGCGCCGGAGAACTTCGACAAGAAATACCATGGACCCGTGACGCTGACGCAGGGCCTTGCGACGTCGCTGAACACGGTCGCCGTGCGGCTGGCCGTGGAGGCGGGGCCCGCCAATGTGGTCTCCGTCGCCCAGCGCATGGGCATGACCTCGACGCTGCAGCCGAATGCCTCCATTGCGCTCGGCACCTCGGAGGTGACGCCGCTGGAGCTTGCCGGCGCCTATGTGCCGTTTGCCAATGGCGGGCAGGGCGTCATCCCTCATGTGGTGCGCCGCGTGCGCACGGCCGATGGCGGAAAGGTGCTCTACGAGCGCCGCGGCTCCGGCCTCGGACAGGTGGTGGCGCCGCAATATGTGGCAATGATGAACCAGATGATGTCCGAGACCCTGCGCGTCGGCACCGCCCGCAAGGCGGATCTCGGCGGGTGGCAGGCAGCCGGCAAGACCGGAACGAGCCAGGATTACCGTGACGCCTGGTTCGCCGGCTATACCGGCCAGCTCGTCACCGTGGTGTGGCTGGGCAACGATAATTCCTCGCCCACCAAGAAAGCGTCGGGCGGTGGGCTGCCGGTCGATATCTGGAACCGGTTCATGGTTCAGGCCCATCGCGGAATGGCGATGGCCTCGCTGCCCGGGCTCTATGAGCCGCGCGCGGTGCTGGCCGATGCGCCTCCGCCCCGTGCACGGGACAATATGTGGGGAGGCGGCCGTCCGCCGCAGCGCGAGGAAGCGCCGATCCGCAATCCCATCGACCTGATCAAGCGCCTGTTCGGCGGCTAAAGCTCCGCCGTGCCATACCTGTGCAGCCCCGCGCCATGTGCTTTCAGCCAGGCCTCGGCGGCGTCCGTCTGCGGGAACAGATCGAGGACGATGGCCCAGAAGCGCGGGCTGTGGTTCATCTCGCGCCGGTGGGCCACCTCATGCGCGGCCACGTAGTCCAGCACCATGGGCGGCGCCATGACGAGGCGCCACGAAAAGGCCAGCGCACCCTGCGATGAGCAGGAGCCCCAGCGGCTGCGCGTGTCCTTGATGGTGATGCGTGCCGTGGTGACGCCGAGCGCCAAGGCATGCCGGGCGACGGCTGCATCGAGATCGCGCTTTGCCTCCCGCTTCAGGAAGTCCAGCGTGCGGCGAGGCAGATGATCGGGCGATCCGCCCACCAGCAGCAGGGGACTGCCGCCATCATCCGGATCTGCCAGCCGCGTCACCGCGCGCGTGCCGGCGGGCGCGATCCGGTGCATCACGCCGCGGACGGGTACCTCCGCGCCGTCGGCAAACGGCACCGCTCCCGACAAACCGCGCAGCCGTTCGCCGATCCATGGCACCTGCCGTTCGGCAAATGCCTGCGCCGCCTTGAGGCTGACGCGTGCAGGGAGCGTCATCACCACATCGCCACGCGCAATGCGCACCCGCAGCGTGAGCCGGCGCGCGCTGGCGTGGCGTCGCACCGCGATGGACACCGGCCGGCCGTCCACGATCACCTGGATGGTGGACGGTTGAGCTGCCGGACGGCGCAGGAATGGGGGGAGGTCGAACAGCACAGAACGTGAATACCAGCCTTGTTCACGATTCGAGCCCGGCGGCTAACCGGCGATGGACTCCACGGCAGCGATGATGCGGGAGAGATCCTCCGGCCGCGAGAGCCGGTGATCCCCGTCCTTGATCAACGTGACGGTGACGTCGTCCTGGGCGAGATGCTCGACCAGCCTCATCGCGTGCTGCCACGGCACGTCGGGGTCCTGCATGCCTTGCAGGACCCGTACAGGTGCGCCGACGTGGAAGCACTCCCCGAAAAGGAGGTGCCGACGTCCGTCCTCGATCAACGCGCGGGTGATCGGCGTCGGTTCCGGGGAGTACTCGGACGGCAAATGGTAGACGCCGTCTGTCGTGACCGCGTGCTTCGCCTCTTCGGAGAAGCGGTCCCACATCAGCGTCTCGGTGAAGTCCGGCGCCGGCGCGATGAGGACGAGGCCGCCTGGTTCGTGCCCCTCTGCCGCAAGACGCCGGGCAGCAAGCAGCGCGATCCACCCGCCCATGGACGAGCCGACGAGAACCGGCGCCGGGCCGCCATGGGCGCGGATGACGGCAAGTGCATCGTCCAGCCAGTCGGAGATTGTGCCGTCCTCGAAACGTCCGGAGGATTCTCCATGGCCGGAATAATCGAACCGCAGCACCGACCGCCCGTTCGCCCGGCCCCATTCCACAAGGTGCCCGGCTTTCGTGGCCAGCATGTCGGACCGGAAGCCGCCGAGCCAGACAATGGTTGGTCCCTTACCTGGCAGGTGGCGAAAGGCGAGCCGGCGGCCTCCGGCCTCAAGATGATCAATGCGTTCCACGGGCTCCTCCGTTGCGAAAGCGGTGATGCGCCACCACATCCGGGATGTAAATCACGCGCGTGGCGAGTTGACATCGCGCGAAAATCACCCATCCTCCCCAGCGCAGCTTTGCGGCCCATTTGGCCGCTGCGCGCGCTTGCCGAAACAGTTTAGGAGAGACACCCATTCGCCGTCCGATGAGATCCATAGCGCCCGTCCAGAAAGAAGGACCGCGCATCAACCGTGAAATCCGGGTTCCGTCCGTGCAATTGATCGACGCCGAAGGTGAGAACCGCGGCGTGTTGAACATCGCGGATGCGATCACCCTCGCTGAGGAAGCCGGGCTGGATCTCGTGGAGATTGCACCGAACTCCCAGCCGCCGGTCTGCAAGCTGCTGGACTACGGCAAGTTCAAGTTCTCCGCGCAGAAGAAAGCCGCCGAGGCGCGCAAGAACCAGAAGACCGTCGAGGTCAAAGAGATCAAGATGCGTCCGAACATCGACGATCACGACTACGACGTGAAGATGAGGGCGATGCGCCGCTTCTTCGAAGAAGGCGACAAGGTGAAGGTCACCCTGCGCTTCCGCGGCCGCGAGATGGCCCATCAAAACCTTGGTCTGAACCTGCTCTGGAAGGTGCGTGACGAGGTTGCGCCCATCGCGAAGGTCGAGAGCGATCCCTCGCTCGAAGGACGCCAGATGGTGATGATCCTCTCGCCGCGCTGAGCAAGCAGTCCCGGAAGTGGAAAAGCGCGCCTCCCGGCGCGCTTTTTTATTACTTCCCGAACTCTCCGCCGCCGCTCCCGGACGAGGGGGCTTCAGGCTCAACGAGGCGCACCGACTTGGCTATCATGTCAGGGCTCTTCTGGCCCGGGATTGTCTCGTAGGTCGTTTCAGTGCGACCCGGGGTCGTCATGCCCGTCCCGGCGGCAGGCTCGAACTTCCAATTCATGCCGGCGTTCAGGGTCAGCTTATCCACGACCAATGCCACCTTGTCCGCCGTCACATTCGATTGAGCGTTGAAGGTCACGTGGCGGCTTGGCCAGTAGATCAGCCCTTCGAAGTGCTGATTGACGGCGCCGTTCACGCTAAAGGACGATGACGAAAGATTGGGAGCTTCGAAGAACAGGATGCCATTATAGGGGCCGCTTGTCGGCGCGCGCAGATCAATCTGTGCCTGGCTGTTGATCTGGATATAGGAGTTGGCATCCGGATAGTAGAACGTGACGCCGTTGCCAACAAACCTGATGCCGGAATTCCAGTTCGTCGTGCCTTTCCAGATGTACAGGCCCGGATTGAACGTGACGACCGACGGGCCGCTATTAATGTTGACGTTCTCGTAGACGCCGGGATTCAGCGTGTAGGCGGTGCCGTTTCCGCTAAGGTTGAGGCCCTTGTAGTTTCCGCTCAACGTGATGCTGGTGAAGCCGGAATTGAAGTTGATGTTGCAGTAGTCACCCGAGGCCAACACCAGGTTCTTGCCGCTGGAATTCGCGTCGTAGGACTGGCCGTTCTTTGTTGAGCAATTGTTGTTCGCTACCGTCACCGACGGCAGCGTGCCCGCATAAGGGTCGTCGATCGCCGGGCAATTCTGCACAAAGCTGGCCGGCTTCACGCCGTTCCAAGGACTTGCTTTTCCCTTGATGCAGACCGCGCGCATGTTGACGCTGTCGACATTGTTGAGCGTTGCGGCGCTGTTCGAGGTCGAACGCACATGCATCTCGCAGCCGGGAGCGGTGATCCGCACACTAGAATTGATCAGCAGGGCCTGGCCTGCGGTCGCATTCTTCACCAGGATGCAGACCGGATTTCCCGGCACCGTAGTCTCGTGCTTGATCACCTTATCCGGCTCGTTCACTCCCTCCTTCACATCGGTTTGGAGTTGGGCCGTGCTGCTGACCGAAACATCCATAGTATCGATATTGACGATGCGCATCATCGCGGTCTGCACCACCGCCTGTACGGTGCCACTGACCCGATCGCCGTTCTCGGTGAAGCTCTTGGAGGTGATCGTCACGCCTGAAGGCGTTGCAAAGGATTCCAGCATGGCCTTAGCGGCGTCGGCGCGGCCGCTCTCCTGGCCCGCGCCGCTGAGCACGGCTGAGTCCAGTTCGCTCTGGAGCGCCGAGCGTGCCTGCGCCGCGCGCGTGTAATCCACTGCCGCACCGGCAGCCATGGAGAGCGGCAGCACGGCCAGAGCGAACAGAACCATGGCAACGCCCCGGTCGTCGGACCGAAAACGCTCTAACAGGGTCATCTTGACGTACTCCAAAGGTTCGGCAAGCACGGGTTGTATCACCCGTTCCGAATTCTACCGGTCAGATTAGCGAATACAGAACAACAGATGGTCACCCCAAAGGAGAAAATTTTACGCTTGGGTTAATAGATCAAAGAAGCGCGTCCGGGTGGCGGTCCCGTCTTCGTCCTTGCCTTTGCGGCCGTCCGCAGCTAAAAGCCCGCTCTCTCTCCCGTCCGGCTGAAAGGGCTGCCGCGGCGGGAGTTTTCGCTCGACTGGCTGCCGCCTCGGCGGACTTGTGCCGGTCCCACTCTAGATGGAGAGCAAAATGCCCAAGATGAAGACGAAGTCGGGCGTCAAGAAACGCTTCCGGCTCACGGGAACAGGCAAGGTTATCGCAGGTCAGGCAGGCAAGCGCCACGGCATGATCAAGCGCACGAAGTCTCAGATCCGGAACCTGCGCGGCACGACGATTCTGTCGAAGGCCGACCAGGGCATCGTCAAGAGCTTCTTCCCCTATGGGTCGGCTCGCTGAGCCGCTGCGCTGAAAGGATAAACAGATGTCCCGTGTAAAACGCGGCGTAACTTCCCACGCCAAGCACAAGAAGACGTTCAAGGCCGCCAAGGGCTTCTACGGCCGCCGCAAGAACACGATCCGCGCCGCGAAGGCTGCCGTCGACAAGGCGATGCAGTACTCGTACCGCGATCGCAAGAACAAGAAGCGCACGTTCCGCGCCCTCTGGATCCAGCGCATCAACGCCGCGGTCCGCGATGGCGGCCTGACCTATTCGCGCTTCATCGACGGCCTGAACCGCGCCGGCGTGACCATCGACCGCAAGGTGCTGTCCGATCTCGCCATCCGCGAGCCGGCTGCCTTCCAGATCCTTGTTGCGCAGGCCAAGGCCGCGCTTCCGGAAGCTGCCGCGGCCGCTGCCTGACACCGCCAATGCCCGTCGCCTCTGGCGGCGGGCTTCTTGTCCGTGCGCCATGTGCCGGACCGGGTAATCACCCCTTCTGCCCCCAGGGCTCTGTGCATGGTGCAAAGAGCCACGCAACGGCCCCCGAGATGAGCAGCCTCGACCAGCTCGAATCCCGCCTCCTGTCCGACATCGCCTCCGCTGCCGACGAGGCCGCGCTGGAAGCGATCCGCGTCGGTGCGCTGGGCAAGAAGGGCACCGTCTCCGAACAGCTCAAGGGCCTCGGCGCGATGTCGCCGGACGAGCGCCGCACCTTCGGTCCCGCCATCAACGGCCTGCGCGACCGCGTGACCTCAGCACTTGCCGAGCGCCGCCAGACCTTGGCAGATGCCGCGCTGGACGCGCGCCTCGCGTCCGAGACCGTGGACGTAACCCTGCCGGTCCGTGCCACGGGCGCCGATCTCGGCCGCCTCCACCCGATCAGCCAGGTGACGGAGGAGATCGCCGCGATCTTCGCCGATCTGGGCTTCGCCATCGCGGAAGGCCCTGACGTCGAGGACGACGAGCACAATTTCACGGCGCTGAACTTCCCCGTGGGCCATCCCGCCCGCGAAATGCACGACACCTTCTTCTTCGCGCCCGATGCCAGCGGCCAGCGCAAGGTGCTGCGCACGCACACCTCGCCGGTACAGATCCGGACCATGCGCTCGCAGCAGCCGCCCATCCGCATCATCTGCCCCGGCCGCACCTACCGCAACGACTCGGACCAGACCCACACGCCCATGTTCCACCAGGTGGAAGGGCTGGTCATCGACCGCACCGCGCATATGGGGAACCTGAAATGGATCCTCGAAGAGTTCTGCGCCGCCTTCTTCGAGGTCCCGAAGGTCGAGATGCGCATGCGCCCGAGCTTCTTCCCCTTCACCGAACCCAGCATGGAGGTGGACATCCGCTGCTCGCGCCAGGGCTCGGAAATCCGCTTCGGCGAGGGCGACGACTGGCTGGAGATCCTGGGCTGCGGCATGGTGCACCCCAATGTGCTGAGGAATTGCGGGCTCGATCCCGATGAATGGCAGGGCTTTGCCTGGGGCATGGGCATCGACCGTCTGGCAATGCTGAAATACGGCATGCCGGACCTGCGCGCCTTCTTCGAGGCCGACCAGCGCTGGCTCCAGCATTACGGCTTCCGCCCGTTCGACCTCCCCAGCCTCATCGGAGGGCTCAGCCAGTGAAGTTCACCATCTCCTGGCTGAAGGAGCACCTCGACACCGCCGCCTCCACCACCGAGATCGCCGATGCACTGACGCGCGTTGGCCTCGAGGTCGAGCATGTCGAGGACCGTGCCGCGGCGCTCGCGCCGTTCAAGACGGCGCGCGTGGTCGAGGCCGTGCAGCATCCGAATGCGGACAAGCTGCGCGTCTGCAAGGTCGATCCGGGCGACGGCAATCTGCTGCAGGTCGTCTGCGGCGCCCCCAATGCGCGCACCGGCATCATCGCCGTGCTGGCGCGCGAGGGCGCGGTGATCCCTGACACGGGCACGGTGCTGAAGCCGGGCGAAATCCGCGGTCAGGCCTCGCAGGGCATGATGGTGTCCGAGCGCGAGATGGGCCTGTCGAACGAACACAACGGCATCATCGAGATGCCGGAAGGCACGCCGATCGGAGTGCCGTTCGCGCCTTTGATGGGGCTCGACGATCCGGTGATCGAGATCGCGGTAACGCCCAATCGTCCGGACTGCCTCGGCGTCTCCGGCATCGCGCGCGATCTGGCGGCGGCGGGGCTGGGCGCGCTGACCACACCGGAGACCGTAGCGGTCGAAGGCCGCGGCGAGGTCGGCATCGGCCTGACACTCGATCTCGATGATCCCGAGCTGTGCCCGGCGTTCGCGCTGCGGCGCATCCGGGGCGTGCGCAACGGTCCGTCGCCCGACTGGCTGCAGAAACGCCTGCGCGCCATCGGGCTGCGCCCCATCAACGCGCTGGTCGACATCACCAATCTTCTGACCTTCGACCGCAACCGGCCGCTGCACGTCTTCGACGCGGTCAAGGTGGCGGGTGATCTCGTGGTGCGGCGTGCGCGCGGGGGCGAGAGCCTGACCGCACTCGACGGCAAGACCTACGACCTCGACACCGAAGTCGTGGTCATCGCCGATGAGAACGGCGTCGAGAGCATGGCCGGCGTCATGGGCGGCGAGGCCACCGGCTGCGATGAAGGCACCACGGATGTGCTGCTGGAAAGCGCGCTGTGGAGCCCGCTCAACATCGCGCAGACCGGCCGGCGGCTCGGGGTGCACTCCGACGCGCGTCATCGATTCGAGCGTGGGGTCGATCCCGCCTTCACCGTGCCGGGTGTCGAACTTGCCACGCGGCTGATCCTCGACCTGTGCGGCGGCGAGGCGTCCGAGATCCTGCTGGTGGGTGAAATCCCGGACGGGCGCGTGCCGATCCGCTTCCCCACATCCGAGGTCGAGCGCCTGACGGGACTTTCCGTCTCGGCGGACGAGATCGCAGGCGTGCTGGACCGTCTCGGCTTCGCCCGCATGGCACATGACGACGTGCTGAGCATCACCCCGCCCACATGGCGTCCGGACGTGCACGGCAAGGCCGATCTCGTGGAAGAGGTGGTCCGCATCGTCGGCCTGGACCGCGTCAAATCCGTGCCCCTGCCGCGTGCCGAGGGCATCTCGCGTCCGGTGCTGACGGCACTGCAGCGCCGCAGCCGCACGGCCCGTCGCCTGCTGGCAGCGCGCGGCCTCGTGGAAGCCGTGACGTGGTCCTTCGTGCCCAAGGCACATGCCGAGGCCTTCGGCGGCGGCAAGCCGGAACTGGCTCTGGCCAATCCCATCGCCGTCGATCTGTCCGACATGCGCCCCAGTCTGCTGCCGGGTCTTCTCGCCGGCGCACAGCGCAACGCCAATCGCGGGCTTGAGGATGCCGCCCTGTTCGAGGTCGGCCAGATCTTCCTCGGCGCCGGCCCCGGCGACCAGCGGATGGCGGCAGCAGTGCTGCGGCGCGGAACCGCCAAGCCGTCGGGATCGGGTCGGCATTGGTCTTCGCGTGCCGCGTCGGTGCATGTGTTCGACGCCAAGGCCGACGCCCTCGGCCTGCTGGCGGCCCTCGGCCTGCCGGCCGACCGGGTCCAGATCGTGCCGGGTGCCGCCGCCTATTTCCATCCCGGTCGCTCCGGCACGCTTCAGCTGGGGCCGAAGAACGTGTTCGGCTATTTCGGCGAACTGCATCCGCGCGTGCTGAAGACGCTCGATGTCGAAGGCCCCGTCGTAGCCATCGAGATCGTGCTGGATGCGCTTCCGGAGCCGAAGGCGAAGGCCACCAAGGCCAAGCCGCCGCTGGAGCGGCTCGACCTTCAGGCGGTCAGCCGCGACTTCGCCTTCGTGGTGAAGCGCGACGTGAAGGCGGCCGACGTGCTGCGCGCCGTCCAGGGCGCAGACCGCAAGCTCATCGCCGGCGCCGAGGTGTTCGACGTCTATGAAGGCACGGGCGTCTCGGAGGGCATGAAGTCGCTGGCGGTGGCGGTGACGTTGCAGCCGCGCGACAAGACCATGACGGATGCCGAGATCGAAGCGGTGGCCGGCGCGATCGTCGCGGCCGTGACGAAGGCAACCGGAGCCGTCTTGCGGGGTTGATGCTACAGGCTGACGAGAGGGCAGGGGACCAGAACGCATGATCCAGGCCGCTCTTCTCGCGCTCAGCCAGGCATTTTCCCCCGCCTTCCGCTCCATCCTGCTGAAGACCGTGGGCCTTGCGCTGCTGTTCCTCGTGGTGCTGGGCGTGCTGCTCTGGACCCTCGCGACGCACTTCATCGATCTGCAGAACCAGAACTTCGATCTGGCGGCGGGCGTGCTGAGCGGGCTCGGCATCGTGGCCGGGCTGTTCTTCCTGATCCCGCCGGTCGTCTCGCTGGTCGCGGGCTTCTATCAGGACCGCATCGCCGAGCGCGTCGAGGCCGATCATTACCCCGCCGACGTGCCGGGCCGCGAACTGCCGACCGGGCGGTCCATCCTGCTCGCCATCCGCTTCGCCCTGCTGGTGCTGGTGGTGAACGTGGGAACGCTGTTCCTGCTGCTGGTGCCGGGCGTAAACCTCATCGTCTGGTGGATCGCCAACGGCTATCTGCTGGGTCGCGAATACTTCGAGTTCGCGGCCATGCGGTTCCTGCCTGAGGATGAGGCGAAGGCGCTTCGCTCCGCCTATACCGGCCGCGTCTTCATCGGCGGGCTGATGATCGCGGCCCTGATGGCGGTCCCGATCCTGAACCTGACCACGCCGCTGGTGGCCTCGGCTTTCATGGTGCACGTCTTCAAGCGTGTGCAGAAGCGCCTGCCGCCGCCCCGGGTGTAAGCTGCAGGAACGGACCTCATCCTGAGCCTGTCGAAGGATGGCGTTGAGGCGTGAACCAGCATCCTTCGACAAGCTCAGGATGAGGCGGAGCGCAGGCCAGGCGGAAAGCCTATTTCGTGCCGAACAGCCGGTCGCCGGCATCGCCGAGGCCGGGCCGGATATAACCGTGGCTGTCGAGCTGGCGGTCCACGGAGGCGGTGAAGATCTCCACATCGGGATGGTGCTCTGCCAGCACTTCGACGCCTTCCGGCGCCGCAAGCAGGCAGACGAAGCGGATCTTGCGCGCACCCGCCTGCTTGAGGCGTGAGATGGCGGCGGCGGCGGAATGGCCGGTTGCCAGCATCGGATCGACCACCACGGCGAGGCGCTCGCCGATATCGTCCGGCAGCTTCAGGTAATACTCGACCGGCACCAAGGTCTGCGGATCGCGGTACAGGCCGATATGGCCGACACGCGCGGACGGCACGAGGTCCAGCATGCCGTCGAGGATGCCGTTGCCGGCGCGCAGGATGGAGACGAAGCACAGCTTCTTGCCGGCGAGGATGGGTGCGGTCATGCGCTCCAGCGGCGTCTCGATTTCCACCGTCTCCAGCGGCAGGTCGCGCGTCACTTCATAAGCGAGAAGCAGGGCAACCTCGGACACCAATCGGCGGAAATCCGTGGTGGGCTGGTCCTTCTTCCGCAGAAGGGTGAGCTTGTGCTGGACCAATGGGTGATCGACGAGGACCACGTTCGAAAATCCGTTCATTGCCCTCGTCCCCTTGCCTCAAAATACCGTGCCGTCGCTGAGGATCTTCAGCGGCGGGCCACCATCTGGCCTGAGTTCGCTGGCGATCTTGCGCCCCGCCGCCCAGGTGCCGCCCTCCAGCACGCAGGCCAAAGGCATGTCGTCCTCGCTGCGGCCGAGCCGCAGGCGCACAGGTGTGGCAAGCCGGTCCAGCAGGGCCACCGTGAGGCCGCGCCACTCCACCACCGCCTCATGGTCGACCGGCAGCAATGTCTCGCGCAACGCGGGATCGCGCGGCCGGATCACGCCCAGATCGATGAACAGCCCGCCATTGCGGTATTCGGGCAGGCCGGTCAGTTCCCCCACGTCCGTGACCTCGTCGCCGGCGTCCTGGAAGATCTCGATCAGGGAATAGGTCAGCCACTGCGAGAGTTTGTGGAACGGGATCAGCCCTGACGTGAGGTCGCGCGTGACGATCTGCGAATGGCGCCAGACATCGCCCAGGTTCTCGCCGCCGATCTGAAGGCGCGACGGCCAGATCGGGCCGAACGCATCGAGCACGGCCTCTAGGATGGCCCGCGCGGGTACTGCATTGGGGTAAGCGCGCTTGATGTGATCGTAGAGGTGGCCGATGCGCGGTTCGAAGCGGCCGAAGATGTCCGGTCGCTCGCGCAGCACCTGACCTAGATGGCGCATCAGTTCCGCGCGTCCGGGCACGCCGAGCAGGGGGTTCTTGCCGGAGACCTGGAACATTGTCTCGATGGTCTGGGGCGTCACCGCTTCCAGACCGGCGGCGTCGGCCAGCATGCGGTTGTGCGGATCGGACGAGAAGGCGCCCTCCACGAAGCCGTGCAGGCTTGCCACGGCCAATCCTTCCGAGCGGGCGAGGAACATGCCCGTGCCCGGCTCCTCGTAGCGCCATGTGGTGCCCGCGCCGGCATCCAGCAGGACGCTCGGCACGCACAGGTCGAAGCGCAGCCGCGCGATCTCGGTGATGTCCAGCATGGACACCGCGTCCGCGATCATGCCCCAGCGGTCCACGCCGGCTGCATGGAAATGGCGCCAGCGCGAATGATAGGGAATCTCGAGTTGCGGGTACTGCTCGCGGATCACGTCGGCGACGTAATCCGCCGCCTGATCCATCCGGTCGAGATCGAGCCTGAAATGGTTGAGCGTTCCGGCCTCACCGAGCGCCAGAAGAGCATGGCTCCGCTCGCGCACCGCGTCAGCTGTCTTGAGCCAAGCCACGGCCTCGGCAGGTTTGTTCAGATTTGCTGGCATCAGGCCTCGAGTTCACGGCCCTTTGCCTTCCGCAATTCATCGACGCCGGGCACCTGATCGGTGAAATAGCCCGCTGCTTTCTTCGCGTCCATCTCCACCTGCGCATCGGCGGGGATCAGGTCTTCGGGTATGGGCACCCGCTCCACCACCTCGATGCCGCTGCCCACGATGGGCGCGTGCTTCATGTTGCTCATCGAAACGAGGCGGTCGATGCGGCTGATGCCGAGCCAGTGCAGCACGTCCGGCATCAACTCCTGGAAGCGCATGTCCTGCACGCCGGCCACGCATTCCGTGCGCTGGAAATAGGCCTCCGCGCGGTCGCCGCCCTCCTGCCTTTTGCGCGCATTGTAGACGAGGAACTTCGTGACCTCGCCGAGTGCGCGGCCTTCCTTGCGGTTGTAGGAGATGACGCCGACGCCGCCGCGCTGCGCGGTCTCGATGCAGACCTCGATTCCGTGCGCCAGGTAGGGGCGGCAGGTGCAGATGTCCGAACCGAAAACGTCCGAGCCGTTGCACTCGTCGTGGATGCGGCAGGCGATCTTCGTTTCCGGCCTTCCGAGCTTCGCTGTGTCGCCGAACAGATAGATTGTGGTTCCGCCAATGGGCGGCAGGAAAAGCTGCAGGTCGGGCCGTGTCACCAGTTCGGGAAACATGCCCCCGGTGTGCTCGAAGAGGGCGCGGCGCATATCCGTCTCGACAATGCCGAAGCGGCGGGCGACGCCGGCGAGGTGCCAGACGGGCTCGATGGCAATCTTGGTCACGCGTGCATCGCCGTTCGCGCACAGCACGTCGCCATCCGGCACCAGGCGGCCGGCCGCGATGGCGGCGCAGATCTCCGGCATGTTGATGTGCGCCTTGGTGACCGCGATGGAGGGACGGATGTCCGCACCCGCCGCGATCTCCGCGCCGAAGCCCTGTCCGGGCATGTGTCCCCAGGGATCGAGCGAGACGATCTTGCCCGGCTCGCTCCATTGCGGGAACGGGCCGATGGGCTCCGCCGGCGCGGTGTTGGTGAGGTCCGGCCTGTGGCCGGCATCCAGCTGGCCCGCCGCCACGGCCAGCGCCCGGTACAGGGAATAGGCCCCGGAATGGGCGCCGATGGCGTTGCGCCCGGTGGCGTTGGGGGTCGCGATGACCGGGCCGCGGCCGGTCTGCGTAGCGGCGCCCCAGCTCAGGGCCTGCGGCTGCGTGCTGGGCGTGCCGGGATGCGAGGTGATGACGATAGGTTGGGGGAGGCGGCGCTCGTTGGAGCGGAGCTTTGCTTCAGGACTCATCTGGTACCCGCCGGGGCCGCAGCCCCACACTGCCAAAAACGAAGTGTGGGCCAGAAAAGCGAAGGGAAGAAGACCAAACTTCCAGCAGATTCAACGTGAAGCTGCACAGGAACTGGTCTCCGGGCCGGTGGTGCCGACCCGGAGTGTGGCGTCAGAGCGTCGCGCGAAGGCGCTTGGCGGCCGCCACCATGTTCTCCAGCGCCGGCTTCACCTCGTCCCATTTGCGGGTCTTGAGGCCGCAATCGGGATTGACCCAGATCTGGTCGGGCGACAGCCGCTCCCGCGCCTTCTCCAGCAGCGCCGTCATCTCGTCGGCGGACGGAACGCGCGGGGAGTGGATGTCGTAGATGCCCGGCCCGATCTCGTTGGGGTATTTGTAGTCGATGAAGGCGTCGAGCAGCTCCATCTGCGAGCGCGTGGTTTCGATGGAGATCACGTCGGCATCCATCGCCGCGATCGACGGCATGATGTCGTTGAACTCCGAGTAACACATATGGGTGTGGATCTGGGTGCCGGGCTTCACGCCCGACGCCGAGAGCCGGAACGACTGCACCGCCCAATCCAGATATGCGTCCCACTCGCCGCGGCGCAGCGGCAGGCCCTCGCGGATGGCCGGCTCGTCGATCTGGATGATGGCGATTCCGGCGCGCTCAAGGTCCACCACCTCGTCGCGGATGGCCAGCGCGATCTGGCGGCAGGTGTCGGCGCGCGGGATGTCGTCGCGGATGAAGGACCAGAACAGCATGGTGACGGGGCCGGTCAGCATGCCCTTCATGGGACGGCCGGTAAGGGACTGCGCGTAGCCCGACCACTCCACCGTCATCGGCTTCGGCCGCGAGACATCGCCGAAGATGATAGGCGGGCGCACATAGCGGGAGCCGAAGCTCTGCACCCAGCCATGCTGAGTGAAGGCGTAGCCCGAGAGCTGCTCGCCGAAATACTGCACCATGTCGTTGCGCTCGAACTCGCCATGGACCAGCACGTCCACGTCGATTACTTCCTGCCAGCGCACGGCCTCTTCGGTGGCCTTGCGCAGGAACGCCTTGTAGTCGGCGTCGGAGAGTTGGCCCTTGGTGTTCGCCGCGCGGGCCTTGCGGACTTCATCCGTCTGCGGGAACGAGCCGATTGTGGTGGTGGGGAATGCCGGCAGGCCGAACTCGGCACGCTGGATCGCGCGGCGCTCCGCGAATGGCGCGCGCTCGGCGTCCCCGGGCGTGACGGCGGCAAGGCGCGACTGCACCGCCGTGTCGTGGATCTTGGGCGAGATGCGGCGCGAGGCGGCGGCCAGCGACGAGGCTTCCAGCGCGTCCGCCACGGCGGAACGGCCGCTGTCGAGCGCGCGGCCGAGGATCGCCAGTTCCTCGATCTTCTGCACCGCGAAGGCCAGCCAGGACTTCACGTCCGGATCGAGCTTCGTCTCCTGCTCCAGATCGATGGGCACGTGGAGGAAGGAGCACGAGGCGGAGACGATGATGCCGTCCGCGCCGCGCGCATCGACCACCGGCTCCAGAAGGTCGAGCGTCTTCTCCAGATCGGCCCGCCACACATTGCGGCCGTCGATGACGCCGAGCGAGAGGGCAAGCTCCTTTGGTGCGGCGGCTAGCAATGTGTCGAGCTGCCCCGCGCCGCGCTTGAGATCGACATGCAGGCCGGCGACCGGGAGCGATACGGCGGTGGCGAGATTGTCGCCCAGATTGCCGAAATAGGTCGCAACAAGGATCTTCAGCGAGGGCACGGCCTTCGCCAATTCGGCATAGGCCGTCTTCAGCGCGGCGCGCTCGGGGTCGGTCAGGTCGAGCACGAGCACGGGCTCATCAATCTGCACCCAGTCGGCGCCCTCGGCGGCCAACTGGCGCAGCACCTCGGCATAGACCGGCAGGAGGCCCGGCAGCAGGGACAGCCTGGCGAAGCCGTGCTCACCGCTCTTGCCGAGCTTGAGGAACGTGACGGGACCGACCAGCACCGGGCGGGTGTGCACGCCCAGCGCCTTCGCCTCGCGGAACTCGCGGACAGCCTTGGAGGAGGCTAGCGCGAACTCCTGCCCGGGCGTGAACTCCGGCACGATGTAATGGTAGTTCGTGTCGAACCACTTGGTCATTTCCTGTGCCGGCAGGCCCTTGCCGCCATGGGAATGGCCGTGCTCGCACACCGTCGTGCCATGGGTGCCCCGCGCCATGGCGAAGTAGGTCTCGACAGGCACTTCGCCGCCGGTCCAGCCGTAGATCTTCGGCACGGCGCCGACCATCGCGGCGGTGTCGAGCACATGGTCGTAGAGCGAGAAATCGTTAGAGGGGATCGAGGTGGCCCCCAGCGCCTTCTGGCGCTGCCAGTTTGCGGCGCGCAGCCCCTGCGCCGTTTCGGCGAGTGCCTCCGGCGCTGTCTTGCCGGACCATGAGGCTTCGAGTGCGCTCTTCAGTTCGCGGCGCGGCCCGATGCGCGGAAAGCCAAGGCTGCTGACGGTAATCGACATTGTACCCACCCCAATCTGCTGTGGCGTGGGCATGGGATCGCGTGGCGCGGCGGGGCGGTCCGGCATGGATCGCCCGCGATGCGCAGAATACGCGATCCATCGTGCACCCCGCCGAGGACGTTCTATCTGGCCGGGGCAGGTCTCCTGGCTCGCGGGTCACGGCCCGTGGGTCCTGCCTTCCCGGTGCTTGCGCACCAGTGACGTGGATGGACCCGGGCTCGCCGCTCACAGTTGCGGGGGCAGCTCCGGCACCACACCGGATTCCCTCTTAGCCATGGACGAACGCCGCCCACGGAACCTCGACGGGTGCAGAGTGGCAGTTGGCTGCACATGAGTCAATAAGGATATGCAGATTTCTTTATGTAGAAAGCATGGGTGTAGTCATCCTCTGTGCCTCATCCTGAGCTTGTCGAAGGATGTCGAGTGCGTTCCAGCATCCTTCGACAAGCTCAGGATGAGGTGTCCCTGGTTGGGGCTGCAGTTGAAGTAGGGCTCTCTCGACCGTTTTTGGCGATCTTCCCCGGAACGTTACCGTCTGGTGGAGAGCCCCGTTCTATCCCCGCAGTCCACAGGCTGCTCCACGCGATGGACGCGCCATCTTGCCACCACATCTAGATCGCAGAACAGGTTGCCGCCCAAGCTGTTGTATCCCGGTGACATCGTGAATCTTCTGGGGATAGGTGCCTGTGAGTCCCGCAGTTAGGAGTCGCTAATCGTCTCGAATCGGAAGACGTTCAGGATCAGCCGAGCAGCCAGAACCGCTAAAGAGCGTGGATGTCTGCTCTCGTACACCTATATATGGGGTCTGCCGTGGGAATTAACGTCGATCTGGGCCGTGAGGGCTCTGCAACGCCGGTGCACGCCGTGAACACACCGAAGACCCCCCAGTCCGGCTCCGTGCCGACCTTCCACGTGATCCGCCGCAACGGCTCCGTGACGCCGTTCGACCAGTCCAAGATCGCCATCGCGGTCACCAAGGCCTTCCTCGCCGTCGAGGGCCAGCAGGCCGCCGGTTCGCGCCGCGTGCATGATTCCGTCGAGGCCGTCACCGAGCAGGTCGTCTCCGCGCTGACCCGCCGCGTCGATTCCGAGCGTGCGCTGCACATCGAGGACATCCAGGACCAGGTCGAGCTGGCGCTGATGCGCGGCGAGCACCAGAAGGTGGCCCGCGCCTATGTTCTCTACCGCGAGGAACGCGCCAAGGCGCGCCGCGAGGAGAAGGCCGCCGCCGTCGCGACTGCGCCCGCCGCGCCGTCGCTGCAGGTTCGCGCCCCCGACGGCACCCTGGCGCCGCTCGATGAGGTGCGCCTTAACGCCGTGGTCGCCGAGGCCGTGGCCGGGCTGGACGGCACCGCCGCCGAGCCGGTGCTCGCCGAGACCCGCCGCAACCTCTACAACGGCATCACGCAGGACGAGCTCGCGCTGGCGCTCATCATGTCGGCCCGCACGCTTGTCGAGCAGGAGCCGAACTACGCTTTCGTCTCCGCCCGCCTGCTGAACGACCGGCTGCGCCGCGAAGCCCTGACCTTCATCAACGGCCGCCCCACGCAGGCGACGCAGGCCGAGATGGCCGAAGGCTATGCCGAGTACTTCCAGGCCTATGTGAAGCGGGGCATCGAACTTGACCTGCTCGACACCGAGCTCGCCCGCTTCGACGTGAAGCGCATCGCCGCCGCCATCAAGCCGGAGCGGGACCTGCTGTTCCAGTTTCTTGGCCTGCAGACCCTGTACGACCGCTACTTCCTGCACTCGAACAATGTGCGCTTCGAGCTGCCGCAGGCCTTCTTCATGCGCGTCGCCATGGGTCTCGCCATCCGCGAGATCGACCGCGAGGCCAAGGCCATCGAGTTCTACAGCCTGATCTCGTCGTTCGACTTCATGTGCTCGACGCCGACGCTCTTCAACGCCGGCACGCAGCGCCCGCAGCTGTCGTCCTGCTTCCTGACCACCGTGCCGGACGATCTCGACGGCATCTTCAAGTCCATCAAGGACAACGCCCTGCTCGCCAAATATTCCGGCGGCCTCGGCAATGACTGGACGCGCGTTCGCGGCCTCGGCGCCCACATCAAGGGCACCAATGGCGAGAGCCAGGGCGTGGTGCCGTTCCTGAAGGTGGCCAACGACACCGCCATCGCGGTGAACCAGGGCGGCAAGCGCAAGGGCGCGGTCTGCGCCTATCTCGAGACCTGGCACATCGACCTCGAGGAATTCCTCGACCTGCGCAAGAACACGGGCGACGACCGCCGCCGCACGCACGACATGAACACCGCCAACTGGGTGCCGGACCTGTTCATGCAGCGCGTCGAGGCCGACGGCATCTGGACCCTGTTCTCGCCCGACGAGACCGCCGACCTGCATGATCTCACCGGCGCGAAGTTCGCCGAGCGCTACGCCCATTACGAGGAGAAGGCGCGCCGCGGCGAGATGAAGGTGCACAAGGAGGTGCGCGCCACCGATCTGTGGCGCCGCATGCTCACCATGGTGTTCGAGACCGGGCATCCGTGGATCACGTTCAAGGACCCCTGCAACCTGCGCTCGCCGCAGCAGCATGTCGGCGTGGTGCACTCGTCGAACCTCTGCACCGAGATCACGCTCAACACCTCCGACACGGAAGTCGCCGTCTGCAATCTCGGCTCGGTCAATCTGGCGGCCCATGTCGAGGGCGGCACGTTCGACCGCGAGCGTCTGGCGCGCACGGTGAAGACCGCGATGCGCATGCTCGACAACGTCATCGACATCAACTTCTACACGATCCCGGAAGCGCGCAATTCCAACCTCAAGCACCGTCCGGTCGGCCTCGGCCTGATGGGCTTCCAGGATGCCATCAACATCCTGCGCATCCCCTACGCCTCCAAGGAGGCGGTGGAGTTCGCCGACGAGAGCATGGAAGCCATCGCCTACAACGCGATCCAGGCCTCCGTGGACCTCGCCGCCGAGCGTGGCCGCTATCCCAGCTTCGAGGGCTCGCTGTGGTCGCGGGGCATCCTGCCGCTCGATAGCATCAAGCTGCTGGACGAGGCGCGCGGCGTGACCGTGCAGATGGACCGATCCTCGCGTCTCGACTGGGACAGCCTGCGCCAGCGTGTCGTCACCACCGGCATGCGCAATTCCAACACCATGGCGATCGCCCCCACGGCGACGATCTCCAACATCTGCGGCGTGGCCCAGTCCATCGAGCCCGCCTACCAGAACCTCTATGTGAAATCGAACATGTCGGGCGATTTCACGGTGGTGAACGAGCATCTGGTGCGTGACCTCAAGGCCCGTGGCCTGTGGGACGCGGTGATGGTGTCGGACCTGAAATATTTCGACGGTTCGCTGGGCGCCATCGACCGCGTGCCGGACGAGATCAAGGCCGTCTACGCCACCGCGTTCGAGATTGACTCGTCCTGGCTGATCGAGGCGGCGTCCCGTCGCCAGAAGTGGATCGACCAGGCGCAGTCGCTCAACATCTACATCGCCAATCCCAACGGCAAGAAGCTCGACCAGCTCTACCGCCTGGCTTGGACGCTCGGGCTGAAGACCACCTACTACCTGCGCTCGCGCTCCGCGACGCATGTCGAGAAGTCCACGCTGAAGGGCACCGACGGCAAGCTGAACGCCGTCTCGGCGGGAACGGTGGCCGCGGCCCCCGAGTTCATCAATGTGCCGAATGCGTGCTCGATCGAAGACCCGACCTGCGAGGCCTGCCAGTAAGGCCCTCGCCAGCGGCGCCGGGTGAGCCGGCGCCGCCCCGATTGTTCAAGTGACGTCTCCGTGCGGCCCGGCCCCGGAGATCCCAAGGAAGAAGACGATGCTCGACTGGTCCGACACCACGCCCAACGCCCCCGCCAAGCAGCCGACCCATGCCGCCGTGCATGAGCCGGAGGCGGAAGCCGGCGACGCCACCGGCCTCGGCGAGATCGACCGCTCGGGCGGCCGCGTCTCCGTCGACGACAAGCGCATGATCAATTGCCGCGCCGACGTGAACCAGCTCCTGCCGCTGAAGTACAAATGGGCGTGGGAGAAGTACCTCTCCGGCTGCAACAATCACTGGATGCCCACCGAGGTCTCCATGCAGGCCGACATCGCGCTGTGGAAGTCGCGCGACGGCCTGTCGGAGGACGAGCGCCACGCCATCAAGCGCAATCTCGGCTTCTTCGCGGCCTCGGAATCGCTCGTTGCCAACAACATCGTGCTGGCCATCTACCGCCACCTGACGAACCCGGAATGCCGGCAGTACCTGCTGCGCCAGGCCTTCGAGGAGGCGGTGCACACCCACACCTTCCAGTACATCGTGGAAAGCCTCGGCCTCGACGAGGGCGAGCTGTTCAACATGTACCGCGAAGTGCCCAGCATCACCGAAAAGGCCGCCTGGGCGCTGAAGCACACGCAGGGCCTGGACGATCCCGACTTCGCGACCGGCACCCCCGAGAACGACCAGCAGTTCCTGAAGGACCTCGTGGCGTTCTACGTCGTGTTCGAGGGCATGTGGTTCTACACGGGCTTCGCGCAGATCCTCTCGCTCGGCCGGCGCAACAAGATGGTCGGCATCGCCGAGCAATACCAGTACATCCTGCGCGACGAGTCGATTCACCTGAACTTCGGCATCGACGTCATCAACCAGATCAAGATCGAAAACCCGCACCTCTGGACGAAGAGCTTCCAGGAAGAGCTGCGCGCCATGATCAAGGAAGCGGCCGAGCTGGAGGCAGCCTATGGCCGGGACACCATGCCCCGCGGCTTCCTCGGCCTGAACGCGGCTCTGTGCGAGCAGTACATGCACTTCATCGCCAACCGCCGCTGCGCCCAGATCGGCCTCGCCCCGGTATTCCCGGAAGCCGAGAACCCGTTCCCGTGGATGAGCGAAGCCATGGACCTCAAGAAGGAGAAGAACTTCTTCGAGACCCGGGTGATCGAGTACCAGAACGGCGGCGCGCTGAGCTGGGAGTGATGGAGGCACGAGAGTTCTTGGCAGTGAGGGCCTGAGACAAATCTCTAATCTTAGACATCGGGAGGGCTGCGCTTAATGGACATGGGAGCAATCGCTGGAGCCATTGGTTCGCTGAAGACGGCCTCCGAGATGGCCAAGGCAGTTATGGACCTACGAGACGCTTCGGCAATCCAGTCCAAGGTTATAGATTTGCAGAGCGTGATTGTTGCTGCACAAAGTAGCGCTCTCTCCGCCCAATCTGATCAGTTTACGCTGATGCATCAGTTACGCGGGCTGCAGAGCAAACTCGAACAACTTGAGGGTTGGGACGCGACGAAGAGGCGTTACCTCCTGAAGGACTACGGCGGCGCCACTTTCGCTTACGAACTAAGGGCGAACGCCGCTGAAGGTGAGCCTATCCACCGCATATGTCCTGCCTGTTATGAGAAGAAAATCAGGTCGGTCCTTCAATTCAGCTACAATGCCTCAGGCCGAGATACTTACGACTGTCACAGTTGCGGCAAGAAAATGAACTTCGGCATTGAGCAGATTGATTGGTCTCCGCGAAATAAGGCAGAGTACTTCTGATCATCGGTTGGCATCCGTAACTTCAGATCGTCTCGTTGCGCCGTAGAGCCGAGGCACCATGTTGAATCCCGCCATCCACCACAAGTCCCGTTCCCGTGATCTCCCGGGCGGTCGGGCTCGCCAGAAACGCAACGGCTGCCGCCACGTCGTCGGCGTGCCGTAATGGCCGAGCGGGTCCTAGCGCGCAAATTGTCCGCATTGGCGCCGTCCGCCGGGTTCATGTCGGTGTCGGTCGCGCCGGGATGGACGAGGTTCACGGTGATGCCGCTTGGGCCAAGTTCGCGGGCGAGGCCGCGCGTGAGGGCCAGAAGCGCCGACTTCGTTAAACGGCCTCATCCTGAGCTCGTCGAAGGATGGCCCCAGGCACAGTCCTCCAGCATCCTTCGACAAGCTCAGGATGAGGTTCGGGGGAGGCGGCGTTTCTGCGGGCGGGAGGAACTACCCTCCGTGCCGTCATCCTCCGGTTTGACCGGAGGATTCACCACGGCGGCTCATTGGTCCTCCGGTCAAGCCGGAGGACGACGCCACTGTCAGGCAGATCTGCCTCAGACCCTACGCATTAATCCCGCCATCCACCACAAGCCCCGTCCCCGTGATCTGGCGCGCAGCCGGGCTCGCGAGAAACGCGACGGCGGCGGCCACGTCGTCCGGCGTGCCGTAGCGGCCGAGCGGGGTCATGGCGCGCAGATTGTCCGCATTGGCGCCGTCGGCGGGGTTCATGTCGGTGTCGGTCGCGCCGGGATGGACGAGATTCACCGTGATGCCGCGCGGGCCGAGTTCGCGGGCTAGGCCGCGCGTGAAGGCCAGCAGCGCCGACTTGGTCATGGAATAGACCGTGACGCCCGGAATGGCGACGCGCTCGGCCAGGCAGGAGCCGATGGAGACGATGCGGCCGCCCTCGCCGAGATGCGGGATCGCCGCCTGCGAGGCCAGCACCACGGAGCGGACATTGACGTTGAGCAAGGCGTCGATGTCGGCCAGCGCCATTTCCTCGACCAGCCCGTAGCCCGCAATGCCGGCATTGTTGACGAGGATGTCCAGCCCGCCGAGCTGCGCCACCGCCTCTTCCACCGAGCGCTTCACCGCTGCGGGATCGGCGCTGTCCGCCTGGATCGCGAAGCCGCAGCGACCGCCGGCCTCGATGCCGCGCACCACCTCCGCCGCCTTCTCCGCCGAGTTCTGATAGGTGATGGCGACATCCGCGCCCATCTCCGCCAGATGCCTCGCGATGGCGGCACCGATGCCGCGCGATGCGCCGGTGACCAGCGCCTTCTTACCTGACAAATCGCTCATGTCCTGCTCCATTTATGCAGTGATCGTTCCAGAAGTGGTAAGCGCATTGCCGAGGGCGGTCAACGGATTTATATAATGATCGATGCCGAAATCTTCTTCCCCCTCTGAACAAGCATCAACGGCACCCTGCCGTGGCCGACCGCGCGCGTTCGACCGCGACAGCGCGCTGGGGATCGCGATGCGCGTGTTCTGGCGAAAGGGCTATTCGGCCACCTCGATTTCAGATCTCACGGAAGCCATCGGCATCGGCTCGACCAGCCTCTACGCCGCCTTCGGCTCCAAGGACGCACTCTATGCGGAGGCCCTGCAGCACTACGCCTGCCAGCACGCGCCGAAGATCTGGTCCGGCTTCGCGTCGGCCAAGACGGCGCGCGGTGCGGTGGAGGCGCTGCTGTCGGATTCCGCGGCCGTTCTCGGCAAGGGAGCCGACGATCCTGCCGGCTGCATGGTGGCGCTGTCGGCCGCCGGCGATGAGGGCAATGCCGAGCTTGGCGCAAAGGTGCGCGCCGCGCGCGACGAGGGCCTCGGGGTGCTGCGGGAGCGCCTGACGAAAGCGCCCCCGGAGGAATTGCCCGCCGGGATCACGCCCGATGCGCTGGCCCGATACGTCATGGCGGTGCAGGGCGGCATGTCCCTGCAGGCCCGCGATGGCGCCGGCAAGGCGGAGCTCCAGGCCATCGCCGACGCTGCGATGGCCCTTTGGGATTGCGGCGCGAAGGGCGGCGGCGACGCTTAAGCCGGCTGCCCGCCCGCGAGGAAGGCGTCCAGCCCCTCGAAGCTGCCGTTCCAGCCAGCCGTCATGCCGCTCATTCCGGCGATGAAGGTGGCGCGTTCCTCTTCGGTTGGGTTCAGCGGCACCCATTCCAGCGACAGCAGCGTGCTCTCGCCGCGCTCCTCGAAGGTCACGGTGGTCAGCATCTCCAGCGGCCAGGTGTCGGCGAAGGGCGCGCGGGCCACATTGCCGTTCTCGTCCGCGAACGAATTCACCCAGACGAGGCGGGACGGCTCCTCCACCTCGGGGTAGACCGACTTGCCGTAGCTCGGCGGGAAGCCCTCTCCCTGCATGCTGTAATGGTTGAAGCCGCCGGGCCGCATGTCGAAGGTGTGGAAGCGGCAGGTCACGCCCTTGGGGCCGGACCATTGCGCCAGCTGATCCTGTTTGGTGAAGGCGTCCCACACCCGCTGCCGGGGTGCGGCGAAGACGCGGCTGATGCGGAAGATGGCTTCGTTCCCGGTGTCCACTGCGTCGGTCATGGCGTCTCCGTCCCCTTGTCGGTGTTGCTCTTGAGAAAGGCGTCGAGCCGGTCGAAGCTCTCCGCCCAGTGGTCGTGAACCGCGTTCATCCACTCGGCGACATCGTCCAGCGCCTCGATCTTCAACCGGCGCGGCCGCCTCTGAGCGGACTGGCCGGCTTCGATCAGCCCCGCGTGTTCCAGCACCTTCAGGTGCTTGGAAATGGCCGGTTGGCTGAGTGCGAAAGGCTCGCACAATTCCTGTACGCTGGCCTCCCCCCGCGCCAGCCGCGCAAGGATGGCGCGCCGGGTGGGATCGGCGAGGGCGGCGAATTTTATATCCAGGCGGCTATATTCCATATCCGAATATAACCGGAAAGAAATATGAAGGTCAATGTGGGCCGCAGCGATCGAGGTGAACCGTATGCACGGTCGCTGCATGATTGAAGGCGACGGAACACAGGTCTTGCAGCGCGCGCCCAGAGACTTCCCGGTGTATACCCAAAGTTGTTAGTACAACCTTGCACTCAAATAAAAGTTGCATAAAATCTTAAGGTTTGCTTAACCTCCGGCGGCTGAGAGCTCATCCGAGCCAGCCGAGGAGGGGATTGAAATGGCACTCGTCAATGGAACGCCTGCGGGCGAGGAAATCTGGGGCAAAGCTGGTGAGGACACGAAGCTGGACGCCAAGCAGGGCGACGATCATCTGATCGGCTCGAACGGCAATGATCTCCTCATCGGCGGTCAAGGCGATGACGTCCTTTTCGGTGGCCTCGGCAAGGACACCTTCGAGTTCGGCAAGAACGCCAACGATGGTGATGTCGATTATATCGATGACTTCAAGTTCGAGACAGGCGGCGGCGGCGACCTCCTCAAGTTCCAGAACGGCGTCAAGATCGTCGGCTACGAAGCCACTCTGGACGGGCCCCAGAACGTCCGCGGGATCGACCTGCACAATGATGCCAAGGCCTTCGACGTGATGCTGACTCTTCAGTGGGAAGACAAAGGCCAGATTTTTACGCAAAGCGTATATCTTATTGATGCGCTGAAGAACACGAGCTGGCAGGAAGACCAGTTCCTCCAGTATCTCGAAAACACCGGCGCGTTGGATCTTCAAGCCGCCTGATATCGCGGCTTGCCATGAGAACAAGTTAACGAACCGGCCGAGATCTTCTCAGGCCGGTTCTCTTGTTAAGCATGGGAGCTTCGCAGAGAAAGCAAGTTTTCACGAATGGTGGCGTACAATCCTGTCCCTATTGTGCCGACATCAAACCCGTTCTCATCCTCAATTATTTCCTGGGCCGTTCCTGCGGCGAGCGACCCTTAGATAGCCTGCGGCACCCGCAATCTCCCAGTACAGGCTCGCGGGGCGATCCAAGACGCGCCTTGGAAGCCCCCTCCATCCCCGCAGCCTTGGCCCAACTCCCCGGCCCTTCACCAGCATTTTCATGTGATAGGCGCCGCGCCCGTAATCATAGGCGCGGTGAAGCTTCTCCACATCCGCGGCCTTGCGGCCATGATGATGCCAGACCACGAGTTCGGGCGCATACCTGCCGGCATAGCCCGCGAGACTGGCCCGCGCCGCGGCGTCGCAGTCTTCCGCCGGGAAGTAGGACCCGCTTCCGAAATCCTCGTCGAAACCACCGATCCGCTCCAGCGCCTCGCGCGTGAACACCATGTTGGCGCCCTTCACCGCGCCGGGCGCGATGTAGCAGCCCGGCGGGAAGAGCACCGGGGTGCAGGATTCGTTGATGGTGACGGGGAAGTCGTCGGGATCGAAGAGGCGAACACGCCCGGTGGCGTAGCCCAGCCCATCCTCCCGGAACAGGCGCCGCACCGCGTCGAGCAGATCGGGATCCGGATAGCAGTCGTCATCGGTGAAGGCGACGATGCGGCCGCTGCTGGCGCGCACCCCGGCATTGCGGGCCGTGCTGAGCCCAGGACGCTCTTCCCGGACATAGATCACCGGGAACGGCGCGCGGTCCGCGAAAGCGGCGATGACGGCCGGCGTTTCGTCGCTGGAGCCATTATCTACCACCACCACATTGCAATCTGTGGTAGAGTGCAACTCGCCTACACGGTCGAGACACTTGCCGATAGATGCGGCTCGGTTCCGAGTGCATATGACCAGTGAGATGTTCATGACCTGCTGACCATATGATGATCGACCGGATGACGATGAACATGCCGATCCACAGATCAGACGTTATATGCTCACTCCAGCAGAGGCTACTGGAAACAGTGACGCCTCTTGCAGATCCGGGTGCCGGATATGCACTTCTCGACTTCCCCAACTATCCGAATGTCGGCGACAGTCTTATCTGGCTCGGCGCCGTCAAGTCTCTGAATGCCCTTTCAGGTTGCACTCCATCCTATGTCTGTACCCGGGACGGCTTCGATCCCGAGGCGCTTCGGCGGTTCTGCCCGAGCGGGCCGATTTATCTGAGCGGCGGCGGGAATTTCGGCGACATTTGGCCGAAGTTCCAGAACTTCCGGCGGCTGGTTCTGGAGGCCTTCCCGGACCGGCGCGTGATCCAGCTGCCGCAAAGCATGCATTTCAGGTCGCCCGCCAACATGGCCGCGACGAAGCGCATGATCGAGCAGCACGGCAATTTCGTGCTGCTGGTCCGTGACCGGGAGAGCCTGGACCTCGCGCGCCAGAGCTTCCGGTGCGAAAGCCATCTGTGCCCGGACATGGCCTTCGCGCTGGGCCCTCAAGCCGTGGGGGCCTGGACCCACCAAGCTGTTTTTCTGCTGCGCACCGACATCGAGCGCGGCGAGGGGAGGGGTCAGGTCGATCCCGAACTGAAGGGCGTGTTGGTCACGGACTGGCTGGACGATGGCCCTGATACCCGCCTGTTGAACCGCACGGCCCTTCCGCTCGCACGCCGCGCCGCGTTGGTTCTCCCGTCCCAGCAGCCGGTGTGCGCAGCCTTCGGGGCACTTGCGCGGTCGCGCATGTCGCGGGGCAAGGCCTTGCTTGGCAGCGGTCGCTCCGTCGTGACCGATCGCCTGCACGCCCACATCCTCTCGCTGCTGATCGGCCGCCCGCAATTCGTCATCGACAATGCCAACGGCAAGGTGGCGCGCTTCGTGCGCGACTGGACGGCCGAGGCGGAGGGTGTCGAGATGGTTTCGTCCGTCGAGGCTGCCTGCCGACTGCTGGCGGACGCCGGCTCTCCTGTCGCTCCCATATGGGTGGCGGCGGAATGAAGCCGGCCTTCCGCATCATCAGCCTGCCGGGTTCCGATGAACGCCGCCGGGCAATGGCCCGGCAGATGGAGCAGATCGGCGCGGACTGGCAGTTCTTCGACGCGCGGCGCGATGCGCCGGAAAGGCTGCGCTACCGGCCCCAGATGGCGCGCTGGATGCGCGGGCGCGAGCTGACGCCGGGAGAGTTGGGCTGCTTTGCGAGCCATGTCGCGGTCTGGCGCGGACTTCTGGAGACGCCGGGGCTCGACGGCCTCTGCGTGTTCGAGGACGACCTGCTGATCGATCCCACATTCTTCGGGCGCATGGCCGAATTCGTGCGGGAGTGCCCGCTCGGCTATGTGCGCTTCTACGGAAAGCTGCCGGTCCCCACCACCCGGATTTGCGACACCATAGGGCGGCGGCAGATCGTTTATTTCGAACGTCCCGTCTACGGCACCCAGGCCTACTGGATCACGCGTCCGATGGCGGAGCGGTTCCTGGCCTCGATCCCGGAGGTGGTGCGGCCCATCGATGACGAGATGGACCGCTGCTGGGCCCATGGCGTGCCGAGCGCAGGCGTCTTTCCCTACCCGGTCATCGAGGTGGATTTCGGCTCCACGATCGAGGGCGCTCGCCGCAGCCTGCCGGCCCTGTCGCCCGGTGACGCCCTGCACCGGCAATATCACCGAGCCATCGAGAAGGTGCGCCGCGTCTCGTATTACGGGCGTGTTGCCACGCTTGGGCGCCGCCCGCTTGGTCCTCTCCTGCCTGCCCCTCTGGAGGTAAGCGCATGACCGGATTTCCACTTCGCACCCTGCTCGTCATTCTGTGCCTGTGTGTCTCGGCGCAGCCGGGACGTGCTCTCGATCTCGTGGGCGTCAACCAGTCGGGCGCCGAGTTCGGCCGGGTCAATGCAGGCCTGCCCGGCGCGCCTTACGGCCGGCCCGGCCGCGATTATGTGTGGCCGAGCGACGGCGTGATCCGGGACTGGGCGGCGGCGGGCGCCCGCGTCATACGCGTTCCCCTCCGGTGGGAGCGCGTTCAGCCCGTACTTCGCGGACCGGTGGACACGGCGGAACTGAGGCGGATAGTGAACACCGCCAGCGCTGCCGGCCTGTCCACGATCCTCGATCTGCACAACTACGGGAACCGCTGGGTGGAGGTGGACGGCGTCTTGAAGCAGGCGCAGATCGACGGCCCGTCCGCGCTCGTGACCCGCGCCGACTACGCGGATCTATGGCGCAAGCTCGCCCAGGCATTTGCCGGCGACGAGCGCGTGCACTTCGACCTCATGAACGAGCCGCATGACCTGAAGTCGGCGGACGGAGCGACGGAGGCGGTGCAACTGGCGCGCATCTACCAGGCGGCCGTGGATGCCATCCGTGCCGCAGGAGCCGGCAATGTCATCCACATCGAGCCGCCTCGGTATGCCAAGGCGTCGGCGCTGGTCGGCTCGTTCTCGGAAGCGGCACTCACCATCAGGGACCCGCGCAATGCCCTGGTGTTCCATGTGCATCAATATCTCGATCCGGATGAAAGCGGGCGGCATGCCGTGCTGGCCGGCGGGGATCACGAACTTGGCGTTAAGCGTCTGGCACCAGTGACGGAGTGGGCGCGCAAGAACGGCAAGAGGTTGTTCCTGGGTGAGTTCGGACTGCCGGCGGGGGGAGATCCGGACCTGCTGGAGGCCAGCCGCCGCATGCTTACCTTCATCCACGCCAGTGATGATGTGTGGGCTGGCTGGACGGCGTGGGGCGCGGGCTCCCTGTGGAAATCCGACTACCCCTTCCGCCTCAACCCTGCGGATACGGCTTCGCCCTCATTGCAACTTATGCGTGATTTCTTCGCCAAATAGGTTATACAGGTTGCAGCCGCCGGATTGGCGGTGTGCGGATGCGGTTCTTCTGTCCTGGCGCTGCGATGCGGAAGCGCGCCCCGGCGGGGGAGTCGCAAACAGGCGGACGTGCGGACATGCCAGATCCCCTGCGAGCCCCTTCTGTTTCCAGGCTGCCGTCGTCGGCTGCTGCTCTGCCGTCCTCGCTGCGCGTGGTCCATGTGGTGCGGCAGTTCAGGCCCGGGATCGGCGGTTTGGAAGAATCCGTGCATCGGCTGTGCGCCCGGCTCTCGGAGAAGATCAGGGTCGACATCGTCACGCTGGATCGCCTGTTCTCCAATCCACGCGAGCGCCTGCCCGCCCGCGACGTGGTGGATGGGCTCGATGTGCGCCGCCTTGGCTGGTTCGGCTCGCGGCGCTACCCCGTCGCGCCGGGCATCTGGAACGCGACGCGCCACGCCGACATCATCCATGTCCACGCCGTCGATTTCTTCTTCGACGCTTTGGCCGCTACCCGTGCCTTCCATGGCAAACCCATGGTGGCCTCCACCCATGGCGGCTTTTTCCATACCGATTTCGCGCGCGGGCCGAAGAAGGTCTATTTCCGCACCGCGACCCGCGCCAGCATCAAGGCCTATGATGCGGTCTGCGCCTCGGGCGAGAGCGACTATGCCCTGTTCTCGGGCATCAGCGACCGCGTCCACCGCATCGGCAACGGCGTAGAAAGCGCGAAGTGGGCAGATCGCGCCAGCCGCGAGCCGACAAAGACGCTGATCTATTTCGGCCGGATCTCGCGCAACAAGCGGGTCGACCTTCTCCTCCTGCTCCTGAGCCGGCTGGTCTCCGCCGATCCCGAATGGCGGTTGATCATTGCCGGTACGTTCTGGGATGTGAAGGAAGGTGCCGTTCGCGAGCAGATCGAGCGCCTTGGCCTCGGCGCTCAGGTCCATCTCGAGATTGCCCCCGATGACGCGGGGATCGGCGAACTGATCCAGCAGTCCAGCTTCTATGCGTCGGCTTCGGAGCATGAGGGCTTCGGCATCAGCGTCGTCGAAGCCATGGGGGCGGGGCTCTTCCCCGTCCTCAGCCGCATACCGGCCTTCGAGGCCCTGCTTTCGGGTGTCGGGACGGGCGTTCTGGTCGACGATTTCGCGAGCGAGGAGGCGGCATCGACGCTGCGCCAGATCGCGGCCGATCTTGCCCGCAGCGGTGATTATGCCCGCCGCAGGCTGATGAGTTCGGCCGGCGGCTATGACTGGCGGGAGCGCGCGGAAGAGGTGCTCCAGCTTTACCGGAGCATCCTCGACCAGAGGGCCCCCAAGGGGGTGGCGGCATGAACGGCGAAGCGGCGGTCTGCCCGCAACGGCGCGTCCTGCTGTTCACGCAGCAGTTCGTGGGCCTCGGCACCCGCAAGACGGGCATGGTGTTCTGGGCGGAGACCTTCGCCCGGTTGGGTTGGTCGACCTTCGCGGTCACGACGCAGTTGAGCCAGCTGTCGGCATTGCTCAACCCGCAAAGGCTGGCGGCGGTGGCACCGTCGGAGGTGAACCGCTGGGTGCCGCGTGGTCCGAACCTGACGGGCTTTGTCTGGGTTCCAGCGGTCCATCCCGTTGCCGTCCGGTCGCGGCTCGTCAATGCCGCGACGTCCTTCCTGGGCGATCTCTACGCAAGATCGCTGCCCGTCGAGATCAGGCGCATCGCTGCGCAGGCCGATGTGATCGTGCTGGAAAGCTGCGCCGCCGTGGCGCTTTTCGAGCGGCTGAAGGACATCAATCCGCGTGCCCGCATCGTCTATTGCGCCAGCGACAGGCTGGGGGCCGTGGGCATGCATCCCACGCTGCAGCGTCGCCTGCAGCGGACGGCCGTTCTCTACGACCTCATTCGCGTGCCGTCGCAATCCATGGCAGGCGATTTCCCCGCCGGCAGCCGTGTCGCGCATATCGGCCACGGCGTGGACAAGGCCGCGCTCGATGCTCGCCATCCCAGCCCCTTCACCGGTAATCGCCCGGCCGCAATCGTGGGCGGCGACATGGCGTTCGATGAAGCCATCGTGCGCCATCTCGTCGAGGCATTCCCGGTCGTCGACTTCCACTTCTTCGGCCGCATGGACCTGCGGCGCCTCGCCGGACACCCGAATGTCGTCATCCACGGCGAGGTGCCGTTTGCCAGCCTCGTGCCTTTCATGCAGCACGCCGATGTCGGCATCGCCCCATACCTTCCCCGGCCGGAGCTCGACTATCTCGCCCAATCCAGCCTGAAGCTTCACCAGTACACCTATTGCCGCCTGCCCACGCTTGCGCCGGCTTTCGCGCGCGACGGGCGGGCGCACATCATCCCCTACGATCCCAGCGCGCCGGGATCGGCCGTGGCTGCCTTGGTGAGCGCGCTACGCTTCGACCGCACCACGATCGATCGCGGAAGCGTCAGCGATTGGGATGATGTGATCCATGAGCTGGTGGAGCGGCTGGACGGCTTGCCCTCGTTCGCGCCGCTGCCGGTTCGCAAGCCTCTGCTGGGCGCTTCCGGCCGATCGGGCTCGGCTGACGCCGATGCCAAGCCCATGCCTCCGGTTCACGTGGAAGGGCTGGGCCAATGAGGCACTTCGCGGCGGAGCCGCCCTTCGTGTCGGGAGCCGGGCATCAGCGGAGGGCCGAGCACTGGGACCGGCCCGAGGTCGTCATCGACGCGTTCAGCCCCGCAACCCTGATCGCTTCGCGACGCCTCATCGCGGCGACTGTCATCTTGTTCCTGTGCCTGGCGATGGCCTACCTGACGGCGAGGCCGACCATCTTCATTTCGCGCGCCGCGATCGTGGCGGGTGCGGCCGCCTCGGGACCTGCGGGCCAGCGCGACCTGGTCGCCGCCGAGAGCGAGTTGCGCACCCAACTGGACAACAAGACACGCCTGACGGCGCGTCTGGCCCGGATCAAGAGCGAACTGGGCGGCAAGGAAACCGTGACGTTCCCGCCGGCCCTGGCAGCGTCTCGCGAGCCGGCCATGGCCGAAATCATCGAGAACGAACGGCTGCTCCACCAGACGCGACAGACGGACCTGAGGTCCAAGCTCACATCCTTGCAGCAGCTTCTGGACTTCACGCGGAGGGAAATCGGATCGCTGGCCGAACAGCTGCGCTATGCCACGGAGCAGCAGCAATCCATCGACAAAGAACTCGAGACGGTCCGCGCGCTGGCCCAGAAGGGGCTGGCGCCTGCCAGCCGGGTCAGCGATCTCGAGCGGACGGCGGCTACCTTCGGGGCTCGCCGCATCGAGGTGGAGACCCGCCTCCTCCAGCGCCAGCAGGACATATTCACCGCACAGCAACGCATCGCGGATACCTCGAACGGCGTCCGCAACGCTCTCCTACTCGAATTGCAGGAGACGACGGCCTCACTGGAGGCGTCCGACAACCGCATCAGGTCCCTGACCGGCGCCCGCCAGTCCGTGCCGGTGGATTCAGCCGGCATCGCCAACTTCATCGAGTTGATGATGTCGGATGCCACGGCGCGCGAGATCGCCACCCGGCTCGATCTCCATTCCAGGCCGGACTTCTACGCTCCACCTTCGCTTCTCTCCGGCTTGCCGGGCTTTTCCGGAAAATCCCCGCCGGAGCCCGGAACGCCGGAGGCGGTTTCCGCCGCCGCGGCAAAGATCCAGGGCTCGCTGCTCGTCGCGCGCGTCGGCATGGGGTCCCGGCTGGACATCACCTACCAGTCAGACGATCCCGACCTCGCGCGCCGCGTGGTCGCAACGCTCGGCACCTATTTCACGGCACCCGCGCCTTCGCTCGCGGAGGGTGATGCGGCCGGAGGTGCAGCGCAGATCGTGCGCGGTGCTTCGCTTTCGCGGGCAGGACCTCCGGCCGTGGGCGTGATGCTGGCCGCCTTGCTGGCGGGGCTTGGAGTGGGTGGCGGGCTGGCAATCCTGATCCGCTATTCCCGGCTTGTGAGCACGGCGCCACGGCGCACCGTCGCTCCCGCTTAGGTCGCCGCCATGAAGAGCCCTGCGACACGGCAGATCGGCGGCTTCGACATCAGCGATGTCACGGCCGATGATCTTGCGGCCGAGATCGACCGGCGCATCGCCATGCGCCAGAAGACCCTGCTCTTCTTCGTCAATTCCAACTTCGTGGTGAAGTGCCAGGCGCTGCGAGAGCACATGGCAGCCGCCCCGGTCATTGCCGTGAACGACGGCCTCGGGATGAAGCTCGCCAGCCTTGCCGTGCACGGGCGCCGGTTTGCAGCCAACATGAACGGGACGGACTTCATCCCCTTCTATCTACGCCGTGGCACGGGGCCGATCCGCGTCTTCCTGCTGGGATCGCACGAAGAGGATCTGGCTGGGGCTTCCGCAGCATTGGCGGCGATGGGGGGCATAGAATTGGCCGGCGTGCAGGACGGTTTCTCCTTCCGGCAGAAGGGTGACGCCCTGATGGCCGAGATCAACGCCTCACGAGCGGACATTGTCCTCGTCGGCATGGGAAATCCGCTGCAGGAGGCGTGGATACTCGCCAACCATCAGGCATTGGACGCGCCGCTGATCGCTGGTGTCGGCGCACTGTTCGTCTGGCTGTCGGGCCGCCGCAAGCGCGCGCCGGGCATTGTGCAGCGGCTCAGCATGGAATGGGCTTACCGCCTGTTGATCGAGCCTCGGCGCCTCGCCGGGCGCTACACATTAGGCATCGCCAGGTTCACCGTGCTGGCCTTCGCCCACCGCCCCCGCCGCATCGGCGCGGCTGGGGAGGCGCGTGACCCTGCGCGGTGAGCCGCAAGGCAGGAGCGTGACGGGGTGAGCCTGTCCTTGCCCTTCGAGCGGTCCATGCCCGTGCAGCATCGATGGGCGGTGTGGGCCGGTCCTGCCGTCGTGGCCGGCGCGGTCTTCTTCAATTTCGGCTTGGCCTTCATCAATGCGCAGGTCATGGGCCTTTCGGCGAGCCATGTGATCCTTGCCGAGGCGGGCGTCGTGGGGCTCTCCCACGTGATCATCCTGCGCAACTACGATCGCCTGATCACGCCCTGGTACCTGCTGCTGGCCTTCCTTCTCATCATGGGTGCAGCACGCTGGTGCCTGATCGGGACCGTCGATCCAAAGGCTGTGCGCGACGTCATCCTGATCCCGACCTTCTTCGCGCTCGGGATCGCCGCCGGTCCGCGCGCCGCGGCGCCGCTGCTGCTGTTGCTGCAGGTGGTGACAACGGGCGTGGTGCTGTTCGAGGTGATCGCGCTGGACCTCTATTCCTGGCTCTTCAACGTCAAGGGCTTCTACATCGCCACACGCGGGCTTGCGGCGGAGGCCTTCTGGAACAATGAGTCCACCCTGTTCGTCAGCGCCACGCGGCCCGGCCAGCGGAACCTCTTCCCGTTCCTCGATATACACCGCGCCTCGTCGATCTTTCTCGAGCCGGTCTCTCTCGGCAATTACTGCATCATCGTGGCCGCCTATGTGTCAGCCTATGCCCGCACCATGGCGCGGCCGCTTCTGGTGTTCTATCTGCTGACCACCATTATCCTGCTGGTGGCGTGCGATGGCCGGCTTGCGATCATGGTCACCGCCGTCATTGTGGGCTCGTCGTTGTTTCGGCCGCGCGTGCCGCGCGCCTCCTTCTTCTTCCTCCCCGTCATAGTTCTGGCTTCCTTCGCCGTGGATGCGGTGGTGGATGTCAGGACTGACGATCTTCCCGGCCGCTCCTCTCTCGCGGCCTATGTGTTCTCGCGCTTCGGGCTGCCGGAATGGCTCGGCATGTCACGGGCAGGCTGGGCACAGAGCGCCGACAGCGGCATCACCTTCCTCATCGTCAACCAGTCCATCTTCGGGGCGCTGGCGATCTGGCTCTACATCACTTTGGTGCCGGCCGAGGAGAGCCGGGAGCAGGCGGTATTCAAGCGTTCGGCGCTGATCTTCCTCGTCACCACCATGCTGATCAGCAACTCGTACCTCTCCATCAAGACCGCTGCCCTGCTCTGGTTCCTTTTGGGGACGACGCAGCGGGCACCTGAGCCTGCAGGCAGGCGCCGCGGATAACCGGATCCGCACGGAAGCGCGCTGATGGTGCGCGCGTCACACTCCTGCTCACATCTGCGCCTAGGCCTATCCGCTGTGTTGACGAAAGAGGGGGCGGTCGGCAGCATTGGCCCCATGCTGGGGACGTGCGCGATGCGCCGTCCTTCCGTGGTCCGGGGATGCATGGTGGCGAAGCCTCCTGCCGTCGGACACGCCAAGGGGACAATTCTGATGATGCCGTCTGCCGCGCGTACCGTTCTGGCGTCGCTCGCCCTCACCCTCTGCACCGGCGCGGCATTTGCCGAAGAGGAGAAGCCCGTCAACAGCTCGCTGGTGGCGGAGACGGTCTACAACGTCAACCGCACCAAGATCCTGCAGAGCAATACGTCCTCGCTCCGTCCAGGCTCGGTCTACGACGTCGTCACCTATTTCGAGAGCCTGCTGCGCGCGCCGCGACCGGGCTACAATTACGAGTTCATCGATTCCGGCCTCGGCGCGACCGAGCCGCTCTATCCCATGATGCAGAAGGGCCATCAGGCCAGCTACATGCAGCTGGCGCCCGCCTTCTTCTTCGATGCCCGCCACATCGACCACCAGTCCTCGCTGGAAACGCCGGAAGGCTGCAAGGTCGACAGCGCCTACCTGCTGCGCAACATCACCGAGTATCCCGACCACATGTTCAAGAAGGAGCGCGCGGAAGGCTATACCCGCGTTGTCGTCCGTCTCGAGCACTACACGAAGCTGCGCGCGGATGCCGAATGCGGCCGCCATGTCTCGCATGATCCGGATCCGAACTTCGACCCCATGAAGTATATGTGGGAGAACCGGGACGCGATGTACCTGGAGGACTTCCCGCAGAAGGACCTCCAGCGGTTCGAGGCCAAGCTCTCGGTCAACTTTCCCATGGTCGAGGAGCGCGGCTACGACAAGCGCCCGCGCTTCGACCTCAACGACCTGAAGCGCAACTCGCTCTGGTACTACCCCGATGGCCATGCCTTCGACTACGGGCTGGACACGCCGCGCCCGCAGAAGGGGCTGACAAGCTTCCAGTTGCCGCGCCAGATGGTGGTGCAGGGCACGCCTGAACTGCAGGCGCAGTACCCGCTGCGTTTGGTGCTGAAGGACGGCGACTTCGCCAAGGTCCTCGACTACCTCAATGGCAAGCCTTACCCGGACTACGATCCGAAGGCAGAGCCGGGCAACGACACCTTCAGCCTCGCGGACGTGACGAAGACCAATGTCTACACGCACGGCCTGCAGATGGTGCCCATCAAGGACGTGAAGTCCGACACCGGCAGCATGGACAATTTCCGCCTCGTGGGCATGACCTTCAAGCCGCAGGAGCCGCAGCTCGATGCCGACTGGGCAGGCGAGCGCATCATCCCGCAGCTGCGCTTCGTCTACCAGATGGTGGACCCGAACAACCGCGAGCAGGTGACGGAACAGCTGTTCCTGCACCTCAAATACGACACCACCGACCGCACCGCCGACGAAGCCACCCGCAAGGAGCAGCAAAGCTATTTCCTGAGCCGCCTCGACCAGGTGACGAAGGCGCGCGAAGCCGGCGGCGGCGAGGAGGAGCTGCGCAAGTTCGTGGCTGAATTCACCTCGGCACGCCCGGTGCACTCGGTGTCCTTCAGCTCCGCGCTGACCGGCATCTGGATCTTCGGCAATCTGGAGCGCGACAACACCACGCGCGAACTGCTGCCGCTGACCACCGTGCGCCACGGCATCGACTACGGGTTCTACTCGTCCGTCTATGACAATGATCTGCTGCGTGCCGAGATGGAGCGCAGCACCGGCGCGCGGAAGGAAGAGCTTCAGCAGGCCCTGTCTTCCCTGAAGGTCGACACTTTCCGCGATCCCAAAAGGCAGGACGTGCATGCGCTGCGCTTCAACACCGTATCCTGTGCGCAGTGCCACCAGATGTCCGGCCGCGACGGCGTGCACATGTCGCTGAACGACGGCATCAACAGCAAGGTCACCTCGCCCACCATCGTGTCCGAGTACTTCTTCCGGGACGCGGACGCCCAGCTTAAGGGCGACATGGAGAAGTTCCTCTCCATGAAGAACTAGCGCCGTCAGCCAACGGGCGCTAACCACGCCGGAACGTCGGCGCGGTGGCGCCATGGAGGTCCAGATGGCGGTGGAGGGCTCGGGTCCGGAGATCGGGCAGGCGGTGGCATTGCTGGCCGCCGGCGTGATCGCCGTTCCGCTGTTTCGCCGCCTGGGGCTGGGCTCGGTCCTCGGTTATCTCGCTGCCGGCGTGGTCATCGGTCCGTTCGGCTTTGCCGTCCTCGGGGATCCGGAATCCGCGCTGCACATCGCCGAACTGGGCGTCGTGCTCTTCCTCTTCGTCATCGGGCTGGAGATGCGGCCCGGTAAGCTCTGGGCGATGCGGGGCCAGATCTTCGGCCTCGGCCTCGCGCAGGTGCTGACCTGCGGCGCCGTCCTGTCCGGCGCCTCAGTGCTCGCGGGCGTTCCGCCGATCCCGGCCCTCATTGGATCGCTCGGCTTCGTGCTGTCCTCCACCGCCGTTATCATGCAGATGCTGGAAGAACGGGGGCAAACGGTCGGCGCGTCCGGCGAACGCGCGATTGCCATCCTGCTCCTCGAAGACATCGCGATCGTGCCGCTGCTGGCGCTGGTGGCGTTTCTCGGCTCGCTTCAGGCGGGAGCCGGGGAGGCGCACGGGAGCGGGTGGCAGGCGGTGCTCATCGGGCTCGGCTGCATCGCCGCTGTCGTCGTCGTCGGGCACTGGCTGCTCGACCCGTTCTTCCGGGTGCTGGCCCGCGCCGGTGCGCGCGAGGTGATGACGGCGGCCGCGCTGCTGGTGGTGCTCGGCGTTGCGCTCTTCATGCAATGGGGCGGGCTGTCCATGGCGATGGGCGCCTTCCTGGCCGGCGTCCTCCTCTCGGAATCCTCGTTCCGGCACCAGCTCGAAGCGGACATCGAACCGTTTCGTGGACTGCTGCTCGGCCTGTTCTTCCTCAGCGTCGGCATGTCGCTCGATCTCGCGGAAGTGGCGGCCGACTGGCCCATCATCCTCGGCGGCGTATTGGGGCTGATGGCGCTGAAGGCGGTGGTGACCTTCGCCATCGCCCGGCTGTTCGGCGCCGGCAACCGCGAGGCCGTGCAGCGCTCGGCGATCTTCGCGCAGGGCGGCGAGTTCGCCTTCGTCCTCTATGCGGCGGCGCTTGCCACGGGCCTGTTCGACGCCCGGATCTCGGCTATCTTCACGGCGATGGTCATTCTCTCCATGGCGCTGACGCCGGTCGTCGTGATGCTGGTGGAGCGCTTCCTGCCGCAGCCCACGGCATCCATGGATGGCGTGGAGGAGGCGGACGGACTGCAGGGCAGGGTGCTGATCATAGGCTTCGGCCGTTTCGCGCAGATCGTCTCACAGCCTTTGCTGGCGCGCGGGGTCGAGGTGTCGCTGATCGAGACCGATGTGGACCTGATCCGCGTCGCGGCCACCTTCGGCTTCAAGATCTATTACGGAGACGGAACCCGCCTCGACGTGCTGCGCACATCGGGGGCGGCCGATGCCGAAGCCATCCTGATCTGCACCGACAAGGCGGAGACGAATGACCGCATCGTGGAGCTCTGCCACGCCGAGTTCCCGCTCGCACGCCTCTTCGTCCGCGCCTACGACCGTGGCCATGCCGTGCGGCTGGCCAATGCGGGCGTCGCCTACCAGATGCGTGAGACATTCGAATCCGCCATGACCTTCGGCCACGACGTGCTGATCGGGCTTGGCGTCGATGTCGAAGACGCCGCCGAGGTCATGGCGGATGTCCGGCGCCGCGACGCGGAGCGCCTCGAGCTCCAGATCACGACCGGCATCGACCCAGCCGCAGCCCTTATGCGTGGGAATGTGCTGACGACCCGCCCGGAGCCGCTGACGAAGCCGCGCCACGTCACGTCCATACCCCCCGAAGCGGCCGAAGTGCCGGAACCGGCAAAGGCCTGACCCGGGGCCTGCTGCCGCACAACGCCTTCCGCTCACGACAGCGTGCAGGAACCCAGCCGTCGCATGCTCGTTCGCCCTGAAGCGTACGAGAACGAGCATTGGCGGCAGGGCAGATGACCGAGCGAAACGACACAGTGCATTACGACGGCCCCTCCGGCGGGTGGGGCTCGCTGCGGGGGATCACCCGCGTGTTCGGCGCAGAATGGACGACGCCCGCCGCCACCGAGACGCTGGCCAGCCAGAACAAGCCGGAAGGCTTCATGTGCGTATCCTGCGCCTGGGCCAAGCCCGCGAACTACCACGCCTTCGAGTTCTGCGAGAACGGAGCCAAGGCCACCCTCTGGGAGCTGACCACCCGACGTTGCACGCCGGAGTTCTTTGCGAAGCACACGCTGACGGAACTGCGCACCTGGTCGGACTATGACCTGGAGCAGGAGGGCCGGCTGACCCACCCGATGCGCCATGACAAGGACAGCGACCGCTACGTGCCGTGCAGCTGGGAGGAGGCATTCGCCGGCATCGGCGCCGAGCTGAAGGCGCTCGATCCGAAGTCCGTCATCTTCTACGCGTCCGGCCGCGCCAGCCTCGAGACGTCCTACATGTACGCGCTGTTCGCGCGGCTCTACGGCAACAACAACCTGCCCGACAGCTCGAACATGTGCCACGAGACCACCTCGGTGGCGCTCAAGAAGTCCATCGGCGCTTCCGTCGGCACCGTGGTGTTCGACGACCTCGCCAAGTGCGACGCCATGTTCTTCTTCGGCCAGAACACCGGCTCGAACAGCCCGCGCTTCCTGCATCCGCTTCAGGAGGCCGCGAAGCGCGGCGTGAAGATCATCACCTTCAATCCCGTGCGGGAGAAGGGGCTGGAGAGCTTCACCAATCCGCAGAGCCCGGTGGAGATGCTGACCGGCGACGAGACGCGCATCAGCACGCAATACCATCAGGTGCGCCCCGGCGGCGACATCGCGGTGCTGCTGGGCCTCTGCAAGCATGTGTTTGCCGCCGACGATGCCGCGAAGGCGCAGGGGCGCCGGGTTCTCGACACTGCCTTTCTCGAGCAGCACACAAGCGGGCTTGCCGAGTTCGAGGCCCGCGTCCGCGCCACGGCATGGGACGACATCGAGAAGGAGTCCGGGCTTCCGCGCGCCGATATCGAGGCGGCGGCTCAGGTCTATGTCGAGGCCGAACGAGTCATCGGCGTCTATGGCATGGGCCTCACGCAGCACGTCCACGGCTCGGACAATGTGGCAATGTTCGTCAACCTGCTGCTGCTGAAAGGCAATATTGGCCGCGAAGGCACCGGTATCTCGCCGGTGCGCGGGCATTCGAACGTGCAGGGGCAGCGCACCGTCGGCATCTCGGAGAAGCCGGAGCTGGTGCCGCTCGACAAGCTGGCCGAGCAGTTCGGCTTCGAGCCGCCGCGCGACAAGGGCATGAACACGGTGGAGGCCTGCGAAGGCGTGCTCGACGGCCGGGTCAAGAGCTTCATCGGCCTTGGCGGCAACTTCATCCGCGCAATCCCGGAAACCGAACGGCTCGAGGCCGCATGGCGGGACCTCCGGCTCACCGTGCAGGTGGCCACCAAGCTGAACCGCAGTCATCTGGTGAACGGGCAGGTCGCCTATCTGCTGCCCTGCCTCGGCCGTACGGAGGACGATGTGCAGGCCACCGGCTCGCAGGCCGTCAGCATGGAGGACACCTTCAGCTGCATCCACGGCTCGCAGGGCCGCCGTACCCCGGCGAGCGAACACCTGTTGTCCGAGCCGGCGATCGTGGCTGGCCTGGCGAAGGCCACTCTTCCGCCGAACCCGAAGGTCGAATGGGACCGGTGGGTGGGGGACTACGCGCTGGTGCGCGACCTGATCGCCGAAACCTATTCGGACGAGTTCCACGACTTCAACGAGCGCATGTGGACGCCGGGCGGTTTCTATCGCGGCAATTCGGCCCGGGACCGCGTCTGGAAAACGGAAAGCGGCAAGGCCGATTTCACCGTGCCGGAAGGCCTCAACGCCTCCGGGATCGAGGACGACGAGGGCCGCTACCGCCTCATCACCATGCGCAGCAACGACCAGTTCAACACCACGATCTACGGCTACAGCGACCGCCTGCGCGGCATCGAAGGGCGCCGCGACGTGCTGCTGATCAACCCCGGCGAGATGCGGCGGCGTGGCTTCCGGGAAGGGCAGACCGTCTCCCTGGTCACCGATGCCGGCGACAATGTGCACCGTGAGGTGAGGGGCTTGAAGGTGACCCCGTTCGACCTGCCGGACGGCTGCCTCGGCGGCTATTACCCGGAGATGAACCCACTGGTGCCGCTGCAGCATCATGACGGCGCCTCGAAGACGCCGGCGTACAAGGCAGTGCCGGTAAGGATCGTGGCATAGTTCGATAATAGAAACTCTGCGTATCCAGGGTTTCTATTTCACAGATGCAGGGCATGCTTATCTTGGCTTCCAACAGCGCCGTACTGCGGCGCCTCTGGAGACAGGATCATGAGCACGCACGGCATCCACCATGTTACCGCCATCGCCGGCGCTGCTGGCCGTAACGCGGATTTCTACACCCGCGTTCTCGGCCTCCGGCTGGTGAAGAAGACCGTCAATTTCGACGATCCCGGCACCTACCATCTCTATTACGGGGATGAGGCCGGCCAGCCGGGAACGATCATCACCTTCTTTCCGTGGGACCATGTCGCCGCGGGGCGGGTGGGCGTCGGCGAGACCCAGCAGACCGTGTTCCGCGTGCCCGAGGAGGCGCTCGGCTTCTGGATCCATCGCTTCGTCGCCAATGGAGTCGAGCATGAACCGGTCACCCGGCACTTCGGCGAGAGCGTGATCGCGTTCCGCGACCCGGACGGCATGCGCCTCGGCCTGGCGGGCGTACCGGGCATCGCGTCCGAACCGGCATGGTCCGAGGGCGACGTGCCCCCGGAGGCCGCCATCCGTGGCGTCCACAGCGTCAACTTGCTGCTGGCGGAAATCGCCGGCACGGCGGCCGTGCTAACGGACGTGCTGGGCTTCGCCGAGGCCGGACGCGAGGGCTCGGTCACGCGCTTCCGTGCGGACGGCACGGGGATCGGCGGCATCGTGGACCTGCACGAAGCCGGCGGCTTCCTTGCCGGCCGCGCAGGCGGCGGGTCGGTTCACCACATCGCCTTCCGCGCGAAGGACGATGCGGAGCAGGACGCTATGGTGAAGCGGCTGCGCGAACGCCACGGCCTCAGGGCGACGGAGCAGAAGGACCGGGCCTACTTCCGGTCCGTCTACTTTCGCGAACCCGGCGGCGTGCTGTTCGAGATCGCCACCGACGAGCCGGGCTTCGACGCGGATGAGAGCAGGGACCGGCTGGGCCGGGACCTGAAGCTGCCGGCCTTCCTGGAAGGCCGCCGGCCCGCCATCGAGGCGGCTCTTCCCCCAATCGGCTGAACATAGATGGGGGCGGCGAGAGCCGTCCCCGGAGACCTGAACGATGACCACTCTGTCCAAGGTGGAGTTCATCCACCGCTTCGAACCCTCTTCTGAACCGGGCCGGCCCCCGCTGCTGCTGTTGCACGGCACCGGCGGCGACGAGGGAGATCTCCTGCCGCTTGGCCGCGAGCTCTCGCCGGGTTCGGCGCTGCTGTCCCCGCGCGGGCGCGTGCTCGAAAACGGCATGCCGCGCTTCTTCCGGCGTCATGCGGAAGGCCGCTTCGACGAGGCCGATCTGGAACTGCGGGCTCACGAACTCGCGGATTTCGTCGATTGGGCGCGCGAGCGCCACGGGATCGCCGCGCCTTTTGCGCTCGGCTTTTCCAACGGGGCGAACATCGCCTCGGCCGCGCTGATGCTGAGGCCGGCGAGCTTTGCCGGCTCGGTGCTGCTGCGGGGCATGGTGCCGTTCGTGCAGCCGCCTGCGGCAGACCTCGTGGGCAAGCCGGTTCTCCTGCTGTCCGGGAGGGCTGATCCGATGGTGTCCGCCGCCAATGCCGAAACGCTTGCGCGCCAGCTCCGCGACCGGGGTGCCGATGTCCGGCACGAAGTGGTGGCCGGCGAGCATGGGCTGACGCAGAACGATGTCGATCTTGCCAAGGCGTGGATCGCCATGCACTGACCAAGGGAGCGGCGCGCGCCGCCGCTCCCGCCACCGAGGACAGGCCATGCCCAATCTGCCGGACCTCGAAGCCTGGGCCATCTTCGCGCGCGTCGCCGAGTTCGGCTCGTTCTCCGGCGCCGCGCGCGATCTCGCGCTGTCCAAGGCCACCGTATCCAAGGCCGTGGCGCGGCTCGAACAGCGGCTCGGCACACCCCTGATCAACCGCACCTCGCGCCGCTTCGCCCTGACGCAGACAGGGCAGATGGCGGTGGAGCGGGCGACGCGGATGCTGGCGGACGCGCAGTCGATCGATGCCGACCTGTCGGACCTTGCCCGCGCGCCGCGCGGGCGGGTGCGTGTCGCGGCGCCAATCTCCTTCGGCATCCACCATCTCGGGCCGGCACTGCCGGATTTCGTCGCGCGCTATCCGGAGATCGAGCTCGATCTCGTCCTCAGCGACGCAACCGCCGATCTGGTCGCCTCGGGCTTCGACATGGCGCTGCGCATCGGCCTGCTGGCGGATTCATCGCTGCGGGCGAGACGCATCTGCGCCGTGCGCAGGCCCTTGGTGGCGGCGCCCGCCTATGTGGCGCGGGCAGGCATGCCGCAGCATCCGGACGAACTCGGCGGCCACGACATCGTGCTGTTCTCGCATCTTTCCTCGCCGGGCCAACTCGCTCTTCGCTCCGAGGGGCATGAGGCCTCTCCGTACCGGTTCAAGGGCAGCGTCACCGCCAACAATGCCGATGTGGTGGTGCCGCTGCTGCTCGCAGGATCCTGCGCGGCGTTCGTGCCCGAATTTCTGGTCTGGGAGCGGCTGAGGGACGGCTCGCTAGTGGAGCTTCTGCCCGGCTGGTCGTCGGAACCGCTCGGGCTCCATGCGGTGATGCCGCCGGGGTCCATCAAGCCGGCCCGGGTGGCGGCTTTCGTGGACTTCTGCGTGCAGCGCTTCGGCGCGGCGGATTGGGCCCATCGGATGCCCGAGCTCTAGGGCTCAGGAGCCGGGGCCTGCCCGCTGGTGGAGGAAGTGCGCCTACTTGTCCCAGAACAGGAGCGTCGAGCGGGTGCGGAACAGGAAGCGCACGCCTTTCTCGTCCGGCGTCAGGAATTGCTCCAGATTGCGGCGCAGGTTGAAGGCAAAGGACGCGTCCGGAAGGATCCACGCGAAATCCTCCACGGCTTCGTCCACATTGGCGTAGCTGCGGGTGAAGCCGTCCATGATGTGCAGGACGTTGGGGTCGAGCCCCAGATCGCACAGATCGTTGAAGATGGTCGTGAAGCCGGGCTGCAGCACCTGCGGCTCGACCGCCTCGCGCACGATGCCCTGAAGGAGTGCGCGATGGAGCGCACCGGTGCTGGGGCCCGAGAAGATCAGGAGGCAGACGCGCTGATTGGCGGCGGCATCCAGTTTCATCAGGTCTTCGATGCCGTCGAACCGTGAGGCGACGACCACGTCGTGGCGATCCAGATCCCGGGCGGGTTCGATGGTGCGCCAGTCCAGATTGGCCGTACGGATATTGGAGAGGCCTTCGCGCTGAGCGCGCTGCCGCAGGCGATCGAGCAGGCCGGGCAGGACGTCGATGGCTGTGACGGACGCCGCTTTCCGGGCCATGGGAATGGTCAGCCGGCCCGATCCGGCACCGATGTCCACCACCGTCTGGTCGCCGCGCAGCCCGAGCGCCTCGACCTGCGCGGCGGTGAAGGGCGCTTCCAGATCGGTGTACCAATCGTAGATCTCCGACCAACTCGGGGCATCGTCCTTGATCAACTGGATCGACATAGGTCTGAGAGCTCCGGAGACGTCCGGCCATGCGGACGTGTATAGCGGCGCTTATCCGCACCCGGCCCCATGTAATAGAGCCGGATTGCCGGGTAAACGGGCCCAAACAATTGTTGATCTATGTCGAGGCATTCCAAAGAAGCCGGGATGAGCGGCTAAACAATTGCCTCCCTCCAGACGAGATGCCGGTCCTCTGTGACTGAAGATCGGACGATCCACCATGACCATCGGCCGGGTCGCCGCACCGGGTGAGGGCCGCTATAAACGCTGTGAACGGCGGGCGAGAGGATCATGCGGCAGGTTTTCATCGGTGTGGATGTCGGGACGAGCAGCGCGAGGGCCGGCGTCTTCGACGCGGACGGGCAACTGCTGGCGAGCGCACGCCACGCCATCCGCATCTGGCATGAGCCGGGCGACGTGGTGGAGCAATCCTCCGACGACATCTGGAACGCCTGCGTCCGCTGCGTGCGTGAAGCCATGGCAGCATCCGGAGTTGAGGCGGAGACGGTCGCCGGCATCGGCTTCGACGCCACGTGCTCTCTGGTGGTTCTCGGGTCGGGGGATCGGCCGCTCCCGGTAGGTTCGCACGGCGACGCCTCGCGGAACATCATCGTGTGGATGGACCACCGGGCGATCGGGGAGGCCGAGCGCATCAACGCCACCGGGGACGAGGTGCTGCGTTATGTCGGCGGCACGATTTCGCCCGAGATGCAGATGCCGAAGCTGCTCTGGCTGAAGGAGAACCTGCCCGGCACCTTCAACGCCGCCGCACACTTCTTCGATCTGGCCGATTTCCTGACATACCGCGCCACCGGCAGCACCGCTCGCTCCACCTGCACCGTCACCTGCAAATGGACCTATCTCGCGCATGAGGGGCGCTGGAGTCCGTCCTTCTTCGAGCGCATCGGGCTGGCTGACCTGAACGATGACGGCCATGCCCGGATCGGCGCGGATGTCGTGAAGCCCGGCACCGCTCTCGGCCAAGGCCTGACGACGGATGCCGCTGCGGAGCTTGGCCTTCGGCCGGGCACGGCGGTGGGTGCCTCGCTGATCGATGCGCATGCCGGCGGCGTGGGCACGGTCGGCGCGCGCGGAGAGGACGGTGCTGCGCCGCTGGAGGGCCGCATCGCCTACATCATGGGAACCTCGGCCTGCATCATGGCCAGCACGGCCGATCCCCGCTTCGTGCCGGGTGTGTGGGGGCCGTATTTCTCGGCCATGCTTCCGGGCGTCTGGCTGAACGAGGGCGGTCAGTCAGCCTCCGGCGCGGGCATCGACCATCTGATGCGCTGCCATCCCGCTCATTCGGAAGCCGCCGCCGCGGCGGAAGCGGCGGGGCTGGGCCTGCTGGAGCATCTGGAACGGCGGGTGCTCGCCCGGGTGGCCGATCCGTCGCAGGCGGCCCGTCTCGCGCAGGACCTGCACGTCCTGCCGGAATTCCTCGGCAATCGCTCGCCCCATGCCGATCCGGGCGCGCGGGCGGTCATCGCCGGACTCGATCTGGGTGACGGTGTCGAGGATTTGGAGCGCCTGTTCGTCGCCGGAATGTGCGGCCTGGCCTATGGACTGGCTGAAGTGGTCGATGTGATGCACGAGCAGGGCATCGAGAGCCGAACCATCGTCATCAGCGGTGGCGCAAGCCGGAGCCGTCTTGTGCGCCACATCATCGCCGACGCCACCGGGCTTGCCGTCGCGCTGCCATCGACAGCAGAGCCCGTGACGCTGGGCGCCGCCATGCTGGGCGCGGTGGCCGCGGGTGCGCATTCAGGCCTGCCAGATGCCATGAGCGCCATGTCAGGGCTGGGCGAAGTCGTCACGCCGGCCGGACCGGAGATCGCCGCCTTCCACGCGGCCAAGCGGCGGGTGCACGTGCTCATGCAGGGGCTGGACCGTGAGAGCCGGTCGATCATGTCCACGGCAGCGCGCGCCTGATGCTGCTCAGCTGCGGCGATGCATTGATCGACTTCATGCCGGCAAAGGCGTCGGACGGCCAGGACGCCCTGGTGCCGGCGGTCGGCGGTTCGTGTCTCAACGTGGCGGTCGCCATGGCGCGGCTCGGGGCGCCGGCCGGCTTCCTGGGCGGACTGTCCACGGACATGTTCGGCCGGATGATCGCGGATCATGCGACGGCGTCGGGTGTCGACCTGCGGCATGCGGCGCGCAGCGATGACCAGACGACGCTTGCCTTCGTACGGGTGGTGGAGGGCGAACCGCACTACGCGTTTCACGATGAAAGCTCGGCCGCGCGGCGCTGGACGTGGAGTGTGGGCTCCATCCCCTTCGAAGCGGTGGACGCGCTGCATGTCGGCTCCACCACGCTGATCAACGAACCCTCGTCCTCGGAGACGTTGGCCCTCGTGGAGGAGGCACACGGGCGGACCGTCATCCACTTCGACCCGAACTGCCGGCCAGCGCTCATCCGCAATCGCGAGGCCTATGCCGCGTGCATGGCCCGGTTCACCCGTCGCGCGGACATCGTGCGGATGTCGGACGTGGACTGCGGCTTCCTTTTTCCGGGGGCGGAGCAGTCCGATGTGGCGGCACGGCTGATCGGGGAGGGCGCCAGCCTCGTGGTGATCACGCGCGGCAAGAAAGGCGTGAGCGCCTGGCAGCGCTCCGGCCTGATCGTCGAAGTCGAAGCCTCACACCTGAACATTGCCGATACGATTGGAGCCGGAGACAGCTTTCAGGGCGCGATGCTCGTCGCGCTGCGCGATCTCGGTGCCCTCGACCGTTCAGCCCTGAAGACCATCGGCGAGAACGATCTTCATCGCGCGCTGCGCTTCGCCGCCCGGTGCGCCGCTGTTACGTGCAGCCGCCCCGGTGCGGATCCACCGTGGCGGCGCGAGGTCGGCACGGCCTGAGACCGGAGGCGCTCTCAGGCTGCGCCGGTCGTCCCGGACACGAAGTCGCGCATGGTCTGGATGATCAGCACGCCCACCGTGGCGCCGGCATCCTGAAGGCCCATGGACTTCTCCTGGAAGGCTGCGGCCTTGCCGTGCTGGGCAATCATGGTCTTGGTGCGCTCCAGCGCCTCGTCAGCCTCCTGGCTTGCGGCCGCAAGCGCCTCCGTCAGCGAGGCGCCCGATGCGGCGGAGGCTTCCATCGAGTTCGCGATGGGGTCCAGCACGTCGAGCAGCGTCTTGTCGCCCACCTTTGCCTTGCCGCGCTCTGCCACGCCGTTGAAGTAGGCACGCCAGAAGGCGGCGAGTTCGGCCACGCCGATCTCTTCCTTGCCCTCCAAGGTCTGGCTGCCGCGCAGGAAGCCGGTCGCGGTCAGGGTGCCCATGGTCGACGGCGCGGCCTTGGCCATGGCCATGCCGGCGGCCTTGAACTGGCGCGCCGCCGGCGTGCCGGCTTCCAACGCCCGAACCGTCTCGTGCGCCGCCGCGAAGGCCTTGCTCATCGTGATGCCGAGATCGCTGTCCCCGACCTTGCCGTCCAGCGCGATCAGGAATTCGCGCTGCTCGGCGAATGTCCGGCGCAGCGCGTCGAACAGGGCCGGGAGGTCATTGCTGGAAATCGCGTCCATGACGGCCCGTCAGATCTTGGTGTGGCAGAAGAATGGGGTGTTGGCCGGAGAGGCGATCAGCCGGTCCAGCTCCTCGTCGAGATGCAGCACGGAAATGGACGCACCCGCCATCTCCATGGAGGTGGCGTATTCGCCCACCCACACATGCTTGGCGGTGACGCCGCGCTCGGTGAACAGCTGCGACACCCGGCGGAACAGGATGTACAGCTCTTCCTTCGGCGTGCCGCCGAGGCCGTTGACCAGCACCGCCACCTCGTCGCCGCTCTTGTAGTCTTGTTCGGCGAAGATGCGCTCCATCATCTCGTCCACGACCGCATCGGCGGGCGCCAGTTTCTTGCGGCTGATGCCGTTCTCGCCATGGATGCCCATGCCGATCTCCATCTCATCCTCGCCGATGGAGAAGGTGGCATGGCCGATCTCGGGCACGATGCAGCTGGAGAGCGCGACGCCCATGGTGCGGGTGCGCAGGCGGGCCTTGTCGGCGAGGCGCGTCACCTCATCGAGGTCGAGACCTTCTGCTGCTGCAGCCCCGGCCGCCTTGTAGACGAAGAAGATGCCAGCCACGCCGCGGCGCTTGTGCTCCTCGCCGACGACGGAGGAGGCCACGTCGTCATTGCCGACGACCTGCCGGACCTTGATGCCGTCGAAGTCCGCCAGCTCGGCGGCCATGTCGAAATTGATGATGTCGCCGGAATAGTTGCCGTAGATGTAGAGCACGCCGGCTCCCTGATCGACGGCCTTGGTGACCTCGTACATCTGCTCGGCGCTGGGCGACTGGAACACGCCGCCGACCGCCGCGCCGTCCAGCATGCCGTCACCGACATAGCCCAGGAACAGCGGCAGATGGCCGGAGCCGCCGCCGGTGGTGATGCCGACCTTGCCGCTTTTGCGGTTGGTCACGACCATGCAGCGCTTGTCGTCGTTGACGTAGGTGAGCTGCCGGGGATGCGCGAGATAGATCCCGTCCAGCATCTCGTCGACGAAGTTCTCGGTCTCGTTCAGGAACTTCTTCATGGTTGGGTTTCCTCGAAGTTGGAATTCTAGGCGCGGCGGCCGCGCATGACGAAGAAGGCGGCGGCCAGCAGGATGAAGCTGCCCACGACCAGGCGCTGCCAGGTGCTGGGAATGCCGACGAGCACGAGCACGCTGTTGACCACCACGATCAGCAGCACGCCCAGGATCGTCCCGATGACCGATCCCGTGCCGCCGGTGATGCGCGCGCCGCCGAGCACGACGGCCGCGATGACGTTGATCTCGGTGCCGACGAGGTCGAATGGGTTGGCGAGGCGGTTGGCCGAGACGTGGATGATGCCCGCCAGGCCGGCCAGCGCGCCGGCATAGCCGAACACGAACAGGTGCACGGTGCGCAGGCTGTAGCCCAGGCGCTGGGCCACATCGGCATTGCCGCCGACCGCGAAGATGGCCCGGCCCATCAGGGTGTGGTTCAGGATCCACCACGTCAGCAAGGCGGCCACCGGCAGAACCAGGAAGTAGACCGGCAGCGTGATGACGGCGCGGTTGGCCGTCTCGAACTGCAGCAGCGGCATCCGCCCGAAAGCGCCCATCTGGGTGGGGATGGACATGATCCACACCGTGCCGATGAAGGACAGCAACGCGCCACGAAACAGGTATTGCGTGCCGATGGTCACGATCAGCGACGGCACGCGCAGAATGTTGACGAGCAGGCCGTTGATCACGCCCAGCACCACGCCGCCCAAAGTCGCGGCAAGGATCACAAGCAGGATGGGCAGCTCCGGCGCGTAGTTCTGCACCAGCAGCGTAGTCGAATACATCGTCAGCGCCGCGATGGCGGTGAACGACACGTCGATGCCGCCGGCAGCCAGGATCACGAACACGCCCAGCGCGAACAGCCCCATGACCACGCTGGCACGGCCGATATCGATCAGCGTCGATGGCTGCAGGAAAGCCGGGTTCGCGACGGCGACGGCGATGCAGATGACGATGAGGATAGCGAGCGTGACAAGTTCCGGCCGGCGGCGGATCAGGCTGCCGAGGCTGAACGCTCGCGATCCCTGCGGGCTCTCCCGCAGTTCTTCAGGACGCGATACGCTCATCGGAAATCCTCGCCGTCGGCGTAAGCATGGCCTGGTACAGCGCGTCTTCGTCGGCTGTCTCGGCGTTGAATTCCGCGACCAGCCGTCCGCCGTTCATGACGAGGATGCGGTCGCAGTTCTGGAGCAGTTCGGGCAGGTCGTCGCTGATGATCAGGAGGCCCATGCCCCCGTCGGCCAGCTTCTGGATGGCGCGGTAGATGGTGTCCTTCGATCCCACGTCGACGCCGACCGTCGGTCCATGGAGCACGAGCAGCTTCGGCGCGTTGCCGAGCGAGCGGCCGATGAGGACGCGCTGCTGGTTGCCGCCGGAAAGAGAGCCCACCGGCAGATCGAGATCGCGCGTGTTGAGGCGCATGTCCTCGGCCAGCTTGCCCGCGAGCCTCGCTCCCGCCGTCTTGTCCAGCACGCCGGCGCTGTTGCTGAGCTGGCGGACAACGAGGGCGATCTCGTTGTCGAGGATGGACTTGTCGAGGAACAGGCCTTCCGCCAGCCGGTCTTCCGGCACATAGCCGATGCCGGCATGGATGGCGTCGGCCGGGGTGTGGATCGCCGTGTCGGTGCCATCGATGCGCAGGGTGCCGGTTCGTGCTGGCGCAACTCCGGCGATTGCCAGCGCAAGCTCGTTGCGGCCGGAATCCGCCAGACCCGTGATGCCGAGCACCTCGCCCTTGCGGATCGACAGCGTGATGCCGCGGAAGGCCGATCCAGCGCCGAGATCGCTGGTGCTGAACAGCTCCTCCGTACCCGGCCTGCCCGTGCGGTAGCGCTCGGAATCGATGGCATGGCCGGTCATCAGCTCGGAGAGCTGGCGCTTGGTGAAGCCTTCCAGCGGCCCCTGTGCGACGCATTCGCCGTCGCGGAACACGACGGCGTTTCCGCCGATGCGGTAGCACTCGTCCAGCTTATGCGTGACGAAGAGGACGGCCACGTTCTCCGAGCGCAGGCGCGCGACCACGGAGATGAGGTTGTCCACTTCGCGCCGGGTGAGGGATGTGGTCGGCTCGTCCATGATGACGAGCTTGGCGCGCGTTGCGACCGCGCGGGCGATCGCCACCAGCTGGCGCTGGGCGAGCGGCAGGTCGGACACGACGGTCGCAAGGAAGGCGCGGTCCGAGGGCAGGCCCACCATGTCGAGCGCCTTCGCCGCCGTCTCGCGCAGCCGCGCGCCGTTCAGCATGCGCGCCAGGCGGCCCTTGCTGGAGACCAGTTGCTCGCTGAGTGCGACGTTCTCAGCGACCGTCAGGTTGGGGAGGAGCGAGAGATCCTGGTAGACCGTCTCGATGCCGGCACTGAGGGCCTGGATCGGCGTCAGCGAGCTGTAGCTCTTGCCGTCGAGCACGATCTCGCCCTCGTCGGGAGCATGCGCGCCCGACATGATCTTGATGACGGTGCTCTTGCCGCAGCCGTTCTCGCCGAGGAGGTGGTAGGCCTCCCCGAGCTCGAGCGAAAGATCCACGCCGCGCAGCGCGTGCACGCCGCCGAAGCGCTTGTGGATGTTCCGCATAACTAGGAAGCGGCTCGCGCCGCCTGCGTTCTCTGGCGCCTGCAAAGGTCCGTACCTGTCTGGATGATCTGGCCGCTAAGGCAGAACGCCGGGGCCTCGGTGAGGAAGCCCCGGCGCGAAAGGCCTGCGATTAGAACAGGCGTTCCTTGTAGTTGGACTTGTCGGCCAGAACCATTCCGTTGCCGACCACCAGCAGGCCCTTGCCGGCACCCTTGGTGACGGTGACCTTGTTGTAGCCATCGACGCCGAGATCCATGCCGTCGGTCACCTGCTTCTTCTCGACGAGAAGACGGGCAACCGCGTTCATGGCCATGCCCGCATTCTTCGGGTCCCAGAAGCCGATGGCGGTGATGGCGCCGGATTCCAGGAGGTCGGCCGAGGGGTTCGGCAGTCCGGTGCCCACCAGGCACACCTTGCCGGAGAGGCCAGCCTCGTCGATGGCACGGCCGACGCCCAGCACGTCATTGCCGGCCGAGGTCTGGAAGCCCTTGATGTCGGGGTGCTTGCGCAGGATTTCCTTGGCCTTCTCGTAGGTGGCGTTGGCGTCGTCGAACGACTCGTTGTTCTTGTCCACGAGCTGCATGTCCGCGTATTTCGCGGCATTCTTCTCGCCCGCCCCCACCCACTGCAGATGCGTGCGGCTGCCGAGCGAGCCGACGAAGGTCGTCCACTTGCCGGACTTGCCCATGCATTCGGCGAGACGCTCGTTCAGCGCCGTGCCGTAGTCGTCGTTGTTGAAGGCTTCGACATCGGCCTGCGTGTTGACCTGGTTGTCGGCCTCATGCGTCACCACGACGATTCCACGGTCCATGGCGCGCTTCAGCGTGCCTTCGAGGACCTGCGGGTCCATGGGCACCACGGCAAGAGCGTCGACGCCCTTGGCGATGAGATCCTGCACGATCTGGAGCTGCTGGGCAGCGTCCGCCGTCGCAGGGCCGCTCTGGCTGGCCACCACGTCGGGGTTCTTCTGCTGGTATTCCTGCACGCCGACATTCATGCGGGCGAACCACGGAATGCCCGAGATCTTCACGACCGTGGCGATGACGGGCTTTTTCTCCTGCGCCATCAGCGAACCGACGGAGCCTGCCGCGACCACCGCGGCGATCACGGAGCCGGCGAGAATCCTGGCTTTCACTCCCATAACGTCCTCCATTGTTATTGCTTGATGTTGCTGCCTTCGCCTGCCGCGCGGGGTGCGCGCGCCAGGGCGGCCTGTTGGCCACTGCCCCGGAAGGCAAAGCCGATGAGGTCAAACCGCGCGACAGCGAGGAAGGCGAGCAGCAGCGCGCCCCAGGCGAAGTCACGCACGAAGTTCGAGAGGCCGCCGAAGTTCAGCATGCTGGACAACAGCTGCAGGGCGATGGCGGCAAGCACGACATTGGCGACGCGGCCGTAGCCGCCTTCGGGGCGCACGCCGGCCATCACCGCGATCAGGATGGCGATGAGCAGGTAGGACGTGCCGTAATCCCATTTCACGTTGACGTTGCGGGCGGCGATGATGACGCCGGCAAGGCCCGACAAGGTGCCGCTGATGGCGTAGGTGGCGATCACCACGCGGTCGGTCGGGAAGCCGGCATATTCCGCGGCCTTGGGATTGGTGCCCATCAGCATCAGCCAAAAGCCGAAGCGCGTGTAGCGCAGCACGGCGGCGATGAGCAGCGCGGCTGCGATGTAGATCAGGAAGCTGATCGGCAGCTCGAGAATATAGCCGTTGCCGATGCTGGACAGCGGTTCCGGGCTACCCACCGTCACGGCGCGGCCTGCGGACACCACGACGGCGAGGCCGGTAAAGGCCATCTGCGTGCCGAGCGTGCAGAGGATGGGGGTGATGCCGAGCTTCGAGATCAGCACGCCGTTGATGACGCCGCCTGCCAGTCCGATGAGCACGGCACCCGCGATGAACGCCACGGAGAACGCGAATTCGTTCTCGACGCTGGAGAACATCCCCGCCACCACAACCGCGGAGAGGACGCCCGACAGATTGGCCAGCGAGATCCCGGACAGGTCGATGCCGCCATTGCCCGCGCACATGGCCAGCATGACGCCGATGGCGAGCAGGCCGATCTCCGGCAACTGGTTGGCCATGGACTGCAGGTTGAAGATCGACAGGAAGGAGCCGCCCGAGATGGCAGCGCCGGCCGCGAGCAGGAGGAGGTTTATCGCAACGAGTACGATTATGTGCCCTCGGGTCTTAGGCAGGTCCGCCTCCGTTTAGTAAACTTTCTTCTTCTTTACTAAAAGAATTAGCAGAGCTATGTACAGGCTGCAAGGCTGTTGCGCGGCTGGAGCGGGGCAGAAGCCACGTTCGGACGCTTCGCCTTTCGGCTAATGCAGCAAAGCGGGGTTCCACGGTGCTGTCCACCGGCTTCATCTGGAGAGGGTTCGCCGTGCGGGACGGAGCGGAATGACAGCTCAGAAAGGTGTCGTTCCCCCGACGATCCGGGACGTTGCGCGCGTTGCAGGCGTATCGCCCGCGACCGTGTCTCTCGTCTTGAACGGGAAGGGGGAGATTTCCGAAGGCACCCGGGTGCGGGTGCTAAAGGCGGTCGAAAGCCTGTCCTACACGCCGCGTCCCTCGAAGAGCCGCGGGGAGGCAAGCCGTATCCTGCGCTTCCTCAAGATCGCCAAGCACGGCCACACCGTGAACCGCGACCACAGCAACTTCATTTCGGACTACATCGACGGCATGTCCATGGAGGCGCGGCGCCGGGGCTATTCGCTGGAGGTGTTCAGCCACGAGGAGCAACCGGTCAGCGTGATCGCGGACCAGGTATCCAGCGCCTCCGTAAACGGCCTGATCGTCCTTGGAACGGAGTTGAGTGAAAGCGACATAGCCACGATCCAGGCTGTGGGCCGCCCGACCATCTTCATCGACACGTTCTACGACGTAGCGGATGCGAGCTTCGTCAACATGAACAATGAGGACGCGGTCCACACCGTCCTCGCTCGGTTCAAGGACGAAGGGTTCCGGCGCATCGGCTTCGTGGCGAGCCATGTCGAGACCACCAATTTCCGCCTTCGGCGGGACGCGTTCTTCAAGAACATGGAGAGGCTGGACCTGCCGGTGGGCGCGGCCGACGTCCTGTCGGTCGAGTCCACGTCGGACGGTGCCTATGCCGATACGATGACGCTCCTGAAGTCGGGCGCGGAACTGGCGGAATGCTATTTCTGCACGAACGACGTGATCGCGTTCGGTTTCATGAAGGCGCTGCGGGAGCACGGCCTGCGCATCCCGGACGATGTCTCGATCATCGGATTCGACAACCTGCCGCAAAGCGCAACGATCCACCCGCCGCTGACGACCATCGACGTGTCCAAGCGCAAGATCGGCTACCTGGCCGTCACCCTGCTCGACGACATGATCAACGCCACGGAAGCGCAGCCCGCTGTGAAGATCCAGGTCGGCGCTCGGCTGATCGCGCGCGACAGCGACCGCTGCACCAATGCGACTGCCGGAGCAGCCTGACACCCGCCTGCGGCAACCGAAGATCACGACACGCACCAGCAAGGGACCATCACCATGGAATACAGGGCGCTTGGCCGGTCGGGCCTGAAGGTTTCGGCCCTCAGCATGGGCACCTTCTCCTTCGGCGGGGAGGGCGATTTCGCGATGGTGGCGAAGCAAAGCGTGTCGGACGCGCGGCGGCTCGTGGACACCTGCATTGATGGCGGCATCAACCTGTTCGACACGTCGAACATGTATTCGATGGGGCGCTCGGAAGAGATCCTCGGCGAGGTGCTTGAAGGCCGGCGCGACGACGTTCTGATCTGCTCGAAGGCCCGCATGCGCATCGGCGGCGGCCCGAACGACGAGGGCGTCTCGCGCCATCACCTGATCCGCGAATGCGAGCGCAGCCTGAAGCGGCTGCGCACCGACCATGTCGACATCTACCTGATGCACGAGTGGGACGGCCTCACCCCTCTCGAGGAGATGCTGTCGGCGCTCGATACACTCGTCCAGCAGGGCAAGGTCCGCTACACCGGCTGCTCCAATTATTCGGGCTGGCACGTGATGAAGGCGCTGGGCATTTCCGAGCGCCGGAACCTGCAGCGCTTCGTGGCCCAGCAGATCCACTACACGCTGGAGGCGCGCGAGGCGGAATACGAGCTGCTGCCGATCTCCGTAGACCAGGGGTTGGGCGTGATGGTGTGGAGCCCGCTTGCGGCGGGCCTCCTGTCCGGTGCTTTCGGCCGCGACCGTGCACCGGAGATTTCGCGTCAGGCGGCGGGCTGGAGCGAGCCGCCGATCCGGGACGAGGAACGGCTGTGGAGCATCGTGGACGTGCTCGACACAATCGCGAAGGAGCGCGGTGTCTCCGTGGCGCAGGTGTCCCTGGCCTGGACTTTGTCACGCCCCGGCGTTGCAACCCTCGTGGTCGGCGGGCTGACCGAACAGCACTTCCGCGACAGCATGGCGGCCGCCGAGCTGAAGCTCTCCGGGGATGAACTGGACCGGCTGAACCGCGCCAGCCGCCCGGCTTACATCTATCCCTATTGGCACCAGCACAATTTCGCCGCCGACCGCTTCAGCGCCGGGGACTGGGCTCTGCACGACAGCTATCGCGATCTCGGGAAGATCTAGGCGAGGCATCGCTCATGAAAAAAGGGCCGCTGCGACACGGGTGTCGAGCGGCCCTGCTGATGGAAATCCGGGTGGAAACCAGCCCGTGCATCTTGCGCAGTCGACATTCGGGCGCAATCCGTAGAAGTCCGGAGTAAGTCGCCCCGCCCGACTAGGAGGCGTCGATTTCCGAGGCACGGCGGCGGCGGTTCGGGCGGGAACGCGCGAGCTGGCGTCCGCCCAGCAAGGTGCCGACGATGGTGACGATCAGCACGATGACGACGGGGCCGATGAGCGAGCCCATGCCGCCGCCCATCTCCTCCATCCCCTTGGCGCCGACCCAGCCGGGGGTCAGCATCACAGGTGCCCAGATGGCGGCCGACACCACATTGGCGATCTGGAAGCGCTTCTGGTCCATGCGCATCATGCCCGCCACGAGCGGCACCGTGGACCGGAGCGGGCCCAGGAAGCGGCCGAGGAAGACGGCGGCGAAGCCGTATTTGCGGAAGAAGAGCCGCGTCCTGGCGATAGCCTGCCGATAGCGGCGCAGCAGCTTGTGGTGCACGAGGCCCGGTCCGAACTTGCGGCCGATGATGTAGGAGATCACGTCGCCGCAGACGGCGCCCAGGATCGCTCCGATGATCACCGGAACGGGGCCGATCACGCCGGTGCCGATGAGCCCGCCGATGAGGACCATGGCCGCTGTCGCGGGGATCAGGATGCCTACCAGCACGAGCGACTCGCCGAAGGCGATGAGGAAGACGATCACCCCGCTCCAAGCCTGATGGGTGTGGATGAACTGCTCAAGCTGCGCGATCATTGTTTCCATCGCTCACCCATATACCAGCGGCTGCCCGGCCCATAGTGACTGTTGCGTGTCACTCCGCGTCATCGGACACCATGCACCTGTTCACGCGACCTGGGACATCCGGCCGGAAGCCGCCCGCTGCAGCCCCAGTTTGCGCAGGAGCGCCAGAATGAAGACGGCGGTGAGGATGAGCACGATGGTCGGCGCGGGCGCGCTGTCGAGAAAGAAGCTCGCATAGGTGCCGGCGATCATCGCGCCGGTACAGACCACGGTCGCCACCACCAGCATCCGCCCGAAGGAGCGCGCCAGCAGGAACGCGATGGCGCCCGGCGTGACGAGAAGGGCCACGGCGAGGATCAGCCCCACGGAAGACAGCGTGCCGACGATGGTCAGGGACAGCAGCGCCAGCAGTCCATAGTGCAGCCACGAGGTGCGCAGGCCCGAAGTCTGCGCCTGCGCGGGGTCGAACACGAAGAGCAGGAAGTCCCGCCATTTCAGGACGAGGACCGCCGTGACGATCAGGCCGATCACGCCGGAGGTGACGAGGTCCTCGGTACCCACGCCCAGCATATTGCCGAAGAGCACATGGTCGAGATGCTCGTTGGTGGTGATCGAGGTGTAGAGCACGATGCCAAGCCCGAACATGCCGGAGAACACCACGCCCATCACGGTGTCCTGCTTGATGCGGCTGTTGTCCGAGAGGTAGCCCGTCGCGACCGAACACAGCATTCCGGCGGCGAAGGCCCCGATGATCAGCGGGATGTTGAAGATCCAGGCCAGCACCACGCCGGGAAGCACTGCGTGGCTGACGGCGTCGCCCATCAGCGCCCAGCCCTTCAGCACGAGATAGCAGGACAAGAGAGCTGTCGGCACGGCTACGAGGATGCAGATCAGGAAGGCGTTCTGCATGAAGGGGAAGCCGAACGGCAGCAGGGCGGCATCGAGGCTCACGACGTGCCCCCCACAGGGCCGGGCTCGCCTGCAAGCGCTTCACGCGCACGGGTCCGCGCCGCAAGGAGTCCGTGCTTCGGCGCCAGCAGGAAGGCCGCGAGGAAGATCAGCGTCTGCAGCACAACGATGATGCCGCCCGTCGCGCCATCGAGGAAGTAGCTGGCATAGGCGCCGACAAAGCTCGTGACCGTGCCGATGGCGACCGAGAGCAGGATCAGGCGCGGAAAGCGATCGCACAGCAGGTAGGCCGTGGCGCCGGGTGTCACCACCATGGCGATCACGAGGAATGCGCCGACCGTCTGCATGGCGGCGACGACGGCGGCCGACAGCAGCATGAAGAACACGGCCTTCAGGAGGCCCGGCCGCAAGCCGATGGAACGTGCATGGTTCTCGTCGAAGAAGACGACCATCAGGTCCTTCCACTTCGCCGCCAGCACCGCCAGACACACGACGCCGATGATCGCCAGTTGCAGCGTGTCCTCGGGCGTGATCGCGAGGATGTTGCCGAAGGTGATCGTCTGGATGCTGACCGCGACCGGGCTGATCGAGATCATGAAGAGGCCGAGGCCGAAGAAGGAGGTGAAGATGATGCCGATCACGACATCGACCTTCAGCCCCGAGCGCTCGGACAGGAGCAGCATGGCCGCCGCGGCGAGCCCACCCGAGAGGAACGCGCCGACCGCGAAGGGCAGGCCCAGCATGTAGGCCGCCGCGACGCCGGGCACCACGGAATGGCTCAGCGCATCGCCGATCAGCGACCAGCCCTTCAGCACCAGATAGGAGGAGAGGAAGGCGCACACACCGCCGACAAGTGCGCTGACCCACATCGCGTTGACCATGTAGCCATAGCCGAAGGGCTGGAGCAGCAGCTCGGTCATTGCGCTGCTTCACCGCTGCTGCGCCGGGCGCAGTCGCCATACTGGACGTAAGGCCGCTCATCGTCCGTGATGATGCGAACCTCGCGCGTGTCTTCGTCGTCGTGAAGGGCCTTGGCCGTCAAGGTGAAGTGGCGGAGCACGCCCCCGAAGGCGAGTTCGAGATTGTCGCGGGTGAACACGTCTTCGGTGAGGCCCGAGGCCAGCACGGTGCCTTTCACCAGCACGGTGCGATCACAGAACTCCGGCACGGAGCCGAGATTGTGGGTGGAGACCAGCATGACCCTGCCCTCGTCCCGCAACTCGCGCAGCAGGGCCACGATCTGGTCCTCCGACTTCACGTCCACGCCGGTGAAGGGCTCGTCCAGCAGGATGACGCGCCCGTCCTGCGCCAGCGCCCGGGCAAGGAAGACCCGCTTGCGCTGCCCGCCGGAAAGCTCACCGATCTGCCGCGAACGCAGCGCGGTCATGTCGACGCGCGCCAAGGCGTCGTCGACGGCGCGGCGGTCGGCTGAGGATGGGCGGCGCAGGAAGCCCATATGGCCGTAGCGCCCCATCATCACGACGTCTTCTACCAGAACGGGGAAGCTCCAGTCGACTTCCTCGGCCTGCGGAACATAGGCGACGAGGTTCTCCCGCAGCGCTTGCCGCACCGTGCGGCCGAGAAGCCGGATCTCTCCGCGTGCGGCCGGCACGAAGCCCATGACCGCCTTGAACAAGGTGGACTTGCCGGCGCCATTCACGCCGACCAGAGCGGTTATGGTGCCCGCCGGAATTGAAAAGCTGGCATCGCGCAGGGCCGTGTGGCCGTTCCGGTATGTGACGGTGAGGTCCCGAACAACGATGCCGTCCTCGGCAGGCGGAGCATGCGCGACGCCAGGCATTTCCGGCGCATCGCCATCAAGGTTCAGCTTCATTCGGCAGCCTTCGTTGTGAGGCCGTCGGCGACGGTCTGCGATGTCACGCGCAGCAGGTCCAGATAAGTGGGCACCGGGCCATCGGGGCCGCTCAGGGAGTCCACATAGAGCACGCCGCCGAAGCGTGCTCCGGTTTCCCGAGCCACCTGTTCGGCGGGCGCGGTGCTCACGGTGCTTTCGCAGAACACCACCGGGATCTTGTTGGCTTTCACGCCGTCGATGACCTTGCGCACCTGCTGCGGCGTTCCTGTCTGGTCGGCATTGATGGGCCAGAGATAGAGCTCCTTCAGCCCGAGGTCGCGGGCGAGGTAGCTGAAAGCCCCTTCGCAGCTCACGAGCCAGCGCTGCTCTTCGGGCACGGAGGCAAGGCGCGCCCGCACCGGCTCGATGGTGGCGCGGATCTTCGCCTTGTAGGCTTCCGCATTGGCCGCGTAGGTCGCGGCGTTGGCGGGATCATGTTTGCTGAGGGCCGCCGCGATGTTGTCCACGTAGATGAGGCCTTCGGCCGGAGCCATCCAGGCATGCGGGTTCGCCGCGCCCTTGTAGGACCCGTCCGAGATCGGGATCGGCTTGATGCCGTCGCTCAGGGTGGCGGAGGGCACCTCGCCCATATTGCGCAGGAATTGCTCGAACCATCGCTCGAGGTTGAGCCCGTTCCTGAGAACGAGCTGTGCGTCGCCCGCCGAGACGATGTCGCGGGGCGTGGGCTCATAGCCGTGGATTTCCGCGCCGGGCTTGGTGATGGAGACCACCTCGGCGGCATTGCCGGCCACGTTGCGGGTCATGTCAGCCAGCACGGTGAAGGTGGTGACCACCTTGAAGGGCTTCGCAGGCGCTTGTGCCGCCGCCGTTCCGGCCCACGCCACGGAGATGGCAACAGCGAACACCAGACCTCGCGAAACCAACATGCCTGCCCTCCAACCCATCATATGAGAATGATATTGCGAAGCATTCTCAATAAGCAAGTAGCCGCCCGGCTTTGTTGTTGAATTCGATCAGGAAGCGAGCACCAGAGGCATACGGATAGGGCGCCGGCCGATGCCAGCGCCCTGCGATCAGAGCATTGATTCCCAACCATCCGCCGTTCAGGGGCTCGGAGGCGGCGACTGCTCAGCGCGCTCGGCGCCGTAAGGCAGCACAGCGGGTGCGACCTCGAGTGGTGACGGAGCGGGAGCCGCGCTGCCCGGGTTCGTGCCGGCAGGTGGAGCGCCGGCTGCAGCGGAGGTTCCGGCGGCACCTGCGTCCACATGATCGGTTGCGAGGGGGGCGGGGCTGATCGTGCCATCGGCTGCCGCCACGCGCCACACGGTGTTGCCGGCATCGTCCGCCACCAGAAGGGCGCCCGTGCCGTCTATGCCGACGCCGACCGGTCGCCCATGCGCCTTGTCTCCGTCAATGAAGCCGGTGACGACATCCTGCGCCTTGCCATTCGGCTTTCCGTTTTCGAACGGCACATAGCTGACCTTGTAGCCATTGAACGCCGTACGGTTCCAGCTGCCGTGCTGGCCGATGAACGCGCCATTGGCATATTGCGCCGGCAGCGCCGAGCCCATGGAGAAGGTCATGCCCAGAGCCGCGACATGGCTGGAGAGCGCGTAGTCGGGAGCAATTGCGCGCTGCACCATGTCCGGACGGGGCGGGTAGACGCGCTCGTCGACATGATTGCCGTAATAGCTCCACGGCCAGCCGTAAAAGGCGCCGTCCTGCACCGAGGTCATGTAGTCCGGCACGAGGTTCGGCCCGAGTTCGTCGCGCTCGTTGATCACGGCCCAGAGCGTGCCGGTTTGTGGATGCACGGTCAGGCCGTTGGGATTGCGCAGGCCCGATGCGAAGACGCGGCTGGCGCCGGTCTGGCGGTCGATCTGCCAGATGGCGGCGCGGCCCTTCTCCGCTTCGAGCCCGTTCTCCACGATATTGGAGTTCGATCCCACGGAGGCGTAGAGGAAGCGGCCGTCCGGACTGAGCGACAGATCCTTGGTCCAGTGATGGTTCAGCGGGCCACCTGGCAGTGGGGCCAGCACGCGCGGCGCAGCGGAGATGGCGGTCTGCCCGAGCGGGTAGGGATAGGCCAGCACGGCGTCGGCGGCGGCCACGTAAAGCGTGTCGTCCGCCCAGGCGACGCCGAACGGGGAGTGCAGTTCTTTCAGAAGATCATGGCGCTCATCGACCTGTCCGTCGCGATTGGTGTCGCGCAGCAACGTGATGATGTTGCTGGGCTTCTGGTCGGCTCCGGTGTCGCCATGCGCGATGGACATGATCCAGCCGCGGATGATGTCCTTGGGGCGTACCTTTGGCTCGCCGGCGGGCGAGCGCGACTGGACGACAAGCACGTCGCCGTTGGGCAGGGTGTGCACCGTGCGCGGATTGACGAGATCCTTCGCATAGACTGTGACCTTGAGGCCCTCCGGCACTTTGGGCGTCTGCCCGTCGGACCATCCGATCACCTCGGCGACCTTCAGGTCGGGCAGCAGCGGCGAGTCGGTCTCGGGCAGGACCGGGTTCGGCCCGATCTGCTGGGTGGTATCGAATTCCTGGGCGTGGCCGGCTGTCGCGAGCGCGAAAACGCAGGTGCCCGCAAGTGCGGCGATGCGGAAGGAGCGGGTGCGATTAGCCATTGTGGACGGCTCCTGATGCGCGGCGGACGGAGAGCTTTCCCACCAGCCCGGTGACGATCATCACGGCGACCGTAGTGGCGGACAGGATGAGCCCGTCGAAGACCACCGCCGTCCAGCCGTCGCGGGCATGGACAAGGCTGTTGATGAAGGCGAGCACCAGAACGACGAGCATGCCGATGACGCGAAGCCACCCACCGCCCGGCGCCGTGCGGGATGTCCTGAACTGCGCGATAATCTCGGCCAGCAGCACGAAACCGCCGACGACAAGCCCCGCGAACAGCAGCCATTCCGAGAAGTTCTGCCATTGCAGGTTCCCGGTTCGCCAATACGCGATGTCGTTCATGAGCGTTCCGATGAAGCAGGCGCTGGGGAACGACACGAAGGTGGAGTACAGGGGATGGGCCGCGATTGCGGCGCTCGGCCCGTGATAGGCATGGTTCATCTGGCGTCTCGATCCGGCTGGGGCAGCCGGTAAAGATACGAATGGCGGGCCATCCGGGTTCCGCGTTCGGGGTGTCGGCCATTCGTTGGATCGCTATCGAACGGGGCTCATGTCAGAGGACGCTGCACGATGGATGAAGAGATGCCGGCCAGGCGGATGAACCCTGCAGCCCCTGCTTGCGGCATCTGGGCCGTCCTCGTTCTGGCGGTCTGCTGCGCAGCCGTGCCGACGCGGGCGCAAGAGGGTGCAGACATCCGCAAGACGGTGGATGATGCCGCCGGGTCTCTCATGGCCGCGCACGATGTGCCCGGCATGGCCATCGCCGTGACCGCCGGGGCAAGATCCCGCATCTTCACCTATGGCGTTGCCACCCGCGAGACGGACGCTCCCGTGACGGAGGGCACGCTGTTCGAGATCGGGTCGGTCAGCAAGACCTTCACCGCTACGCTCGCCTCGCTTGCGGAGGTGCAGGGAAAGATGTCCCTGGGCGATCATCCCGGCAGATACGTGCCTGAGCTTCGCGGAGCGCCCGTAGACAAGGCAAGCCTGCTCCACCTCGGGACATACACGGCAGGCGGCCTGCCCCTGCAGTTCCCGGACACCGTCCGCACGGACAAGGAGACGAAGGTCTATCTGCGGACGTGGAAACCGGACGCGGCACCCGGTACGCAACGCCGCTACTCCAACCCCAGCATCGGGCTGCTGGGGCACGTCACCGGGGTCGCCCTCGGCAGCGATTATGCGACTGCGGTGGAGGCCGACCTGTTCCCGAGGCTTGGCATGAGCCAGAGCTATGTCCGTGTGCCCAAGAGCGCGATGGGCAGCTACGCCCAGGGCTACACCAAGGACGACAAGCCAATCCGCATAACCGGAGGCATGTTCGGCGCGGAGGCCTATGGCGTCCGGTCGACCGCCGGGGACATGATCCGGTTCGTGGAAGCCAACATCACGCCGGAAGTCCTAGATGGGGAAATCCGCCGCGCCGTTGAGAACACCCATATCGGCTTCTTCCGGACGGCGGGGATGACGCAGGGCCTAGGATGGGAGCAGTATCCCTATCCCGTGTCCCTGGAGTCGTTGCTGGCGGGCAATTCCACTCAGATGATCTGGGAGCCCAACCCGGCCACGGAGATCGTTCCGCCGCGAAAGCCCGAAGGGCCGACCTTGTTCAACAAGACAGGATCGACGAACGGCTTCAGCGCCTATGTCGCCTTCTTCCCGGACAAGAAGATCGGGCTGGTCATGCTGGCGAACAAGAACTTCCCCATCCCGGCTCGCATTAAGGCGGCGCACAGAATATTGGAGCAGCTTGCTCGCGGCGGGGATTGAGCGCCTGCTCCTTGTGGCCTTCGGGGTTGCCCTGGCCGGCGAGGTGTGGCCATTCTGCGCAGTGTTTGAATGCACGCATGGCTCTTGTGCCTGTATGGCGGGAGGGTCTCTAGACCGGCTGGTGCCGGCCGGGGGACAATGCTGGGTAAATTGTATCGCGTAGAACCTCGCATCGCGGTGGCTGTTCTGGCCGTGGGGCTGCTGGCCTTGCCAGATCAGCCGGCGCAGGCGTTCAGCTTTTTTGGGTTGTTTGGCGGCGAGAAGGTTCCGGCCGCCAACCCGGCTTCGCTGCCTTACGCACTGACGTTTGAAACCGGCACGGCCACGGATGTCGAGCAGGCGCTCAAGGATGCCTCCACGCTTTACCGGCTGCGGGCCGATCCGCCGGCGGATGGCGAAGCGCTGGCCCTGCGGGCACGGACGGAGCCGCAGCGCCTCGTCGATGCCATGTGGGGCGCCGGCTACTACAACGCGTCCGCCGCAGTCATCGTCGGTGACCACCGCATCGGCCAGCAGCAGGTCGATACCTCCGCTGTCGCGCGCTATGCCGAGGCGTTCCGCAACCGAGCGCATGTGCCGGTCCGCATCGTGGTCGATCCGGGAGCGCAATTCACCTTCCGCAGCGTCACTGTGCTGGACGCCGCCACCGGGTTGCCGTTCCCGGAGGACCAGCTGCCCCCGAAGGTCGTGAACCTGAATGCCGGCGAACCCGCACGGGCCGCCGACATCCTGGCCGCCGAGGCCCGCATCATCGACCATTTCCGCGGGGCGGGGCATCCCTTCGTGAAGACCGTCAGCCGCGATCCCGTGGTGTTCCACGGACAGGCGGCGATGGACCTGACGCTGACGATCCGGGTGGGGCCAGAGGCCGGCATCGGTGAGGTGTCCGTCAGCGGCACCGAGAAGGTCGATCCGCGGGTGGTGCGCTCCTATGTCTACACCGAGCCGGGCAACCCCTATTCGCCGGACGAGCTGCGCGACATGCGCAAATCCGTCGGCCGGATCGAGGCCATTTCCTCGGTTCGCATCCGCGAGGCGGAAAGCCTCGACGCCCTGGGCAATCTCCCCATCGCGCTTGAGGTGACCGAACGCAAGCCGCGCCTGATCGGTGCTTCCGCCGAATATTCCACCGTGGATGGTCCGGCGCTGAGCGCCTATTGGGCTCACCGCAACCTGTTCGGCGGCGCCGAGCGCCTGCGCCTCGACGGAAGCCTGTTCTTCGCCCAGCGCGGCAACGACACCGGCCTGCCGGACTTCGGTGATTTCGGCTGGGAAGACCTCGGAGGACGCCTGTCGGCAAGCTTCCTCAAGCCCGCGCTTGGCGGAAGCCGCAACGATTTCCTGCTCGACACCACCGTCAGCCGCGAGGCGACGGAGGGTTATCTCGCAAGCTTCGGCAATGTGACGGCGGCGCTGCGCCATCGCTGGACCGACAGTTTCTCCGCACAGATCGGCCCGGAATTCGAGATCGGCCAGAGCGAGGACGTGCTCACCGACCTCACCGGAGAGGCGCTGGACTACAATCTGTTCGGCCTGCGCGCGGCGGTCACCTACGACTCCACGGACAATGCGCTGGAACCGACGAAAGGCATTCGGGCTACGGCGTCGGTGGGATCCTATTTCGACGTGTTCGACGATTCCGTTTCCATGACGGTCGGGCAGGCCAAGGCCTCCACCTATTTCGCGCTCGACGAGGATGCACGCTATGTGCTGGCGGGGCGCATCGGCATCGGCTCCATCACGGGTGCCGACATCGAGGACATTCCCGCCAATCGCCGCTTCTTCGCCGGCGGCGGCGGCTCGGTGCGTGGCTACAATTACCGCAGCCTCGGCCCGCAGCTGGACGGAGAACCGCTCGGCGGCCTCAGCCTTCTGGAGGCCTCGGTGGAGGCGCGCATCCGCGTCACCGAGAAGATCGGCATCGTGCCTTTCATCGATGCCGGCACGGCCTTCGCCGACAGCCTGCCGGAATTCGATGAGGATGTGCGCTTCGCGGCGGGTCTCGGCCTGCGCTACTACACCGGCATCGGCCCCATCCGCCTCGACGTCGCGGTGCCCGTGAATCCGGGCGAGGGCGATCCCGACTACGCCGTCTATATCGGCATCGGGCAGGCATTCTGATGGGCCGCTTCCGCAGGACAGCCGCCACTCTGCTTCTCGCCATCGGGCTTTCCGCCGCCGCCGCCGCGACCCTTGTGGGCGTGCCCGGCTACACGCAGGAAGACGACCAGAGCACTCTCGCGAGGCTGCTGTCGCGCGTGCTCTCGACGCCCGCCACCACGGTGCGCATCGGACGGGTCGAGGGCGCATTGTCGTCGAACTCGACCATCCACGACATCCGCATCTCGGACGCGGACGGCGAATGGCTCGTCCTTCGGCAGGCCAAGCTCTCATGGAGCCGCACGGCACTGCTGAGCCGCCGCCTCCAGATCAACGAACTGGCGGTCGACGGCCTGTCCGTCCTGCGCCGGCCCCTGCCCGCGGAAGAGGTGCCGGAAGACGCGGACCAGCCGATCCTGCCGGAACTGCCTGTGAAGGTGGTGGTTGCGCGCTTCGCCCTGAACGGCTTCCAGCTTGGAGAGCCGATCCTCGGCACGGCGGCCCGGCTTTCGGCGACGGGCAGCGCCGAGATCGGCGATCCGCAGGAAGGCCTCAAATTCGCGCTCGACGCGCAGCGGGAGGACGCGCCGGGCCACTTCGCGGTCGGTCTCGGCTATGCGCCGGGCACCGAGACTTTGGACCTGTCGGTGGATCTCGACGAGCCTGCGGGCGGCCTCGTGGCGCATGCCGCCGATGTTCCTGGGCTGCCGCCGGTCAGCTTCAAGATCGCCGGCAGCGGACCGCTCGATGGCTGGACCTCGCGGCTCGACTTCGTCGCCGGGCCGGACATCGGCGCCGATGGCCGCGCCGTGCTGGACCGTGACGGACCGATCCGCCGGCTCAGGCTCGACCTCGCGGCGCGCATCTCTGGCCTTGTGCCCGCTCCGTTGGCCCCTGTCGTTCGCAACACCACGCAGATGACGGGCAGCGTCGTGTTCGGTGACGACGGTGGCTATGCCGTCGAGGATTTCGGCATCACCTCCGAAGTCGCGCGCCTCGGTGTCAGCGGCTATGTGACGGCGCGGCGAGACCTGGACCTGACGCTTCAGGCCCGTGCGCTGCCGACGGACGGCACGCGCACCCGTGCCGGGCAGGCCGAGATCGGCAATCTGGCTCTCGATGCGCGCGTGGAAGGGCCTCTTGCCCAGCCACGCATCAACGGAACCCTGATGGCGTCAGATATCCGGGTGCCCGAAGGTGCGCTGGCCAGCGTGGACGGGCGCATCTCCATGGTGCCCGTGGAAGGCACCAGGCGTTTCGCGCTGGACACAGACCTGAAGGTTCGCGGCCTCGCGCCCGAGGACCGGGACCTTGCGCGCGCGCTGGGTGACCGCATCGATCTCTCCGCGCGGGGGGTGCTTGACGAGGACCGGGTGCTGAACCTGGAAGCCGGTCGCCTCGACTTTGCGCGCGCGACCGCAACGCTCGACGGGCGCTTCGGGGCATCCATGATCGATGCGAACGCCGGTCTGCAGGCGGCGGACATTGCTCCCTATTCCGGGCTTGTGGGTCGCACCGTCGCCGGCTCGGCGCGCCTGACCGCGCGGCTCACCGGCAATCCGCAGCGCGTGATCGACGCGGCGATCGATGGGCGGCTGGCCGATCTGCGCACCGGCACGCCTGCCGTGGACGGATTGCTCGGGCGCGAAGTCTCAGCTGCCGGAGTGCTGCGGCGCGTGCGCGGAGGTTTCGAACTCGATGGTCTGCGGCTGAACGGCGCGCATCTGAGCGCCGTGGCCAATGGCCGCGCGACGCAGCAGAATGCCGATGTGGTGCTTACCGCCCAGATCACGGATCTGGCCCGCGCGGACGCCCGCCTGACCGGGAAGGCCGGTCTGGACGCCCGGCTCACAGGCTCCCTCCGCGCTCCCGAGGTGAAGGCGAGCCTTGCCACGCGCGATGCGACGGCGCTGGGTCGTCCCATCAAGACGCTGATGCTCGACGTGGATGCCACCGACCTTGCGGCGTTGCCGAAGGCGCGCGTGACCCTCGATGGCGATGTCGGCGGCAAGCCTGCTAACGGCGTGCTGGAACTCGCACGGATCCAAGCCGGCGGTTGGGACGTGGACACGCTCGATCTCGGCATCGGCAGCGTGACCGCGCGAGGCGCCCTTCGTCTCGCATCGGACAACACGGCCGCCGGTCGGCTGACGATCAAGTCCGCGAACCTCGACGACATCTCGCCCATCGTGCTGACGCGGCTTGCGGGCAGCCTCGACGCCGATGTGACGCTCGATGCGCCCGATGGACGGCAGAACGCCTCCATCCTCGTAACTGGCGAGCGGCTGGCCTTTGCCGGAAACCTGCTGCGGCGCGTGCACGCCGATGCGCGGGTGAGCGACCTCTACCGCGAACCGCGTGCCGAAGGCGTCATCGAAGCCGATGGCATTTCGGCGTCCGGCCAAGGCATCGAAACGCTGCGCCTTACGGCGAGGGGAGATGCCGGCTCAAGCCTGCTGGACGTGACCGCGCGGGCGCGTGGCTTCGATCTGGCGGGCAAGGGACGGCTGGTGCCCGGCACGCCCAGCCGGCTAGACCTCGCGAGCTTCACCGCCCGCCGTGGCAAGAGGCAGATCGCGCTCGCGGGGCCGGCGCGCATCGCCTTTACGCCTGAGGGGGCGGACATCGCCGATCTTGTGCTGAGGGTGGATGGCGGGCGCGTTGCGGCGTCCGGTCGTGTCGGGCGCAGCCTCGACCTGTCCGCGATCATCGAACGTCTTCCTTTGGCCGCCGCCGAGATCGCGGTGCCCGGACTTGGCCTGACCGGCACCCTTGGCGGGCGGATCGACGTGCGGGGTCCGGCTGCGGCGCCCGCGGGATCCTACAATCTGACAATCAACGCCCTGACGTCGCCTCAGACGCGCGAGGCCGGGCTTCCGCCGCTGGCCATCAAGGCCGATGGCCGCTTCGCAGATGGGCGCGCCGGGGTCAACTCCACGGTGAACGCCGGGCGCGCCGGCACGATCACGGTGTCGGGCTCGGTTCCTATGGTGGCCAGCGGCGGGCTCGAACTTGCGGTTCGCGGAACCTTGGACGCGGCCATCGCGAACACGCAGCTCAGCGCCGAGGGGCAGCGGGTCACGGGATCGGCGAAGCTCGACCTGCGTGTAGCCGGCACCTTCTCCGATCCCCGCATCGACGGCACGGCCGCGCTCGACAATGGCAGCTTCGCCGACCCGACGCGGGGCGTTTCGCTGCAGTCCATCCGGGCGCGCCTTGCTGCCCGGGGCGACGTCATCACTGTGGAGAGCCTCTCCGCCGCGACGCCGGCCAATGGGCGCATTTCGGGAAGCGGGCGCGTGGCGGTGGATCCCGTGGCCGGCTTCCCCGGCGACCTGCGGATAATCGGCCAACGGGCCCAGCTCATCCAGAACGACGTGGTGACGGCAACGGCCGATCTCGACCTCCAGATTGCCGGCCCGCTGGCGCGCACGCCGCGCGTTTCTGGCCGCATCGGGATCATCGCCATGGATGTCGCGGTGCCCGACCGCCTGCCGGGCACGCTTCAGCCCCTGCCGGAAACACGCCATGTCGGCGCCATGGGCGCGGCGCGGCAGCGCCTGGCCACCAAGGCGCGGCGGCAGCAGGCGGCAGCCGCCGGTGCGCCCTTCAACGCCGAACTCGACCTCGTGGTCTCGGCGCCGAACCGCATCTTCGTGCGTGGGCGCGGGCTCAACGCCGAGCTAGGCGGCGATCTGCGGCTGACGGGCACGAGCAGCGATGTGATCGCGCTCGGTGCATTCGAGCTCAGGCGCGGGCGCTTCGACGTGCTGGGCCAGCGCATCGACCTGACGCGGGGCCGCCTCGGCTTTGCCGGCAGCCTGACGCCCGATCTGGATTTCCTCGCGCAGACCACGGCGGGAGATGTCACGGCGCAGATCGCTGTCACGGGCAGCGCCTCGGAGCCGGACTTCGTGTTCAGCTCCAACCCCGATCTGCCGCAGGACGAGGTGCTGTCGCGCCTGCTCTTCGGCAAGGCTTCGGGCGGCCTCTCGGCGGGGCAAGCGCTGCAGCTTGCACAGGCCGTGGCACAGTTCTCCGGCGGCGGCAGCAGCGCGTTCGAGGACCTGAGGCGCTCGCTCGGCGTCGACAGTCTCGACATCACCACGGGCGAGGGCGGCGGGGTGGCCGTGGGCGCGTCCCGCTACATCAACGACCGCGTCAGCCTGGGCGTACAGGCCGGAGCCAAGCCCGAGGATGCCGGCGTGACCCTGAACCTCGACGTCAGCCGCCACCTCAAGGTCAAGGGCAAGGCCGGCGCCGACGGAAGTGCATCCGGCGGGATCAGCATCGAGCGTGAGTACTGACCTGCGGCAAAGGAGAACCTGACGGCACCCGTCCGGCAGGCTGCACGATTGTTAGCGGAACGAGGGCGCGACCTTGTCGAAGCCTTCGGTGCCGAAGCCCAGATTCACGGCCTTGCCCTCTTTGGACACCATCTTCACGCTGGCGGTCCCGGCGGCCGAGAGTTCTTTGAGGAACGCGGCGTCGATCGTGGCACGAGCCTGGCAGCGCTGGGGGTCGCACCAGTCGTAAGGCAGCTTGCGAACGGCACCCTTGCCGAGGGTCAACTCGACGCCCGCCGGGATCTGGACGCCTGTGGGCGTCTCGAAGACGCCCGCGAGACCGCCGGCTTCGGTGCGCGCGATGATCCAGCCCAGGACCGCTTTTCCGGACTTCTGCTCGCGGATGCGCAGCACGGCATTGCAGACCTTTGCGCCGGCGCCCTGCGCGGGGGAGGTGCACACCAGCGTCCATGCCCCATAGACGATCTCTTCCCGCTTCTGCGGAATGGCCGGGGCTGCTGGGGGCGCCGCCGGTTCGGCCTTCTGGGCGCGCGGCGTCGCGGGCGCCTGTGCGAGGACGGGGAGCGAGGACAGGAGGAGCAGTCCAGCTGCTGTCGGCAAGAAGGGGCGCATCGGAAACCTCTCAAACAAAAAGGGGCAGGCCAAAGGCCTGCCCCGGTCCTAGCCTAGGAGGCCGTGCTTACCACTGGTAGCGCACGCCACCCTTCACGCTGGCCGACTCGTACTCGTCGTTGAACTTGTACGATCCGCTGACCTGGCCCGACCAGCCGGTGGTTCGGCTGGTGACGGACAAGGTGCCGCCCAGTTCGCCGTACACGTCCTCGGGGCCCTGATCGACGATGTCGAAACCGCCCTCGCCACCGATCGTGACCTGGTTCTCGCCTTCGAACTCGTTCCAGGCACGGCCGACCAACGAGACGCCCACAGTGTGCGTCATACCCGTGTAGACATTGCCGCCGACGCGGATGCCGACGCCGCCACGGAGGCTTTCCGCATCATCCGCGAAGTCGATGTCGCCACCAAGCACAGTGGCGTCGTCGATGTCGGTCTGGACATAGGCGAGCACCGCGTTTGGCTCCACGAAGAAGCGGTTGAACCAGAAGCGATAGCCGCTCTCGAGCGTGCCGCCGATGGAGGTCGCATCGGTGCTGAGGTCACCGAAGACGCCGCCGGCGCCTTCGATCTCCAGGAAGTCCGCCTTGATGGTGGCGTCCACGAAGAAGTTGCCCTTCAGGAAGCTGGCGTAACCGCCAACCGTGAAGCCCTCGTAGTCGATCGAGGAGCCGCCCGTGTTGAAGTCGAGGTCGGACGAGAGGTAGCCGGCGAAGACCCCGCCGAGGATCGCATCGTCCGCGGACCACACGCTTTCGCGGCCCGTGTCGATGCCGGCCATCATGCCGTAGATGTCCTGGTCGAAGCCGGTATCGAAGCCGGCCGCCTCGCCATCGTTCTGGACCCAGCCGCCGAAGCCCTTTGCCCACACGCCCGGCGTTACGTTGTTTGCCGTCGTCGTGGGAGCCGGGCCGTCGACCGGGAGGTCGGCGCGCTCGGCGCGGCTGTTGACGCCGGCCATGATGAAGTCACGCAGATCGGCATGACGCTCGGAGTAGATGGCCGTGGTGTTGTGCCAGATCTCCTGTGCGCCGGTGATGATGGACGCAGCCTGATAGGCTTCCACGTCCGGCAAGCCGATAAGGACGATCTCGCGAGCGTTGTCCTCCGCGATTTGCAAAGTGATCTCCTCGGAGATCTCCTCCGGGGCATCACGCTCTCCAAGGGTGTAGTAGACAAAGCCCTTGTCGATCACGCCACGCGAGCTGTCGTAATTCGAGGAGCCCTCGTTGAGCTTCCAGTTCTGGAGAAAGGCGTCGCCGTTGTTGACGCGGACCAGCGCAACGCCGTCGAGGTTGAGGGCACCCAGCCCGGACGCATTGGAGTCCAGAACGAGGATCGACGTCAGGCTGTCGCCCACCACGCCCTGTTCGCCGGTATCCACGTCATCGACGACGAGGAGGTCGGACGAGTCCGACTGACCTGCGGCGCCGAGTGTCGCATCGACCGCGAGGATCGCGCTGCCCGAAGCCTGGTAAGTGCCGTCCACCCTCACACGGTCGTTGTTGAACACCGGCGTTCCCTCGATGCCCGCAAGGGCGCCGAAGTTGTCGATCATGCTGAGCACGCCGTTGTTCTGGAAGACGTCCAGACCGCTGAAGGAGGCTTCGTCTTCCACGCCAGATACAAAGGCGGTCTGGATCAGGACATTGTTCGTCAGGACGCTGCTTTCGCCGACGCCGAAAGAGTTGTCGCCACGGGTCAGCCACAGGCCGTTGTTCTCGAAGGTGCTGGCTTCGAAGCTGTCGATGCCGATGCGGCCTACGATAAGCCCGGAATTGGTGAACTCCCCGCCAGCACCGAAGCCGAAGCTGCCTTCGTCTTCGAAGTCGTCGCCCTGCGCGTAGATCGCGAAGTCTTCGGCGGCGTCGCCAAGATCAGCCGTGAAGGTGGAGAACGCCTCGCTGCCGAGCAGCGTGCCGAGATCCCCGCCGGCGAGGATGTCCTCGTCCTCGACAGCCTCGATGAAGCTGAACAGCGCGTTGGCCGCATCGGTGCTGGCGATGATGCCGGTGTTCTCGAAGCTGAGAGCCGTCTGCACCTCGGAGCCTTCCGTCGACGCGACCGTGCGGATGCGCACCACGGCTTCGTCAGGTTCCTGACCGCTGCCGATGGCGAGCCCTTGGTTGAGAATGGACACATCTCCGGGAATGAAGCTGGCGACGTCCATTGCGGAGTTCGTGGCCCAGATTGCGCCGCCGTTTGTAACGTCCAACGAGGTGGTGCCGTAGTTCGTGACACGGATGCCATCGTCGCCAACCGCGTTTCCGAAGATGCCGATGCTGCCGAGGTTTTCAACGAACACCTCGCCGCTGCCTTCCTGGCTGACTTCGATGCCGTTGTCCTCAGCGAAGATGAGGCCGCCGACTTCGTTGACTACTTCGACGAGGCCGTCTCCATAGGCCTCGACATCGATGCCATCGTCGCCGACACCGGAGAATACCGGGCCGTCTTCATCTTCGGATACCGAACCGATCAGGCCGGCATTGCTGATGACGACCGAGCCGTTGTCCGTCGAGGCATAGATGCCGTCGTCGCCCCCCGTGATGGTCGCGCCGCTCAGCACCCCGATGGTGATATCGCCGGCATCTGCGACGGCCTCGATGCCGTCTCCGCCTTCTTCGTCCAGCTCGTCGTTCGCAGGCCCGCCGATCAGGCTGGTTCCGGCGCCAACAGTGACGAAGATCGAACCTTCATCGCTGTATAGCTGCAGAGCATCGCTGCTGCTCTCAACGACAGTTTGAATCGGCGCACCCGTCTCGTCGGTCTGGCCAAGGTTGAGCGTGATGTCGCCGTCCTCGGTTTCCACCTGAACGCCGCCGCCGAACGCGTTGTTGATGCGCCCAAGGATGTCGATGTTGACCGAACCGGCTCCGCTCGTGAACGCGGCAACGCCGCCTTCAACGACCTCGCCTGCCAGTGTCATGTTGATGGTGCCGGTGTCAGACGCGGCTTCGATGGCATAGTAGCCGTCGTTGGCAGCCGTGGTGGTCACGCTCGATCCAGCCGCGGTGCTGATCGTGATGTCGCCATCGTTGCTGTCGGCGTAGATGCCCGAGTTACCGTTGCCGGTGAGAGATGCCGTTCCCTCGATAGTGATGACGGTGTCACCATCGACTGCGGCAGTGGCAACCGCGCTGCCGGTCCCGCCGATTGCTTCACCGCCGATCGTCACGGTCGTGAGGTTGTCTTCTTCCGTCCGGGTCTGAAGGCCGTTGGCACCACCATTCAGCGTGGTTCCAGCCTCGGTCGTGACGGTGACTGTTCCACCCACCGAACGGACGAAAGCGGCATTGGTATTTCCGCTGACGATGCTGCTGCCAGAGTTCACGGTCAGTGTCGCGGCGCTATCGCTGGCCACGTTGACCTGCACACCAGCACCCGTGGCGGTGGTGATATCCGTGTTTTCAACGATGATCGCCGCATCACCCGGAGTGACGGCGCTGTTCGTAAGCCGAACTGCGGTGTTCGCCGTGACCGTAAGATCCTGCAGCGTCAGGGTCAGCGCACCGGGATTGAAGTATCCGATATCGCCTTCGGCAGCCTGATAGTTCGTCGCGTCGCAGACCACCGCTTGATTGACGGGCGCGCCGCATTCGTTGGCCGCGTAAGCTCCCGAAATGAAGGTGCCCTGCGATAGGACGCCAGCCGTCAGCGCCGTTCCGAGAAGAAGCGCTGCTCGGCGCGAAACGCGGCCGTTGATGGTCCGATGACTTGTAAACGGCTGCATGGCGTCCCCCGAAATTGCTTTCTCAGGCCATAGCTGAGGACACAACCAAAGTACAACTTGAGTCTGGAAAAGTACCACATTTAGGTCATATATGTGGCAATGGCGCTACACTGCAGACTCTGGGTCAGGGGCTTTTTACTCCGGCTGCTTAGTACTGACGCCGGAATTTGCTTCCAAAGCAGCCACATCTGCAGATTAGCGGCGCTCTGGGCCTTTATGATTAACAACTTATGGTGGCCATTCGTGCGGCGAACAGCGCGGACAGCAAGGCTGGTGCTGCCGTCGCATGCAAGATTGCGTTTGCTCTGGATCAAAGAACTAACGCCCGGCTGGCGCAGCGGTGTTCTCGATTCGCTTTGGCAAAGCTGGCGCTTGAAAGACTAGATGCCCTTCGGCTTGTCTTCGGCCACGAGTGCGGCTTCGTCGGGGAAGATCGGCGGCACGTCGGGGTGCTTCTCCGAGCGATCGCGGTAGACGGTCGCGCGGCCGAGCATCATCAAAGTCACGGGCGTGGTGACGGTGATGAAAAGGCCGATCAGGATCTCGTGCACCACTGGCCGGGACGCCGCCGCCGTGAAGAAGATCATGGACCCCACGATCATGCCGCCGGCGCCCCAGCTGGTGCCCAAAGTGGGCGCGTGGATGCGGTCATAGAACGAGCCGAGCCGGGCAAGGCCGATCGTGCCGATCAGCGCAAGCGACGAGCCGAGCAGCAGGAAGGCGGCGCTCAGCACCGCAGCCCATAGCGGGATGTCCTCGAAAGAGGCGTTCATTCGATCACCTCGCCACGCATCAGGAACTTGGCCAGCGCGACCGTCGCGACGAAGCCCAGCATGCCGATTATGAGCGCCGCCTCGAAGTAGAGCGTGCTCCCGGTCCGCACGCCGAAAGCCAGCAATTGCAGCATCGCGCAGACATAAAGCGCATCGAGGGCGAGAACCCTGTCCTGCGCGCGCGGGCCGACGATCATCCGGTAGACGCAGGGAAGAACCGCGAAGGCCAGCAGGGTTTGTGCGATGGACAGCGCCACCTGCATGATGAGGACGTTCATTCGAAAATCTCCAGCAGGAGACGCTCGTAGCGGTTGGCGATGATGTCGATCCAGACCTGCTCGTCGACAAGATCGAAGACGTGGATCAGCAGCGTTCCCCGCGCGGAGTTGTAGTCCAGCCACGCCGTGCCCGGCGTGGATGTGAGGATGATCGACAGGATGGCGAGCCCTGACGGGTTCGTCAGCTTCAGGGGTACGGAGATGAACCCGGACGACCGGCGGTGACGGCTGCCGAGAACGATGATGCGGGCCACCGCGATGTTGGACCGCACGATGTCGACGAGCACGAACCCCAGCAATTCGGGTATCGCGGTCAGGCGGCGCAATCTCGGGCTCGGCTCGCCCAGCGCGTGCATTGCATGGCTGGCACCGAACGCCACCAGCACGGCAAGCACGACATGGCCCGGCGTGAGGCCAGACAGCGCCAGCCACATGACGGCGAGGCCAGCGGCCAGCAGTGGATAGGAAAGGAACGCCCTCATTTGCCCGCCTCGGCGTAAGGGGGAACGCGGCCGGCACCGAGCACGGCATCAAGATAGCGGCTGGGCTGGTGCAGGTCGCCGGCCGCGTCCGTCACGAGGCTCATGACCGTGCCGGCCCCGACCGACATTGCCACAAGAACTGCCGCGAGAAACAGGATCGGCGCGATCTCCAGCACCGTCACGCGAGGCTGGAAGCTTTCCACGGGCGCCCAGAAGATGCGGATGCCCATCCGCACCAGCGCGATCATCGCCGTGAGGCCCGAGATGATCAGCAGGCTTGCGAGGATGGCAGCCTGGTTTCCGGTGCCCCCGGATTCGACCGAGGGCAGCCCGATCACCGCGTGCAGAATGGCGAACTTCGCCAGGAAGCCCGTGAGGGGCGGCAGTCCGATGAGGACCAGGGCAAGCAGGGAGAAGCTGATGCCGAGCACGGCGAGGGCGCCGGGGATGACCCGGCCCACCTCGGTCTCCTCGTCCGCCCCCGGCTCCGCCCCGCCATAGGCTTCCATGGTGACGGCCAGCACGTTTGCGGCCGCGCCCTGCTCGCGTTCCAGCAGTTCGACGATCATGAACAGGCCGCTGACCGCCAGCGTGGAACTGATGAGGTAGAACAGCGCGCCGGCGGTGCTGCCGGGATCGGACATGCCGAAGGTGGCCAGCAGCGTGCCCGAGGACATCAGGACGAAGTAGGCGGCGGCACGCGGAAGCGATTGCGAGGCAAGAATGCCGATGGAGGCGAAAACCAGCGTCAGCGAGCCGCCGACGAAGATCAGCATCGCCCCGAAAGCCTCTCCTTCCGCCGACGCCAGCAGCGAAAGCCGCAGCAGCGCGTAGACGCCGACCTTGCTGAGGACCGCGAAAATCGCGGCCACCGGAGCGGCGGCGGCCGAATAGGCCGGCACCAGCCAGAAGCCCAGCGGCCACATGCCCGCCTTGATCAGGAAGGCCAGCCCCAGCATCGCGAGGCCGACCCTGAGCGCCGGTTCCGAAAAGCCCGTGAGTTGCACGGCCTTCTGCGAGATCTCCGCAAGGTTGAGGCTCCCGGTCGCGCCGAACACAAGGGCGATGCCAACCAGGAAGATGAGCGAAGCGACCAGGTTGATCGCGATGTAGTGCAGGCCGGACCTTACCCTCGCGGCGCCCGATCCATGCAGCACGAGCCCGTAGGAGGCCGCCAGCATGACCTCGAAAAAGACGAAGAGGTTGAACAGGTCGCCGGTCAGGAACGCGCCGCCCAGGCCCATCAGAAGGAACTGGAACAGGCTGTGGAAGTGCGGGCCGCTCCGTTCCCACCGCTGCATGGAGAATACGAGGGCAGGGAGCGCCAGAAGCGCCGTCACGGCCACCATGATGGACGAGAGGCGGTCGGCGACAAGGTTGATCGCGATCGGGGCCGGCCAGTTGCCGAGCAGATAGACGAGGGCCACCGCATCATGGTGGTGCACGCGCAGCAGGAGCATGCCCGCGGTCACGAGCAGGGCCAGCGTGGAGGCAATGCCGATGGCGGCTTTCAGCTGGCGCTGTCGATCGTCGAAGAACAGCATCAGCGCGCCCGCGATGAGCGGGATCAGGACCGGTGCGATGACGATGTGCTGCGGCGCGACCTCCATCACGACCTCTCCCGTCCGTCGACATGGTCGGTGCCCGCAAGGCCGCGGGAGACGATCAGGACGACGAGGAACAGCGCCGTGGTGGCGAAGCCGATGACGATGGCGGTGAGAACCAGAGCCTGCGGCACGGGATCCGCATAGGCGGACGGGTCAACGACCGAGGATCCGTCGACGACGGGGGCGGCATGAGAGCGGAGGCGTCCCATGGAGAAGATGAACAGGTTGACCGCATAGGACAGCAGGGCCAGTCCGACCACGACCTGATAGGTGCGCGGGCGCAGGATGAGCCAGACGCCTGAGCCGGTGAGCGTGCCGATGGCAAGTGCGATGAGCAGTTCCATCAGCCGGCCCCCACATCCGCGTGCGCCTTTGGCACCTTCGTCTTGGCCGAGCGGATGGACTGATGGGCGATGGCGATGAGCATCAGCACCGTCGCGCCGACGACGAGGCTGAAGACGCCGACATCGAACAGCAGTGCCGAGGCCGTGGGCACCTTACCGAGCAGGGGAAGCTCCGTGTACTGGGAGTAGGAGGTGAGGAACGGGTAGCCCAGTCCGAACGAGCCAAGGCCTGTCAGCGCCGCCACCATGAGGCCGAGCCCGATCCACACGACGGGCCGGATGCGCAGCCTTTCCTCCACCCATCGCGTCCCGCCGGCGAGATATTGCAGCAGGAAGCCGATCGACATCGTGATGCCGGCCGCAAAGCCGCCGCCCGGCAGATCGTGGCCACGGAGGAAGAGATAGGCGGCCAGGAGCACGATGGCCGGAAACATCCAGCGCATGATGATGGAGGGCACCAGCAGGTAGTCGTTCAGCGTTTCGCCGACGGTCCTGTCGCGCTGCAGGTCATCGAAGATGTTCTGCTCGCGCTGCTGAACGGGGATCTCGCTCGTGTCCTCGGCGGGACGGAAACGGCGCAGCAGCGCGAACACAGTGAGCGCGACCACGCCCAGCACCACGATCTCGCCGAACGTGTCGAAGCCGCGGAAGTCGACAAGGATGACGTTGACGACATTGGTGCCGCCCCCCTCGCTGTACGCGCGCTCCAGATAGTAGTCACCGACGGATGACGGCACGGGGGTCCGCATCGTCAGATACGCCATGGCGGCAGTCCCGAGACCCGCCGCGACCGCGAGTGCGAGATCGAAGGAGCGACGCAGCAGCGTCCTCAGATGGAAGCTGTCGTGGATCTCCGGGTCACGCTTGGGCAGCCAGCGCAGGCCCAGCAGGATGAGGACGGTGGTCACGATCTCCACGAGGAGCTGGGTGATTGCAAGGTCGGGCGCCGAGAACCACACAAAGGTCACGCAGTTCACGAGCCCGGCGCCGCCCAGCAGGATCAGGGCCGCCAGCCGGTGGAACTTGGCTTGGTAGGCGGCGCCCACGGCACACACTGCTCCGACGGCCCAGAGCACCGCCAGCACCGGATCCATGCCCGCGGCCGACAGCGCCGGCAGCTTTTCCGCCGAGCCCCACATGGCCCAGATGCCACCGAGCAGAGCTGCTCCGATCAGCACGCGCAGCTGCGGCTGCAGATGGCGCGTGGCCAGCAAGCGCTCTAGGAAGCGGGCTCCTCGCCAGCTGAGGGTGACGAGAATCCGCTCGAAGATGCGCCGGCCCTGCAGGCGGCGGATGAACGGCGGACCCTCCTCGGAATTGCGCAGATAGGGCTGCAGCAGGGCGTAAATCGCGAGGCCGGCTACGAGCGCCACCGTGCTCATGAGCAGGGGCAGGTTGAGGCCGTGCCACACCGAAAGGCTGTACTCGGGCGTGCGCTGGCCCAGAACCGCGAAGACGGCGGTGTCCAGAAAGCCGCCCACGCTGATCGCCGGCACCATGCCGACCACAAGGCAGACGAGGACGAGGAGTTCGATGGGCACCCGCATCCAGTGCGGCGGCTCGTGCGGCTCCCGCGGCAGGTTCACCGGCTTTGGCCCGAAGAAGACCTTGTGGATGAAGCGCACGGAATAGGTGACGGCGAATGCACCGGCGACGGTCGCTACATAGGGCGCGATGTGGTCCAGCCACGAGACCCGGTGCTGCTCGATGCTCTCGGCGAAGAACATCTCCTTCGACAGGAAGCCGTTCAGCAGGGGCACTCCGGCCATTGCGAGGCTTGCTACCATCGCAAGCGTCGCCGTCACCGGCAGGAAGGCGAACAGGCCAGACAGCTTTCGCATGTCGCGGGTGCCGGCCTCATGGTCGATGATGCCTGCCGCCATGAACAGGCTGGCCTTGAAGGTGGCGTGGTTGAGCATGTGGAAGATGGCCGCGACAGCCGCCAGAGGGCTGCCGAAACTCAGAAGCGTCGTGATGAGGCCGAGATGGCTGATCGTCGAATAGGCGAGCAGTCCCTTCAGGTCCTGCTGGAAGATGGCGAAGAACGAGCCCAGCAGCAGCGTCGACATTCCCGCCAGCCCAACGATGAAGAACCATTCGTCCGTGCCGGACAGCACCGGCCAGAAGCGGGCGAGCAGGAACACGCCCGCCTTCACCATCGTGGCGGAATGCAGGTAGGCCGATGCGGGCGTGGGCGCCGACATGGCGTTTGGAAGCCAGAAGTGGAACGGAAACTGCGCGCTCTTGGTCAATGCGCCGGCCAGGATCAGGAGCAGCATCGGGAGGTAGAGATCGTGCGCCCGGATGGCCGCCCCGGACGCCAGCACCACGTCGAGATCGTAGCTGCCGACGATCCGGCCCAGCAGCACCATGCCGGCCAGCAGGCAGAGCCCGCCGGTGCCGGTGATCGTCAACGCCATGCGGGCCCCGTCCCGGGCAGCCTGGTTCTGGTGCCAGTAGCCTATGAGCAGGAACGAGAAGATGCTCGTGAGTTCCCAGAACACCGCGAGCAGGATGATGTTTCCGGACAGGACCAGGCCCTGCATCGCGCCCATAAAGGCAAGCAGAAACGCGTAGAAGCGTGCCACCGGATCCTTGGGCGACATGTAATAGCGGGCATAGATGACGACGAGCAGGCCGATGCCCGTGATGAGCATGGAGAACATCCACGCAAAGCCGTCCAGCCGCAGGGCTGCATTGAGCCCGAGCGTCGGAACCCATTCGACGACATGCCGCACCACCCCGCCGTCCTGCACCAGCGGATAGGCGAGGGCGGTAAGAACCACCCCGAGCAGTGCCGCCAGGCCAGCGACCCAGGCTTCGGCGTTTCGTGCGTTGGCGGGAAGCAGGATGGCAATGAAACTGGCGACGAACGGCAACGCAACAAGAAGAACCAAACTGTTGCTCTGCCACACCATCGATGCACTTCCTACCTGAACAATCCTGATCGCTCGTGAAAGAGCCGTCTCGCACCCTGTTTCCCCTCCAGAGCGGAGGGATTTGGCCGGTTGCCGATCATGCTGCATCTCGCGCCGGGGCGCGGCAGCAGAATTGCCGCTTCGGGGATCATCGCCGCGACAGGAGGATGGCGTGCATCCGTCGCTGTGCTTCGATGAAGGGGCAGCAGCAGTTCACAAGGGTTCCTTGTTTCTCCTCCATGAAGATGACAAGGGCAACCCTCAACCCCGATCAATTGCCCGTGGATGCGCGTGGAGCCGGCCGCCGGGCGGACCGCCTGGCGAGGTCTTCGACGGCGTTGGCACCCAAATAGATTGATATCAATGTTATCCTGCTTGAGAGGACGATGAGATGAAGACCGACCCGCATGCGGAGCATCGCTGGCTGAAACGACTGGTGGGCACCTGGCGGATGACCATGGCTGAATGCGCCGCCGAGATGCCCGGCGGGGACGGGGGACAGGCTGGTCCTGCGGATAACAAGTGGATCGAGACCGTGCGGGAACTTGGCGACCTGTTCGTCGTCAGCGAAGGCCGCGGCACCATGCCCGACGACGGGGCGCGTGCGGAAACGCTGATGGTCCTCGGCTACGATCCTCGGAAGGGGCGCTATGTCGGCAGCTGGTCCGGTTCGATGATGGACGTGTTCTGGGTCTATGAGGGCACGCTGGACGCGAGCGGCGATGTGCTGACGCTGGACACCACGGGTCCTGACTTCAACGCACCCGACACCCTGTTGCCCTACCAGGACATCTACACCTTCGAGAGCCCCACCCGCCGGACGCTTACCTCCCGCATGAAAGGCGCGGACGGGGAGTGGGTGCAGGTGATGTCGGCGACCTACGAGCGGATCGACTAGGGCAGGCGCAGCGAGACCGGGAAATGGCGGGTGCCGGGCGGTCCGGCTCGCACGGCCTTGTTCCTGCCCCAGGCGTGTGAGGTCTATTCGCAGCGCCCGTTCCAGGGCCGCGAATATCCCGCGTCAGGATTCCCGCCGTGCACCCCCAAGCTTTTCGACGCCGTGCCCTCCTGCTGGTGAACAAGAAGGCCCGGAGCGGCACCGCCCGGGTCCAGGACGCGCTCGACGTTCTCACCGCGAGCGGCGTGGATCTGGTGGAGCCGGCGGGCCTGTGCACCCGGGAGGATCTTGATCGGTGCATCCGGGACAACGCGAGCGGCGTCGATCTCGTGGTTGCGGGCGGAGGCGACGGAACCATGAATGCAGCCGCGGGTGCCATTCGCGACACCGGATTGCCGCTCGGCATACTGCCTCTGGGCACGGCGAACGATCTGGCGCGCAGCCTGTCCATTCCGGTGAACCCGGTGGAGGCAGCGCGGGTCATCACTGCGGGCGCTGTCCGGCGGCTCGACCTCGGCAACGTCAACGGTCACCCGTTCCTCAATGTTGCGAGCATCGGCTTCAGCGTGAACCTTGCCCGCCAGCTGACGAGCGAGGCGAAGAAGCGCTTCGGGGTGCTGGGCTATGCCGCCGCCGCAAGCCGCATCCTTTCGCAGAGCCGGCCCTTCACCGCTTTTATCGACCATGACGGTACGGTCGAGGAGGTCCGCACCATGCAGATGTCGGTCGGCAATGGCCGGTTCTACGGCGGCGGCATGACGGTCGAGAGTTCCGCCACGCCATTCGACGGGCGGCTCGACTTCTACAGCCTCGAAGTGGAGCATTGGTGGCAGCTGGTGCGGCTGGCCCCGGCCTTGCGGCGCGGTACGCACGGGCAGCATGCCAGCGTGCGCGCATTCGGCACTACGGAACTGACGATCCGCACACGGCGTCCCCACCTCGTGAACACCGATGGTGAACTGCTGACCTCGACGCCGGCACACTTCACGATCAGCCGCGCCGCTCTGCCGGTCTTCGTGCCTTAGCTGGAACGCCGAAGACTATTTCGGCGAGTTGGCGGCGAAGATCCCGGAATAGGCTTTGGGGCGTGGCGCCGCATAGCCGCCGGCTTTCGATGTACGCAAGCCAAGCTGCACCAGCCCCTCGGCCAGCTTTACCGCGCAGGAGACGCCGTCCAGCACCGGCACACCATGTTCGCGCGACAGGCGCTCCGCGAGATCCGTCATGCCGGCGCAGCCAAGCACGATGGCATCCGCATGGTCTTCCTTGATGGCCCGCCCGATCTCCGCCGAAATCGTGGAGCAGGCATCGGAGCCCGGACGCTCGAGTTCGAGGACCGCGATCTCCGAGGCCCGAACCCGTCCGCACCGCACCGACAGCCCGTAATGGACAAGATTGGCCTCTATTGCCGGGATCGAGACGGCGAGCGTGGTCACCACGCTGAAGCGTCCCGCCAGAAGGCTGGCCATGTGGAAGGCGGCTTCCCCTATGCCAATGACGGGAGCGGACGTCGCGGTGCGGGCGGCGTGGAGGCCGGTGTCGTCGAAGCAGGCGATGACATAGGCATCATAGTCTGGATTCTTCTGGATGCAGCCGATGAGGCCGGGGATCGAGAACACCTCGTCGAAATAGCCTTCGATGCTGGGCGGCCCGTCCTCGGGATTGACCGCGAGGACATCCGTTCCCGGCGCCGCCGCCTTGCGCGCAGCCTCGCCGATCTTCCGCGTCATCGAGGCTGTGGTGTTGGGGTTGATGACCAGTATGCGCATGCGCCGTTCCATGAACTCACTCGATGATCTTCCGCAAGTCTATCCACCTAGCCGGCGCTGGGACACTGCGGAGTGGAGTCGGGCTTCCAGTCTCCGGCCCGCATACGATCTCTGCGCCCGCAAGCCGTTGAAGCGGTTTTCGGCAGAATTGCTGAATGGACACAGCGCTCTGCACGTATCATCAGATAGCTTGGGTGCTTGGCACCGAAGGTTCCGCAAAGCGACGCATCTGGAGAGGCAATGAACATCCGGTCCTACCATGAGGCTTGCGGCGGCCTGCCCCGCCAGACCGAGCTGATGACAGGCCGCGCGGTCTTCACGGAAGCCTATGCCTTCCTCCCCAAAGGCGTGATGCGCGACATCGTGACCAGCATGCTGCCGTTCTGGGAAGGGACGCGCCTGTGGGTGCTCGCCCGGCCGATGTCGGGCTTCTCCGAGACCTTCTCGCAATATCTCATGGAGGTGTCGCCGGGTGGCGGCAGCGACAGGCCGGAAGCCGATACAGGCGCGGAGAGCGTGCTCTTCGTCGTTTGCGGCGAGATCACCCTCTCGGTGGACGGCGAGAGCCGCCAACTCGGGGGCGGAGGCTTTGTCTATCTGCCTCCGGGCAAGGATTGGACATTGTGGAACCGTGGCGACACGAACGCCCGCTTTCACTGGATCCGGAAGCTGTATCAGCCGGTGCCCGGACTTGATGCCCCCGACGTGCTCTTCAGCCATGACAGCGAGGTGGAGCCCGCAGGCATGCCCGACACCGAAGGCGGATGGGCAACCACCCGTTTTGTCGATCCGGCGGACCTGCGCCACGACATGCACGTGACCATCGTCACCCTGCAGCCGGGCGCGACCATCCCCTTCGAGGAGACCCATGTCATGGAGCACGGCCTTTTCGTGCTGGAGGGCAAGGCCGTCTACAAGCTGAACAGGGACTGGGTGGAGGTGGAGGCCGGCGACTTCATGTGGCTGCGCGCCTTCTGCCCGCAGGCCTGCTACGCCGGCGGGCCCGGCCCGTTCCGGTACCTGCTCTACAAGGACGTGAACCGGCACATGAACCTGAGGCTGGGCGCGCATGCGGGGCTCGGGCGGTGAGCCGAACGATCACGGCCCGGGCGCTGACGCGCAAAGCCTTTGCGCCGTTTGGCGATGTCATCGACAAGCCGAACTATCCCGGACGCATCCCCATCAACGGGGGCCGCGCACGACGGCTTCCGCCGATGGCCGAGGCCGTGGCGGCAGGGGAAGGTGGTGGGGTTTTCATCAGCCTTGTCGAGGGCGACCCCTACGCGCTCCCTCTGAAGCTGGATCTGGTGGAGCGTCATCCGCTCGGCAGCCAGGCCTTCATCCCGCTGACGGCCGAACCTTTCCTTGTCATCGTCTGCCCCGATGAGAACGGCCGACCCGGCACGCCGCAGGCCTTCCTTACCGCGCCTTGGCAGGGGATCAACTATCATCGGAACACATGGCATGGCGTCCTGGCGCCGCTGGGCCAGCCACAGGATTTCATCGTGGTCGACCGTGGCGGACCCGGTGTGAACCTTGAGGAATGGACGTTCGACGAACCCTGGACGGTGCTTCCGGGATAAACGGTCCGGCGCGGCCATGTCGTCCGGCCGTCATCCAGGCAACACGCGGCTGTAATGCGGCGCGGCCAATGTGCCGCCAATTCGGCGAAGCCGCACAATGCCGGCTTCGCCCCTACCGCGTTTGTCAGCCGGGACGAAGTACATGTCCGCAACGCCGCCGAAACCACGGCAGGACCAGCCGGCGGTTGTCGTTGCGCTGAGGTCCTGTCGAGGCGTTTTCATCGCCGTCGGGCTCTTCAGCTGCGTCATCAACCTTTTGATGCTGACCGGCCCGTTCTTCATGCTGCAGGTCTATGACCGCGTGCTGGCCAGCGGCAGCGTGCCGACCCTTGCCGTGCTGCTCGGCCTCGCCGCCATGCTCTACGTCATCCAGGGCGCGCTGGACCTTGTGCGCAGCCGCATCCTCGTGAGGCTGGGCGAGCGGCTGGACCTGCAATTGCGCGGGCCGATCTTCGACATGATGACCTCGCTCACGATGAGCGGGCGGCGCGAGGGCGACGGCCAGCAGCCGATCCGCGACCTCGACGGCCTGCGCCAGTTCCTCGGCGGTCAGGGGCCGATCACGATCTTCGACCTGCCCTGGATGCCGCTGTATCTCGCGCTGATCTTCATCTTCCATGTCTGGCTGGGCGCGGTGGCGCTCGGCGGTTGCATCGTGCTGTGCATCCTGACCCTCATCACCGAGATGCGCACCCGCAACCCCACGCGTGCGGCCTCGCAGAAATCCTCCGCGCGGAATGCGGTCTCGGAAACCTGCCGCCGCAATGTGGAGCCGCTGTCGGCAATGGGCATGATGCCAGCATTGCGCGAGCGCTGGGTGCAGGCTCATGGCGGATATCTGCAGGAGAACCAGCGCACCATCGATGCCGCAGGCGGCATCGGCGCGGCGGCCAAGGTGTTCCGCTTCTTCCTGCAATCCTTGATGCTCGCGGTGGGCGCCTATCTCGCCATCCTGCAGGAGATCTCGCCGGGCGTGATGATCGCGAGCTCCATCCTGTCGTAGCGCGCGCTGGCGCCGGTGGAGCTTGCCATCGCCAACTGGCGCGGCTTCGTCGGTGCCCGGCAGAGCTATCGCCGCCTTGCCGCGCCCGGCGCGGATGCGGCCCGCGCCGCTCCCATGCCGCTGCCGAAGCCGCACAAGATCCTCGAAGTCGACAATCTCTCGGTGCTGCCGCCCGGGCAGACGCGGCCGACCCTGGCCGGCATCACGTTCGAGGCGACGGCCGGAGCGGCCGTCGGCGTCATCGGCGCCAGCGGTTCGGGCAAATCGACATTGGCCCGCGGCCTTGTCGGCGTCTGGACGGGAAGCCGGGGCGGCGTGCGGCTCGACGGCGCCACCTTCGACCAGTGGGACCGCGCCGCGCTTGGCCCCCACATCGGCTACCTTCCGCAGGACATCGAGCTGTTCGACGGCACCATCGCCGAGAACATCAGCCGCTTTCAGCCCGACGCCACGCCGGAGAAGATATTGGCCGCGACCGAGCGGGCGGGCATCCACGACATGATCGTCCGCTTCCCCGGCGGCTACGACACACGCATCGGGGAGGCCGGTCACGCGCTCTCCGCCGGCCAGCGTCAGCGCGTGGCGCTTGCCCGCGCTCTGTATGGCGACCCGTTCCTGATCGTGCTCGACGAGCCGAACTCCAACCTCGATGCCGATGGCGAGGCGGCGCTGACCCATGCCATCCGCTCGGCGCGGCAGGCGGGCAGCATCGTCATCGTCGTCGCGCACCGGCCCAGCGCCCTTGCGGCCGTGGACCTCGTCCTAGTGCTGGCCGAGGGACGGCAGCAGACATTCGGCGCCAAGGAAGAGGTGCTTGGCCGCGTCCTCAAGCAGCCGGCGGCCGTCGCATGATCAACACCGCGCACGAGGTCGAGAACAGCCGCACCATCCGCCGCCATGTGGTGGCCGGTGTGGTCATCACCGCTGTCCTGTTCGGAGGCTTCGGAAGCTGGGCAGCTCTTGCCTCGCTCAGCGGCGCCGTCATCGCGTCCGGGACGGTTGTTGTCGAGGGCAATGCGAAGCGCGTTCAGCATCCCGAAGGCGGCGTCGTCGGGGCCATCCTCGTGAGGGACGGGCAGGCGGTCGCGGCCGGTGAGCTCGTGCTCCGGCTGGACGAGACGATCACCCGCGCAAATCTCACCGTGGTCGAGACGCAGTTGGCGGAACTGGAAGCGCGGCGCGCACGCCTCATTGCAGAGCGTGACGGGCAGGAGGCCATGGCCGAGACCGCCTCGCAGAACGAGGCAGACGCCTTGCTCGCCGCAGCCTCCGCCGGCGAGGCCAGCCTCTTCCGCTCCCGGCGGGAGGGGCGGCTAGGCCAGATCGCGCAGCTTCGCGAGCGCACCGCGCAGCTTGATGAGGAGGCGCGCGGTCTCTCCGCGCAGATCTCAGCCAAGGACGGCGAGTTGCGCCTGATCGGGCTCGAGCTCATGGATGTCTCCGGACTTCAGAAGCAGGGGCTGGTGCCCCTCACCCGCTTGCGAACCCTTCAGCGGGAGCAGACGCGCCTCAACGGCGAGCGCGGCCAGCTGCAGGCCGATCTTGCGCGCTCGAAGGGACGGATCACCGAGACGAACCTGCAGATCCTGCAGATCGACCAGGATTTCCGCACGGAGGTCATCGAGCATCTGCGCGAGGCCGAGGCCAAATGGGGCGAGCTCGTGCAGAAGAAGATCGCGTCCAGCGAACAGCTTCAGCGCGTCGAACTGCGGGCCCCTATCGCCGGCATCGTCCACCAGCTTTCCGCGCACACCGTGGGCGGCGTCATAGGTCCGTCCGAGACGGTGATGATGATCGTGCCGAACGCCGAGAAGCTGACGGTGGATGGCAAGGTGAAGCCGGCGGATATCGACCAGCTGCACACGGGGCAGACGGCAAAGGTGCGGCTTGCAGCCTTCAACCAGCGCACCACGCCGGAGGTGATGGGGCAGGTCACCCGCATCTCGGCGGATCTTATCCAGGAGAAGGAAACAGGCCTCAGCTATTACACCATACGGGTGGCTCTCGCCCCCGAGGAGATGCAGAAGCTGGGCGATCTCGTCCTGCTGCCCGGCATGCCGGCGGAGATCTATGTCCAGACCGGCGACCGCACGGCGATGAACTACATCGTCAAGCCGCTTCGGGACCAGCTGGAGAACGCGCTGCGCGAGGACTAATGGACCCGTAGAGATCAGCGGCGCTCTCGAAGAAGTCCCGCACCAGCGGCAGCCTGCGGCGCTCTGCCAGGCAGGTCACATATTCGATGAGGAGGATGTCCGCGTCCAGGATCGGCAGGAAGTGCAGCCGGCTGTCATGGCCGAACTCGATGTCGGCGCTGATGCCGATGCCGAAGCCTGCCGCGGCCGCCTCGCGCACGCCCTCCTGCGTGGACACCTCCATGATCTGGCCGAGGCCGACATCATGCTGCGCGAGGTTCTCCTCGAACACGGCGCGGGTGCGTGAGCCGCGCTCGCGCATGACGAAGGGCTGATCCTGCAGATCCTTCATCACCAGATGGTCGCGGCCGGTCCATTGGTGATCACGGCTGACGAATGCGCCCATGCGGCTCTCCAGCAAGGGTTCGAGGTGCAGGCGCGGGTCGGCGGCCAGGCAGGCGGTGACGCCGACATCCGCGCGATATTCCAGCAGATGGGCAATGACCCGCTCGGAATTGGCCACCGCCAGCGAGAAGGTGAGGCGGGGGCGCTTGCCGTTGAGGTGGCGGATGATCGGCACCGAATGAAAGGCGCCGTCGGCAACCACCCGCAGATGGCCACCCAGCCGGTTCATGTCGTCCTTGAGCAGGGTCCGGGCCTCCGCTTCCGCCTCGAACAGGCGGCGCGTGACTTCGAACAGGGCTTCGCCCTCGGCGGTCAGTTCCACGCCCCGCTGGCGGCGTTCGAACAGGGTGGTGCCGGACAGCTGTTCCAACTGCCGCACCTGCCCCGAAAGGGTGGGCTGGCTGATCGCAATCTCGCGGGCGGCCTGCGAGAAACCGCCGGCCGTCGCGACGCTGTGAAAAGCTCGAAGCTGAGCAATCGACATCGGCGCCTCGCCTGTAGGAGGCGCTTCGATAGTCGGCGGCCGCTACGTGATTGTGACGCCGCACCCATCGGCTCAGCCGATGGCCCGGGTGGATTCTTTGTATAGGGCGCGCTCCCGGCGTTTTAACGAGCCGTCATGATCGAGGGTTAATCGTCCAACTGCCCGGACGAGCACTGCCCCGGTAGCAAAAGTTTCTATTCCTGGCCGCATTCCGAAGTAGACCTTCGGGATAGACGGCAAGCAAGGACGCGCGACATGCCGATAATTGCCGAACCTATTCTCGATTCCATGGTGAAGCGCGGAAGCGACAACCGGATCATCGATCTTGATCAAGTATTCGATGGTGCCGGTCTGTCCTACACCGTTGTCAGCAGCGATCCTTCGGTTGCGGCCGTGACCCTCAACGGCAGCCAGCTGACCGTCGATTTCCTCGAGACGCTCGGTCACTCCGACCTGAAGATCATCGCGAAGGATGCCCTCGGCGTCTCCACGACCGAGAACGTCCGCGTCCGCGTGACCGGCGAGAACGCCTATACGATCGCGGTGCTGCCGGACACGCAGGACTACACCAATGCGGCGAAGGTCGGCATCTTCAAGAACATGACCAACTGGCTGGTCGACAACAAAGAAAGCCAGAACATCCAGTTCGTCGTGCATGTCGGCGACATCACCACGAACAACAGCGACACGGCCCATTGGCCTTTCGCCGAGGAGGCCCTGCGCATCCTGGACGGAAAGATCCCCTACTCGCTGCTGCCGGGCAACCACGACCAGAACCAGGGCAACGCCCACAACCATTCGACGGACCCGCTGGACATCCGCTTCTCGCCGGAGAAGCAGGCCGCGACGAGCCCCACCTTCGGCGGCGTCTACGACCAGGAGCCCACCCGCAGCGCCAACACCTACCACACCTTCACGGCGCCGGACGGCACCAAGTGGCTGGTGCTGAGCCTCGAATTCGGCCCGCGCGATGACGTGCTTCGCTGGGCCGGCGAGGTGCTGGAAGACCATCTCGACCATCAGGTCATCCTGGCCAACCATTCCTACATGAACTGGGCCGGGCGCCACGACGCCACCGGCGCGCCGCTTTATGACGAGGGCGCCGGCTACGACTACCGCATGGGCGAGAGCGCGGAAGGCGCGAACGACGGCGAGACCATGTACCGCGAGCTGGTGCAGAAGTACTCGAACATCGCCTTCACCTTCTCGGGCCACATCTTCGGCGACGCCGCCGAGACGCTCGTGAGCTATGACCAGTTCGGCAATCCGGTCCATCAGATGATGGTGAACTACCAGAACGGCGTGGCCGGCGAGATCACTAGTGGCGGTGGTATGGGCAGCGGCAGCAATGGCGGCAACGGCGCCATCCGCCTCGTCACGGTCGATCCCGACAACAAGGCCGTCTACACCTCGACCTACTTCACCGAGCTCGACGACTATCTCGACACGCCGCGCGGCGATGGCGAGCTGGACCGCGACGGCCTGACAGGCCCTTATCGCGGCCATCAGGAGACCTTCGAGAACCTCGACCTAACGACGCCCGACCTCGTTGCCATCGCCAAGGCCGGCAACGACAAGTTCGTCACGGCCGAAGCCGGTCAGGACAAGGCGGCTGTCCCGCTCGACGGTGACTGGACGCTGAACCCCGGCGAGGACGATGACCTGTCCTACAGCTGGACGGATCGCGACGGAAACGTGGTTTCCACCGAGGCCAAGCCGACGGTGCAACTCGGTGCCGGCTATCACGATCTGACGCTGACCGTGACGGACGGCGAAGGCCGCGTATCGACCGACAAGGTGGCGGTGGTTGTCTCGACCGAGAACACGCTGCTCGTCGACAACTTCAACGACGGCAATGCTGCCGGCTGGTCGGTCAAGCCCGCACCCGCCATCGCCACGAACACCGGCTCGGCATCAGGCTTCAACCTGCCGGCGCTCCCGGGCGGCGATGCCAATGTGACCTACATCCCCAAGCTCGGCCCCACGCAGGGCATCAAGGTGGTCGCGGGCGAGCCCCTTCCGGAGGGCGCGAACGTCGTCACGTCCTATTCGCTCGTCTATGACGTGCTGATCCAGCCGGGCGTTGCGAGCTACTTCTCGTTCCTGCAGACCGACATCACCAACAAGAGCGATCAGGATCTTGCGCTGAAGACCCGTTCCGCCACGGAAGGCGGCATCGGCATCAACAGCGATTACGAAGGGACGGTGAAGTACGGCCAGTGGCACCGCGTCGCCTTCACGCTGCAGGACCAGGGCACCAGCACGCTGATCACCAAGTACATCGACGGCGTCAATGTTGGCACCACCACGCAGAGCGGTGGCAATCACGGCCGTTACGCCATCGACCTCAACAAGGGCATCCTGCTCTTCGCCGACGAGAGCAACGAGACGGCGAACGGCTACGCCTCCAGCGTCCTGTTCACCGACAAGGTGTTCACCGATGCCGAGATCGCGGCGCTCGGCGGTCCGAAGGCCGGCGGCATCGTCGCCACCCAGCCGTCTGAGCGTTCGGTCCAGGTCAATTTCAGCAAGCCCGATTTCGCCGACGATTTCGGCAATGCCAAGGTGACGAGCGAAGTCATCGGCGGCGCGGCCGGCAGCGGCACCGGCAGCTTCATCGTCAAGGGAACGGCCGCCTCTCGCGACACTGTCGAGGACGGTCAGGCTGCTCTTGAAGGTCGCCTGTTCGACCAGAGCGATGCCGGCAACAACGTCCTGCTGTGGGGCGATGCCGCGGCGAAGTCGTGGTCCAACTACCACTTCGAGACCACGATCAAGACCACCGACAATGATGGCGTCGGCGTCGTGTTCTACTACCAGGACGACAAGAACCATTACCGCGTTGCGCTCGATGCCGAGACCAATACGCGCTCGCTGGTGAAGGTCGTGAACGGCGTGGAGACGGTGCTGGCCAAGGAGAATGGCGGCACCCCCTGGAGCCGTGACTTCCAGCTCGAGGTTGCTGTCGCCGGAAACGAGATCAACGTCTTCATCGACGGCTCCAGCGTGTTCGGCTCGGTCAAGGACGCGAACCCGCTGACGGGCGGTACGATCGGCCTGTACTCGAACAACCAGCGCAGCTCGCAGTTCGACAATGTGGTCGTCAACAAGGTGGCGCTCACCGCGCATGCCGGCGACGATGTCCGCTCGCTCGACCTTGACGGCGACGGCAAGGTCACGGTCGCGCTCGATGCGGAAGGCACCTTCGGCCTGTCCAACATCACCAGCTATGTGTGGAAGAATGCCGACGGCAAAGTGGTTGCCGAGGGCAAGACGGCCAATGTCACGCTGGATGCCGGCAGCCACAAGCTGACGCTGACGGTGACGGACAGCGCCGGCAAGACGGCCACCGACACGGTGCTCGTCGAAGCCGTCGCCAAGGACAAGGTGCTGATGTCCGAGAGCTTCGGCTCGGCGGCTTCTCTGGCGAACTGGACGATCGTCGACGAGGGCGAGATGGGCGGCGTGGGCCCGAACGGCACCGCGTCCCAGTGGGAGCTTCGCGACGGCAAATACGTCCAGCTGTCGGACCTCGCCAGCCGCCAGCTGACCTGGAGCGGCGCCTCGAACTCCGATCCGTGGAAGACGGGCTGGAGCCCCCTGGGCGACGGCGTCAATGTGCTGCGCAAGGGCACCTACGCCCTGTACAACGATGCGGAAGCAAAGGAATGGAGCGACTACTCGGTCGAAACGACCATCCAGACCCCCGACAATGGTGCTCTCGGCGTGCTCGTCTACTATCAGGACGCCAAGAACTACTACAAGGTCGAGCTCGACGCGAACGGTGACTACGACCGTACTCCGGGCAACGGTGCGGGCAGCCTGTTCCAGCTGATCCAGGTCAAGGACGGCGTGGAAAGCTACCTCAACCAGTTCCCGGCCAAGTACACGCCGGGCCAGGCCTTCGATCTGCGCGTGGACGTCCTCGACGACAAGATCCAGGCCTATGTGAACGGCGAGCAGCTGTTCGCCTACGCCATCGAGAGCCATGCCCAGACCAAGGGCACGGTCGGCCTGTACTCCTGGGGCAGCGCCGGCGTGTCCTTCGATGACGTGACGGTGGTGTCGCTGGCGGAAGAGGACGCGGGCCCCGGCCCGCAGCCCGGCACCAACACGCCGCCGGTCGCTGTGGCCGATGAGGGCCTGTCCACCATCAAGGGCGCGGCCATCACCGTTGCCGCGGCCTTCCTTCTTGCCAACGACACGGACGCCAATGCCGGCGACGTGCTCTCCATCGCTTCGGTGCAGAGCGCGACCAACGGCACGGTGACCCTCGATGCCGATGGCAATGTGGTGTTCACGCCGACTGCCGGCTTCGTCGGCAAGGGCTCGTTCACCTACACCATCAGCGACGGCAAGGGCGGCACCGCCACCGCCACAGTCGGCGTGGATGTCGGCGCCGGCGCCAACGTGTCCCCGGTGACGGCTCAGGACCGCCTCGTCGGCCTTGAGAACAAGCCGTTGACGGTCTCGGCCTCGACCCTGCTGGCCAATGATCGCGACGCGGACGGCGACACGCTGAGCCTCGTCTCGGTCCAGAACGGCACCGGCGGCACGGTGGCGCTTGTCAACGGCAAGGTGGTGTTCACACCCACCGCCGGCTTCAGCGGAGACGCCCAGTTCACCTACACCGTCTCCGACGGAAAGGGTGGCCAGGCGCAGGGCACGGTCTCCGTCGCGGTCAAGGCACAGCCGAACCGCGCTCCGGTCGCTGCCAATGACACCGTCTCCACGAAGGCCGGCATTGCCGCCACCATCGCGGTCGCGGCGCTGCTGGCCAACGACACCGATGCCGATGCCGACACCCTGTCGGTGACGGCGGTGAGCGGAGCGGTCAACGGCACCGTCTCCCTGGCCGACGGCAAGGTGGTGTTCACCCCCACCGCCGGCTTCAGCGGCGAGGGGTCCTTCACCTACACCGTGTCGGACGGACAGGGCGGCACCTCCACCGCAAAGGTGGTCGTGAACGTCGCGCCGCAGGATGCGCATGAAGGCTGGACGAAGGGCACCACGGGCGACGACGCCCTGAAGGGCTCCATCTTCAAGGCCAACAGCATCTTCGGCGATGCCGGAAACGACACCATCCGGGGCGGCTTCCGGGCCGACCGGCTGGATGGCGGCGACGGCAATGACGAGATCAATGGTGGCTTCGGCGACGACGTCATCAACGGTGATGCGGGCGACGACCTCCTCAACGGCGGCAGTGGCAAGGACACTCTGAATGGCGGCGTGGGCGACGATGTGCTGAACGGCGGGATCGGAAACGACAAGCTGCCCGGTGGTGAAGGCAATGACGAGCTCTACGGCGGCATCGGCAACGACACCCTCGAGGGTGGCGCGGGCGACGACCTCCTGAACGGCGGTCTTGGCAATGACCGCCTGAACGGCGGCGAGGGCGACGACGTCCTCACCGGCGGTTTCCGCAACGACACCTTCGTGTTCTCCAAGAACTCGGGTGCCGACGTCATCACCGACTTCGGTCGTGGCCGCGACGTCATCGACCTCGCGGAACTGGACTTCGGCGATTTCGACGATGTCCGCTCCGCGACGACCCAGACGGAGGACGGGGTGATGATCAGCCTGGATGACGGCGACGACAACTTTGTCCTGCTGGAAGGCCTGAAGCTCACGAGCCTCGACGCCGACGACTTCCGTTTCGGTTGATCGGCGGCAAGGAGTCTGGGAGAGGGGGGCGGCTTCGCCCCCCTTTTTCGTTCACCGGGTCGGCCCGGCGCTCCGGACCTGCCTACCTAATCGGCGATGACGAGCCGCCTGTAGAGGTGCCAGGTCGCATGGCCAAGCACGGGCACCACCACGGCGAGGCCCATGAGGAACGGCAGTGATCCAAGGACCAGCAGGGCAGCAACGACCAGGCCCCACGCCGCCATGGGCAGTGGATTCGCGCGCACGGCCCTGAACGACGTGGCGACAGCCGGGGCTGCGCCGCCCTTGCGGTCCACGATGTAGGGCAGGGAGACGACGCTCACGGAAAACGCGACTGCGGCAAAGATGAAGCCGAGGGCGTTGCCGACCACGATCAGCGCCCATCCCTCGGATGTCGAGAAGATGGTGCGGAGAAGACCACCGAGGTCCTGCCCTTCGGCGCCGGGCAGCAGATACGTGAACAACGCGTGTGCGCAGATCAGCCAAAGCACGAAGATCGCTGTCAGGAGAATGGCGATCTGGATGATGGCCAAAGCCGCCGGTCCGCGCAGAACATCGAAGGCCCGGGTCCAGGGCACCCGCTCGCCCATCTGTTCCCGCCGGCTGATCTCGTAGAAGCCAAGGGCCGCGAGCGGGCCGACAAGGGCGAAGCCGCTGATCAGCGGGTAGAGGAGGTCCATCGCATTGCCGCCGGCGACGAAGAGCCCGAGCAGCATGCCGACGACGGGGTAGAGCACCGCAAGGAACACGTTGTGCGATGGGTGCTTGAGGAAATCGTTCCAGCCGTCCCGGAGGCTGTCCCTCAGATCCGGGATGCCGATGCGCCTGATTGCGGCATCCGGCCGGTCGGTGACCAGATGGTGGGGTGCGGTTTCGGCGTGTGACATGGTGCGGCCTCCGCCATATCGGCGTCCAGCTTGAGTTCGCACCTCTTCCTGATGTTATCCGCAGGCGGCGGAAATCAAGTCCCGGCCGGCCGTGTTCTGCGTGCGTGAATGCGCAAGGACGCTGACGGAATTGCCGTTCCGTCCTGCCGGAACGTTTCGCTTGGAGAAGCCACCGGCCTCAAATACTTTCCCGCATCGACTGTTCTTTCGAAACGCCCCATTCCTGTGGTCGCCTCGTCGAGATCCTCAGGCCGGAACGCTATGACCTTAGTCAAGACATCAAAGATCCTGAGCAAGAGGACCGGCGCTGCACCCTCGGAACCGTCGACGGCCGAGCCGGTCCAGCCGCCGGTCCGCAGCCGACGCCCGCCTGCCGGAGGCGGGGACAGGCTGGCGGGACGCATCGCGGCCGCGACCGAGGAACTGGCGAGCGGCATAGCGGAAGCCTCGGCCGCAGCCGAGGAACTGCGGCGCTCCATGGAGCAGATCGCCAGCGGCGCCGAGGAGGCGGCGGGCGCTTCGCAGGAGCAGCTCGCCGCGATGAATACCGTCGTCGCCAGCCTGTCCGAGTCCCGCGTGCAGGCGGAGGCATCGCGCCGCCGCACCGAGTCCGTGCAGATCGTCCTGGCGGAGACGGCGGTGCAGATCACCACCTCCGTCCGCGCGATCGAGCGCAATGCCGAGCGGCAGACCGCGTCCATCGCCATCATCAACGAACTGGATCGGCGCGCCCGCGATATCGGGGACATCACCCGCACGGTCAGCCGCATCTCCGACCAGACCAATCTTCTGGCGCTGAATGCCGCCATCGAGGCCGCGCGTGCCGGTGATCACGGGCGCGGATTCGCGGTCGTGGCCGAAGAGGTGCGGGCGCTGGCGGAGACCTCCGAGAAAAGCGCCCTCGAAGTTGGAGCGCTTGCCGACGGCATCCAGCGCGATGTGCGAGGCGTCGTCGTCGCCGTGAAGGATGCGGCGGATGCTGCGATCGCAGAGGCGAAGTCCGGCGCCGGAGTGATCGAGACGCTGGATGCGATGCGCAGCGACATGGAGCGTATCGCACGCGGCAGCGAGGAGACGCTGAACGCCTCCATCGAGGCCGAACGGGCGGCTTCGGAAGCGCAGCGCGGGGCCGAGCAGGTGGCCGGTGCCGCGGAGGAGCAGGCGTCCGCAGCGTCCGAAGCGCAGCTCGGCATCCAGCAGCAGGCCCAGTCGCTCGAGCAGGGGCAGGTCGCCGCGCAGGCATTGGCGGTGCTGGCCGAGACCCTGCACGCCGGCCGCGCCGAAGCCTCCGCCGCCGAGCAGATCGGAGCGACGGCAGAGGAGCTGTCCGCGACCATTCAGGAATTGTCGAGCGCGGCCAGCCAGATCATGGCTGCGGTGGAGCAGATAAACCGCGGCTCGCAGCAGCAGGCTGCCGCCACGCAGCAGACCTCGGCCGCGCTTGCGCAGATCGAGAAGAGCGCGGGTCTGTCCCGCAGCAACGCCAACGTTGCGACAGATCGCGTAACCCTGATGGAAGCTGCACTGCGCGAGAGCCGCAGCCTGGTCGAAAAGCTCATCGAGGGCGTGGACGGCGCGCGTGAGATGACGCGGACGAGCCTCGCGACCATCAGCGGCATCGAGACCGTCGGCCGCCGCATCGAGAAGGTGATCGATGCCATCAGCCTCATCATCGTCCAGACCAACATGCTGGCGGTGAGTGGGTCGGTGGAGGCGGCGAGGGCCGGGGATGCCGGGCGCGGCTTTGCCGTGGTCTCCGGAGACATCCGCACCCTTGCACGGGAAGCGTCCCAGAGCGTGGAAGTGGCCAAGGACACCGTGCGCAGCATCCTCGACGGAGCAGCCGGGTTGCGCCGTGATCTGGAAGCCGCCATCGCTGCAGCCGAGATCGAGGTGCAGAGCAACAGGGCGATCTTCGCAACGCTCGAGAGGATCGATGCCGAGGTCAACGCACTCGGCACCAACAGCCGGGCGATTCTCGACGGCATCGAGACGGTTCTCGAGGCTGTGGTGCAGACAGGAACCGGTGCCCGGCAGATCGCCTCGGCGGCAGAGGAGGCAAGTGCCGCCGCCCGGCAGGCCGCTACCGCGTCGACGCAGCAGGCGCGCGGCGCCGAGGATCTCGCCGCCGCGGTCGAGGAGATCGCGCTGCTGGCCGACGAGCTGAAGCAGAATGGCTGATCCGGCCTGGTCAGCGGGCCAAAAGGAGGCGCGGCGGTTCCTCACATTCCGCATAGGTGCGCGGCTGTACGCCTTGCCCTCGGAAGAGGTGGCCGAGATCGTGCGGGTGCCACCGGTCACACGTGTGCCGCACGGGCCGAGGGGCCTGCTCGGCGTCGCCAATCTGCGTGGCGCGGTGCTGCCGGTCGCAAGTGTCCGGGGTCTGCTGGGGCAGGATGAGAGCAGCGGTGCGGCGGCATCGCGCGCAATCGTCCTGATGGGAGCAGCCCCTGTGGTGCTCGCGGTCGATCATGTGGATGAACTGCTCAGCGTGGACGGGGCCCGTGTGGAGACCATGCAGGCGGAGCTGGGCGCCGAGCGTGGCGAAAGGCTGCGTGGCGCGTTCGAGGCCGGACAGGGGCGAGGCGTCGCCCGGATTCTCGACATCCAGGCACTTCTGGGTGCGGCTTTCACGCCTCGCTCACGGCCGCCGCGACAGGCCTCGGCACATGGCTCCGCAGGCGATGCACGGCAGAGCGAAGCCCCTGCGGACGTTGAGATGCTCGTCACCTTCGAGGTTGCGGGACAGGAATTCGGGCTTCCTCTCTCGGCGGTCGGGGAGATCGTCACCGCTCCACCTGCGACAGCCCTGATGCCGAAAGCCGAAGCGCTCGTTCTGGGTGTGGTGTCGTATCGCGGCGGGCTGCTGACACTCATGTCCCTTCGCGGATTGCTCGGTTTTCCCCTGGCGCCGGCGACCGGGGACGAGCGGGTCGTCGTGACCATCATTGGCGGCGTCCGGGTCGGGCTGGTGGCGGACCGGATGCGCGCCATCATCCCGGCCGATGTTTCGCGGATCGAACCCGTTCCGCCCGTTCTCGCCGCGCGGATCGGCGGCGAGGCGGCCATCAAGTCCATCTATCGTGGCGAGGAGGGAAAGCGGCTGGTCTCCATCCTCGCCCCCGAGCACCTGTTCCGGGAGGAGGTCATGCGGCGACTGAACGGCGGGGCCGAGCTGGAAGCTTCGGCGCCTTCCACCGGCACGGGTGCGGATCGCCGCTTTCTTGTCTTCCGCCTTGGCGATGATGAATTCGCGCTGCCGGTAGAGGCCGTCAACGAAGTCGCGCGGGTGCCGGATCAGATCACCCGCGTACCGAAGGCTCCGGCCTTCCTTGAGGGCATCGTCAATAGGCGCGGCGAGGTGCTGCCCGTCATCGACCAGAGGCGCCGCTTCGACATGCCGGAGCTTGCGGACGGGGCGATGCGACGCCTCGTGGTCATCAGCACCCAGCGCCTGAAAGCAGGCATCATCGTCGACAGCGTGACCGAGGTGCTGCGGAGTGAGGCGGATGCCATAGAGCCCGCGCCCGATCTCGCCGGGGAGACGACGCAACTGGTGCACGGCGTCATCACCCCCGGGGCCGGTCGGATGATCCTGTTGCTTGATCCGGCGGAGCTGCTGACGCGGGCTGAACAGGTGCTCCTCGACGACTTCGCAACGAGAGCGGAGCGGCTCGATCCTTGATCAAGATCCTCGTGGTGGACGATTCCGCACTTGTGCGGAAGCTGCTCGGCCAGGCCTTTGCAGTGGAACCGGACTTCCAGGTTGAATTCGCCCGCGACGGGCTGGAGGCGCTCGACCGGCTTACCGTGTTCGATCCCGACGTCGTGACGCTCGACGTCCACATGCCCAAGCTGGATGGCCTCGCCTGCCTCGACCGCATCATGGTCGAACGTCCGAAGCCGGTGATCATGGTGTCCCAACTCACCGCCGCCGGCGCGGAAGCGACGCTGGAGGCCCTACGGCTCGGCGCCGTCGATTTCGTCGCCAAGCCAACGGGTGCAGTCTCGCTGCGGATGGACGAGTTCGTGCCCCAGCTTGTCGCCAAGGTGCGCGCGGCCGCGGGGGCGAAGCTCAGGTCCAGCCTGCGCCTGAAGGAAAGGGTCCGGCACCGCATCGGGGGCGCGGCTCCCGCTATCGCCCGCAAGGCGGATGCGGAGCTCGTGACAGGCCCCAGCCTTGCGGCGGCGCAGGGGGATGGCCTTGTTCTGGTGGGCACGTCGACGGGCGGGCCGCCGGCACTGGAAGCCTTGCTGACCCGCCTCCCCGCAGGCTTCCCTTGGCCCATCCTCGTGGCGCAACATATGCCGGCAAGCTTCACGGGTGCGCTGGCCCGCCGTCTGGATGGATTGTGCGCGCTTAAGGTCGTCGAGGCTGGAGCACCCGTCCTGCTGGAGGCGGGCATGGTCTATATCGGCCGTGGCGAGGCCGACCTCATCGTGTCCACCCGGCCTGCCGGCCGGGTGGCCATGGCCGCGCCGCCCGAACGTGATTACCCTTGGCACCCGAGCGCCGATCGATTGGTGAGGACGGCCATGGAGCATCTCCCGGCAAGCCAACTCGTCGGCGTACTCATGACCGGCATGGGCAATGACGGTGCCGGAGCCATGGCCCGGCTGCGGGAACTGGGTGGACGCACCATCGCGGAGGCCGAGGAGACGGCGGTGGTCTGGGGCATGCCGGGCGAACTTGTGAAGGCCGGGGGAGCCGATTTCGTGGAGCCGTTGCCCTTGATTGCAGGGCGTCTGCAGCGCCTGGTGCCGAAATGCCCCTGATCCGCAAAGACCTTGCAGGCACACCTGAACCTGCGGCGATCCCGGAGGCGGACATCCTGTCGTCGCTCACGGCTCCAAGCGCTGAGGCGCGTTTCGCCGCTGCCCGTCGTGCAGCCGAACTGCCGGGCGGGATCGAGGCTCTTGGCCGGGCTCTCCCGGTGGAGCCGGATCCAAGGGTGCGGGAAGCGATCTTCACCGCGCTGTCCCGGGCGGGCCAGGCCGAAAACGCCGTGGCGGTGATGATCCCCTGCCTGCGCTCCGACGATGCCGGGCTGCGCGCGGGTGCGCTGGATGCCTTGCGCGCCATGCCTTCCGCGTGCCGCGTGCATCTGCCGCTGCTCCTCGGAGACCGCGATCCTGATGTGCGGCTCCTGGCCTGCGAATTGGCGCGTGGCCTGCCGGCGGACGAAGGCTCGCGCCTTCTGGCCGGGCTGCTCGACGACGAGCCGGAGGTCAATGTGTGTGCGGCGGCCGTGGAAGTGCTGGCGGAGATCGGTACGGCCGAGGCGCTGCCCGCGCTTCAGAGATGTGCGGCGCGTTTTCCGGAAGAGGCTTTTCTGGGCTTCTCGATAAAGGTCGCGGCCGACCGGATCGGCTCCGGGGACGGCGGGCCGCGTGGCTGAACAGCCCGTTTCTGAAGAGGAGTTCCGCAGGCTCTGCGAGTTCGTCTACCGCCGCACCGGAATGGTGTTCACCGAGAGCAAGCGATATTACGTCGAGCGGCGCATCTTCGACAGGATGAAGGCGGTCGGGGCCGCAAGCTTCGCCAGCTACTTCGCGCGGCTGCGCATCGATGCGGACGGCGAGGTGGAGCAGTTCATCAACGCCTTCACGGTGAACGAGACCTATTTCTATCGCGAGGACCACCAGCTCCGCTGCATGACCAGCGACCTGCTGGGCGAGAGGGTTCGGGCCAAGAGACCGGGCGACCCGATCCGCATCTGGTCCGTTCCGTGCTCCACCGGCGAGGAGCCCTATTCCATCGCGATGTGGCTGCTGGAGACCTGGCCCGAGGTGGATCGCCACGACATCGAGATACTGGGTTCGGACATCGACACGAAGGTGCTGAGGGCGGCTGAGCGGGGCGTGTACCGGCAGCGAGCCCTGATGCGGCTGACGTCCGCTCTGGTCGAACGCTACTTTCATGAACACGAAGGGGGAGACTGGCAGATCATCGACGATCTGCGCCAGTCCGTGCGGTTCTCGCCCGTGAACCTTGTCGAGCCTGCGGAGACGCGCGCCCACGGCCAGTTCGACATCATCTTCTGCCGAAACGTGCTGATCTACTTCGATGACGCCTCGCGGCGCGTGGCGGCCGAAAACCTGTTCGAGAACCTCAGGCCCGGAGGATTCATCTGCCTTGGCCATACGGAATCCATGAGCCGCATCTCGCCGCTCTTCGAGGTGCGCCGCTATGCGGATGCCATTGTCTACCAGCGACCACCGGAGGCTGCGCGTGGCTGACCCATCCAGGAAGCGCGTGATGATCGTCGACGATGCGGCTCTCGTCCGGCTCTACTACCGCGATGCGCTGGAGCGGGCCGGCTACGAGGTGGAGGAAGCCATGAACGGGCTTGAGGCGCTGGAGAAGCTGCTCAGCACGCCTGTCGACCTGCTGATCGTGGACGTGAACATGCCGCAGATGGACGGCATGACCTTCCTGAGGCGGCTCCGCCGCCAAGAGGGGCCGGAGGCATGCATTCCGGCGCTCGTGACCAGCACGGAAGCCGGGGCGCAAGACGTGGCCGCCGCCCGCGCGGCCGGTGCGAACTTCTACCTGGTGAAACCGCTGGCTCAGGACACCCTGGCCGAATACGCCGCCATGCTCTGCGGGGCTCCCGGGCATGGATGACTTCATCGAACAGTTTCTCGTCGAGGCGCGGGAACTCGTCGTACAGGCGACCGAGGACCTCCTCGCACTGGAGCAGGATCCCGGTCAGGCCGAGCGGCTGGACAGCGCCTTCCGGGCCTTCCACACGCTGAAGGGCGCGGCCGGCATCGTCGACTTCGACGCCATGGGCCGGGTGCTGCATGCCGGCGAGGATCTGCTCGCCGCCGTCCGGGCGGGTGGCGAGACGCTGACGCCTGCCGCGACCGGACGGCTGTTGGCCTGCCTCGACCAGGTGGTGCAATGGCTGGATGCCATGCAGGCCAGCGGTGACGTGCCGGAGGGGGCTGATGCGGCCGCCGATGCGGTGCTCGCACGGTTCGAGGCGGGCCGCGAGCAGGGGTTTCCCAATACCGGAGCGGCCAATGACGACTGGGTCGCCCAGCTTGTCGCTGAGCATGTCGGAATAGCCGGAGCCGCCGCCACGGCGCTCCGCTATACCCCCCAGCCTGACAGCTTCTTCCGCGGCGAAGACCCTCTTGCACGGATCGAGGCGCTGCCCGGCGTCGCCGCGGTGAGCCTGGGGCCACGCTCGTCATGGGCCGCGCTGGAGGCGTTCGACCCGTTCACGTGCCAGATCGTCATCACGGCCTTGAGCACCGCACCTGTCGCCGAGGTCAGGGCGGCACTCCACGATCTCGGCGCGCAGGTGGACCTCGAAGAGCTGCGCCCGGCCGTGCTTCAAGGACCGGGCAGGGGAGGCCTCTCGGCAGAGGCGGTCGCGGTGCTCCGTGAGCAGATGGCGATGCTCGGCCAGTCGCAGGCCGAAGATGTCGGGGGCCGGATCGGGTCGGCAGCTGCCGTGTCGATCAATGTGCTGCGGCACGCAGGTCTCGGGGAGGCGCAGGCCCGGTTAGAGGCCGCGCTCGAACGGAGCCGGGAAGAAGCCGATCCCGGAATGCTGGTCGCCGCAATCCGGGCAGAACTTGACGGTCCCCTCGAAACTGCCCCGGAACCCTCGGATCAATCCGCATCGGTTCCGCAGGACCTTCAGGCGCAGACATTGCGCGTCGACGTCGAGAAGATCGACGCGGTGGTGCGGTTGGCCGGCGAGCTGATCGTGCTCAAGAACGCGCTCGGGCACACCACGGGGCTGGCCCTTGAGGGAACAGCGCCTGCCGATGTTGCCGCCAGGCTGAAGGAGCAGCATGCGCTTCTGGAGCGGCTTGCCGGCGAGCTTCAGCGCTCGATGCTGGAGATCCGCGTGCTGCCGATGCGCCATGTGTTCCAGCGGTTCCCGCGTCTCGTGCGCGACATGTCCGTGAAGCTGGACAAGCCCATCAATCTGGTTGTCGAGGGCGACGCGACCGAAGCCGACAAGGCGGTTGTCGAAAGCCTTTTCGAACCATTGCTGCACGTGCTTCGCAATGCCCTGGATCATGGTGTGGAGCCCGCCGCCCTGCGCGCGGAGCGGCGGAAGCCGGCCGTCGCGACCATCAGGCTAAATGCCGCCCGCGAGGGCGAGACGGTCGTGATCCGCGTCGAGGATGATGGCGGGGGCGTGGACGTCGCCCGCGTCCGGCAGGTTGCCGAGGCGCGCGGCGTGGCCACGGCGGAAGCGCTTGCCGCGATGAGCGACGAGGAGGCCGTGGATCTGATCTTCGCTCCCGGCTTCTCGACCGCCCAGACCGTGACCAGCCTCTCGGGGCGCGGCGTCGGCATGGATGCCGTGCGCAGTGCCGTGGAGCGTCTGGGTGGCCGCGTCCGCATCGGCAGCCGGGCCGGGCAGGGGACCATCGTACGGTTCGTCCTGCCATTCACCGTGATGATCACGCGGGTGATGACCGTGGAAGCCGGGGGGCAGGTGTTCGGCATTCCTTTCGAAGCCGTCCGCGAAACGGTGAGGTTTCCGCGCGAGAGGATCATCGCCATCGGCGCCGCCAAGGCGTTCGTGCTCCGCAACCGCACGATTCCCGTGGTGGATCTGGCGCGTACGCTCGATCTTCCTGCATCGCAGGACGAGCCTGCCGATGCGATCCTCGTGGTTGCATCGCTCGGCGACGGAGTTGGTGCCGTGGAGGTCGAGCGTCTCGGCGAGCGAATGGTTGTGATGCTCAAGCCGGTCGAAGGGCTCCTGGCCGGTATGCCAGGCATCGGCGGCACAACTCTTCTCGGCGACGGTCGGGTGATGCTTGTGCTCGATCTTGAGGAATTGCTGCGATGAGCGTGCGGGCAACAGACCACGGCACCATCGAGATGGAAGGCAGCTGTGGTGCCGAGGACGCCGAGGCCCTGCTCAGGCACCTGCTCTCCCTGCCTGGCGCGGTCGTGGACTGGCGCCTGTGCGACAGGGCTCACACAGCCGTCATCCAGGTGCTGCTGGCCTCGAAGGCGCAGACCCTCGGACCACCGCGCGGCGAATGGCTGCAAAGGTTCATTGATGACACGATGAAGGCATCCGCAACGCGCCCTTAGCGATTCCGCTGCAGGATGAAAAAACGCTATGTCTCCGGCGCTTCGCGGGGATACGAGTACTGCATGAGCATCAAGGTTCTTATTGTCGACGACAGCAAGCTGGCCCGCATGTCCGTGGCCAAGGCGCTGAATGCCAGCCACCCCGACTGGATCAGGATAGAGGCCGCGAACGCCGACGAGGCCCTGGAACTTGCCCGTCGATCACCGATCGACGTGGCGTTGCTGGACTTCAACATGCCGGGGCGCGATGGCCTGACCCTCGCCGCCGAACTGCTGGCGCTTTATCCCGAGCTTCCGGTGGCTGTCATCTCGGCCAACCATCAGGTCGAGATCGTCAATCGTGCACGAGAAGCGGGTGCGAGCTTCTTGTCCAAGCCTCTGACGGCGCAGGCGCTGAACGACTTTCTCGAAGCCAGCGTGATGCGGACGAAGACGGGCCATCAGTGACCCAACCTTCTATGTCCGTCTTGAATGACCTCGAGCTCGATGCCCTGACCGAGCTGGTCAATATCGGCGTCAGCGGTGCCGCGGCCAGCCTGCGCGAAATGGTCGGCGAGCAGGTGCTTCTGTCGGTGCCGAACGTGGCGCTTGTCAGCCGCGACCAGGCCGTCAAGATCCTCGGTGAGCGCGAGTCCAAGAAGCTGGTGGCGGTGCATCAGCTCTTCGAGGGGGACATCAAGGGCCGGGCGCTGCTGATCTTCCCGGAAACGAAGAGCCTGGAACTGGTGCGCGCCGTGACCGGCGGCGAACTTCCGCTCGAGGACATCATCGAACTCGAACAGGAGGCACTGGCCGAAACCGGCAATGTGATCCTCAACGGCTGTCTCGCCACCATGGCGAACATGCTCCAGCGCAGCCTGAAGATGTCCCTGCCTGAAATCCTTCGCGGCGAGAGCGAGCAGCTTTTCGGGCTCCAGTCTTCGGCCGATGGCGAGGATGTAGTGCTGTTCCTGTACATCAACTTCGCCATGCGTAAGCGCGACATCCGCGGCTACATCGCCATGCTGATGGACATGCCGTCGCTGACCGCCCTGAAGACGCTGCTCGGCGAACTGATCGAGCGTGCGGGAGGCCTTGAGACGCGGACCGATGTGCGGACCTGACCTGCAGCGGCCATCGGTCGTTCTCGACGCACTCGACACAGGGCTGATCCTCCTCGGACGCGACGACCGCATCGTGCACTGGAACGGCTGGATCGCCGCCGCGAGTGCCATACCCGCCGAGGCCGCGGTCGGCAGGACCCTCGCCGAACTGTTTCCCGAAGCGCCGTTGGCGCGCCTGAACTCCGCCGTGCAGCAGGCCGTGTCCGCCGGCGCGTCGAGCGTGCTGACCCATTCGCTGCATCCCGGCATGCTGCCCCTGAAGACCAGGACCGGGCGAACCCTGATCTTCAATGTCTCGGTTCGGCCCCTCGGGGGGCAGCCTTTCGACTGCTGCCTGGTGCAGATCGCCGATGTCACGGTCTCGACCGAACGCGAGCTGGTGCTGCGGACACGCCAAAAGGCCCGCTATGACGCCGTGGTGGACAGCGCGCCCGACGCGGTTCTGACCGTGGATGCGGACGGCGTGATCCAGCTGGCGAATCCGGCTGCGGCGCGGGAATTCGGCTACGCACAGCACGAGCTGGTTGGCCAGTCCGCCTGCCTCCTGTTCGCCGACGCAGGTGAGTGGAATGGCATCTGGCAGCCAGTCCTTGACGGCACAGACCTGCCCCGGGCCGTCGAGCTGGTGGCGCGGCGCAAGGACGGCTCACCGTCCTATGTCGAGGTTTCGGCGTCGCGCTGGCAAAGCGAGCAGCGGGTGTTCGTCACCGCGATCCTGCGTGACGTGAACGAGCGCCGCGCAGCCGAGGACGCCCTCAGGACACTGAACCAGACATTGGAGCGCAAGGTTGCCGAGCGCACCGCGGACCGTGATCGGATGTGGCGGCTCTCGTCCGATGTGATGCTCGTGGCGCAACTCGACGGCAGGATCAATGCCGTCAATCCGGCGTGGACACGCTTGTTCGGCTGGAGTGAGGACGTGCTGATCAGCGCGAACCTTGCGGATTTCCTGGTGCCGGAGGACCAGCCGCTCCTGCAGGCGGCACTTGCCAGCCTGTCGGCCAGCACCGCGCCGCAACTCTTCGAACTGCGGCTCACGACCCTGAAGCAGGGCAGCCGGTGGATCGCGTGGAGCGCCGTTTCCGATGGGGGCCTGTTCCAGGCTGTCGGACGCGACGTGACCTCCGAACGACAAGCTGCGAAGGCCCTGCGGGAAGCCGAGGATGCCTTGCGCCAGTCCCAGAAGATGGAGGCGATCGGTCAGCTGACGGGCGGGATCGCGCACGACTTCAACAATCTCCTCACGGGCATCATCGGTTCGATGGAGGTTCTGAAGCGGCGCATTGCGGCCAATCGCTTCGAGGACATCCAGCGCTTCATGGATGCGGCCATTGTCTCTGCCAATCGCGCTGCCGCGCTGACGCACAGACTGCTGGCCTTCGCCCGCCGCCAGCCGCTCGATCCGAAGGCGCTCAACCTCAACCAGCTGATGGGCGGCATGGAGGAATTGCTGCGCCGGACCTTGGGCGAGCAGGTGCGGCTGTCGATAGTCCTGGGAGAAGGGCTCGGCTCCGTGGTCACCGATGCCCACCAGCTGGAGAATGCCGTCCTCAATCTTGCGATCAACGCACGCGACGCAATGCCGGACGGCGGCGAACTGACGATCACCACGCGCAACACCTCGCTGGCGGCTGTCGAACGCTCCGGCACCGAAGAGATCGCGCCGGGCGAATACGTGGTGGTCGAGGTGCGGGATAGCGGCACGGGCATCCCGGCCGAGGTCCTGGCGAAGGTGTTCGAGCCGTTCTTCACCACCAAGCCGATCGGGCAGGGCACAGGCCTCGGCCTGTCCATGATCTATGGCTTCGCGAAGCAGTCCCGGGGTCACGTCACGATCGAGAGCAGGGTCGGAGAAGGCACGAGCGTTGCCATCTACCTGCCGCTCTATGAGGGAGACCTGCCTGCCGGGATCTCGACGGAAGTGGTCGATCTTGTCCGGGGCTCGGGCGAAACGGTTCTCCTGGTCGAGGACGATCCGTCGGTGCGGCTGCTTATCGCAGAGGTGCTTCGCGAGCTTGGCTATGCCTGCATCGAGGTTGGGGACGGGGCCGGCGCGATGCCGGTGCTGGCTTCGAATGCGCGGCTCGACCTCATGATCACGGATATCGGTTTGCCGGGCATGAACGGCCGGCAACTGGCCGAGGCGGCGAGGGAGCAGCGGCCGGGTCTCAAGATCCTGTTCGTCACGGGCTATGCCGAGCACGCCATCCAGAGCAACCGCATGGAGGACGAGGGAACGATGATGGTGACCAAGCCCTTCGTCCTCGACGCGCTGGCGCTGAAGATCCGCGAACTGATCGCGCTTCCGTAGAACTATCCGGGATGGAGCTCCAGCGGCCGGATCGCTTCCTCGGCGGGCTGGGGTTCGGGCTCGTGATCGAGGCCTTCGGCCTGCAGACGCCACATGCGCTCGAACAATCCGCCCCGGCGGCGCAGTTCCTGAATCGAGCCGTCCTCTACGATGCGCCCGTCCGCGACCACGAGGATGCGGTCGAACGCGGTGAGCGTGGACAGCCGATGAGCCACGGCGATCACGGTGCGTCCGCGCATCAGGCGGACCAGGGTGCGCTGGATCTCCATTTCCGATTCCGTGTCGAGGGCAGAGGTCGCCTCGTCCAGGATGGTGATGGGTGCCGCCTTGAGAAATGCGCGGGCAATGCCGATCCGCTGCCGCTGCCCTCCGGAAAGCTTCGATCCCCGCTCTCCCACCACCGTATCGTAGCCGTGGGACAGGCGGCGGATGAAACGGTCGCAATGGGCAGCGCGGGCGGCTGCGAACACCTCTTCGTCCGTTGCCTCCGGGCGCGCGAAGAGAATGTTCTCCATCAGCGGGCGGTGGAACAGCAGGATCTCCTGCGGCACCACGGCCAGCGCCGACCTGAGGCTGTCCTGCTTCACGGACCGGATCGGCTGCCCGTCGATGAGGATTTCACCGGAGCCGACATCGTAGAGGCGCTGCAGCAGCTGGATGAGGGTTGACTTGCCGGCACCCGACGGTCCGACGATGCCAACCTTCTGCCCCGCCGGAATGACGAGGTTGATGCCGCGCACAGCGTCCGCACCGGCTCCGTACCCAAAGCTTACATCCCGGAATTCGATGCGACCGCTGCCCGGTCGCATCGGCACGGCACCGGGCGCGTCGGACACCGTCTGCGGCTGTCCTATGACGCGGAGCGTGTCCTCCACGAAGCCAAACTGCTGGACCATGTCCACCAGCGACAGAGCCATGTCGCGGGAGCCATGCAGGATGCGGAAGGTGAGCGTGCTCACCACGATGACGTCGCCAGCCGTGATGCCCCCCTGCGTCCACAGCCATACCGCCCATCCGAGCATGGCGCCGGCCATGAACCAGAGGGCGATATCGTGGAGAAGACGGGCCTTCTCCGTGTACATCCAGCTCTTGCGCTGGGCCGCCGCCTCCACCTCGAAGTGCCGGCCGAGGCGTTCCACCTCACGCTGCCGCGCCGAGAACGACTTGACCGCCCACATATTGGTGATGACGTCGATGAGGTCTCCACCCGCGCGGTTGGCCTCCGAGGCATAGGCGCGGTGAAGGGGCCGCCCCCGCTCGCCGAAGAAGATGAGCCCGGTCGTGATGACGATGACCGAGCCGGCCAGGGCGAGCATCATCCGCCAGTCCACGATGGAGAAGACGATGATCGCGCCGACGAAATCCACGCACGGCGGCAGGATGCGCCAGACCACGGTGTTCACGAGGGCGCCGAAATTGCCAGCCGTCGACGTAATGCGGTGGCCGAGCGAACCGGCCAGGTTCTCCGCGAAGTAGCGCATGGGCTGGCCATTGAGGTAACCGAACAGGTCGAGCCGCATGTCCACGCCCGCACCGACCGTGGCGTGGCAACCAAGCCAGCCGCTGAGCCGCCAGAGAACGCTTTCGACCGCGATCAGCGTGATGAAAATGCCGAGCGGCATCCAGACCAGACCGGCATCGCGCGGGCCGGCCATCGCGTCGACGAGAAGCTTGATGACGTACTGGACGCCGACCGCGCAGCCGGCGGCACAGACCACCATGGCTGCCAAAGCCCCGAACTGCAGGGTCCGCCCATGCAGGTAGTGGACGATGAACGGCCACGCACCTTCCAGGAAGGGCGGTGGGGCCGAGGTGATGTCCACGCGCGCCTGCGCGTCGGACGTCGGCGGCCGCCGGAAGACGCGTTTCAAGACCGGGCGCCCTCATGTGCGAAGTGCCGTCGGGCGGCGTCGCGCTGCTGCTTCAGGCCCGGCACCTGACGTTCCATCTCGCGAAGCAGGCGGCCATGGACATCGCGCCGGCCCTCGGCATCTGCCGTGGAAAGAAGCCCAACCTGGCACATCCGGTCATTGTCCCATCCCGGATAGTCGAGCACCGGATAAAGACACACGCCCTCCACGGGCACTCCAGCCTCCACTGCATGGGCCACCTCCTCCAGCACATAATGCAGCCAGGAGGCGCGGGCCGAGCCTTCCGCCCCCGTCTCCGCAAGGAAGACGGGAACGCCGAAACGACGGGCCGCATCCGCGATCATGTCGCCCAGCGGCCGGTAGGCATGATGTCCCAGCGGGATGGGCGGGCCATCGAAGTACCATTGGTTATCCGGATAGAAGTTCAGGCCGAGCAGGTTGAGGCAGTCCGGCCGCCCGCCAAGTTCGGGCTCCCGCCGCCCGGTCACCATGTCCAGCGCTTCGTACTGGAACAGCCTGTACTCTTCGGCCTGGTAGATGTGCTGCGGGTCCTGCGATCCGCTCGTCACGTGGATCAGCGGCTCGGCGCTGGTGAAGCGCGCAGAGGGATCGACCTCCCGTATCGCATCGACCGCCGCGATCCAGGCGCGCACAAGCTGGCGCTTGACCTCTGCGCCGCGTCCGAAGGCGCAGGGATTGATGCGGCCCTGGTCTCCTCCGGCCCATGCCCAGAACGAAATCTCATTGATGGGGCAGTACCACGCGGGGCGCCCGGAACGGTCGCGCACCAGGCCGGCGGCAGCCGCGGCAAAACGGGCGAAGCGGTCCACGAAGGCCGGCGACCAGAAGTCGATGTCGTCCGGCCAGCCATAGTGACAAAGATCCCAGATGACCTGCACGCCGGCCTCTTCGGCCGCGTCCAGCATCGGCAGGAAGCTCGACCAGTCGTAATGTCCGGGTATTCTCTCGACGAGGTGCCAGCGAAGGCCGTCGCGCGCGGTTCTCAGCCCAAGTTCCGAGATGTGCCGGTAGTCCGACGCGGCCCAACGATCATGTCCTGTCGCCGACAGCAGATCGAGCCTGCGCCCGTCGGCACGGCGGTGCGAAGAACACTCGAAGCCCGCGAGCAGAAAACTCTGAAATAAGGGTTCCGCCATTTCTGGCCTCCGTCTCAGACTGTCTCCGAGGTTTCCTGCCCTGCTTCTTTTGGAGGTGAGCTCTGCGGCTCACTCTGCGGCGATGACATCCGGCCGATGTACCGGCGCCTCGCATTCGCTGATGTAGCGGCCCAATGCGCTGTCGAGACTTGGCATGAGCGCGCAGTGCCCTGAAGCCGGTCTCCGCCTGCTGTCCACGCCTGCTGCCGCTTCCGCCTGAACGAGGTGAGGGTCATAGCCGCCAAGTGCGGCAAGACGGCGGGCGATCGCCCAGTGCGAAACCGCACCCCCGTTCGTGAGCTGCCAGGTGCCACGCTCCCCGTCGATGAGCAGATCGAGCGCCGCATGAACCAGGTCTGGTACATAGCTCGGTGCTGTGTCCGGCATCTGACGGGCAGAAAACGGACGCCCGAGGGCAAGCTTGTCCAAAAGCGGGAAGATGAGGTCATCCACCTCCCAAGGCGCAAAGAGCGGTCCTCGACGTATGGCGAGAACACCGCCAGCGGGGAGGCGACCCGCATCTGGCGCAGCCTCCGAAGGATCGGCGCCGAACGTCAACAAGGGTACGCCAGCCGTTCCACACGCCGACGCCAGGGCGGAGAGATCCGCCCCCCCGCCCTCGCTCCCGCCCGTGTGGACCACGGCCCAGGGTCTGTGACGCTCGATCATCGCCAAGATGTCAGGACTGCCGTCATCGGCTGTCGCACAGGCCAGCCCACGGTGCCTTGCGGTCTTCAGGACGCCTTCCCGCAGCACGCCCGGCGCGCCGACCAGCAGCAGTTTGCGCCGAGGCGTCCGCAGGCTGATCACCTTGGAGCTGGTGGGCCGGTAGAGCCTCTCGTCGCGCCGCCACCATCCGGGGGTATCGAGCACGGGATGTTCCATGCGGCCGTTTTGCACCAGCTGCTTCGTCGCACGGCCAAGGGCAGTTATCCGGGGCGGTGCGCTCCGCGTGTCGAAGGCGCCGACCTCGTAGTGCCCGTGGCGGCGGGTGAGCAGGCTGTTCCAGTCCATGGCGCCGAACAGGGCCCAGACCGTGACGGCGCGGATGTCGGCGCCGCGCTGGCGAGAGGCCAATGCCGCGTTCCAGACCTCGTCCATCCAGCGCAGTTGCTCGTCGCGGCTGCAGCCGTGGTGCACCTCGGTAACGGCAACCGGCAAGCGGTAGCGATCCCAAGCCTCGATGAGGCGCGCTTCGGGCCCCGTGCTGCCCGCTGGCAGGTCCGCGCGCACGGCTTCGAGATCGGCATAGCGGTGGCGGCCGTTCGATCCGGTTCGGTGGCCCTGAAGTCGATCCCGCCGATGCTCGAGAAACCGTTCGCTCGTCAGGTAGTGGTTGATGCCGAGCACGTCCGGCGGACATGGCCGGTCCGCGAAGAACGACAGCTCGTCCTCGCGAATTCCGTTTTCGACAAGATGGTCATAGAGCTCATGGCCGCGTGTGAGGCGGCCGGTGAGAAGATCGAAGGTCAGCCATCGCCGCGCATTCTCGTAGTCGGCCTGATAGCTGAGCAAGGGCGTGCTGAACGCCTTGCCCAGATCCTCGGTCTGTACGAGCCGCGCACCCGGTGTCACGCGGCGGATAGCCTGCATCGAAAGGACGACGGCGCGGCATTGGTTGACCAGCGCGCGCAGCAGGCTCGGCACGCTGCGATGATGCGGGTACCAGTGGCCGTAAAGCCCGCTGAAGCGTGCAGTGGTCAGCGGTTCGTTGACGGGCGTGAAGCTCTCGATCCACGGATAGCGGCGGGCGACAGCCTCGGCATGTTTCGCCAGCTTCTCCGGCAACTCGCGATCGAGCAGGTCCGTATAGGCGGGACCGCTGCCGTGGTGCAGAAGGCCGGCGATCGGCTGGATGCGCAGATCCCGCAGCCTTGCCAGCCGGCGGTCATGCCACGACCAGTCGGCATGATCGGGCGAGTGGGGCGACACCGTCTCCCACAGCACTGGATAGCGCAGGGTGCGAATCCCGAGTGCGGCGATCAGGTCAAGATCGTCCAGCCGCTCGCGATGCCCGGTTTCGACCGATTGGTCGCGCCAGCGGTTTCGCAGGCGCACGATCGTGCATTCAACCCCGCCCCAAACCTCGGGCAAGCTGCCCCGGGTAAGCGGGTCCATGATGCTCAACCCACCCCGAGCCGCGGTGCTGCGCCGTTCACGGCAACTGCCGGGGTCTTGGGATGGGCTTCCTCGATGCGCCTGAAGGTGGCGAGCGCCTGACCGACAACCTGATCCATGTTGTAGTAGCGGTAGGTGGCGAGCCGCCCGACAAACCAGACATCGGGCGTTTCCTTGGCAAGGGCCTCGTACTTCTTGAACAGTTCGGCGTTCTCCGGCCGGGGGATCGGGTAATACGGATCGCCGACATCGGCGGGATATTCGTAGGTCAGGGTTGTCCGCGCGCTCTGCTGGCCCGTCAGGTGCTTGTACTCGGTGACGCGCGTGTAGTCCTGCGTCTGCGGGTAGTTCACGACTGCAACGGGCTGGTGCCATTCGGTGTCGAGCGTCTGGTGGTCGAAGCTCAGTGAACGGTAGGGCAGCTTGCCGAACCGGAAGTCGAAGAACTCGTCGATGGGCCCCGTGAAGATCAGGCGGTCATAGGCGATCTCGTCCCGGATCTCCGCGAAGTCCGTCTGCAGCATCACCTTGATGTTCGGGTGGTTGAGCATGTTCTCGAACATGCGGGTGTAGCCATGAAGCGGCATCACCTGGAACTCGTCGCCGAAGTAGCGGTCATCCCTGTTGGTGCGGGTGGGAACGCGAGCCGTGACCGATTTGTCGAGTTCGGATGGGTCGACGCCCCATTGCTTGCGCGTATAGCCGCGGAAGAATTTCTCGTAGAGTTCGCGCCCTACCTTGCTGACCACCACGTCCTCGGAGGTGCGGATCTCATCGACCGGCTCCGCGCGCTCGGCAAACCACGCTTCCAGTTCCTCGGAGGTGAGGTCCAGCCCGTAGAGCGTGTTCACCGTGTCCAGGTTGATCGGGATCGGGACAAGAACTCCGTCCACCTCCGCCAGCACCTTGTGCTCGTACGGGCGCCACTCAGTGAATTGGGAGAGGTGTTCAAAAATCTGACGCGAATTCGTGTGGAAGATGTGCGGGCCGTACTGGTGCATCAGGATGCCGGCATCGTCGTAACGGTCATAGGCGTTGCCGCCGATATGCGGGCGGCGGTCGATGACGAGCACCTTGTCCCCGCGTTCCGTGGCGAGACGTTCCGCCAGCACGCTGCCGGCAAAGCCGGCGCCGACGATGAGCCAGTCAAACATGGATCGCCTCCGCCACATCGGGCAGATCCGTGATGGCCGGCCGCCGGGACGTACTGGCCATCAACTGGTCCATGCTCTGCCATGTCATGTCCCACGACATCGTGGCGAGGTGCTCGTCGACACGTGCGAGCCACGGCTCTCCGGCCCGGGCGATAGCCTCCTCCGCCTTCTGCACGAAGGTCTCGGCGTCCGCAGCGATCTCGACAAGCTCAAGATCTCCATAGGGCCGAATGACGTCCCGGATCGGGGTGGACACGACCGGGAGACCTGCGGCGAGGAATTCCGGGGTCTTTGTCGGGCTGATGAAGCGGGTGGATTCGTTGATCGCGAACGGCATGATGCCGGCATCCCACCCCGACAGATAAGCCGGCAGCTCCTGATAGCTCTTGCCGCCAAGCCAGTGCAGGTTCGGACGCTGAGGCAGCGCGGCGGGGTCGATCTTCACGACGGGCCCGATCATCACGAACTGCCAATCGGGCCTGAGATCGGCCATGCGGCCGACGAGGTCCACGTCCATCCGCTCGTCGATGACGCCGAAGAAACCGAGCCGGGGATGAGGAATGGCGGCCTGATCCTCCGGCTCGTCCAGGGCTTTGCCACGCGCCTGGTGGAAGTGACCGGCATCGATGCTGCTCGGAAAGGCGTGGACGTTGGGATGCCGATCCTTCTTGGCCTCGAAGAGGCTCTGCCCTCCGGTGAAGACGATGTCCGCACGGCGAAGCAATTCCCGCTCGAGCGCCACCATCCGGGGTGGGGCGCCGCGAAAAGCCGACAGTTCATCCATATTGTCGTAGATGCACAGACCGGGGCTCAGGTGCCGCGAGAACGAAAGCGCCATCGGTGTGTAGTACCAGTGCACCCATTGGCGGTGCGGCAGGCTTTCCACCAGGTCGTCGACGAGGTCACGCTGCGCCTCGATGGCCTGAGGGCCGTTCATCCCATTGGGAAGAACAGGCACGGCGACGACGACGCCCTCCGGTTGCCTCGACAGGTCCAAGCGGGGCTGCTCGACCTCGGCATGCACTGGCTCCTCGAAGAAGTAGACGGTACGAGTCCGCGCAGCACGACCAAGAAGATGTTGGGGCCTTTGATAGACAAAATTCCAACGTAGATGCGAGAAGCAAAGGATTGGCGGCGCGGCACTGGACAAAGCATACCCGTCGGCGAAGGACTGAACGCGCATGTGGCGGCCTTATTATGAGAGCGTGCGGCTGCGATCGATGAGATCGTGAGCCCAAGCCTGTAAGCCGATTGATGAACCGTAGGTTCCGGGTGAAGCAGGCAGGTACACAATTGTACGACTCGGGGGGCAGGTGGCGCCTGAAGGCCCGCGCTTCATCTGCCTGCCGGAAGCAATCCCAAACGTGCCCCTGCAAGGCACCTATACCGACCGATCAACCCGCCGAGGCGGGGCTGCCACGCCCTTGGATTCGCAGCAGCCCCTCGTTCCCGGACCTACGAACGAGAACCGGACCAGCGAGTTCTGGGAGTGCTGGCCCGAGCAGGTACCCCTCAGCCCCGCTACGACTTTGGTAGCAGAAGAGTCGCCGCGCTGGTAGATGGCATCCCAGGCGCGCGACAATTTGTTTACTGAACTAGCCGGCCCGCAGGGCGCCGGAGCAGAGGGCTACTGGAACCGCGCGCGTAAGCGATCCGAAACGAATTCCATCGCCAGTACGATCAGGAAGATGGCCAGGATGATGGCCGAGGCATTGCGGTACTGGAACAGGTCGAACGCGACCTTCAGTTCCTGCCCGATGCCGCCCGCACCGACAAGTCCGAGCACCACAGAGGATCGCACCGCTTTTTCCAGTGCGAACAGGCTGGTGTTGATCATGGACGGCATGGCGTCAGGGACGACGGCGCCGAGCAGGACAGAGAACCGGCTGGCTCCGATGGCTCGCAGGGCCTCCTGGGACTTCTTGTCGGCGTTCTCCATCGCCTCGCCGAAGAACCGCCCGCAAAAGCCGATGGTGTCGACCACGATGGTCATCGTGCCGGCCACCGCGCCGAGACCGAGGGTGGAGACGAAGAGCAGCGCCCAGACAAGATCGGGCACGGTGCGGAACAGCGAGATGGTGGCCTTGAAGAGGTGCCGGAAGGGCCCGATGGGGGTGATGCCCTTGGCGGACATCCATGCGAAGGGCAGGCTGAGAAGGACGCCGAACACGGTGCCGACCAGTGCGATCTGGAAGGTCTCGACGATGCGCCAGCCCATGCGGCTGAGGAAGGCCGGATCAGTGCTCGGCGGGAGCATGCGCGAGAGCAGGTTGCCCATGCGAGGTGCGCCGTCGACGAGCTGTGCCGGCGTGGGCGCAACTTCGCCGATGCTGGCGATGACGAGCGCCACCGCCGCCACCGTCAGCGTGAAGGTGATCGGCGAGATGCGGGGCAGCCGCGAGGGCGGCAGGCGCTCAGCTATGGAAGACATGGCGCAGATCGTCCCGCGTGAGCGTTGAGGTGGGCTGGTCGAAGAACACCCCGCCGGATTTCAGCGCGATGACGCGGTCTGAATAGTTCAGCGCGTGGTCCATATCGTGCGTGGTGTAGACCAGCGTGATGCCGTGCTCGTGCGCCAGATCGGAGAAGATCTGCATGACGTCGCGACCCGTCGCCGGGTCGAGGCTGGCGGCGGGCTCGTCGGCGATGAGGAGCTTGGGCTTGCGGATCAGGGCGCGGGCGATGGCAACGCGCTGAGCTTGGCCGCCGGACAGCTGGTCGGCGCGCGAGGCGGCCTTGTCAGCCAGCCGCACCTCCGAGAGCACATCCATCGCCTCCTCGCGCCACTGGCGGCGGGCGGTGGAATGATGCCATGCGCGCCAGCTGCCGGGAAGCCCGAGCTTGCCCTGGATGACATTGGTGAGCACCGACTGGCGGCTCACCAGCCCGTGGTTCTGGAACACGAAGCCGATCTGACGCCGCAGGCGGTTGAGCTGCGCGGCCGTGGGGGTGGCGGTGAAGGTCTCGCCAAGCGTGGCGATTTCGCCCGTGCTGGAGGGCAGCAGGCCGATCAGGCATTTCAGCAGCGTGGACTTGCCTGCCCCGTTGGAACCGATCAGTGCGACGCGCTCGTCGGAGCGAATGTCGATTGCCACCCCGCTGAAAACGGGATGGCCATTGGCGTAGCTCTTCGCGAGGTCGCGTGTGCGGATGATGTCTTGCATGTGCCGGTGCGGTCTCGCGAATGGGTCCGAAGGCGCGGTGCCGGGCAGATTTGCCGCCGCCCGGCGGGTCGCGTCAGTCCATGAACTTGTTGAAGGTGTCGACGCCGATGGTGCGGTACATCGAGCGGACATAGTCGTAGTCGCTGTCCTTGATGTCGGTCAGGAACACGCCGCCCTTGAACTTCTTGTTGTCGTCGCCCGTCAGCACGGACTTCATCAGGTCCGGGCCATGCTTCACGAAGGCGTCGCGCACCTTGGTGAAGACCTCTTCGGGGATGTCCTTGCGGGCAACGAGGATGTCGTTGGGCAGGTCGCGGCCGCGGGCCAGCACGGTGAAGCCCGCATCGGGGAACGCGGCGCGGATCGAGTTGAGGTGGCCGAAGTTCAGTCCGATGGCGGCGATGTCGCCGCGGATGAGGGCCTCGGCGGCAACGTTCCGGGAGATGATGACGGACTGGTAGTCCTTGTCATAGTTCAGGCCGTGATCGGCCAGGGCCTGCGCCGGTCCGAGATGCTGCGAGGTCGAGCCCACGGAGCCGAAGGCGATCTTCTTGCCCTTCATGTCGTCCAGCGACTTGATCGGCCCGTTCGCCAGCACGGCGATCTGAGCGAAGTAGTCCGGGCGCTGCCAGGCCACCACGATGCGCGGCTGGCTCAGCTCTTTCATGATGACGTATTCGGCCGGGCCGGTGAGGACCAGTTCCACCTGCCCCGAGTTCATCGCTTCGACGGCCGCGGTGCGCGAGCTGACGGGGATGAGCTGGATGTCGAGGCCGGTGATCTCCCGGAGCGACTTCTGGAAGCCGCCGAACTCCTGCTGGAGAGCTTCGAGGCCTTCCACGTCGGTCACGGCGAACCGCACGGGCTCGGCTGCGGCGGGAAGGAGCATGGTGAGCGAAATGGCGAGCGCCGAAGCGAGTGTGCGGATCATCTGTCAGCCTTTGCTGTATAGACAGGAACCTTGTGACCTGCTTTTCTGTATAGACAGCAAGTGACGCGTGCGTGACATCAGCCGGGCTTAAGGAGCCCCCTGAGGACCACAACGTAAGAGGGGGCATGCATGAGCTGGATCATCAGGGGCGCGGTGGGCGCTGACGGACAACAGCGCGACATCGCGATCACCGGTGCGCAGGTAGCAGCGGACGTGCAGGACATCGCCGCATCGGTGATCGATGCCGCCGGTTTGTCGGTGCTGCCGGGGATCGTGGACGTGCATGGGGATGCTTTCGAGCGCCAGATCATGCCCCGGCCGGGCGTGCGCTTCGACACGGCCATGGCCCTGCTGGACACCGATCGGCAGATGCTGGCCAACGGCATCACCACCGCCTTCCATGGCGTGACGGTGTCCTGGGAGCCGGGGCTGCGCTCCGTCGAGGCGGCTCGGCGGCTGCTGGAAGAACTGACGCGCCTGCGCCCCCGGCTGGGTTGCGACACGCGCCTCCACATCCGCTGGGAGACGTTCGCGCTGGATGCGATGGAGGAGGTGACGGGCTGGCTCGATGCCGAGCCACGGCCCATCCTGGCCTTCAACGATCATACGACCGGCTCGGTCCTGAAGGGCCATATCGCCCGCAAGATCGGGCAGATGGCAGAGCGGTCCGGCCTGTCCCGCGAGGACTACATGGCCCTGCTCGAGCGCGTCTGGAGCCGCCGCGAGGAAGTGGATGCCGCGGTTGCGACCATGGCCGCTCGCGCGACCGAACGGGGCAATGTGCTGCTCGCCCATGACGAATGCTCGCCCGAGGAACGGCAGCGTTTTCGCGCGCTGGGCGCAACCTCCTCGGAGTTCCCGATGAACCTGGAGACGGCGGCGGAGGCGCGCAGTGCCGGCGAACACGTCATCCTCGGCGCACCGAATGTGGTGCGCGGCGGCAGCCACAATGGCGCGCTGGATGCCACGCAGGCCGTGCGGCAGGGCCTCTGCACCGTGCTGACCAGCGATTACCATTATCCTTCGCCTCTGCACGCGGCCTTCAAGCTGGCGGCGGAGATGCCCGGCGGGTTGGCCGAGGCCTGGCCATTGGTGTCTCGCAATCCCGCGGAAGCGGCGGGATTGACGGATCGGGGCGTGCTGGAGCCCGGCCGCCGCGCCGATTTGCTGCTGGTCGATGCATCCGATCCGGCGCATCCGCAGGTCGTCCTCACAATGGTCGCAGGCCAGATCGTGTATGCTCGGCGTTCACTGGTCGAGCAGACGGGCGGCGCTTTCGCCGCAGCTGCGGAGTAGAGGTCGTGAACAAGAGCACCCGGCTGCAGCCCACGGGCGGCGGCGCAATCTCCGGCTTCGAGGGCCTTGTGTTTCGCCCTCGGGCGGACGCGCCGATCTGGCAGCAGATCTACGACTACGTGCTGACGCTGATCGATAATGGCTACCTGCAACCCGGCGCGCAGCTTCCGGGCGAAGTGCATATCGCTGAGAAACTTGGCGTCACCCGCGTCACCCTGCGCCGTGCCTTCCTGCAATTGCAGCAGGAAGGGCACCTGACCTCACGCAAGGGCGTGGGCGTCTTCGTGCGAAGCCTTCCCTCCACGCTGATGGTGCGGGATGGAAGCCGCTTTTCCGAAAGCCTCAAGGCCGACGGCAAGGTGCTGACCACGCGCACGCTGCACCTTGCCGAGGAGCCGGCCGACCTCGAGATTGCCCGGCAGCTCTGCATCGAACCCGGCACGGCGGTCATCCGCCTTTCACGGCTGCGCTGCGCCGACGGGCAACCGATCTACACCAGCACGAAGCTGTTTCCGGCCCGGCTGCTGCCGAATTTCGAGCCCGCTTACCTGCGGCGTCAGTCCGTCACCGATGCGTATCTCGCCCACGGCGTTCAGAAATACAGGCGCCTCGAAACGCTCATCAGCGGCGGCTTCGCAACGGCCGAGGAGGCGGCGCTGCTGCAGCTCTCGCCCGGCACGCCTGTGTTCCGGACGAGCTCGATCAACGAGAACGGGGATGGAGCGCGGGTGGAATGGGCGCGTGGCTGCTGGCTGCTGACCTCGGTCAATTTCATCTTCTAGCCAGCGCCTGCCCCGCAATTCGGGAAGGAGCTTGTCTCGCGGCGGTCCATCCATTAGCTGCGTAGGAAGCGATGCTGACAGCCAAAGCAAAATACGGCCTCAAGGCCATGGCCCATCTCGCGGGCATGCCGCAGGGCAAGCCCGCGCTGATCGCCGACATCGCCGCCAGGCACGGCATTCCCAAGAAGTTTCTCGACGCGATCCTCAATGAATTGCGGCAGGCCAAATTCCTGACCAGCAAGCCCGGGCGCGGCGGCGGCTACATGCTTGCGCGTCCGTCCGACCAGATCATCGTCGGCGACATCATCCGCACGCTCGATGGCCCACTCGCGGCCGTGCCCTGCGTCAGCCGCAACTTCTACTCGCGCTGCCAGGATTGCGTCAGCGAGGACGAGTGCAAGGTGCGGCTGCTCATGCTTGAAGCGCGTGAGGCTTTGGCGCAGGTGCTGGACAAGCGCACCCTGGCCGAGATGGAGCGCTTCGGCCGCAATCCCATGGATGAGTTCGTCTACGAGATCTAGGGCGCCCCGGAGGGCGCTAAGGCAACGTCATCGCACAGGCGCCGGCTGCTTCTTGCCGCCGGCGACCGGAAGCGGCACGGCGGACGCATCGACCGGGATCAACGGAACTTCTTCGACCGTCTTGACCGGCACGCCCTTTTTCTTCTGGCTGCCTGTCATCGTCCGCAGGGTCATGCGGACGACATTGCTGCGCCCCTCGACGATCTCGGATGCGATGGTTTCATGCGTGGGAGGCGGCATCAGGCTGGTCTCGGGGCTGCCGACGGCAAAGGGCTCCTTGGGCATTCCCAGCATGTTCCGCTCGTTTTCTCCGCTCTCATTAATGTCTTGCGTGGCGACGAACGCGTATTTCCCGGCAGGGATCTTGCTGAAATGGTAGCCGAGGGTCTCCGCAGTAGCCTTCGTCTTGCCTGAGAATTGCCGGCACTCATCCAGCGGACCCTTGTCGCACATCGCCACCGCGACGGTGCCGCGCCCTGTGTCGATGCCATCGATCAGGACGATGACCTCGGCCGCACGGGCTGAAACCACGCCTGCGGCGAGGATCAAGGAAGTAGCCAGGAGATGTTTGGCCGGGATCATGGAAGCCTCGTAAAAAGATCAGGTTCGGGTCACCGTGCGGAACGCGCCTGTCAAAATTACGGCAGGTCGAGAATCACGGGACGCCAAGAAGTAAAACGCCCCTGACCCTGCGACACCTTCCAGATTACCCGAAGCTTATCCCGGTTCTCAGCGCTCCGCGATGAAGCCCCAGTAGTCGGGGATGCCTGTGAAGGTCCAGAGGAGGAAGGAGACCAGCAGGATCTTGGGCGTTGCGAGAAGGCCGACCACAAGCCCGGTCCTCGGATTGCGCGTCTTTCCGGCGACCCAGTAGCCAAGCGCAGGCCCCGCGATCAGCGTCAAAGCGCCGACCGCGAAATTCACAACATCCCAGCTCATCGTCTTCCTCTCGCGAGACGGCTGTTTCCCACACGCCGGCGCAGAAGGCCAGACGGCGGGCTTTTCGACCTCCGAACTGCTGCAGGGCTGTGCGTTCTCTCGATCATGCTGCTTACGGATTTCGCAATTGCCCGGGAATAAAGCAACGCGACGCTCGTTCTTGGATGCGGGGGACGTAAAAGGAGATCACTATGAAGAAGACCCTTCTGCTCATCGCTGCCGCAGGCCTCTTTTCCACTGCTGCACTTGCCGAGACCGTGATCGTGTCGCCAGTCGAGCAGACCCAGATCCGCGAATACGTTGTCAAGCAGAAGACGACTGCTGCTACCCTGCCGGCCGATGTAAGGCTGAGCGTGGGCGCGGTCCTTCCGGAGACCGTGGAGCTGCACACCGTAACGGGCGTTCCGTCGGCTTCGAACTACCGCTACGTGGTCATCGACGGCCGTACCGTTCTCGTCGAGCCGAAGACCCGCAAGGTCGTTCAGATCATCGACTGACGCACACCGAACAATCGCACTGGAAGTACAGGAGGTGACGCAATGAAAAATTCCATGTTTTCGACTGTCGCACTGGCCGCGCTTCTCGCGAGCGCAGGCATAGCGGGCGCCCAGACGTCAGGCGGCTCCGAGCGGATTCCTCCGGCGAGCAGCGGCTCGGCCACGGGTTCGGGTTCAGCGACCGGTTCCGGCTCCGCCGCGGGTGCGGGCTCAGCCACGGGTTCCGGCTCGGCCACAGGTTCGGCCACCGGCTCGGGTGCCACGTCCGGCACGGCCTCAGGGTCGGGCTCTGCTGCCGGTTCCGCAACGGAGCCGGGCAAGGCTCGTGAACCCGCAGCGTCGGGTTCCGGTTCGTCCACGGCGTCCGAGCCCCGCAGCGGTACCGCACGAGAAGGTGCGGCCGGCGAGCGCAGCACGGATGGCCAGCGTGACGCGAACCGCGACGGTCAGCGGACCGGCGAGGGCGAACGGGATCGCTCCTCCCGTGAAGGTGCCGACAGCACCCGCCGTGACAGCAACTCCACGTCGGTCAACCTGTCCAGCACCCAGCGCACGGAGATCCGCTCGAAGATCGTCACCCGCGATGTCAGGCGCGTGAACGTCGACTTCAACGTCTCGGTCGGCGTTTCCGTGCCGCGTACGGTGGAGCTTCTCTCGCTGCCGACAGAAATCGTGACGATTGTTCCGCAGTATCGCGGCTATCGTTACTTCGTTCTGAGCGACGGCCGCATTGTCATCGTGAAGCCGGATAACTACACCGTCGTCACGATCATCGAAGGCTGACCTACCGGAAGGGGGCAGCCCCTCCCGTCTACTTCTGTCCGGCTGCCGGGGACACCTCGGCAGCCGTGGCGGAGGCAACGCCGGCCTGCTCAAGAGTGGTTGGACCTTCCAGGGCCGGCAGTTTCCCGGCACTTGCGCTGCTCGAAGGTGCCCCCTGCGAGGCGATCAGTCCCGGATCGGCGCACAGGCCAGCCGTCTGCACCAAACCCCAGCCGTAAAATTCGTCATAACCGACAGGTCCGAGATCGAATGCGCCGGCCTTGAGCCGGGCTCCTGCATTCCGGGGCGTGGTGCCGGGGTTGGACGCCTTCAGGACGGCCGCAGCGGCGGCGACGAAAGGCGTCGCCAGGGATGTGCCCTGAGACGGGCCTTCCGCCTTCGATTCACCGAAGATGCCGACACCCGGCGCCGCGAGGTCGATGTAGTCGCCAGTGCTGGCGCGGCGGTAGAGGTTCTTTTCGGCGTCGACGGCGGTCACGGCAAGCACATCGGCATAGGCTGCCGGGTAGGATGGGGGCGCCTTAGCTCCGTCATTCCCTGCCGCGGCAACAATGATGACGCCGCGCTCCACCGCACTCGTAACAGCCTCCTGCACGAGGCGGTTCGGCGGGCCTGACAGGCTGAGATTGATCACATCAACGCCGTGGGAGGTCAGCCGGTCTATGGCCTTCGCGAGCGAGAGGGCATCGGTGCGGTCCTGCCCGTCTTCTCCCGCAGTGAAGCCGTCGATGGCGATAAATCGGGCGTCAGGAAGCAGGGTGCCCAGCAAGGATGCGATTGTCGTGCCATGGCCCGGTGAAGAGCCGCGCTTCTGGCCTGCAGGCTGGAGAACCTCGATCCGGCGCCCGGCAAGATCCTTCGCGTCAAGGTCGAGTGCGGTGTCGATGATCCCGACCCGCGGCGAGGGCCCGCAAGAATAGCCCGCTTTGTCCCACCCGACCATGTCGGCGGCACCGCACAAGGCACCGCTGCAAGGCTTTGCGGCGTCATGCTCCGCATGCAAGGCCGGTCGATAGTAGTGGTTCAGATCGGCGCTGATGCCCGTTCCCAACGCGTCCACCTGCTGCCGGGCCTTTTCGAGGGCAAGGCCACGCGGCACGCCCAGCCGCACGACACGTTTCCCGGACGAAAGCTGCTCGCTCTCCTGAATCGTGAAGCCGCGGCGTCGCAGCGCCGCGACTTGCGTGTCCGACAAACCGGACGCGACGAGTTCGCGCGCCTGATGCTGGCGAGTGTCCGAGGCGGGGAGCCCGGATAGACGCGTAGCTTCGGCCCGTGCCTGCTGGCGCTGCGCGTTTCTGGCGCGTGCCTTCTCGTTTGCAGCTTTCACCGCTTTGGCCTTGGTCGCCGCAGCCTTGCCGGGGGTGCTCTTCGCTGAAGCCTTCGTTGCGGAACGCGCGGCCGCATCGCCTTCCGCTGCAGCTTGTGCCGCAGCACGTGCGGCGCTTCGTCTCTCGGCTGCCGCTGCCTGGGCGGCGCTAGCCCTTGCGTGGCCCGCGGCCGACTTCGCTTGCCCTGTCGAGGATGCCGATGCGCCTGTCGCCCCGCCCATGGCCCCGCCTCGTGCGCCGGCGGCCGCTGACCCGCCCCTTGACGCTCCGGCTCCTGCTCCAGCGCCGCCACCTCGGCTTGAGGAAGGGCCGCCGCCTCCTCGTCCGGCTCCACCACCCTTGCCGCCCTGCTGCGCGAAAGCGGCGCCGGAACCGACGCCTTCGAAATACGGCAGTGGGCTGACCGACAGCAGAAGTGCCGCCGTCAGGCTCAGCGCAAATTGAAAGCGACGCATAATGAGGACGACCTTTGGCGACTGCACGCCGCATTGTAACGCTCAGTCAGTCTAGAGAGGTTCCAAAAAAATCGTGCGCGTGACGGAATAATGCGCTTTGTCCTCCGTTCACTAGGCATCGGCCGAGATCACGATGAGCGTTGAACCGGAACTTTTAGCCCTGCTGCCGAGGCTTCGGCGGCTTGCGAGAACCCTTACCGGCTCCGCGGCCACGGCCGATGATCTGGTTCAGGCGACCTGCGAGCGCGTGTGGGCTCACGCCGAAGACTGGGTGCCGGGGACTCGCTTCGACGCCTGGGCCTTTCGCATCCTGCGCAATCAGTGGATCGACTGGGCAAGGCGCAGCAGGACGGAGGGCTATCCCGAGCCCGTGGACGAGCGAACCGACCTTGTCGGCGAATGGGGCGAGAAGCGCGCGATGGACAAGCTGATCCTCGACGATGTTCGCAAGGCGATCGACGCGCTCCCGGCCGAGCAGCGGGAGGTTCTGCTTCTCGTCTGCGTAGAGGACTTTTCCTATGGAGAGGCGGCCCAGGTCCTGGGGGTGCCGATCGGAACGGTGATGAGCCGGCTGGCAAGGGCGCGCAAAAGGTTGAACAGCGCGGTAGAGGCGGCATGATGACGAGGGCGGAAGGGGTTGGGCCAGATGAATGAGTTCATTCCGAGCGATGAAGTCCTGATGGCCTACGCCGATGGTGAACTGGACGCATCGGTCGCACACGCTCTCGAAGCCGCGATGATGACGGACGCAGCGCTTGTGGGACGCCTCGTCGTGTTCTTGCGCAGCCGGCGGCTGGTGCGGGCCGTCTACGCCATCGAAGGGCTGGGGCCGGTCGATGAAGATCTTGCGTTTGCTGCGCGGGCGCGTGGCCGCGATGCAAGGCCGATTGCCAAGGCGCCACCCGCGCGGCCGAAGGGCGAGCCGTGGCGGGCCTGGCTCCGCGGCCTGGGCTGGGCGCCTGTCGGCGCCTTCGTCGGTGCCCTTGCACTGCTGGTGGTCCTGCAGCCATGGCGGCCTCAGGTCAGCGGGCCCTTCGCAACGCTCGAATCCGGTGAGGCCTCGGCGCTGATGTACCAGCTGACCTCCGGCGACACGGCGGAACTCCAGCAGGGCCGACTACGGGTGATGTCCACCGTCGAGATGAAGGGCGGTGGCGTGTGCCGGGAGGTCAATCTGGAAAGCCCGGAGGCCAACACGGAAGCCGTGACCTGCGCTTCGCCGGGCCGCCCATGGCGGGTTCTGCTGGCAAGCCGCGTTGCGGGCGGCCCGACCGATGCTTTCACGCCATCGTCCGGAAGTCATCCTGCGGATTCCTTCTTCCAGCACAACGAGGCGGGCGCACGGCTTACCGGGCAGGACGAACAGCGTGTCCTGACCCGCCTTCGCGAGAGCCATGAAACCGGAACCTGAGACTGAGCAAGGTCCGGGCCGCGAGCGCATTTGGTCCAGGGTAATGGTTCTGGGTCTTGCCGCCTTGTGGATCACCACGCTGGCGGCCGCTGGTTTCCTGGCCTTCGGCAACTGAACGGACCGGACATTGCGGACGTCGACGCCGTGACACCGTTTGTCAGCCCGACCGATCGCACTAGTCGTTCGGCTCGCGTACGGCCGTGGCCAGCCAGATCAGACCCAGCACCAAAAGCGCGGACGCCCAGAGAACGATCAGGAGGTTAGGGTGCATCGGAGTGCTCAACCCAAGATAGAACGGGGGTTGTATATCGCCTGACGTTGTCCAATGCACCCCTCGATTTTGGCGGACCGTTAACGAGTACGATTGCGGACGTGCAGCTTGTGCGGGTTCTTGTCGATCCTGGCTGTTTTCCGGCCGATCGCCTGCAACCTGATATCCCTCAAGAACTGTCGCGGCCTTGCCCGGCCCCTAGGACGAGACATCCCGTGCGGCCAAGTCGCGCTCTGGTCAGCAGGTGTGCTCTGGCGTTTCGCAGGCTGAGTTTTCGGCCTGTGCCTTGTACCAGCCGGCATAAATGGTCTTGAGGACCATGCTGCGATTGAGGTCGGCGGAGCCGTCGTTCCACCAGGTGGGGCCCCTCTCGCCCAGCGCCGTCTTGGCCCGATCGACCGCCGCTCGGGCTTCCGAGAGCAGTGCGGCGTCATCGGCGGCCTTGGCATGGCGAACGGCTCGCCTGGCCTCCATCAGCTCACCGACCAACTGCCCGCGCCGTTCCTCGCCCAATCCGGGATCGGACATGCGCCACAGGCGCCCGCGCACGACAAAGTAGCGGCCATCCGGGGTCACCGGATACTTCATCGCTGCGCCCCTGCAGGTGCCGCCGTCTTCCGCATTCGGCATTTGTCCGAGCAATAACGGACCTGCTCCCAGTTGCTGCGCCAGCTCTTGCGCCACACCATGGGCCGGCCGCAGCATTCGCATGGCTTGGAAGGCAGGTCGGCTTTCGCGCGATGCTTGGCCATGACCGTCGCCGCTATCGGCGCGTGCTTGCAGAGGCCGCCAGTGCGCGCTCCCGCGCTTCACGATGGCCGATCAATGCCGCGGGATAGTCCGCCGGTGCCGCGCGGGTGCCATGCGGATCATGGATCTGATCGTCCCCCAATTCCGCCAGTTCGGGAACCCAATGCCGGATATAGCCAGCCGCGTTGAACTTGGCGGACTGCGTGAGTGGCGCCATGATCCGGTAGAACGGCGCGGAATCCACGCCGGTGCCGGCGACCCACTGCCAGTTGACGCTGTTGTGGCTGAAATCGGCGTCGACGAGGCAGTCCCAGAACCATCTTTGGCCGCGACGCCAGTCGATCAAGAGGTGCTTGACCAGGAAGCTCGCGGTGATCATCCGCACGCGATTGTGCATCCACCCGGTGTGCCAGAGCTGCCGCATGCCGGCGTCGACGATGGGATAGCCCGTGCGGCCTCGTGTCCAGGCGATGAAGTCGGCCTGCGCCTCGGGACCATCCCGCCAGGGCAGGCCTTCCAAAGTCGCGCGTCCATCCGCGTCTGCGTAATCAGGGAATTGCAGGATGAGGGCCGAGCAGAAGTCCCGCCAGGCCAGTTCCCGGAGGTATGGCCCCGCTCCCCGTTCCTCGGCGAGCGTGTGCCAGACCGTCGAAGGGGAAATCTCGCCGAAATGCAGATGCGGCGACAAACGTGACGTGCCGGCGGTCGACGGCAGGTTACGCCGCTCGCCATAATCCTCAATGCCCGTTTCGAATACGTGGAGCGCGGATCGCGCCCCATCCTCGCCCGGCGCCCATTCCCTGAAGCCGGTGGCCCAATCCGGCTTCGTGGGCAGGAGATCCCAGTCCCGTAGATCGTCTCCCGCGAGATCCTGCCGGTGCCACAAGACCTCCGCGGGGGCCGGAAGGGGTGGTGCCGGCGGCATGATGGCCTGCAAGGCACGCCAGAACGGGGCGAAGACGCGGAACGGTGTTCCGGAGCCGGTGCGCACCCTTGCAGGGTCGGCAAGCAAGCGGCCCTGATGCCGAACAAGTTCAAGCCGCTCCCCGAGTTCGGCTTCTGCGGCGCGCCACCACGGTTCGTAATGGGCAAGGCAGTGCACCCGGGCGGCGCCGACCTCCTGCGCCAGTCGGAAGAGTTCGTCCGCGGCTCTGCCACGTCGCAATACGAGGCGGCCACCGAGTGCCTTCAGCGAGGCGGACAACGAGGCAAGGGAATGATGCAGCCACCAGCGCTGGGCCCCGCCGATCCGCCAGTCACCGGGGCTTTCATCGTCCAGCACGTAGACGGCGACGAGCGGGCCGTCGGCAGCGGCCCGTGCAAAGGCCGCCTGATCTGCGATGCGCAGGTCCTGCCTGAACCAGACAATGCTCGGCGGACGTGTGCTGCTCATCGAACGGTAATGCGCGAGATCGTTCTCGGTTGCGCAAACGAAGGTCCACGCCCGTCAATCTCTGTGGGTTAACAGAACCGCGCGGCGCAGCCTTATAGATTATCTGGCGAATGATCGCAGATGCGCCGGGACCACAAAGTCTTGATGGCTGCAGATCGAATGATGAGGAAGCGATAGGTGCCGGAAGTATGCCGCCGCTCTGTAATGCTCACGGTTAGAGCGGCTATTTCCAAGTGCTTCCGGGGTGAGCGCACCGCCTAGTGGCAGGCCCTATCCGGCACCGTCGAAGCAATAACCTGTAGACAGCCAGACGGTTCCCGAAGTTCTTGAAGAACCTTCACATCTGGGCCGGGCAGCCAAGAAGCCTGAATTCGGGGCACCTTGCGCTGTGCAGTCTCGCGCGACGTGTGCGAATCCAGAGCGACCACGGGAGCGACGAGGATGGTGGCATCCACATCGTCGTTGCCGATGAACTGCGGATGGAATCCGTGTGATCGACCCGTCGGGAAAGCTTGTTCCGGAAGCGGGATCTGCCTGCTAGGAATGCCTGAATGCAGCCAGACATCGCCCAGGATCTCGACGTCGTCCGTAACATCGCGGCAATTCCCGCGATCCTCGAGATCGTCTGCAATACGACCGGCATGGGCTTTGCGGCCGTTGCGCGCGTGACCCGGGAGCAGTGGGTTGCCTGCGACGTGCTGGACAGGATCAGCTTTGGATTGAAGCCGGGTGACGAACTCGAACTCGCCACCACCATCTGCAACGAAATCCGAGATCATCGCACCGTCGTGGTCATCGACAATGTCGCGGAAGATCCCGATTACTGCAGTCATCCCACGCCCGCTCTCTATGGCTTCCAGAGCTATATCTCGGTCCCGGTCACGCTTACGGACGGAAGCTTCTTCGGCACCTTGTGTGCGATAGATCCCCGGCCCACGGATTTGAAGAGCGGGAACGCCGTCGGCACCTTCAAGCTCTTTTCAGAGCTGATCGCCATGCATGTCGATGCCGGCTTCAAGCTCTTGAAGGCAGAGCACGATCTGGAGGACGAGCGCGTCAGGCGCGCGACGACCGAAAGCAATCTTCTCGATGCGAACGCGACCGCTGAACTGAGGGAGCAGTTCATCGCTGTCCTCGGACACGACCTGCGCAACCCTCTCGCCGGCTTCAGCAGCGGCATCAACCTGCTACGCCGGAAGCCGCAGGATGAAAGGTCGGACAGGATCCTGCGCATGATGGCTGCCTCCGCAGCACGCATGGGTGGCTTGATCGACAACCTGCTCGATTTCGCGCGTGGACGGCTCGGGGGCGGGATCGCGCTTGCCCGGGAGCGCAAGCTGCTGGAGCCCACGCTGACGGATGTGCTCGACGAGTTGAGGTTGACCTGGCCCGACCGGACCATCGAGGCCGAACTGGCGCTCGATCATCCGGTCGACGGTGATCACGCGCGCCTGGCGCAGCTGTTCTCCAACCTGCTCGGCAATGCGATCACCCACGGTGCCGAGGACAAGCCGATCCGCGTGAGGGCCGTGCAGGGGAGCGATGGCTTACATCTGTCGGTCTCGAATGGTGGCCAGCCGATCCCGGCAGAGGTCCTCGACCATTTGTTCAAGCCGTTTCACCGGGGGCCCAAGCATGCCAGCATGCAGGGACTGGGCCTCGGTCTGTTCATCGCGTCCGAAATCGCGAGGGCGCATGGCGGCTCGCTGGACGTCTCGTCCGACGAGCGCGAAACAAGTTTCACGCTGAAGCTGCCCTCCGACCTAGCCATCGAGGCCTCCGAACGGCCGGCGCGCACAGAACAGAATTAGGCTCGGCATCTCTGCTGCCGAGCCGGGCGGCACACGAAGCGGAGCAGGGAAGCTCAGGCGCCCATCGGCTTCATCCCCGCCGGCGTCCTCATGCGGGTAGGCGCCGTCATCGCCTCGATCAGCAGGAGTTCGCTGAGTTCGGCGGGTGTCAGCAGCCCCTCTTCGAGAATGAGGTCGGCGACCCGGCGGTTTTCCGCAAGCGCCCTCTTGGCGATGCGCGAACATGTTTCGTAGCCAAGATGCGGCACGAGGGCGGTGACCAGCCCGACCGAGTTCTCCACCAGTGCAAGGCAACGCTCGCGGTCGGCCTCGATGCCGTTCACGCAACGCGTGGTCAGCGTTGTGATGGCAGCGGTGAGGTGGCGCAGCGAAGACAGCAGGCAGTAGCCGATGGTGGGCTCGAAGGCATTGAGCTGAAGCTGCCCCCCTTCGGCGCACAGGGTGACGGTGAGGTCGTGGCCGATGACCATGAAGGCCACCTGGTTGACCACTTCGGGTATGACCGGGTTCACCTTGCCCGGCATGATCGAGGAGCCCGCTTGGACGGCGGGAAGCCGGATCTCGCCGAAGCCGGCGCGGGGGCCGCTCGAGAGCAGGCGCAAATCGTTGCAGATCTTCGACAGCTTGACGGCGACGCGCTTGAGCACGCCCGAGAACAAGACGAAGGCGCCCATGTCTGACGTGGCCTCGATCAGGTTCGAGGCGGGAACGAGCGGTTCGCCCGAGAGCCTCGCCAGTTCCTCGATGGCCAGTGCCGCATAGCGCGGATCGGCGTTGATGCCCGTGCCGATGGCCGTCGCCCCGAGATTGACCTCGCAGAACAGCGCCGACACTTCGCGCAGCCGCGACACGTCTTCCTTGATGGTGGCGAAGAAGGCGTCGAACTCCTGCCCCAGCGTCATGGGCACAGCGTCCTGAAGCTGCGTCCGGCCGATCTTCAGCACATCGCCGAACTCGACGGCCTTCGCCTTGAACGCATAGGCCAGTTCATCCAGCGCGCGGATCAGCGGCTCGGTGCCGAAGATCACGGCAAGCCGCAGGGCAGTGGGGTAGGCGTCGTTCGTGGACTGCGCCATGTTGACGTCGTCATTGGGATGCAGCGCCGCATAGTTTCCGCGCGGGAGGCCCATCGTCTCCAGCGCCACATTGGCGACCACCTCATTGGTGTTCATGTTCGTGGAAGTTCCCGCGCCGCCCTGCACGGCATCCACCACGAATTGCCGGTGCAGGCGGGGCTCGCCGGCGATCAGCACGCAGGCCTTCTCGATGGCCGAGGCCTTGTCCGCGGGCAGGTTGCCGAGGCGCGCGTTGGCGCGCGCCGCCGCCTGCTTCACGAGAACCAGGGCCTTCACCAGCTCCGGAAAATGCCCGACGGGCACGCCGGTGATGGGGAAGTTCTCGACCGCGCGGAGCGTGTGAACGCCCCAGTACGCATCTGCCGGAATGGCCGCGTCGCCGAGCAGGTCATGCTCCGTCCGGGTCGGTACGTCGGCCAGTGAGATGATCTCGCTGCTGGCCACCTGCACGCTTGCCGGCCGAGGGTCGGCGCCTCCACCAGCCGGGGGATGTTCTGGTGGGTGCGCCCCAGCATTGGTGTTCGTCATCCAGTCCTCCATTCAGACGTCGAGAGCCACACTTGCGCGCTAGGCGCCGCGATGGGCGCAGGGTCTTCGATGTAGCTTTGTGCCCGGCGTGTCGTTCGCCCGAAAAGCGCGGCGGATTCCCGGTTACCGGAGGGCAGATGTCCGCCGGCGATGTATCCAGTAAGCGATACCCGCCAACACGCACCCCGTGATGACGCCGAGCCCGTAATCGGGCCCGATGAGTGTCAGGAGGCCGCCCACGGCAACATGGAGCACCAGCATTCCGGCGGCAAAGATGAGGATCGCGAAGAGCTTCCATCGTGATCCGAGGCCGGATTTCAGGCCGTTGCTCATTCTGGTCTCCGCCGGTCAGTCGCCATCCTCGCGAAGCGAACCACACAGCCATCCAGAAGTCGACCCTGCGATGTCTTGGGCAAAGGCGTCTGACCCGTCAGGCACAAACAGCTATTGACCTGCTACCATATATCTAGGTACGTAGATATATGGATAAGGAAGGAGCTCTTCTTGGACTGGCGGCCCTGTCGCAGGCGACGCGGCTGGACACGTTTCAGCTGCTGGTCAGGTGCGAGCCCGAAGGTCTGGCCGCCGGCGAGGTGGCTCGTCTGCTGGCCGTGCCGCAGAACACGATGAGTTCCCACCTCGCGGTTTTGTCCCGTGCCGGTCTGGCCCGCGCCGAGCGCCGCAGCCGCTCCATCATCTACCGCGCGGATCTCGATCGCTTCCGCGCGCTGACACTCTTCATGCTGAAGGATTGCTGCGGCGGCCGGCCGGATCTGTGCGTGCCGCTGATCGACGAACTCGCGCCGTGTTGCCCCTGATGTCCAGCGCTGCCCTTCAGCCACCCGCGGCGGTTGCCAAGCCCGCGATCAGCACTTTCGAACGCTACCTCACCGTCTCGGTGCTGGCCTGCATCGTCGTGGGCATTGGCCTCGGAACGCTCCTGCCGGGCCTGTTCGCGGCCATCGCCTCGGCGGAGGTCGCGAAGGTCAACCTTCCAGTGGCCGTGCTGATCTGGCTCATGATCATCCCCATGCTGCTCAAGATCGACTTCGGCTCGCTCGGCATGGTGCGCCAGCACTGGCGCGGCGTCGGCGTGACTTTGTTCATCAACTGGGGCGTGAAGCCGTTCTCGATGATGCTGCTCGGCACGTTGTTCATCGGCCACCTGTTCGCGCCCTATCTGCCGCAGGACCAGATCACCTCCTACATCGCCGGGCTCGTGCTCCTCGCCGCCGCGCCGTGCACCGCCATGGTTTTCGTGTGGTCGAACCTCTGCGAGGGAGAGCCGCACTTCACGCTCAGCCAGGTTGCCCTGAACGACCTGATCATGGTCGTTGCCTTTGCGCCCCTCGTTGGGCTGCTGCTCGGCGTGGCCTCCATCACGGTGCCCTGGGACACGCTGTTGCTGTCGGTCCTGCTCTACATCGTGGTTCCGGTCGTGGTGGCGCAGCTCTGGCGGCGTGCGCTTCTCGCAATCGGACCGGCGGCGCTCGACCGCACGCTGGCGCGCATCCAGCCGGTATCGCTGGTGGCTCTGCTCACCACGCTCGTCCTGCTGTTCGCATTCCAGGGCGAACAGATCCTCGCCCAGCCCTTCGTCATCGCCTTGTTGGCCGTGCCGATCCTGATCCAGGTCTATTTCAACGCAGGCCTGGCATACTGGCTCAGCCGCAGGTTCGGCGTCGCCTGGTGCGTGGCTGCGCCGGCCGCACTGATCGGCGCTTCCAACTTCTTCGAGTTGGCTGTCGCCGCCGCCATCAGCCTGTTCGGGCTCAATTCCGGCGCCGCGCTTGCCACCGTGGTGGGCGTGCTCGTCGAGGTTCCGGTGATGCTGTCGGTCGTCGCGATCGTGAAGCGATCGCGCGGCTGGTACGAACGCGGCAGCGCATGCCCCCTTCCGGAGACCACGCGATGAAGGTCACGATCTACCACAATCCGGCCTGCGGCACGTCCCGCAACACGCTGGCGCTCATCCGGAATGCGGGTGTCGAACCACAGGCCATCGAATACCTGCAAACCCCTCCCGACCGCGAGACGTTGCACCGGATGATCCAGGATGCAGGGCTGACGGTGCGCGGGGCCTTGCGGGAGAAGGGTACGCCCTATGCCGAACTCGGCCTCGCCGACGGGGGGCTATCGGACGAAGCCCTGCTCGACGCCATGATGGCGCACCCCATCCTGATCAACCGGCCTTTCGTGATGACGCCCGAAGGGGTCAGGCTCTGCCGGCCGTCCGAGGTCGTGCTCGATATCCTGCCGCTGCCGCAGAAGGGGCCGTTCACCAAGGAGGATGGCGCATTGCTGATCGATGCCGAGGGCCGGCGCGTTGGCTGATGCCGTTGCGGACCTGCCGAATGAGCGCGTGCAACTCGGCGCCATCTGATGATCTCGACCACACTGCCAGGTCTCGGGCTGGCGCGACGCCGCCGGGCTATCGGAGCCCTCGGCATCGGCCAGATCCTCGCCTGGGGGTCGAGCTATTACCTGCCGGCGGTTCTGGCGGCTCCCATCGCGGCCGACACCGGGTGGTCTCTCGGCATGGTGGTTGGCGGTCTCTCGGCGGCCATGCTGGTCGCGGGGCTGGTGTCCGTTCAGGTCGGCCGCTTGATCGACGGGTATGGCGGGCGCGTCGTGCTTGCCGCGAGTTCGGTTCTCCTCAGCACCGGCCTGGCGGCGCTGGGCAGTTCCTCCAGCCTTCCGATGTTTTTCGCCGCGTGGGCGCTGATCGGCGTGGGAATGGGCGCGGGCCTTTACGACGCCGCGTTCAGCTCGCTTGGTGCGATGCTGGGTCGGGATGCGCGGACCGCCATCTCGACCCTCACGCTTTTCGGTGGTTTCGCCAGCACGATCTGCTGGCCGCTGAGCGCCTTTCTGGTGGAGGCGGTCGGCTGGCGAGGCGCCTGCTTCACCTATGCCGCCCTGCACCTCTTGATCACGCTTCCGCTTTACCTGACTCTTCCGGGCGGGCGCGGGGCAGGTGCGCACGCCGGCACGGAGGCGGCGCAGGTGGAGCCGCGGAAGCCCGGCATCGTGCTGCTTCTCGCCGCCGTCCTGACTTTGGCGGCCTTCATCCAGTCCGCGATGTCGGTGCACCTCCTCACCATCTTGCAGGCGCACGGCCAATCACTCGCGGCGGCGGTATTCCTAGGCGGCCTTATCGGCCCCTCGCAGGTCGGTGCCCGCGTCCTCGAACGGGTGCTCGGCGCGCGCTACCACCCCGTGTGGACCATGATGGCGGCAACGCTTCTGGTGGCGCTGGGGCTGATGCTCCTGTTCGGGATCGGCAGCGCGCCTGCCTTGGCGATCATGCTCTACGGCGCAGGCGTCGGCATCAACTCCATCGCCAAGGGCGCGCTTCCGCTCGCCCTTTTCGGGCCGCATGGATACCCCGTGCTGATGGGCAAGCTGGCACGGCCGAGCTTGATCGCGCAGTCTGCCGCTCCCGTGGCGCTCGGCATGCTGATCGGCGTCAATGTGTCGGCCGCCAATCTGGCCATCGTGGCGGCGGCGTGCGCGAACCTCGCTCTGATGGCATGCCTTTTCCTCGCGGTGCGGGCGCGAACCTGACCTTCCGCTCACTGTGCGCCGCCAAGGCGTAACTGGCCGAAGCGTGCGCTTATGCTGGCCATTTCGCACGTCTGAGCTATAGTTACGCCGCAGGCGCGTGCTGCGTGCGCCTTGGGCTTCCCTAAAACCACGGAGAAGAAAGAAACCTTTTATCGAGGAAGGCGAAGCTATGGCCGCAGCCAAAACCCCACGTGAGATGTCCCCGCGTCCGTCAGGCTTTTTGCGTCGTTTCATGGCGAGCGAGGCGGCGGGCGGTCTGATCCTGATGTTCACCGCAGCCCTTGCGCTGGTGGTCGCGAACTCCCCCCTTGCCAGCACGTATACAGGCGCTCTCGGCACCTACATCGCGGGACTCAGTGTCCTGCACTGGATCAACGATGCGCTGATGGCGGTGTTCTTCCTGCTGGTCGGCCTTGAGATCAAGCGGGAGGTGGTCGGCGGCCAGCTTTCCACCTGGTCGAGCCGAGCTTTGCCGGGATTGGCGGCTCTGGGCGGGATGATCGCTCCCGCACTGTTCTATGTGGCCTTCAATGCGGGTTCCCCCGAGACATTGCGCGGATGGGCCATCCCGGCCGCGACGGACATCGCTTTCGCTCTCGGCGTATTGTCTCTGCTCGGCTCGCGCGTACCTCTGTCGCTGAAGGTCTTCCTCACGGCCCTTGCCATCATCGATGACCTCGGAGCCGTGGTGATCATCGCGCTGTTCTATACCGCGGAACTCGATGTGATGGCCCTGCTGGGCGCCGCGGCTGTGACGGTTGCCCTGGTCGTGATGAACCGCGCACGCGTGCATTCCCTCATCCCCTACGTGGTCCTCGGCGTGGTTTTGTGGGCGCTGGTGCTCCTTTCCGGCATCCACGCGACGCTTGCGGGCGTCGTGCTTGCCTTCACCATTCCGCTTGTCGTCGATACGCCGGACACGCAGCAGACGGAGCCGCCACTCCTGAAGCTCGAACACGCGATCCAGCCCTGGGTAGCCTTTGCGGTGGTGCCCATCTTCGGCTTCGCGAATGCAGGGGTGTCCTTCGCCGGCTTCTCGCCCGGCAACCTGCTCGACCCCGTTCCTCTCGGCATCGCGGCGGGCCTGTTCCTCGGCAAGCAGGCGGGTGTGTTCGGCTTCGCGGCGCTTGCCATCCGGCTCGGCTGGGCTGCCCTTCCGGACGGTGCCAACTGGCGGCAGCTCTACGGTGTCTCGCTGCTCTGCGGCATCGGCTTCACCATGAGCCTGTTCATCGGCCTTCTGGCGTTCCCCACCTCGGTCCAATTGCAGGACGAGGTGAAGGTGGGCGTGCTGATGGGGTCGCTGCTGTCCGGCCTCCTCGGCGCGCTGCTGCTGGCCACGACGCCGTCACGCCGTTGGGCCGAGGAGGCTTAGAAGTCGCGGCACTTCTCCGACCATACGACCCAGGCCAGGGATGGCCTGGGTTTGCGCCTGAGCGCAGGAAGCCCAGATAGGACGCAGCCGTGCGCTCCGCCCGACCAGGTTGCGGACACCGATCCGCCAAGGCCGCACCAATCTTCAAGCATGCCGCGTTCGCCCGTGCCGGCTAGGCGGACTATGTCGCCCGCCAAATGCTTGTCCCGTGAGCCACAGCCTCTGCTGTCGGCCACCCGCGCCGCCGCTCTGTGTGAATCCGTGTCCGAACGGTGATAAGCTTGCCATCGCAATCGGAGCCATCTGCACCATGGACCTCAAGAATGAACGCCTGCCGGCACGGGATCTCGCCGTTCGCATCGCGCAATCTGCGTCCATTCCGGAACGCGACGCGCTGAATGCGTGGGTCTCCCGGCTGCTTCAGGTCCGGGCGTCGTCCGGCAACCCGGCCGTGAAGGCGAAGGACGCGCTGGCGGCAACCATGGACAGGCACCTCCTGTGGCCGGCTCTTCGGACGATCGCACGGGAGATCCGGCGGCTTGGATGGGATGAACGCGGTGCGGCCGCCCGGGTCGGCCTGCTCGGCGCGGCGGCCGCCATTGCGCTTTCCGGCTCCGGTGCCGTCAGCATCGCCGCGCTCGGCACCACGGTGGGCGTGCCGCTTTGGATCGTGTTCGGCGGCCGTGGCGGAACATTCGCCAAGGCTCTCCAGGAGGAGCTGGAACTCCGCGGCGCCCCCCTGTCGGGCGGTGCGACCTACAAAGTGCTTGAAGCCGACAAGCTGCCTTAGCCCCGATGGGTGCGTGCGAAACGTGCCGAACGACGGGCACGCGCGGTTCGGCCATCTCGGATACGGAGACGGGGTCCAGGCGCAGGGCCGCTTCGAAGCGGCAAACATTACGGCCGCTGGGTGCCTGTCAGATCACGATGTCCTGATCAGGACAGCTCAGGCTACCGCCGGCAGGCGACCGTCTTTTAAAGTTGGCCCCCTAGACCAGCGTCCGCTACGCCGTCGATCCCATAATTTAAAAATTCCAGGAGGAACTTGTGCCCCAAGGCTTGCTCTTCGCTCTGGCATTGCTTCCGATAGCTATCGTTCTCCTTCTTCTTGTCGAGATGCGCCGTTCGGCCAAGCTGTCCATGCTGGTGGCCTATGTCGCGACCGTGGCCCTCGCGCTCGGCGTCTGGAGCCAGAGTGTCGGCACCGTTGCAGGTGCGACCGTCAACGGCGCGGTGACGGCACTTGCGCTCCTCTTCATCATCTTCGGAGCCATCCTCCTGCTGCAGACTGTGCAGGAGAGCGGCGCCATCAATGCTATTCGGCAGGGCTTCACGGATCTGTCCCCCGACCGGCGCATCCAGGCCATCATCATCGCGTGGCTGTTCGGTTCCATGATCGAAGGCGCCTCCGGCTTCGGCACCCCCGCCGCCGTCGCCGCGCCGCTTCTCGTGGCGCTGGGCTTCCCTGCGATGGCTGCAGTCCTCGCCACTCTCATCATCCAGTCCACGCCCGTCTCCTTCGGCGCAGTGGGAACGCCAATGCTGGTCGGCGTCACGACCGGACTGTCGAACAATGAGGGCGTCGCGCAGAGCATCGCGCCGCTCACCCTTCCGGAATACATCGTCCAGCTGGGAGCGAACGTGGCGATGGTCCACGCCATCGTGGGCTTCGTCATTCCCGTGATTATGGCTGGAATGCTGACGCGTTTCTTTGGCGCCAACCGCTCGTTCCGCGAGGGGTTCGAGGTCTGGCCGTTCGCGCTGTTCTGCGGACTGGCCTTCACCATTCCCTATTATCTGGTCGCGTGGCTCCTCGGGCCCGAGTTTCCGTCGCTCGTCGGCGGCCTCATCGGCCTGCTGATTGTGGTGCCTGCGGCACGGCGCGGTTTCCTGATGCCCAAGACGGTGTTCGAGTTTCCCGCGCGCGCCGGCTGGAACGGCCACTGGTTCGGCAGCATGCAGGCCGACCCTGCCGCTGCTCCGGCTGCCGCTCCCGGCGGGGCCGCCACTCCGGCGGCAGGGCATCACATCTCGCTGCTGCGGGCTTGGTCCCCCTATGTCATCGTGGCTGTGCTGCTGATCGCCACGCGCACCATCGCGCCACTCAAGGCCTTCCTGACCTCGCCGGACACGACGATTGCCTTCACCGACCTGTTCGGCTCTGGGATCAATGCGAGCGCACAGCTGCTTTACTCTCCCGGCACCGTGCTGATCATCGCGTCGTTGATCTCGTTCTTCCTGTTCCGGATGAGCGGAGCGGCCTATGGCCGTGCCTGGTCCAACTCGGCGCGAACGATGATCTCCGCCGCGCCGGCCCTGCTGATTGCGGTGCCAATGGTGCAGGTCTTCCTGAACACGGGACGCGGTCCGCTAGAGTCGATGCCGCTGGTGCTCGCCGAGACGGTGGCGTCGGTCACGGGCTCGGCCTGGCCGCTGTTCTCGCCGCTGATCGGCGCGCTCGGGGCCTTCATCGCGGGCTCGAACACCGTGTCGAACATGATGTTCTCGCTGTTCCAGTTCTCGGCCGCCGAGCAGATCGGCCTGACCGGCCTTGCCACCATTGCCGTGGTCACGCTCCAGGCGGTCGGCGGCGCGGCCGGCAACATGATCTGCGTGCACAATGTGGTGGCGGCTTCGGCCGTGGTCGGCCTCGTGGACCGGGAAGGCGAAATCATCCGCATGACCCTGATCCCGATGGCCTATTACGCTGCAGGCGGGGCTGGTCGGAATGGCCCTGATCTATGGCGGCGTGTGGTGGGTGCTGGCCATCGTCTGGCTGGCCGTGACTCTCGCGGTCATGGCTTTCAACCGCGGCAAAGCGGCCTCGGCCCGCGCCGTGCCTGCGGAGTGAGGGCGCCTTTGCGAGAAAGCCGCGGCAGCGCTGCTGCCGCGGCTGATCGGGCGCGCTACTTGCCGCGGACGGTGGTGATCTCGGCCTGAACCTCGTCCCACAGCGGCTTGCCGACGGACGCGATCACCTGGTCGATCACGTCCTTGGACTTGTCGCGGAACTTGGCGATCTCGGCTTCCGGCAGCGTGGCGACGTCCATGCCGCCGCTCTTCAGGTCTTCGAGCGCTTTCGCCGAAGTCGCGCGGTTGTCCTCACGCTCGAAGGTGCGGGAGGCGATGGCGGCATCCTTCAGGATCTTCTGCTCGTCGGCCGAAAGCTTGTCCCACCACTTCTTGCTGACGAGCACGACCCACGGGCTGTACATGTGGTTCGTCACCGTCAGGTATTTCTGCACCTCGTAGAACTTGGACGACAGGATGGTGGTGAACGGGTTCTCCTGACCATCGACAGCCTTGGTCTCGAGCGCGGTGAACAACTCCGAGAACGCCATGGGCACCGCATTCGCGCCCACGGCCTTGAACGTGCCGAGCGCGACCTGGTTCTGCATCACGCGAACCTTCAGGCCTTCTACATCCTCGGCCTTGGTGATCTGCTTGCGGCTGTTGGTGAGGTTGCGGAAGCCGTTCTCCCAGTAGACGAGGCCGACGAGGCCCTTCTCCGGCAGCATGTCGAGCAGCTTCTGGCCGGTCGGGCCGTCCAGAACCGCGTCGGCTTCCTTTTCGTTGGCGAACAGGAAGGGGGTGTCCCAGATGCCGAACTCCTTGACGGTGCCGACGAGCGTGGCCGTGGAGCCGACCATCATCTCCTGCGCGCCGCCCACGAGGGCGCTCTGCATCTGCGTGTCCGGGCCCAGCGAGGCGGCGCCGATGCTGCGCACCTTCATCTTGCCGCCGGATGCCTTCTCGACATCCTCGGCGAATTTGCGGACGGCGCGGCCCTGCACGCTGTCCTCATTGAGGCCGTAGCCGAAGCGGATGAGGCGCGACTGCACGTCCTGTGCGGCGCTGGAGACGGTGCCGAGCGCAAGGAACAGCGCTGCGGTGGCAAGATGCTTCATGTTGTCCTCCCTTTGATGTCGCGGGCTTTTCCGCAGTTGTCCGTCAGTGCAGCCAGCTTGCAGGGACGGTGATGAGTTCAGGGAATATGACGAACAGGCCGATCAGCACCGTGTAGGCGATGACATAGGGCCAGACGCCGCGGATGACGCCCTGCATGGACACGCCCGCCACGCCGCAGACCACGTTCAGCACCGTGCCCACGGGCGGGGTCAGCAGGCCGACGGCGCCGGTGATGACGAACATCACGCCGAAATAGACCGGGTCGATGCCGGCCTTGACCACCAGCGGCGCCAGAACGGGACCGAGGATCAGGATCGTCGGCGTCAGGTCCATCGCCGTCCCCACGAGGGTCAGCAGGATCACGATGGCGGCCATGAGCAGCTTCGGGTGGTCGAGGATGGGCTCGAGCATTCCGATGATCTCGCCGGGCAGGTCGGCAAGCGTGATCATGTAGGAGGTGAACATCGCCGACGCGACGAGGAACATGACGACGGCGGTGGTCTTGGCCGAGGCGATGAACACGGCCGGAAGGTCCGACACGCGCAGGCCGCGATAGACGAACAGCCCGATGATCAGCGCGTACACGGCCGCCACGACCGCCGTCTCGGTGGGCGTGAACAGGCCCGCGCGCAGTCCGCCGATGATGATCACGGGCATCAGCAGGGCCCAGAACGCGTCCACGATTGCGCGGAAACAATCGCCCCAACTGGCGCGCTCCTCCACGGGAACGTTCTCTTTCCGCGCGATCCAGCTCCAAACCACGAACAGGGTGCCGGCCATCATCAGGGCCGGGGCGATGCCGGCCATGAAGAGCTTGGTGATCGAGACATTGGTGGCGACGCCGTAGATGATGAACGACATGCTGGGCGGGAAGATCGGCGCAATGATGCCGGCGGATGCGATGAGGCCGGACGAGCGCTCCAGATTGTAGCCGTAGCGCCGCATCATGGGGATCATGAGCGCAGCCACAGCGGCCGTGTCGGCGATGGCGGAACCGGACAGGCTTGCGAGCAGCAATCCCGTTCCGATGGCGACGAAGCCGAGGCCGCCACGGATGTGCCCGAAGAACGTCATCGCGAGGTGGACGATCCGCCTGGACAGCCCACCCGCGTTCATCAATTCGCCGGCCAGCAGGAAGAACGGCACGGCCATCAGCGGGAAATTGTCGGCGCCGTTCAGCAGGTTCTGCGCGACCAGCTGGGCATCGAAGAAATCGAGGTGGAACATCAGCGCCACGCCGCTGAGGATCAGCGCGAAGGCGATGGGCATTCCAAAGGCCATGAGGCCGAGCAGCGATCCCAGGAAGACGACGATGGTCATGGCTTCGGCGCCTCGGGCGATGCGTGGACGGCCTTGGCCCTGGCATCCGTCGCGATCAGGACTTCGTCCTGGCCAGCGGTCTCGCGCACCTGCACCAGTTCGTCCTCGCGGACGCGACCTGTCAGGAGGCGCAGCAGGTCGAGGATGTACAGCGCAGCCATCGCAATTGCGCAGACAAGGCCCGCAGCGGCATAGGCCGCCTGCGGAATGCCGGTCACCGCCGTGCGGCTCTCCATGCCGATGACGGTCTGCTGCCAGCTTCCCTCGGCGAACAGCCACAGCGCGTAAAGGATCAGCAGGTCCATCGCAGCCAGCGACAGTTTTTTGCCCGTGGGGCCGAAGCGCTGCACCAGCATGTCGATGCCGACATGCGCCCGCTCATGCACGGCGAGTGCGGCTCCGAAGAAGATCAGCCACACGAAACAAAGGCGGGCGATTTCCTCGCCCTCGGGAAAGCCGGAAGCAAGGAGGTACCGCCCCGCAGCATTGGCGAAGACGAGAACGACCATGACCGCAAGGAGCACGGCCATGCTCCATTCAACCACGCGCACCAGAAGACGGGAGACCTGGTTCATGCCGTCACCGTTGACGCCGGTGTAAGATGCAGCAGCTTGCCGGCTTGCTCCAGCAACTCGCCGGGCTCGCGGGCGATATCCAGCGTGACGGCGTTTTCATCAGGCCCCGGTGGTTCAAGGTCGCCGAACTGGCTGTCGAGCAGGCTGAGCGGCATGAAATGCCCTTCGCGAAGTGCCATCCTGCTGGCGATCAGGTCCCGGCTTCCCGCGAGGTGCAGGAAGATGACGCGCGGGCTCGCCGCCGCCAGGCGTTCGCGGTAGCTCCGCTTCAACGCGGAGCAGGTCACAACCAGTCCACGGCAGGGATCGGCGTCGGCAATGATGCCGGCGATCGTGTCGAGCCAGCCAAGCCGGTTCTCATCGCTGAGCGGCAAGCCGTGGGACATCCGCTCCACGTTCTCCGCTGGATGCAGGTCGTCGCCCTCGACGAAGTGGAACCCGAACCGGGCGGCAAGCGCCTGTGCAATGGAAGACTTTCCGCTGCTCGAAACGCCCATGACCACGATGACGTGTGCGGCACGCACGGGGGCAGATCCGCTGATCTCGATCATTCGCTCCCTGCTCGTGTTCTTCTTCGTTGCAGAAATGGTAGCGCTACCATTAACGTGGGTCAAGCTGGGTCATGCGCCTTTTGCGCTGCCCTGCAGTTTGCCAATCGCTGGGAGGATGACGAGAATGGACCGCACCTCCAGAAGGCGCCGCGGCGCCGGCCGGCCGACCATCGCGGACGTGGCGCGGCTCGCGGGAGTAAGCCCCATCACGGCGTCGCGCGCCTTGCGCGAGCCACAGAAGGTCTCCGAGGAATTGCGCGGCAATGTCGCCGCCGCAGTCGAGGCGCTCGGCTATGTGCCCGATCCGAATGCGCGGGCGCTTGCATCGTCGCGCACGGACGTGATCGGCGTGATCGTTCCGTCGCTCACAAACAACGTCTTCGCCGATGTCCTGCGCGGGATGTATGACGCGCTGGAAGGCCAAGCCTATCAGATCCAGCTGGGCAACAGCCGCTACCAGCCTGCGGAGGAGGAGCGCCTTCTCACGACCTTCGCGCGGCAGAAGCCCTCGGCGCTCATCGTCTCCGGCATCGACCAGACCGAGACGGCCCGCGCGATCCTGCAGGACGCGGACTGCCCCGTCGTCCAGATCATGGAGACGGGACCCGACCCCATCGACATGATGGTTGGCTTCTCACACCGGGATGCGGGCGCGGCCGTCGTGCGCCATCTTATCGCCTCGGGGTACCGACGGATCGGCTTCATAGGCGCGCGCATGGACCCGCGCTCGCAGCGCCGCCTGCAGGGCTACCACGATGCCATGGACGAGGCGGGGCTCGGGGATCCCTCCATCATCATCACCACGCCGGCGCCTTCTTCGGTGACTTTGGGTCGCCACCTGTTCCGCGACCTCGCGACCCGCTCCGCCGGTCTCGACGCCGTGTTCTGCAACAATGACGACCTCGCGCTCGGTGCCTTGTTCGAATGCCAGAACATGGCACTGCCTGTTCCGGGCCGGGTCGGCATTGCCGGCTTCAACGACCTGGAGATGATGGCGGCCGCTACGCCTTCGCTCAGCAGCGTCCGCACCTATCGGTACGACATGGGCCTGCTGTCCATGCGCATGGCGCTGGGTGCGATCCAGGAAGAACCCATCGAAGAGCGGATCGTGGATCTCGGCTTCGAACTAGCTATGCGCGACAGCACGGCCGGGCCCGCCACGTAAGCTGAGCCGAAACCGCCGGCTTACGGAACCGCTCTCAGTTCCAGTGCAGGTCGTTCGACAGATCTGCCAGCCGCCGCAGAGGCAAAGGCGGCAAGGACCGTTCCTCAAGCCACGATATCATGTCCGCGGCTGGAAGGGGACGACACATCAGGAACCCCTGGGCCTCGTCGCAGCCAAGCTGCTGCAAAAGGCGGTAGACCTCCTCCGTCTCGACGCCTTCTCCCACGACCCGGTAGCCGAGATCGTGGGAGAGGGAGATCATGGCTCCTACGAGGGTGGATGATCGCGGGTCGGAGCCCAGGGTTTTCATGAACGAGCGATCGATCTTCAGCACCTTGGCAGGAATGTGCTCCAGATAGGAGAGGCTGCTGTAGCCTGTCCCGAAATCATCGATGGCGATCCCGAGGCCGGCGTCGTTGATGCGCTTCAGGTGCTCGATAGGAAGTTCACCCTTCTCGATGATCGCGCTCTCGGTCAGTTCGATCTCGATGGCCGAGGGCGGCAGACCTGCAGATGTCACCGCCGCGATCAGCCGCTCGGCAAAGTCTTCCTCGGCCAGGTTGGAGGCCGAGATGTTCAGCGACAGGACGAGGTTGCGCCCGAGGGAGATCCACTCGGCAGCCTGCATCAAGACGGACCTGATCACCCATTCCGTCACGTCACGCGCAAGCCTGGTCTGCTCGATCAGAGGCATGAACTCGCCGGGCGAGACAGCGCCGAGCACCGGGTGGTTCCACCTCAACAGCGCCTCCGCGCCCACGCAATGGCCCGAGCGAAGATCGATGCGGGGCTGATAGGCCAGCCACAGTTCGCCGGGTCGCACGAGTGCTTCGCGCATTCGGCCGATAAGCGCGAAGCGGCGGCGGTGGGCTTCATCGAGTGCGAGCGAGTAAATGCCGGCGCCCGTATCCGCGTCGCGCGCATCCTGCGCGGCGCTATGGGCCATGCGCAGGACATCGCGGGGAGCGGCTTTGCCTAGAACAAAGGGCGCAAGGCCGATCGCGGGCGTGATCGAGAAGGTCTCCCCTGCAAGGCGGCTATCGGCAAGCAATCCTGCCCTTACCTGCAGTGTTTCGGCAAACAGCTCCTCCAGATCCTGTCCGGTGGAAGCATATGCATATTGGGTCGCCGCGATATGGTAGAGGCCCGAGGTGCGGCCCAGCGTCTGCCGCACCGAGCGGCTTGACGACGCTATCAGGTCGTCCAGGAAGGACGGACCCGCGACACGCAGCAAATTCGCCAGGTCGACAGCGCTGATGAGATCGATCACCGTCACGCAGCAAGCCTTGTCGGCCTTGTCGCGCGCCAGATCCTCAAGATCATCGAGCAATTGGTTGCGGTTCGGCAGGCCGCTCACCGGATCGATGCGGCCGAACGCGTGTTGCAACTCGATCTGGGCCATCACCATGGCAGCCAGGTCCTCAAGGGCGGAGATCTCTTCAGGCGTCGCGTCACGCGGCTCCGTACCCAGCACGCACAGGGCGCCGAGCGCGTGGCCATCCCGCGTCACAAGAGGAGCGCCAGCGTAGAACCTGATGCCGGAGCGGCCCAGATGACTGTCGCGGTAGCAGGCGCTGTCCTGAAAGTCCTTGATGACCACGGTGCCGGCGAATTCCGAGACTTCAGAACACGGGGCGTTCTCGCGCGGGATCTGCCAGTGATCGACGCCGATGCGGGACTTGAACCACTGACGGTCAGCGTCCGTCAGCGATACCGCGGCGATGGGCAGGTCGAAGATGCGGCCGGCTGTTCGCGTGATCCTGTCGAAGCTTTCGCTCGGTGGGGTATCCAGGATGTTGAGGTTGCGTAGAGCGTCGAGGCGAACCTGTTCGACCTGAATTCTTGAATCAAACACGTACATACCCGGCCAACATGCCCGCCCTGGAGCGTCGATCAGCACGATAGCACGTGCCGGGGGGGCGAACCGGACATCCTGTGGCTAGGGTAATCGTCGGCTTAACGCCTTCGCCAAGGACATGCTGCCGGTCCCTCGTATGGGTCTCCGCAGAAGTTCTGGCAGTCCGAGGCCGGGCGAAAACAGCGTGCGACGGAAGCCTTATTGCTGCTGCATGGCGTCCAGCGGCGCGCTGAAGCGAGCCTGCAATCCTGCGGGAAGGTAGTGGATCTCGCAGGCTCCCGATCCCACCAGGCCCATCCCGATCAGGCGCGACCCGAACCCACGACGTGCGGGTTCGCTCGCGGGCGGTCCTCCGGTCTCGGTCCAGTTCAGGACGACGTCGGTGGCGTCGCTGTTCGCCTCCAGGTGCCATGCAACAGACACGCGGCCGCCATCGACGGAGAGGGCGCCATACTTCAGCGCGTTGGTCGCCAGCTCGTGGATCAGCATCGACACGGAGAGGGTAGCGCGGGGGCCGATGGTGAGGTCCGGCCCGGACACGTCGAACCTGAAGGGCGCATCGAAGATGCCCAGCGCCGCCTTGGCCACCGTCCGCATGTCCGCAGCCGCCCAGCTTTCCCGGAGAAGCACGTCATGGGCGGCCGCTATGGCGATGATGCGCTTCTTGAACGCCGTAACCGCGTCCTGCTCCGTGACGCCGCGGAGCGTCTGATTGGCTATCGCCTGCACCATGGCGAGGGTGTTCTTGAGGCGGTGGGATAATTCAGCGTTCAACAGCTGCCGCTGCGCTTCAACCTCATGCTGCTCCTTGAGGGCCCGCCGGAGGTCGAGCTGGGTCATGACCTGGCCGGCCAGACGCTGCAGGTTTTCAGCCTGTGCCGTGGTCAATCCGTGGGGACGCGGCACGCGGTCGATGACGCACAGCGTTCCTATGATGATCCCCGCCGCCGTGATCAGCGGAGCGCCGGCATAGAAGCGGATGTGGGGTTCTTCGGTCACCAGGGTATTGCCGCGCGTCCGGGGATCCAGCGCGAGGTCGGGGATGATCAGGAGGTCCGAGGACTGCAGGGCGTGCGCACAGACTGATTGCTCGATCGGCGTCTCGCAGGCATCGAAACCCTCCTTTGCCTTGAACCATTGCCGGTCGGCCGCAACAAGGCTGACCAGCGCCACCGGGGTCGCGCAGATCTCGCGCGCAAGATGCACGATATCGTCGAAACCTTGTTCGGCCGGAGTGTCGAGGATGTCGTAGGAGGCCAACGCGGCAAGCCGCGCTTCCTCGATCTGTTCGCCAGTCAGGCCAGGCGCAACAGGGCTGTGCTGTTTCAAGCGGTCACGGGATCGGCAGCGAAAGCGGGGGAGGTCGGCGTCAGCATGGGCCTTCATCGCACGATCCCGCGCATTCCTGAAGGGGAGGATCGCAAGGCCGGATCAGCGAAACGGCTGCGCCCGTCATCCCGAACTGGTGGACGGACGAGACACCGCGAGCTGGCGACGCCCAAACAGAAAGCTCCCACGACCTCGCGGCCGTGGGAGCTTTCTGGATCGATGCTGGGAGATAGTGGAGATCAAGCCTTGGCAGTGGCTCGCTTTGCGGTCGCCCGCTTGCGCGCCTGTCCAAGGCCCATCTGCTTCGCAAGAGCCGAGCGCGCCTGGGCGTAGTTCGGCGCCACCATCGGGTAGTCGGCCGGAAGGCCCCACTTCTCGCGGTACTGCTCGGGGGTGAGGTCGTATTGCGTGCGAAGGTGCCGCTTCAGCGATTTGAACTTCTTGCCGTCTTCCAGGCAAATGATGAAGTCCGGCGTGATCGATTTACGCACGGGGATCGCGGGAGCCTGCGCCTCGGCCTGCTTTTCTTGAACAGGACCCGACAACTTCAGCACCGCTGCATGAACATCCGCTATCAGCTGGGGGAGATCGGACGGACGCACGGTGTTGTTGGCGACATAGGCGGTGACGATTTCCGCAGCCAGGTGAAGATGATCCGTGTCGTCGACAATATCGTTCATAGTAAGCAACCTACTTTTTTAACCTCGCCGCCCCAGCCAGCAGCCATTGGCCGCATCAAGACCTAAGATCAGTCCCGCTGCAAGACTTCTAAGGTTTTAAGAACAATCTATTGCTGATGAAGGGCTGCAAGACACATAGGCTGCGTCAGCTCTCACAGCGAAATGTCGGGCTTCAGTTGATGCACCGGCGCCTGATCGCGGAAGTCGCGGTCTCGGCCAGGTGGTTCAGGAATGCTCTTTAGCAGCATGCCCGCAGAAGCGACGCAATGATGAAAACTTGTGCAGGCGCGTCGCTCTTGCAGGCCGGCCACGCGTTCAGGGCAGGTGGCACGCAACCTGCATTGCTAGGCTCATAATGCATCTAGGGTTCCGGCTCGCCTGAGCGCTGGTCCGAGAGATGCACTCCCGCCTCAGGCGGAGCCACGGCGGGATAAAAGCCCGGGAGATCCTAAGCCGCGAGGGACCAGAGGTCCGGTCGCGGGCGGGTCTCGACGCCTTGACCAGCCCCGACAGGACAACCGGACTTCGCAGAGCCCCCGAGACGAGGAGTTCATGATGCGAACGGGTATCCTGCGCTGGTTTGGCGCCCTCTCTGCCGCGGCCGTTTTTGCCGCCACGCTTTCCGCACCGGCCGCGGCCGCTCCCAAGAAGGAGTTCAAAGTCGGCTGGTCCATCTATGTGGGCTGGGTGCCGTGGCAGTACGCCGAGGACAGCGGCATCCTGAAGAAGTGGGCCGACAAATACGGCCTCACCGTGGATGTCGTGCAGATCAACGACTACGTGGAATCGGTGAACCAGTTCACGGCCGGCCAGTTCGACGGCGTGACGGTGACGAACGGCGACGCGCTGGCCATTCCGGCGGCCGGCGGCGTGGATTCCACGGCGCTCATCCTGGGTGATTATTCCAACGGTAATGACGCCGTCATCCTCAAGGGCAAGAAATCCCTGGCCGACATCAAGGGCCAGCAGGTCAACCTCGTGGAGCTGAGCGTTTCCCATTACCTCATGGCGCGCGCGCTCGAGACGGTCGGCCTCAGCGAGAAGGACGTGACGGTGGTCAACACCTCCGACGCGGACATGATCGCGGTGGCCAGCACGCCCGATGTCACGGCCGTGGTGACCTGGAACCCGCTCGTCTCGGAGATCAAGGCGCTGCCCGGCATGACGGCGGTGTTCGACTCCAGCAAGATCCCGATGGAGATCATCGACATGCTGCTGGTGAACACCGAAGCCCTCAACGACAACCCGGACTTCGGCAAGGCGCTCGCCGGTGCGTGGTACGAAACGCTGGCAGCGCTCGGAAAAGGCGGCGAGGCGCGCGAGGCGATGGCAAAGCTTTCCGGCAGCACACCCGAAAGCTTCGACGACCAGTTGAAGACGACGAAGCTCTACTCCGACCCGAAGGAGGCCGTCGCATTCGCCCGCGATCCAGCCCTCGTCGAGGCCATGGACCGGGTGCGCAAGTTCTCCTTCAGCCATGGCCTGCTGGGCGAGGGCGCGAAGAGCCCGGACGAGGTCGGCATGTCGTTCCCCGGCGGCAAGACGCTGGGCAATGCGGGCAATGTGAAGCTGCGTTTCGACGATACCTACATGAACATGGCGGCCACCGGCGCGCTCTGAGGATCAGGCGCGGCGCCACGGTGCCGCGCCGCTCTGACCTCGTTCGGCGAGAGATGTGATGCGGCGCCTTATCAACCTCAAGCCTGATCGCGGCGCGTCCTTTCTTTTGGGCGCGCTGCCTTTCGTGCTCCTGCTGCTGGTCTATCTCGTGGCCTCGGGGGCGCGGCTGGCGGAGAACCCGAACGACAAGCTGCTGCCGGCGTTCTCCAGCTTCGCCGCCGCCATCCAGCGCATGGCTTTCGAGCCTGATGCACGCAGCGGACAGTACCTGCTCTGGGCGGACACGGCGGCGAGCCTGACGCGCCTCGGCCTCGGGCTCGGCATTGCCACTCTGGCCGGCCTCGTCTTCGGCATTTTGATCGGGGTGCTGCCCTATGTGCGGGCGGTGTTTGCGCCGCTCGTGGCGGTGCTCTCGCTTATTCCGCCCATGGCGATCCTGCCGATCCTGTTCATCACGTTCGGGCTGGATGAGTTGTCGAAGGTGATGCTGATCGTCATCGGCGTCGCGCCCTTCCTGATCCGCGATCTCTCGGCGCGCGTGCTGGAGATGCCGGGCGAACTCGTCATCAAGGCGCAGACGCTCGGCGCCTCCACATGGCAGATCATCGTGCGCGTGGTGCTGCCGCAGATGCTGCCGCGCCTTATCGATTCCGTGCGGCTTTCGCTCGGTCCCGCATGGTTGTTCCTGATCTCGGCGGAGGCTATCGCCGCCACCAACGGGCTCGGCTACCGCATCTTTCTCGTCCGCCGATATCTCGCGATGGACGTGATCCTTCCCTACGTCGCGTGGATTACGCTGCTGGCCTTCCTCATCGATTTCCTGCTGCGGCTGCTGAACGCCCGCTGCTTCCCCTGGCTTGCGAGGAACGCGCGATGAGCGCCGTCGAGATCCGCAATCTGTGGAAGGAGTACGGGGATCAGGTGGTGCTGGAGCGCATCAACCTCTCCGTGCCCTCCGGTGAGTTCTGCGCGCTGATCGGGCCCTCCGGCTGCGGCAAGACCACCTTCCTGCGGATGATGCTCGGCATGGAGCAGCCCACGCGCGGCACCGTCACGCTGGACGGCGCGCCCCTGCCGAAGGAACCGGGACCTGACCGTGGCGTGGTGTTCCAGCGCTATTCGGTGTTCCCGCATCTGACCGTTCTGGAGAACGTGTTGCTGGGCCTCGAATTCGAGCGTTCGCCGCTGCTCGGCAAGCTGTTCGGCGCGCGCCGCCGCGCCTCGGTGCCCGAGGCGAACGCCGTGATCGAGGAGGTCGGCCTGCGCGACAGCGTGGACAAATATCCGGGCGAGCTTTCCGGCGGCATGCAGCAGCGCCTGGCCATCGCCCAGACGCTGGTGCGCCGCCCGAAGGTTCTGCTGCTGGACGAGCCGTTCGGCGCGCTCGACGCCGGCACCAAGGTCCAGATGTACGAACTGGTGCGCCGGCTGTGGCGCGAGAACGGCATGACCGTGTTCATGGTCACGCACGACGTGAAGGAGGGATTCGCGCTGGCGACCCGGGTGCTGGCCTTCGATAAGGTGCGGCGCGACCCGCAGGCACCTGGCGCCTATGGGGCCAACATCACCTACGACCTGCCGCTGAACGCGAAGGCGGAACGGCGTGATCTGATGGAGCGGCTGCGGGTGAAATCCGAGGCGGGGTGATTTGAGTGGGCCAGCGTGGCGTGCGGCGCTCCCTGAGCTTCAACCGCGTCTCGGAGGGCATGGGTCCCGGCCTTCGCCGGGACGCGCGAAGGTTCCTCGAGTTCAGGGGGTCCCGGCGAAGGCCGGGACCCATACGTTTCAGCGTCCGGTGGTAGAGAGCTCCACCAACGTGGCGCAGAGCCGGTTCTACTGGGCGCCAAGATAAGCGCGCCAGCCGCCATGCACCGTGATGTCGGTGGCTGATGACAAGGCGTGCGGCTCGCAGATGAAGCCCTTTACCTGCGCCCCGTCTTCCAGGGTCAGGGTGCCGATGCCCAGCGGCGGCGGGATTTCCGCGACGAAGCTGCCGAAGGCGGTTGCCGGCATGCTCCAAACCTCGACCTCGATGAGCCCCGCGCCTTCCCCGTCGTAGGCTAGGCCGGGCTTCGGCGGCGTGGTGCCGGACAGCGCATAGAGGCGGTAGCCGGGAGCGGTGCGGGTGGCGCAGACGAGATGCGCACCCCGCGAGGTAAGCTGGTGGTTGAGCGGCTGCCCCATCAGATGCGCGCCGACCACGGCAAGCTCGACATGGCCGGTGCGCGATGCGGGCCGCGCCGTAAGGGCGGGCAAGGGATGCCCTGTATTGCCGACCGACGGCTGGCCAAGGCGCCGGTGCAGGCGATCGGCAAGGGCTGCGATGGCGCCATCCTCGAACGCGTGCCCGATCAGCGTGACGCCGAATGGCAGGCCGTTCGGCCGGAAGCCTGCGGGAACGGCGATGGCGGAAAGATCCATCAGGTTCACGAAATTGGTGTAGGCGCCAAGGTTGGAGTTCAGGCGCACCGGATCCGCCAGCATGTCCGCGATGGTGTAGATGGTGCCGGCGGTAGGCAGCAGCATCACGTCCATGCGGGCCCACTCGGCCTCCGCGCGGCGAGTGAGTTCCGCCAGCTTGTACTGACCTTCGAAGGCATCGACCGCGCTGTACTTGTCGGCCCCGAGAATGATGCCGCGCACGACCTCGTGGATGCTCTCCGGCTTCGTGCGCGCGAAGCCCTTGATGGCGGCCAGCCGCTCGGCGACCCAGGGGCCGGCATAGAGCAACTGGGCCGCGTCCTGGAACAGCGCGAGATTGAACGGCACGGCAGTGCCGCCAAGCGCTTCCAGATGGGCAACGCTCCGATGGAACAGCCTTTCCGCCTCGGCGTCGCCGAAGAAGTCGGGGGTGTCCGGCACACCGAAGCGAAAGCCGGGCTCCCACTCCGCGCCGGCAAAGGTCGCGGCTGGCGCGTGGCGGGAGTAGATGTCCTCGGCGTCATAGCCGCCGGCGATCTCCGTCACCGCGAGCGCATCATCGACGGAGCCGGCGAAGACCGACACCACGTCCTGGCTGCGGCAGGCCGGCAGGACACCCCGCGTGGAGATCAGCCCCTTGGTCGGCTTGAGGCCGACAATGTTGTTGAAGCTGGCCGGCACGCGCCCGGAGCCGGCGGTGTCGGTGCCGAGTGAAAAGCTGACGAGACCAGAGGCAACAGCCACCGCCGAACCGGAGCTCGATCCACCCGACACATAATCCGCGTCGAACACGCAGGAGGGAATGCCGAAGGGCGAGCGCGTGCCGTTAAGCCCGGTGGCGAACTGGTCGAGGTTCGTCTTGCCGATGAGGATGGCGCCGGCGGCTTCCAGCCGCTCGATTACATTGGCGGAACGCTCCGGCACGAACGCGAAGTCGGGGCAGCCTGCCGTGGTGGGCAGGCCGGCCACGTCGATATTGTCCTTCGCCGCGAACGGCACGCCGAACAAGGGCAGGCTCTGCCCTGCCACACGGGCGGCCGTTATGGCCTTGCACCTGTCCAGAAGGTCTTCCTCCGGAACCAGCGTGATCCAGACCGGACGTTCGCCGCCGGCGACGATCGAGGCGCGGATGTCCCGGACGAGGTCCGCGGGATCGAGCCCGCCGGCATAGGCCGCGGCGAGGGCGGCGAGGTCGATGGGGCGGTTCATGCGGCTTTCTCCGGCATCAGGACGGCCAGGGTCTGCCCCAGCGAAATGGCTCGGCCTTCTACGCAGCGCAGTTCATGCACCACGCCATTGGCCGGCGCCTTGACCTCGATTTCCATCTTCATGGCTTCCACCACGATTAGCACGTCGCCGGCCGACACACGGTCTCCCGGCGCGACGTTTATCTTCCAGACGCTGCCGGGAATGGGGCTCGGCACGGCGCTGCCGCCCGGCGGCAACGCATGCTCGTCCTCTTCAGGCTCCGGCTCTCGTTCCATGAACACGGCCTGTCCGGAGGCTTCCCAGCGGGCGCGCTCCTCCTCGAAGGCGTTCTGCTGGGTCGTCTTGAAGGCTGCGATGCCCTCTGTATTCTCGGCGAGGAAGCGGCGGTAGTCCGCCAGCCTGAAGCGTTCGGTCGTGATGCGAAGACCGACTTTTCCGTGCGGGAAGTCGTCCCTGAAGCGCATGAGCTCCTCATGTGAGACCTCGTAGAACCGGATCTGGTCGAAGAAGCGCAGCAGCCACGGCTTGCCGCGTTCGAACTCCGCCGTGCTGCGCCACGCGTTCCAGACCTGAGAGGTGCGGCCCACGAACTGGTAGCCGCCGGGTCCCTCCATGCCATAGACGCACAGATAGGCGCCGCCGATGCCAACTGCATTTTCCGGCGTCCATGTGCGGGCCGGATTGTACTTGGTGGTGACGAGGCGGTGGCGCGGGTCGAGCGGGGTCGCCACCGGCGCGCCGAGATAGACGTCGCCGAGACCCAGCACCAGATAGCTGGCCTCGAACACGATGCGCTTCACGTCCTCGACGCTGTCGAGCCCGTTGATGCGGCGGATGAACTCGATGTTCGACGGCGCCCACGGCGCGTCCGGCCGCACCGACTGGGTGTATTTGCGGATGGCGAGCTGGGTCTGCTCGTCGTCCCACGACAAGGGCATGTGGACAATCCGCGTCTCCACCTCCATGTCGTCTATGGAGGGCAGGGCGTCCTCCGCCTCCTGCAACAGCGCGAGAAGCGCGCCGAGGGGCAGGTGTTCGGGATCGTAGTGCACCTGCAGCGAGCGGATGCCGGGTGTCAGGTCCACGATCCCCGAAGGCTCGCGGCGCTCCACTTCCAGCATCAGCGCATGGACGCGGAAGCGCAGGTCGAGGTCCAGCACCAGTGGTCCATATTCCACCAGCAGATAGCGGTCGCCCTGCCGGCGGTAGACCACGGCCGGGTTCTCACCCCGGGCCGCGCGCGTCAGCAGCACCGCAGCGTCCGGGCCGGCGTCGCCGACCGGAGCCGCCTCAACCGGTGCGAGCGCGTCGATGCTGGCGGTCTGGTCGGCCTCCGCCTGATCGGCCACGCGCGGATCGAGGCGCACGAAGCGCACCCGGTCGCCGGGCGAGAGCTGCCCCATCTTCCAGATTTCGGCCTGCACGATGGTGACGGGGCAGACGAAGCCGCCGAGGCTCGGCCCGTCGGGTCCGAGGATCACCGGCATGTCGCCGGTAAAATCCACCGCGCCGATGGCATAGGCGTTGTCGTGGATGTTGGAGGGGTGCAGGCCCGCCTCGCCGCCATCTGTGCGCGCCCATTGCGGCTTGGGGCCAATGAGCCGAACGCCGGTGCGGTTGGAATTGTAGTGCACCTCCCAGTCCGTCGCGAACAGAGTGGTGATGTCGTAGTCGGTGAAGAAGTCCGGCGCTCCGTGGGGGCCGTAGAGCACGCCGATCTGCCAGTCGCGCGTGAGGGTGGGACGCAACTCCTCGGGGATCGCGGCAAAGTCTGTTGGCTGGGCGCCGGTGATATGCAGCACATCGCCCGGCAGCAGCGCACGCCCGCCATGGCCGCCGAACTTGCCCAGCGTGAAGGTGGCGCGCGAGCCTAGATAGGCCGGCACCTGAAAGCCGCCGGCCACCGCCAGATAGGCGCGAGTGCCGGCCTCCGTGGCGCTGCCGATCGCCAGCACTTGCCCTGCCCCGACAGGCACGGGCTCCCAGAACGGCACCGGCTGTCCGTCGAGCGTGGCGGGCATGGCGGCCCCCGTCAGGCACATGGTCGTTGCGCGGTCGAAGCGTAGCGTTGGTCCGGAGAGGGTGAGTTCCAGCGCCGCCGCATCCGCCGCATTCCCGAGGGAGCGGTTGGCGAGGCGGAACGACAGGTGGTCCATCGGCCCCGACGGGGGCACGCCCACGGACCAGTAGCCCGTGCGGCCCGGCCAGTCCTGCACCGTGGTCTGGGTGCCTCCGCTGATGACCTCGATCGTTGAAGGGCGGTAGTCCAGTCCCTCCAAGGTGCGGGTGGTGATCTCGCCCCGCTCAAGGGCAGGCAGCACCGCCAGATAGCGGAGATAATCGAGATTGGTCTCGATGCCGGCCAGTTCGGTTTGGTCCAACGCCGTCGCGAGCTTCGCCAAGGCATCCCTGCGGTCCGAGCCATGGACGATGAGCTTGGCGATCATGGGATCGTAGAAGGGCGGCACCTCCGTGCCGGCCTTGACCCAGGTCTCGACCCGGGCATCCGGGAAGCGCACATGCGTCAGCAGGCCGGCGCTGGGGCGGAACGCCCGGCCCGGATCCTCCGCATAGAGGCGCACCTGTATGGAATGGCCCTTCGGCTCCGGCCGGCGCTCCAGCGGCACGTCCTCGCCCGCTGCCTGCCGCACCATCCACTCCACGAGATCGATGCCCGTCACCTCCTCGGTGACGCCGTGCTCCACCTGCAGGCGGGTGTTCACCTCAAGGAAATAGAAGGCGCCCGCGTCCACGTCGTAGAGGAATTCGACGGTGCCGGCATTGGCGTAGGACACGCTTTCGCCGAGCCGCTCTGCGATGGCGAATAGAGCGGCGCGCTGCTCGTCCGTGAGGCCGGGCGCGGGTGTTTCCTCCACGACCTTCTGGTTGCGTCGCTGCGCGGAGCAGTCCCGCTCGCCCAGCGCCAGCACGCGGCCTGCGCCGTCACCGAAAATCTGCACCTCGATGTGGCGGCCGCGTTCCACGAACTTTTCGAGGAAGACGCCCGCATCCTTGAAATTGTTGCCGGCGAGGCGCGTCACGCGCTCGAAAAGCGGGCCGATCTCCTCTGCCGTGCGGCAGAGCTGAAGGCCGATGCCGCCGCCGCCGGCGGTGCTCTTGATCATGACCGGATAGCCGATGCGCTCGGCCTCCGCGCGGGCGGCGTCCACATCCGCGATCAGCCCGCCGCCGGGCGCCAGTGGCACGCCCGCCGCTTCCGCCAGTTCGCGGGCGCGGTGCTTCAGCCCGAAAGCGCGCATGTGCTCCGGGCCCGGGCCGATGAAGGCGATGCCAGCGGCTGCGCAGGCTGCCGCGAAGTCCGGGTTCTCGGAGAGGAAGCCGTAGCCGGGGTGGATGGCCTCGGCGCCTGTGCGCCTGGCAGCATCAAGGATGGCCTCGGCGTTCAGGTAGCTCTGCGCGGCAGGGGCTGGGCCGATGCAGACGGCTTCGGTGGCCCGAGACACGTGCAGGGAGTGCCGGTCCGCTTCCGAATAGACAGCGACGGAGGCTACGCCCATGCGGTCGAGCGTGCGGATGATGCGGCACGCGATGGCGCCGCGATTTGCGATCAGGACCTTGCGGAACATGGCGGCCTCACGCCTCCGCCATGGCGGGCGCGTCCCAGATCAGGAGCTCGACCGGGGTCGGATTGTAGGCATTGCAAGGGTTGTTGAGCTGCGGGCAGTTCGAGATCAGGACGATGACGGACATCTCCGCGCGCATCTCCACATACTTGCCCGGCGCGCTGAGGCCATCGGCAAAGGTCAGCCCGCCTTCCGAGGTCACCGGCACGTTCATGAAGAAGTTGATGTTGTGGGTGATGTCGCGCTTGGTCAGGCCGAACTCCGGATGCTCGGCCACGGCCAGCATCCAGCTGTCGCGACAGGCGTGCATGGTGCGCTTTTCCAGATCGTAGCGCACGGTGTTGGCCTCGGTGGAGCAGGCACCGCCCACGGTGTCGTGCCGCCCGACGGTGTCGGCGGTGATGGTGAGCATGGCATTGCCCTCGTCGGACAGGATGCGCGTGCCCGTGCCGAGGAAGATGTTGCCCTGTTCGCGGATCGTGTCGGTGGCGCTGTAGCGCTCGCCGGGATTTTCCGCGCTGAAGAACAGTGTGTCGGCGGCCTGATTGCCTTCCAGGTCCACGATGCGGAGGGTTTCGCCGCGCTTCACAATATGCAGCCAGTAGTCACCTGCCGGTACCGTCTGGCGGTACATGGCTTGGGCGGGGTTGAGGGTGCTTTCCGTGTTCATGACGCGCTCCCTCAGCAGCCGCACAGGTGATAGAGGCGGTTATTCTCGAAACCGCGCGCATTTTCCGGCCTCGACAGGCGGCAGGCATCGCTCTCCGGGACGGGAGCAGACGTGCGGAATTCCACGCCCACGGGCCGCCAGGGATAGCTCTCAGCCTTGTTCAGCGGGTGCGGGCAGGTGTGCATGAGGACGAGCGTGTCCATCTCGAAGCGCAGCTCGACATGGTTGCCGGCCTTCGAGGCATCGGGCACGTAGGCGATGGTGCCGTCATCCTCCACGGCCACCTTGGAGAACCAGTTCACATTGGCGGCGAGGTCGCGCTTTCCGAGCCCGTATTTGGCGGCCTCCACGAGGAAGCTGTCGCGGCCGTTCTGCTTCCAGTCATTGCGGTCGTGCTGGTAGTCGCGCGCGCCCCAGCGCTCCTCCACCATGCGAGCGCTGAGATTGCCGCACACGCTGTCGTGCCAGCCCATGCTGTCCTCGGTGATGGAGCAGAAGATGCGACCCATGTCCGAGTACAGGCAATTGCCGGCCGTGAGCTTGAAGGTGTGCTGGCACTTCAGCGTGTCGGGGGCGTTGTAGCGCTCAAGCAGGTTCGCGGGATTGTAGAACAGCATGCCGGCATTGGCCCCGCCCTCTATGTCGATGAGGCGCAGGGCGGTGCCCGCCTTCATGGTGAAGGACCAGTGCTTGCCGCCCGCGAGCACCGTCTCGTAGAGCACGGAATTCGGCGGTGGGCTGGCACGCAAGCCGGACGTTGAGAAGGATCGAGTGTCGGTCAAGGAACTGCTCCACTGCGATGGAGCGCGACGGGCCGGAATGAAAATCCAAACCTCGCGGCGCATCCGCTGGTCAGATCTCCCGGGCTTTTGTCCCGCCGTGTGCCCGCCCGATGTCTCCCAGGCGGGGTGTTGCTCTCGGACCAGCACCGTGGAGGACGGCCGGAACCCTAGCGACAGACAAGTACCTGCAACGGCCGTGCCAGCTTCATGGCCATGCGCCTCGGACGATCCTTCCGGCGTTGCCTAAGAAGACGGCACGGGCTGCCCAGATGTTCAGCGCTGCGTCACCAGACCGATGATCGGCCCGTAGCCGCCATACCAGGACCAGTCATTCCGCCCGAGCGACGGCACATAGAGGCCGACGCCGCGCCCGCCATCGAGGAAAAGAGCGTCGCGGCAGCCCAGCCCGTCCCTGAACAGCCGGGCGAAGTCGTGGAAGTTGACGGCATCATCGCTGACTGCGAACCGCACCTGACCTTCGGCGCAGATGCCGACGCCGCTGCGGCGCGTCTTGTCGGTCGATCCGGGGATCAGCGCCGGGTGCAGTTCGTTCTCGATCACCAGCATGGGTCCGGACTGCGTCGCGAACCGCGCCTCGGGGCGTTTCTGCAGAAACACTTCGGTCGGCAGGATGCCCGCCTTCCCTTCGCCGATGAAGAAGACGCCGTTCGGCTTCTTGTAGAAGTTCGGCACCTTTGCCGGTGGACCTTCCACGCTGGCCCGGTCTGCCGGGCGCAGTTCCTGTCCGTCCTCTATGTGCAGGCCGACCGGAGTGAAGTCGCGCTGATACATGCCCCCGTTCAACGCGAAGAGCAGTTCGCCGCCTCCACCCTCGATTGCCTTCGCAAGATTCGAAAAGTTGCGGAAAGGCTTGCCCTCGCCATCGTTCCAGAAGAGGCGCAGGCCGGACGCGGATGCGTCCACCGTGCAGACCGCATAGCGGCCGCTCTCAAAGGTCTCCTGGGCACAGCCATTCGCATCCGCAGCTCGTGAACCAGCGGAACTGGCAGCTACAAAGAATGCCGCCGCCGCAGCGGCGTTGCGAAGCGTCGACGAGGAAAACATCCGCAATCCTCACCGCAAGTCCGACAGCAGTCCACTCACATGCGGCTCATTCGGCCACAGTTCGCACTTCGTTGAGTTCCGAAGCCGGGTCCACCGCCGTCATGTCCAGCCGGTCGCCCGTGAATTCGACCGGGACGCCTTTCTCGACCAGCTTCACCAGTTCGAGCACGTCGAAATTCGCCAGACGGATGCAGCCGTGGCTGTTCGTCTTGTCGATCTTGGAGGGCTCGGGGGTGCCGTGGATGCCATAGGTCGGCTTGTCGAGCCCGATCCACACCGCGCCCACGGGGTTGTTGGGCCCCGGGGGCAGGCGCAGGGCCTTGGTGTTGTTGCCCTGTTGGAAATTGACCTGCGGCCGATACCAGTATTCCGGGCTGACGGCGGTGTTCTTCACTGCGTGCACGCCGCTGGGCGAGGGAAGGTCGGAACTGCCGATCGTGGCGGGATAGGCCACGACGAGATTGTCTTCTGCATCGTAGCCCAGCAACTGGCGCTTGGCCTTGTCCGCCACCAGCCGCGCGACCTTCGTTTTGACGTTCGAGCCCGTATTGGCGACCACGATTGTGGAGCCCGGCCTGTCGAAGTCGATGTCCGGGTTCAGGGCGCGAAGGAACTCCTCGTCCATGTGGAAGCGCTCGGCCAGCAGTTCGACAGGGTTGCGATAGTGCAACCCGGGAAGCAGGGCCATTTCCGCATAGTCGGTCGGCATCTGCGCGACGAACGGACCCGCGACATCTTCCTCGGCGATCTCGTAGACGACGAACGCGTCCTCGGCTTCGCGCTCCAGGGCACGCCAGAGTTCAGCGCTCAGCACGCCGTCCTCGGTGAGGCCCTTGATGCGCTGGGCAGCGGCAATCGCCTTGGAGACGTTGCCGCCAAAGAAGCCGTCGATGACGCCGGGCGACACGCCGGCGCGATCCAGCAGAACCTGAAGCTTGGCCATGCGCGGATCGTGCTTGCCGCGTGCGAACGGCTCGGGGCTGAACACGGCTGTGTTGGCGGCCAGCACGAATTCGCCCGGAGGGAAACGCTCCTTTACGACTGCTGGCGCCGGTTCCGTCGGAGCCTGCTCAACGGCGGCGGGAGGCGCTGCGGGGACAAGGCCGATGCTGCCGGTGATCTCTCGACCGATCGGATCGTCATCCATGAGGCTCGTGCTTTCGGCACCGGCACTGCCGAGGCCAAGCATGATGAACGCCAGGGACGAAAGGGTGACGCGAAGACGGTTCGACACGAATTGGCTCCGGGGCCGGCAGAGGGCCGCCGCGTATCCCACGCCAATACGGTGAACAGGCCGTTAACAGGACCGCTCACATTTTATCAGGACCGGAAGCAGCGCTCCTGGCGCCCCTTCTGCACTACTCGCCGGTCCAGACCGGCTTTTGCTTGGTCAGGAACGCCTCGACGCCGATCTTGAAGTCGCGGCTGCCATAGCATTCCGCTACCAGATCGTCGCCGTGCGGCAGGCCAGCATGCACGATGCGGTTCATGCTTTCCTTCTGCACCCGCATCGTCACAGGGGCATTGGCCGACAGCTTCGAGACGAGGATGGCGAGCCGGGCTTCAAGGTCCTGCGGCTCGGCGACCTCCGTCAGGAAACCGCAGTCACGGGCTTCCTGCGCCGTGAGAAGCTCGGCCAGCATCAGCATGCGCTTGGCCCGGCCGGGACCGAAATGCGCCAGCACCCGCGCCGTGTTGGCGATGGACAATGTGTTGCCCAGCGTGCGGGCGATGGGGATGCCGAAGCGCGTCGCCGGGGTAGCAATGCGGAAATCGCAGGCGGCAGCGATCGCCAGTCCGCCGCCGATGGCGAAGCCCTCGACCACGGCAATGGTCGGGACCGGCAGGCTCTCGAGCGCACCGATGCGGGCGTCGATGATCTCCTCATAGGCCAGGCCATCCCCGCCGGTCTTGAACTCGCGGAACTGCTCGATATCGGTGCCCGCGACGAACGCCTCTCCGCCGGCGCCCCTGAAGGTGACGACGCGCAGGCTGCGGTCCGCCGCGATCCTGCCGCAGATCTCGGCGAGCGCGTCGTACATGCCCCAGGTCATCGCATTGCGGGCTTCCGGACGGTCGAACACGACCGATCCGACGCCGTCCGCGACGGTGTAGTGAACCTGCCCGCTCATGCTCCGAACGCTCCCCGCGCCTTGAGGTCGGCCACGGCGGCATCGTCGAGGCCGGCTTCCGCCAGCACGCTCTCGGTGTGCTCGCCTAGCAGCGGCGGGTGCATGCGGATCTGCTGCGGCGTGCCCATCAGCTTCACCGGGAAACCGATATTCGGCACCGTGCCCTCGATGGGGTGGGGGATCTCGATGCGCATCTTGCGGTGCTTGCCGTGCTCGCTTTCGAAGGCTTCGGGATAGCTGCTCATCTTGCCCGCCGGGATGCCGACGGCGAGAAGTTCGTCCACCCATTCGTCCGAAGTTTTCGTGACGAACACCTTCTCCAGTTCCTCGATAAGGGCTTCGCGGTTCTTCAGGCGCACCGGATTGGTGGCGAAGCGTTCGTCGTCCAGCAGGTCCGGGCGTCCGAGCTGGTTGCAGAGCTGCGTCCAAAGCTTCTGGTTGGTCGCGCCCATGACGAAGTAGCCGTCCTTCGACTTCACGGCCTGATAGGGCGCGCTCATCTTGTTGGAGGTGCCGACCGGCGTCGGCATCACGCCGGTGCCCCAATATTCGGACGTGTCCCAGATGGAGAAGGCGAGGGCAGCCTCGAACAGGGAGGCGTCGATGTACTGGCCTTCGCCGCTCTTCTGCCGGCCGATATAGGCGCTGAGCAGGGCATAGGTGCAGAACAGGGCGCAGCCGATGTCGGCCACGGGCACGCCGGCCTTCACCGGAGCGCCGCCGGGATGGCCGGTCACGCTCATGACGCCCGACATGGCCTGCGCCATCAGGTCGAAACCGGGACGATCAGCCCAGGGGCCGGTCTGGCCGAAGCCGGAGATGGAGGCATAGATCAGCCCCGGATTGATCGTCTTCAGCGTCTCGTAATCGACGCCCAGCTTCTTCACGACACCGGGCCGGTAGTTCTCGACCAGGATGTCGGCGGTCTCGACCAGCTTGTAGAACGCCTCGCGGCCGGCCTCGGTCTTGAGGTCCAAGGTCACGCTGCGCTTGTTCCGGTTCATGTTGAGGAAGCCCATGCTGTCGGGCCCCTTCATCTTGAATCCCATGGCGCTTCGGGTCTGGTCGCCGGTCGGCGGCTCTATCTTGATCACGTCCGCGCCGAGATCGGCCAGCAGCATGGTCGAGAACGGACCCGCCATCACCTGGCTGAAATCCAGCACGCGCACACCTGCGAGCGGCAAGGATGCTGCCGATTTCGCATCCGGCGTCTCGGCGGTGGTGTGTTCGAGAACTTCGCTCATCGCATCTACCCTCAATTCATAATCAATAATTAGAGATGGTGCAGCCCCTGGGCCGCACCCTCATCAGCCTAGATTGGACGATCGGAGATGGCGGGCGCCCGCATGCGCCGGCTCGGGGCCGCTGCCGCCGTGGGCGGAACCGGGCGCTCGCGATCAAGGTAATCGCGAGCGATGCCGACCGTGGTATCGGTGACGTGGTTTTCCAGCAGTGCCGCAAGCCGCTCGCCATCACGTGCTTCGAAAGCGGCGATCATCTCCTCATGCTCCGCCACCGCCTTGCGCCAATGCTCCGGCGTCTTGCGCACGACGAAACGACAGGAGTGAATGCGCGTGAGGATCTGCTGATAGAACGAAAGCAGTGTGATGTTGCCGGCGATGACGAAGAAGGCTTCGTGGATCAGCCGGTTGCTGCGCAGGTAGCTGGCCTCGTCGTCCGCCTTGTAGAAGCCCATCATGTCGTCGTGCAGCTTTCGCACGCGCGCGATGTCGGCTTGGCTGGCCACCTGGCAGGCGAGCATTCCCGCCAGCCGTTCCAGCGAGGCCATGATCGGGAACATCTCGTTGATCTGGTCTTCCGTGATGCGGGAGACGATGGCGCCGCGGTGCGGAAGGATCTGGAGAACACCCTCCGCAGCCAGCACCTTGAGCGCCTCGCGGATCGGCGTGCGTGACACGCCGAACTGCTCGCACAGCTGTTCCTCCGGCACCTTTTCACCCGGCCGCAGTTCGCCGTTCAGGATCATTTCCCGAAGCGGTGCCACGAGGGACTCGTGGAGGCTCTGCCTGACAATAGGGTCCCGCGCCATCAAACTTCTCTCGCTCACGGTCCGGATACAATCGTGCCGGTCAGATTAGACATGGGGCAGCCAATGAGAAATGCCTCATACCGATCCTGCCTCGGCCTCCTTCTCGATCGCGCGGCTGCGGAAGTTGATTCCTGCCCGCCGAAGGACAAGCGAGATGAGTGGCAGCAGCAGGAAGAAGACGCCGAGGAACATCATCGTGGCCACAAGGCCGTTGGACCAGAAAATGGAGGCCGAACCGCCTGAGGTCAGCATGGCCTGCCGGAACGAGTCCTCGGCATTGTGGCCCAAGACCATGGCCAGCACGAACGGCGCCAAGGGATAGTCCAGCTTCTTGAACACGTAGCCCACCAGGCCGAACACAAGCGCCAGCCAGATGTCGAAGGTGTGGCTTGCCACCGTGTAGGCGCCGATGATGCATACCATGGTGATCATGGGCCCCATGATGCGGAACGGCGCTCGCAGGATGAAGGCGAACAGCGGAACGGTCGCGAGCACGAGGATCACGGCGATGACGTTGCCGACATACATGCTGGCGATCAGCCCCCACACGAAATCCGGGCGCTGGGTGAACAGCATGGGTCCGGGCGCCAGGCCCCAGATCATCAGACCGCCCATCATCACGGCGGCCGTCGCGGAACCGGGGATGCCCAGCGCCAGCATGGGCAGCAGTGCGCAGGAGCCGGCGGAATGGTCGGCGGTTTCCGGCGAAATCACGCCCTCGGGCGCACCCTTGCCGAAGTTGGCACCATTTTTCGAGAACCGGCGGCCCAGCGCGTAGCTCATGAAGGATGCAGCGGTCGGGCCGCCGGGCGTGATGCCCATCCAGATGCCGACGGCGGCACTGCGCAGGATCGAGGCCCAGTAGCGCGGCAGTTCCGCCATGGTTCGGAGGATCGTGCGGATGTCGAGCTTGGCCTTCACACCATGGAATTCGAGGTTTTCCTCCATGGTGGTGAGCAGTTCCCCGAGACCGAACAGACCGATGACCGCAATGAGGAAGCTGATGCCGCCGATCAGCTCCTCGAAGTCGAAGGTGAGGCGGCTCTCGCCGGAGATGGTGTCGGCGCCGATCGTTGCGCAGGCGAAGCCCAGCATCATGGAGACCAGGGTCTTGAACGGTGATCCGGTCGACATGCCGATGAAGCTGGAGAAGGCCAGGAAGTAGACCGCGAAATATTCGGCGGCCCCGAAGCGCAGCGCAAAATTGGCGACCCAGCCGGACAGAAGCGTGATGACGAGAACGCCCGTCAGCGCGCCGATGCCGGCCGAGCAGAAGGCAAGCGTCAGGGCGCGCACCGCCTCACCCTGCTTGGCCATGGGGTAGCCGTCGAAGGTGGTGGCGACGGAGGACGGCTCGCCGGGAATGTTGAACAGGATCGAGGTCGTGGAGCCGCCGAACAGCGCCCCCCAATACATGCTGGTCAACAGGATGATCGCCGAGACCGGATCCATGGTGAAGGTCAGCGGCAGCAGCAGGGAGACGCCATTCGGCGCACCGAGACCGGGGAGCACGCCCACGACGAGCCCGAGCAGCACGCCTACGACCATGATCATGATGTGGTAGGAGGTCAGCGCGACGCCGAAGCCCTCGAAAAGCAGGCCGAAATTGCCCATGGTCCGTCCTCGCCCGCGGGGTCAGTAGATGCCGAGCGCGTTCAGGATCGGACCCTTGAGCAGGGGCACCGTGAACAGCACTTCGAACAGGATGTAGTTGACGGCGACCACGATGATCGCCGTGAGAAGGGCGTTGTGGAGCTTCATCTTTCCAGGGATCCACATCGTGAAGAAGATGTAGATGAAGATGCCGATGTAGAGGCCGAGCCAGATGGAAATGGCTGCGAAGGCAATGATCGGCAGGAAGAAGAAAACCACATTGCGCAGCCGCTCGGCGTCTACGAAGGGCTCCTCGCCGTCGCGCCGGCGCAGCAGCGTCTGGATGATGGTGGCCACGCTGCCGAAGATGATCAGGCAGCCGATGTAGAACGGAAAGTAGCCGGGCTGCGGGCCGGAGGAATCCCACTGGATGCCGTTCTCGGTCGAGCCGTAACAGACGATGATGCCGAGAAGCGCCGTGACGATCGCTGCGCCGATCTCGCCTGTTCTGCGTGAGATTTCCATGAAAACGCTCCCGGACACGTGGCCCGCCGTCCAACAGACATGAAGAGGGCAGCCGGCGCGAAGCTACGCCCCGGCTGCCGTGCCGTGGTTACTCGCGCAGCCAGCCGGCCTGCTTGTAGATCTCGCGATAGCTCTGCTCATGCGTTTCGATGAATGCCTTGAATTCATCGCCCGTCAGCACCCGGGGGATCTGCGCGCCGCGCTGCTGGTAGGCCTTGAACTCCTCGCTGGCCGCCACCTTCTTGAGCAGGTCGGTGTAGAAGGCGAGGGCCTCCGCCGGCATGTCCTTGGCGCCCCAGACGGTGCGCGGCTGAGCGAAGGATCCAACGTTCAGGCCGGCTTCCTTGCAGGTGGGGATCGAATTCCAGGACTGGCCGTCAGCGATCACCGTGGTGTCGGCGAGCCGCTCCTCCTCGAAGACGCAGAGCGGCTTCTGCGTGCCACCACGCCATTGCTCGACACTCTCGCTGGGATTGTTGACATTGCCCTGGATGTGGCCGCCGGAGACCTGGATGGCCGCTTCGCTGCCGCTCTTGTAGGGGATGTAGGAGAGCTTGATGTCGGCTGCGCGCTCGATGAGCGTGACAAGCGCGGCATCGGCTTCCTTGGCCTTCGCTCCGCCCATCTTGACGCTGCCCGGCGCTTCTTTCGCCTTGGCGATGAAGCCGGCGACGTCCTCGATGCCGGAGGCCTTGGGGTTCACCCACAGGATGAAGGGATCGAACGCCAGGGCCGCGATCGGCGTCAGGTTGTCGAGGCTGTAGGACAGCTTGTTCGCGAGCGGGAGCACGTAAGCATCCTGCGTCCCGAAGAAGAGCTTGTAGGCGTCGCCCTTGCTGGAGCGCGCGTCGATGAATGTCTCGGCACCGCTGCCGCCGGCTTTGTTAGTGACGATGATGGCGGTGGTGAGCAGCTTGTCCTTGGTCAAGGCGGACTGCACGACGCGGGCGAAGGTGTCCGTGCCGCCGCCGGGGCCGGCCGCCGCCACGAATTCAACCGGCCGGTTCGGCGTCCAGTCAGCCGCTGCCGCGCCGGCCAGTGGGGCCAGCGACGCGCCAACCATGGCCGCGATCCGAAGAGAATTTCTGATCATGTTTCGCTCCCGTTCTTCCTGGCAGGCCCGTTGGGACAGCCCGTCTTGAAATCGCATCAATAATTATTGATACGATATCGCATAGCTGATGGCAATCAGGCGCATGGCTCGATTAGCGTACCCTGTGGATGATCGGTCGATCGCGGACGGCCCAATCTAAGACCGAAGAGTGAGGAACGATGCCCATCTATTCCCTGGACGGCGTTCAGCCGGAGATCGCAGAAGGCTCCTCCACCTGGATCGCACCTGATGCTCATGTGATGGGCAAGGTACGGCTAGGTCAGGACTCGACCGTGTGGTTCGGAGCGGTCATCCGCGGTGACAACGACAGCATCACGATCGGAGTGGGCACGAATGTTCAGGACGGGGCCGTGCTGCACGCCGACCCCGGATTTCCACTGCTCATCGGTGACAATGTGACGGTGGGCCACCGTGCCATCGTTCATGGCTGTACGATCGGCAGCGGCTCCCTGATCGGCATGGGTGCCACCCTGCTCAACGGGGTGGAGATCGGCCGAAACTGCCTTGTTGGAGCCAACGCACTGCTCACCGAGGGAAAGAGCTTTCCAGACGGCTCATTGATCGTGGGCGCGCCGGCCAAGGCCATCCGCACCCTCGCGCCCGAGCAGGTGGCCCAGATCCGGCAGGTTGCCGAGCACTACGTGCAGAACGGCCGCCGCTTCGCCGCAGGGCTGGTCAAGATAGGCTAGTGCGGAGGGCCGCCGGGCCGGGGCGGCTTCTAGGCTCGACCCGCCAGACCGGCATCTGCGAACGACACGAGCCGCTGCCGGGATTCATCCCAGAGCACCAAGCGGACGCAGCGGAAGCTTTGCATGAGTGTGAGGCGGCTCACATCGATGAGGGAGGGATGGTCGCGGAGCACTTCAGGCAGGCGATAATAGGGGATACGGCTGGCCAGATGATGGACGTGGTGGATCCCGATATTGGCGGTGAACCAGCGCAGGACACGGGGGAGATCGTAATGCGAACTCCCGTGCAATGCCGCTTCCTGCGCGTTCCAGGTCTTGTCCTCGGTCCAATGGGTCTCTTCGAACTGGTGCTGGACATAGAAGAGCCAAACGCCGGCGGACGCCGCGAGCAGCATCACCGGCATGTACAGAAGGAGAAAGGTCACGAAGCCCGTCAGCCAGATGAATGTGCCGGCAGCGAGGGCAACGGCAAGATTCGTCGCCATGGTGCTGATCCACGGCACCGTGCCGGCGCGCATCAGGCCAAGGGGCACACGGTACTGCATGAAGAAGAGATAGAACGGCCCGATGCCGAACATCACGGCCGGATGCCGGTACAGACGGTATTTCAGCCTTCCCCAATAGCCGAGCGCCTCGTATTCGCGGACGGTCAGGGTGTCGACGTCACCGATTCCCCGGCGGTCCAGATTGCCTGAGCTTGCGTGGTGAACCCCGTGAGTCCGACGCCAATACTCGTAGGGCGTAAGCGTCAGAACTCCCAGCGCTCTGCCGGTCCAGTCATTCCTGCGCCTGGACGCGAAGAACGAGCCGTGCCCGCAATCGTGCTGGATGAGAAACGACCGCAGGAGGAATCCCGCGGTGGGGAAGATCAGCAGCGCATAGAGCCAGGCATGGCCCGTCGTCAGGGAAAGCCACATGAGCCCCCAGAGAACCGCCAATGGGATGAGAGTGATCGCGAGTTCGAAGACGCTGCGCAGAGCTTTTGGTTCGCGGTATTTTGCCAGCGCACGTGATAGTTCCCGCGCGCTCACTTCGGGCGCCGACGGGCTGTTCTGCAGAGTAGTCGCGTGCGGCATCCAAGGCATCCTGTCAGAACCAAACATCGTGGACACAGCCCGCCGTCCTCGACGGCGGGCCTTGAGCGCGATGGCGAAGGGGCTTTCGTCGATCACGCTGATCCGGGCGCCGCGATGGGCCGGTGCTTCCGGATTTCTGCGGGTATGCCTGTAAGACGTTGTATCTAGAGCCGCATTGAAGCGCCAGCGTGGCGCATTGAAGGCGGCTGGCGGAATTCTGCTGCTAGGGTATCGACACGCTGCACCGGCATGTTGGCCGAGGCGGAGTGAAGTTTGCGCCGCTCCATCTCCGATTTCTTCCGCCCCGCCAGCGCTTGGCTTGGCTGGGCTTCTTCACACGCGTTGCAAGGAACTATATGGCGGCTTACGACTTAAGTCTAAGAACGCTCAACGGACACTTGGAAGCCTCGCCACTCCCAACCCGGCGGGGCTTCTTTTTGTCCCGCGTCGTGATCACCGCCTCGAGAGGTCCAGCATCCGCGTCGGCAGGCGCCAGCGGGGGAGCGCTCAGCAAGCTATGCCCGCTGCGCCAGGGCAAGAACGGGCGATGCGGGGGTGCTAAACGCAAAGAAGACCGGCATTGCCGGTCTTCTGTCATTGCATCTGATCCGCCAGTGCATGACTGGCGAGGTCGTCAGATCGATTCAGACGGACTGAAGGTTTTCAGCAGAACTTTTGCCGCTGCGGCTGTCGTTCACGATGTCGAAGCTGATCTTCTGACCTTCCTGGAGCGGGTGGACACCAGCGCGCTCGGCAGCGGAAGCATGAACGAAAACGTCCTGTCCGCCATCATCAGGCTGAATGAAGCCGAAACCTTTGGTCGTATTGAAGAACTTCACTGTTCCAGTAGGCATGACGATTCCTTCGAAGTGCATAGTTGCGGTCCCCGTTAGAAGGAACCGCGAGAAATATCGACATTATCGAGAAGATCGTCAGAGCCCATCGGGCAAAAAACAACGTTCAGCATCAAATTCGATCTGATCATTTTAGGTCCCCGCTCGCCTAAACGCAACCTCATCGCGGAAATCCTCTGCCGTGCGGTGAGCCGTCTTGGTGCTCCCATCGGCGTTCCAGGTGGCACGATGCGCCTCCTTCCCCCGATCGCCCGGGAGGAGAGGAGAGTTCTCAAACGCTCTCTCAAGCACCCCATTGCGCCCCGACCGGCCTTGTCCTTCCATCGAACCCATCGATTGAATGATCGTCCGCAGCGTGGCTCTCGCGAGCCCTCAATCGGAAGATCCGGAAGGCAGTGGGTGACCGCTTCGTGCAGCTTCAATCTCGGCGACGTCGATCTTCTTCATCTTCATCATCGCCTCGAATGCCCGTTTGGCTTCTGCGCCGCCCGCTGCCATTGCCTCCGTCAGGGCGCGCGGCGTGATTTGCCAGTTCACGCCCCACCGGTCCTTGCACCAGCCGCACGCGCTTTCCTGACCGCCATCGCCGACGATGGCGTTCCAATAACGATCGGTCTCTTCCTGGTCGTCGGTGGCGATCTGGAACGAGAAAGCTTCATTGTGTTTGAAGGCAGTGCCGCCATTCAGGCCGATACAGGGTATGCCCACTACGGTGAACCCTACGGTCAACACGTCGCCCTCCTTGCCGGCTGGATAGTCGCTCGGGGCACGATGAACGGCCTCGACGGCGCTGTCGGGAAAGGTCTCGGCGTAGAAGCGGGCCGCAGCCTCGGCATCCTTGTCGTACCAGATGCAGATGGTGTTCTTCGGGTTGGCCAATCTTTGTCCTTTCGCGTGCAGCCATGCCGGCGAGGTCAGCGGGTCGGCGCCCGCAAGGCTCCCGATAAAGGGGCGGGTTCATGGAACCACCCCTGTCTCTGCCTCAGCCCGGCATCTGGTTCACGTGCAGGATGTTGCCGTCCGGATCCTTGAACCAGACAAGCTTCATCCCATCGACATGATGGATGTTGGCGCGGAACTCGCCGATCCCGGGATAGTGTTCAAAGACCACGCCCTTTGCGGCAAGGTCAGTCGCGATCAGATCGATCTCTCCGCCCGCGTCCCAGACCACGGCGTTGGCGCGGTTCGTGCCGGCCGCGTCTGAGCAGTAGACGACAAGCTGCGTGGCGCCGGTGCGGAACACCATCACCCCGTCCATGTCTTCTCCGACAGGTTCGAGGCCCAGCACGTCCACATAGAAGCGCCGAGCGCGTTCGAGGTCGGAAACGGCGACGATCGCTGAGGAATCGTTGTTCTTGAGCACGGCCTTTCCCTCACCGATAGTGTGCAGGAAGCTATATTGATATCAACATAAACGGCTGCCGATGTCCAGCCGAAGGCCGAGCCACGACATGGCGCCCGTCCAACGATCCTCCCGTCGTCCACGCAACGGACCTTGCCCGGAGCAGCGTTGCGCTGCGGGATGCCTGCCCGATTGGACGAGGCGGTTCGCCAGCTTCGGCTGAAAAATTCCCAAAGCCGGCTTCACCGTCGCTCCGCCGCCAAACTGCCAACGCTCAGGACCTGAGAACGAAAACCGCTGGGCGTCAGCTCGGAGGGGCACCGGCACTCAAGGTGAAGGTGGCGTCGCTGGATCACTCGGTGCAAGGCCCGCCGATCAGAGGCAGGTGATGCCACGGCGCTTCGAGCCACGCTCCGGCGCGGTCACCAATGTTCAACGTGTGGATCTGCGGACGAATTCAAGGAAAGCCCGCATGGCTGCACTGCTGTGCCGCTTGTTCGGGTAGTAGAGGAACCAGCTCGGCAGTTTTGGGCTCCAGTCGGCGAGCACTTCTACCAGGCTGCCATTTTCGATGGCCTGGCGGGCATAGTCATCGATCACATGTGCAATGCCTTGCCCGGCCAGTGCCGCCTGAAGCTCCTGATGCGCCGAGCTCAGGGTCAGCCGCCCTTCCGGTGCGATCTCGACCGCCTCACCCTGCTTTTCGAATGCCCAGGTCGCGAGCGCCCCGCCGGGATAGCGGCGCCGAACGCAATCGTGACCGATGAGATCGGCCGGAATGCGTGGCCGTCCACGCTGCCGCAGATAGTCCGGTGTGGCGACGATCGCGTACCGCAGGGGGCGCCCCAGCGGCACTGCGATCATGTCCTGGGCAAGTTGCTGTCCGAAACGGACGCCTGCGTCGAAGCCCTCCGCGACGATGTCGACCATGGCCGCATCGCTGACGATCTCGACCCGTACCCCCGGATGCGTTTCCATGAACGCGAAGGCCAGCGGGCAGAGGACATGGTCGACCGCCGGTCCCGGCGCGTTGATGCGCAGTGTTCCGGAAGGTTCGTCCCGCAACTGATCGACCTCGACGAGCGCTTGCCGGATGTCGTCCAGCGCTGGGCGAAGGCGCCCGAGCAGCCTCTCTCCGGCTTCGGTCACTGCCACGCTGCGCGTCGTTCGGTTCAGAAGCCGGATACCGAGCGCCTGTTCCAGCGTCGCCATGGTCTGGCTCATGACGGAGGAGGACACGCCTCGCTCGGCAGCCGCGGCGCGAAAGCCGCCGGAGCGGACGATCAGCGCAAATGTCTCCAGGTGATCGAGCCGTATGGAGGGGCGCATTGATCTCTCCAGCAGATCAGCGTGATCTGATCTGTTGAGCTTATCAACGCACTGTCCGTGCGTCACCTTCTTGCTCGGGAACGGAGCGGCTTCCCGCCGCCGGCAAACAATCACCCCGCACGAGGCAATGAATGCTCACGATCAACCGACGCAGGATCATGCTGTCCGCCGTCGCTGCCGGCGCGTCCGGAGCGCTCTTGACCAGCACGATCGGCGGATCGGTTGCCGCGCAACCGGCTGCGACCGCCCCTAGCGCAAATGCCGGCCATTACCGCTTCCGGATCGGAGACATCGCGGCGACCGTGCTGAGCGACGGCATCATCGGCGGCCCGCCCAAGGTCTATGCCGGAGACGCCCCGGAGGCCGAACTGCAGGACGTCCTGCGCCGCGCTTTTCTGCCGACCGATGTCCTGACTCTCAATCTCAACACTGTGCTTCTGGAGATCGACGGCCGCCGCATTCTCCTTGAGGCGGGTGCCGGAAACACGATGGGGCCGAATGGCGGACGCCTCTTCGACAATCTTCGGGCGCTCGGCCTGTCGGGCGGGGACATCGACCTCGTCGTCATCTCGCACACGCATCCGGATCATGTCGGCAATCTGCGGACCGCCGAGGGCGGCCGGGCCTTTCCCCGTGCGCGGGTGATGGCACCAAGGGCGGATTGGGCGTTCTTCGTCGAAGCAGAGCCCGATCTGTCCTACATGCCGGTGCCGCCGGATTTTCGTCGGCGCTTCGCCGACAACATCAAGCGAAGCGTGCAGCCCTATGCCCGTGACGTCGAACTCTACGAGGCCGGCGCGGAAATCGTGCCCGGCCTGACCACGATCCCGGCAGCCGGCCACACGCCGGGCATGGCCGCGTTCCTGGTTCAGTCGGGCCGCGATCAACTGCTCCTGACGGCCGATCTTGCCTACCACCCGGTCGTCAACATCGACCGGCCCTGGCGGCCGGGCCCGGACCGCGACCAGGAAGCCGCCGCCACGGCGCGCCGGCGCATCTTCGACCGGGCAGCCGCGGACCGGATGCTCGTCCTCGGCTTCCACTACCCGTTTCCGGGCCTGGGCCGGATCCTGCGGACTGAGAGCGGCTACGCGTGGGTTCCTGCCGGATGGCAGTTCTGAGCCTGAAGAGCCGGCAAGGGGAGGCATCCTCTCAGAGACCCGGCAGGCAGCGGGATGTCAGCGTAACGGACGCGACGCCCAGTTCTGGGGCCGGCCAAATCGAGCAGCCGCCCCTCGCAAGATTAGGCAAGTTTTTTGCGGTATCCGGCATTCTGAGCTTGGCGCCCTCCGGATAGCTTAACGTTAGTTAGCCCAAGAGGTCATCGACGCCTATGACTAATATATCCGCGTCTCCGCAGATCAGGCCCCGAATAAGCCAGGCAGCATACGTGCAGTCTTCCGAGCGCTATGCCGAAGGAGGGCGGCTGGCTTCGATCATAGCGATGCTTATCTTGATCCAGATCATCAGCCAGGTCGACCGGATACTTCCGTTCATCCTCGCCGAGTCTATCAAGCGCGATCTTTCGCTGAGTGATACCCAAATGGGCCTCATCACCGGCATGGCGTTCGCCGTTTGCTACGCGCTGCTGTCTCTCCCCCTGGCGCGTGCTTCGGACCGGGGTTCGCCACGGCTCGTTCTTGTCTCGTGCATTCTGGTCTGGAGCGCGATGACAGCGCTTGGCGGCATCAGCGCAAGCTTCCTGTTCCTGGCCATGACCCGGTTCGGCGTTGCCTTCGGTGAGGCCGGAGCCATCCCGGCAGGTCATGCCCTCATCGCCCGGAAAGTGCGACCTGATCGCCGCGGCCTGGCCATTGGCCTGTTTTCGATGGGCATCCCTCTCGGAACGATGATCGGTTTCGCAGCCGGCGGGGCCATTGCCGACACGCTGGGCTGGCGCTCCGCTCTCATTGGCGCCGGCACAGTCGGCGCGCTGATCGGGGTGCTGACGTTCTTCGTGATGGGTTCGACGCCCCGGCGCGCACAGGTCACCAGCAAGGATGAACCGTTCCTGGCGGCCAGCCTGGGGCTTGCCGTTTCTCCGCAGTTTCGTTGGCTGATGATCGCAGCGCTGATCGGTGGCTTCGCATCTGCGCCGTTCTATGCGTTCTCGGCGCCCTTCCTGATGCGGACCCACGGTTTCACCGCCAGCGAGGTGGGGCTGTCCTTCGGCCTCCTGCAGGGCGCCATGGGATTGATCGGCACGCTGGTCGGCGGTCGTGCGTTCGACGCGGTGGTCCGTTCCGGAACCGGACGCGTCTTCGGTCCCCCCGGGCTGCTCTTCCTGCTCGCCAGCTTCACCACGGCTTTTGCATGGCTCGTGCCGACAGGCTGGATGTCCATCGCCCTGCTGGTGCCGGGCATGCTTTGCTTTGCTTTCCTGATGCCCTGGGCCTTCGGCGGAGCGCATCTTCTGGCAGGGCCGGGTAAGCAGGCGCTTGCGTCCAGTCTGGTCCTGATCGGTTCCGGACTTCTAGGCCCCGCTCTCGCGCCGCTCATGGTGGGCCTCATCAGCGATGCCGCCTCTGCGGCGGACATGCCGAACGGCCTCGGCCTCGGCCTGATGGTTGTGCCGGCGGCGAGCTTCCTGACCGGGCTGGCCCTTCTGGTCGCGAACAGGCGCGCCGCAGCATGGCTCCGCCAGACCTGACGCCATCCGGCCAACAGACGGAGGGCTGCCTGACGGCGGCCCTCGATCCCTGGCACCGGCAAATTCCATTCGGCCGAACTGCGACCCAGTGGCCGCCCGACATCGAGGACCTGCCATGATCACCGACTGGACCAGAGACGACATTCCTTCCCAACGCGGCCGAACGGCGGTCGTGACCGGCACAGGCGGCCTAGGCTTTGAAGACGCATTGGCGCTGGCTGCCGCGGGTGCGGATGTCATCATCGCCGGCCGCAATCCGGCGAAGGGCGCCGAGGCTGTCGCGCGCATCCGGCTCGCCTTCCCCCACGCCAGCGTGGCCTTCGAACTGCTTGATCTCGGAAGCCTTGCATCCATAGCCGACTTCGCGCGGCGCATGGATGACACGCGCCATAGCCTCGACCTGCTCATCAACAATGCCGGGGTCATGACGCCGCCAAGGCGTGAAACCACGTCCGACGGATTCGAACTGCAGTTCGGCACGAACTATCTCGGCCACTTCGCGTTGACGGCCCGTTTGCTTCCCCTGCTGCTGCGGGCAAACCAGCCGCGCGTCGTGACGGTGTCCAGCATTGCGGCGCGCGGCGGTGCGATCGACTTCGACGACCTTCAGGCCGAGACGGGCTATCGCCCGATGCCGGTTTACGGCCAGTCCAAGCTGGCGTGCCTGATGTTCGCCATTGAACTGCAGAGGCGCAGCGATGCCGCCGGCTGGGGCATCGCCAGTATCGCGGCTCATCCCGGAATCTCGCGGACCGACCTTCTCCACAATGCACCCGGCCGTTTCAGCCCTCAGGGCATATTGCGTTCACTGCTGTGGTTCCTGTTCCAGCCGGTTCCCCAGGGCGCCCTGCCGACTTTGTTCGCGGCGACGTCTCCGGACGCCAAGAAAGGCGGCTATTACGGCCCAGACCGGCTGAGAGAAACGCGCGGCTTTCCGGCTGAAGCCAAGTTCCCGAAAGCGGCGCTCGATGCCGCTGGCGCAAGCCGGCTGTGGGAGATCTCCGAGCGATTGGTCGGCGTGACGTTCCGCTCATCAGCGCTCCAGCCGCTCCTGATCGAGCACCAGCTGGTGGCCGTTGGATACGGAGCTTAGCTATGGACCCGCTCGCGGACATCGCGTCCGTCGTCGCCGCTTACGGTCTCCTTGGTCTCTGCCTGATGGGGCTGGCAGAAAGACTTCTGCCGGTTCTGCCCTCGTACGGCCTGCTCTTGTCGGTCGGCGTGGGCGCGGCGGAAGGCGTCTGGTCATTGCCTGCCGCATTCCTGGCAATCACTGCCGGCGGCGCGCTGGGTTGCGCGCTGTGCTTCTTCGCTGTGCGGGCTTTGGGGGATGCTCGCTCCTCCCGCCTCATCAGCGGCGCGGGCCGCATCTTCGGCATCTCCAATGTTCGCATGGAGCGATGGCAGGCGAGCTTCCGAAGGAACCAAAGCGGCCTTGCGTTCGGGATGCAGCTCGTGCCGACTTTGCGGCTTTTTGCGCCCGCCTTCGCCGCCGTTCTCGGGGGTAGTACGCGGCGCTTTCTCCTCGCATCCACGATGGGCGTCGCCGTCTGGAACGGCCTGTTTATTCTTGCAGGTTTTGCCGCGTCACACCTGATGTCGGACCTGAATACAACGGTGTTGACCATGGGGGCTCTGGGCTGTCTCCTCAGCGTCGAAGCGGGCGTGCTCTGGATCGCCCGAAGCATCCGTGCTCGATCGGGGCTCCGGGCCACGCAGATCGCCACGGGCGCAAGAACGCCATTTGCATGACGCTGCGGAGCATGACTGGCCCGGGCCGATGGGCCGCGCCAGACGAAGCCATTTCAGGGATTCGAACTAAACGGAGCGTTCTATGAGCAGAACACCAGAATTCGCAGGAAGTTTGCCTGTTCCTGCAAGTGAGGACGCTTCGCAGCCCGACAACCGGGTGCTGCGCTGGCCACTCAGCCCGCCGCAGGCTCGAGCACCGTCCCCCATCCTGACGGCAGTCAACGCCTACATCGAGAGCCAGGGCGGCGGCGAAGGTCTGTTCCCGACACCTATCGAAGGCTTCAACATCGTACGCTTGTGCCAGGCGATACTTCCCATGCGAGGGATTTACCGCCCGTCGCTCTGCGTCGTGCTTCAGGGTGCGAAGGAACTGCGGATCGGTGAGGATGTGCTCGAATACGGAATCATGGAGTGCCTGGTCGTAACGATGGAGCTCCCCGCGAGGGGGCAGGTCGTGCAGGCCAGCCAGACAACACCTTACATCGGCGTCACCCTCGAATTCGACGTCGCGATGATGCGTGAAGTGATCGAGCAGATGGACGCGCCAGGCGCCGTGCCTGCATCGGACCTGGGTCCCGGGTTGTTCGTCGGCAAGGTGGATGAGAGTTTAGCTGGATGCTTTGAGCGTATCGTGCGGATGCTTGGTCAGCCGAAGTCGATCCCGATCCTCTATCCCGTGGTCATGCGGGAGATCTACTATTGGCTTCTCAGCAGCCCAAACGGGCACCAGCTCAGAAAGCTGGCTCTGCCGGGATCGAACATCGAGCGGATCGTCAAGGCGATTGCCTTGCTGCACACGCGCTTTGCTCAGACCCTCTCCGGCGAACAACTGGCCGAGGCCGCTCAGATGAGCACGTCCTCTTTTCATCAGCACTTCAAAGCCTTGACCAAGATGACGCCATTGCAGTTCCAGAAGCAGCTGCGGCTTTTGGAGGCCCGGCGGCTGATGGTGTCGGAGGCGGCCAAGGTAGCCGATGCGGCGTATAAAGTAGGCTATGAAAGCCCTTCCCAGTTCAGCCGGGAATATACGCGGACGTTCGGCATGGCACCGAAGCAGGATGTCATGATGCAGCAGAGCCTTCATACGAAGTACTTGGGTCGTGCGGTGCGAAGCGCCTAACCCGAGGCAGGGACGTTCTGAATAGCCTAGACGATGCCGGGGCGGGCCATGATCCTCCTGGAAGCGCGGCGGTGTGCTTCGTACTCAGCGACCGCCTGAGCCAGGATCGAGACCGCCAGCGTGTCCGGATCGCGCGCGCCGGGGACAAGCCCGATAGGGCCGGCAAGCCGGTTCCGCCGGTCTGCAGGCACACCTAGAGGTTGTAGGCGTTCCAGTCGCCTGTGCTGGGTTGAAGCGCTTCCCATGGCGCCGACGAAAAGGGCATCGGAGCCGAGGGCTGCGGCAAGGATCTGAGGTTCCCAGCTATGGTCATGGAACAAGGTCACCACAGCCGTGTGGGAGTCGCAGACATCTTCGACAGGAAATGACGGGCTCTCGAGGTGGAACGCGAGCGCTCCGCGGGCGAAGGAGGCCTCCACGGTTGCGGCGTCAGGGCTCAACACGACTGCCTCGGCGCCGTGGGTCTTTGCCAGGCGAACGAGCGCCTCGACCTCCTGTCCTCCGCCGATGATGCAAAGTCGCAGCAGCGGACTGTGTGTCACCGTGAAAGTATCTTCGGACCATTCCGGGAGGCCAGAACAGCCGGCATCTTCCGCCTGAACCTCTCCGGTCGTGCTCAACTGCAGCGTGGCCGGCCGCCGCTCCTCAAGGAGGCGGATTGCGCGAAGAAGTGCCCGATCGGCGGGATGAGGTGTCACGAGAAGATCGAGGCTGCCTCCACAGGGCAGCCGGACATCCAGATAGCGGGATCCAACTCCGAACCGCAGGATCTCCGCCTGTCCTGAAGCGATGACACGCTGGGCTTCGCCGACGATCACGCGTTCAACGCACCCACTGGAAACGGATCCTGATGTGGCGCCGGTCTCGCTGACGGCCATGTGGGCACCGAGTTCTCGTGAGGAGCCGCCTCGAACGCCCGTTATGGTGACGAGGGCGCTGCTCTCCCGACGGCTGGAGGCGTCAAGGAGGAAACGGAAGATGCTCGACGGGTTCTTCATCTGGCCTCTTGGTGGGTTACCGACGTGGCGAAAGCGGATGCCAGCCCGGCGGGATCGCGATGCTTTCTGGGGCTTCCTGAACTCCAGGCTGTGAGCCCGCGCTCTACGAAGCTCGCGGTCTGCCTGCAGCAAGGATGCGCTGCACAAAGCGGAAGCGGATGGGTTCAGGTTTCGATGTCCGGGATCTATGTATCCGGGGCAGCCAGAACTGAATTCATGATCGACGTTTGCCACGAGAAGTATGGATTGAATGTAAGTCTTGCGTGTACCTTGCCCTTCTCGCGATAGCCCCAATCCGAATACCAGACGTCCTTCCCAGCTTCGCAGGCGCGCGCAGCGCTTCGGTCGTGGCCGTTCAGGCAAATACGCAGGCTCCCCTCCGCTCCGTACATCGCGTTACGGGGAGCAAACATCACGCCCATATGCGAGAACTGGCTGATCCGCAGATCAGGCAAACGGTCGTTCCGGACGAGCACTCTGGTTGATTGGCGGGCAAGTGGGCTTCCGTACCAGATCAAGCGGCTGCGTGGATGGGTGAAGGCACGTTCGAAGGTTTTGGCGAGATAGCGGGTGTCGAGCACGGAATCGTTCTCCGCCACGACCATGAACACCGGTTTGTCATAGGGGCGGCTCTCCAGAAGCTGCCGGGCAGACCGGCTGCTCAGCGAAAACTGTGCCAGTCCGTTGGTCGGCACCGTCATGTAGCGCACGACGTTCTGGGACGTCGTCTCCCCGTCCGGTTCGACGAGCCAGGGGCGAACTCTGGCCAGAGCGGGGGCGGCCCAGTCCAGTGACGTGCTCTTGAAGCCCGGCGAAAAAAGCGCCAGTCCGGCAATCCGGGGATCGTGGTAGGCGTGCTCCGCGACAAGGTTCGCGCCAGTAGAGAAGCCACCGAGATAGAGTTCATCGACATCGCCCAGCATCGCAGCGGCCTGTTCCCGGACAACGCGCCGCCAATCGTGCACGGACACGTCGAGTAGATCCTGCGGCTTTGTTCCATGTCCCGGAAGCAGGACCGTCCGCACGAGGAATCCGTTTCTTGCGAGCTCCGGCGCTATGTCATGAAAAGACCACGGCGAGTCTCCCAGGCCGTGAACAAGCAGGATGCCCTTACGGTAGCGGCCGCCGGGCGTGCGCCCCTCCGGTCGCCATTCCGACGGGCCATTCCAGCTCAGCTCAGCTTCGGTGTCGGAACTCTGGAACGAGCGTTCCCTCAGCAGTTGCGCCCGGGTCGCGCGGCGATAATCCTCGAACGACGGAGCCTCCGAAGAGGCTTCGCTTTCAGAGCGCGACAGTTGAGCCCGAGCGGTCTCCGAGGCGGCGCAGCCGCCCAGCACCAGACACATCAGGACCGCGATGCACGATCTGATCATGAACGGCGACCTGCCGCCGGCGCTGCGGCACCGCGGCTGAAAGGTTTCGTCCCGGTGCTCCGCATCAGGCCACGGCCCGATCGCGCTGTGCCGCATTGGATCGCATGCGCAACATGTCGCGCTTGGGTGGCGCCTTGAACAGGCGGGCATAGTCCCTCGTGAATTGAGGCACGCTCTCATAGCCGACCTCGAACGCGGCCCCGCTGGCAGACATTCCTCTCTCCATCATCAGGCGCCGGGCTTCCAGCAAGCGCAGGCGCTTCTGGTACTGCCCGGGCGACAACGAGAGGAGGCGCTTGAAGTGACCGTGGAACCCGCTGACGCTCATTCCGGCAGTTGCCGCCAGGCGACCGATCGGCAGGCGCGATCTGAAATCAGTGCGCAGCAGGGCAACGGCGGCCGCGAGCCGGTTGGCGTGGCTCGTCGGGTCGCACCGCGCTCGCAGATTCTCTCCGTGGGGTCCGGAGAGCAACCAGTAGTGAAGTTCCCGCATGATACCCTCGTGCAAGAGCGGCACCGCGTCCGAGCGGTCGCAAAGCTGGACGAGGCGTGAAGCGCACTCCAAGGTGGCATTCTCGGCATAGGCTGTACTTGGGCTGGATAAAGAATAACGTTCTCTGTAGTTGGCTGCGGAGGCGTGCATCGTGATATCGGTCAACACCGCCAAATCGATATCGATGCCCATGGCAAGATATGGCGCTTCGGGAGACGCTTCTTCCACGCAGGTGAAGATGGGCATGTCGGCGCTGATGATGGCCGTTTGACCGCCGCCACCACCAGATCCTCATTGCCAATCACCATGCGTTTGATGCCCTGCAGCACGATGATGACGATGGGATGCACGACCTCGTGCTGTTCGCTGCCGGGCCTCTCCACATAGCGAAGCCGCAGCCCCGGTACTGGAGGAAGCGCCCAGCCATTCTGGTCCCTGTGGCGGGCGGCGTAGTCAAGTACGGCTTGCCTTAAAGGCTGCACAACCCGCTCCCTTATCTTGAGACAGAGATCTATCAGCGGCCTTTTGATGTGTCATCGCAGTTGGAGAATCTGGCAAGTCTTACGGAAGCACGGGCAAGATCTTGAGCCGTGTCGCGCGCTAGTCTCTCAACAGCCGGAAGCTCCTAAGCCGGCCGTTTGCAGGAGGTAACATGGCCGACGACGACGCGATCCACGGGCGCGGCATGCATGAGGACGGGGCCACCGGCTTTTCGCGCCGCGACACCCTCAAGGCCGGTGCGGCCGTCACCGCTGCAGCAGTCCTGGCGGCCCAGGGCTCCGGCATAGGAGTGGCGCAGCAAGCCGGCGGCGCGGCGCTTCCAGGCGCGACGGACACCTTGCTGCTGCAAACCACGATCAACGGCGAGTTCCTCACGCTGCAGATCGATCCGCGGACCTCGTTGCTCGATCTTCTCCGCGAGCGGTTGACCCTGACGGGAGCAAAAAAAGGCTGCGATCACGGTCAGTGCGGCGCGTGCACCGTCCATCTCGACGGAAAACGTGTCGCATCCTGCCTCACCATGGCGGCCAAGGCGGACGGCCGGACGGTCCTGACGATAGAGGGACTGTCGCCCGGGGATGCGCTGCATCCGATGCAGCAGGCATTCATAGATCACGACGCTCTTCAGTGCGGTTACTGCACGCCTGGACAGATCATGGCCGCCGTCGCTTGCGTACAGGAAGGTAACGCGACGTCAAAGGAACGTATCCGCGAATATATGAGCGGAAATATCTGCCGGTGCGGCGCCTATGTCGGCATCGTCGCGGCCATACAGGACGCCGCTGTTCGGATGGAGAGAAGCTGATGCACGCGTTCAGCTATGCCCGCCCCACAAGCGCCGCCGAGGCGGTTGAGATGTTCTCCCGTGCAGGTGAGGGCGCCCGCTTCATCGCCGGGGGCACGACGCTCTACGATCTCATGAAGCTCGACATCGAGCAGCCGCGGCATCTGATCGACGTCGCCGCCATCCAGCAACTGGACGGCATCGACACGGCGGGCGATGTGCTTCGCTTCCAGGCGCTTGCACGGATGAGTGCGGTAGCAACCGACGAGGTCGTGCTTCGCGACTATCCGGTTCTTGCTGAGTCTTTGAGCAAGGCCGCATCGCAGCAATTGCGCAACATGGCGACCATCGGCGGCAATCTGCTGCAGCGCACACGGTGTCTGTATTTCCGCAATGGTGCCAACGGCTTCTATCCCTGCAACAGGCGCGAGCCGGGCTCGGGCTGTGGCGCGATGGGCGGCCTTGATCGCGGCCAGGCAGTCCTCGGCACCAGCGGGTTCTGCACGGCTGTCAGCCCCGGAGACCTGCCGGTCGCGCTCGTCGCACTGGATGCGCGGGTCGACGTCATCGGTCGAACGGGCATGCGGACCATGCCGATCGAGGATCTATACCGCCTCCCCGGCGCCACTCCCCATCTTGAGTTCAACCTGGCGCCCGGCGAGATGATCACCGCGATCGTCGTGCCCAAGACGGCGGCGGGCCGCGCCTCGACCTATCACAAGATCCGGGACCGCGAGAGCTACGCGTTCGCACTGGCCTCTGCCGCCGTAGCCCTGGAGATGAGGGGCGGTCGTGTCGAGCGGGCCCGCATAGCGCTTGGAGGCGTCGCAACGCGTCCCTGGCGTGCCGCGGCCGCGGAGGCCGAACTCGCCGGCAAGACGCTGACCCCCGAACTGGCACTGAAGGCCGGTCGGGCGGCCTTCGCCGAAGCGGTTCCGGGCCACCACAACGCCTTCAAGATCGAACTCGGCGCGCGCACCGTTGCCGACGCCATCACCATTGCTGCGTCGAGGAGCATCTGATGTCGACCACCGCCTTTGCCAACCGCCCCCGCTTCGACGCCGTCGAAAAGGTGCGAGGCAGCCTCCGCTACGCCGCGGACGTGCCGCTGCCGGGCATGCACTACGCCATGATGGTGCCGTCCCGCATCGCGAAGGGGCGCGTCATTTCCGTTGCGACGGAAGAGGCGCTGGCCTTGCCCGGCGTCATCCGCGTGCTGACAGCGGCCGACTTTCCGCCGCCTCCGGTGCCTGTGCCGGGAAGCGGTGGACCTCCGCCGCCACCGACGATCATCGATGAGATCGCCTATCGCGGGCAGCCCGTCGCCCTCGTCGTCGCGCAATCGCTGGAAGCCGCCATCGAGGGTGCGGAAGCCGTGACCTGCACTTACGCCGAGGCGCCGTTTTCCCCGCTGATCGACAGCGAAGGAGGCGAGCGGCAACCCACCCCTGAAGTGAAGGCCGGTGACGCGGCAGCCTCTATGGACCGTGCCGTGCACCGCTTTAAGGCCGAGTACCAAACGCCGGCCCAGCACCATAATCCTATCGAGATGCTCTCGACCACGGCGGTATGGGAGAACGGGCGCCTAACCATCTATGAGGGCTCGCAGCACACCGCAGGGGTCAAGAACGGCGTCGCGGGCGCGCTGCGGCTCGACCCGCGCCTCATCGACGTGAAGAGCCCCTCGACGGGCGGTGGTTTCGGCCAGAAGGGCGCGGCGCAGCGGCAATCTGCCCTGGTCGCGCAGGCTGCGATCCTGACCGGACGCCCGGTCAAGCTCGTCGTGCCGCGCGGGCAGATCTTCCACAACGCGACCTTCCGTCCGCGAAGCCGGCACAGCATCGAACTGGGCGCGGACGCAGGCGGGCGCATGATCGCCGTGCGCTATGATGCGGATCAGCAGCAATCGCGCAGGGGCCAGTTCCCGCCGCACTATCACGACTCGCCGGTGCAGCTTTACGGTGTCGATTATCTGGGTACGGCCGCGAATGTCAGGATCGACACGCAATCGCCCGGCTATATGCGGGCTCCGTGTGAACAGCCCGGCCTTTTCGCCTTCGAGAGCGCAATCGATGAGTTCGCGGAGCAACTCGGCGTGGACCCCGTGGCCTTTCGCCTGGCCCATGACACGGCCGTCGATCCCACAAATGGGCGGCCGCTTTCCTCGCGCCACCTGCATGAGTGCATCCGCGAAGGCGCTCGCCGCTTCGGATGGGAGCGACGTTCGCGGGCGCCCGGCTCCATGATTGCGGAAGATGGCACGCAGATCGGCTGGGGCATGGCGAGCGGCGCCTATCAAGGCCTGACTACGCCCACCATCGCCACTCTGCGCATCGGCGCCGATGGGAGCACCCGGTTTGCGGTGGCCGGGCACGAAATGGGGCAGGGCATCCGCAGCGTCATCGCAGCCGTCTTGATGGACGGGTTGGCGATCGATCCCGCAAAGCTCGACATCCAGATCGGCGACACCACCGTGGCTCCGCAGCACATCACGGCCGGCTCCTGGGGCACCGCCAGCGTCGTTCCGGCGGCGCATGCGGCCGTCCAGCGGATGAACGCAGCCATGGAGGAACTCCTCGCCGGCCGAGAAGTCGGCGGCAATCTGCACCGGAAGCTGGCGACCGTGCGCCGCCCCTCGCTTCAGGTCGAGGTCAGCAACGTGGCTCCCGGGCAGGGGCCGGAAGCCCTCGACAGGCTGCGCCAGACCGGCATGCAGATCGCGGGGCCCGATTATCCCGATTTCACCACGTTCAGCTACATCGCCCACTTCGTCGAGGTGCGCGTCGAGCCGAGGACGCGACGCATCAGGGTGCCCCGTGTGGTCAGCATTGCCGATTGCGGCCGTGTCGTCGCGCCCCGTCCGGCGGAAAGCCAGGTGCGCGGCGGCGTCGTGTGGGCGATCAGCGCCGCGTTGCGCGAAGAGACGGAAGTCGATCCGCGTTTCGGCGGCTGGCTCAACAGCGATCTTGCGGATTATGTGCTCGCGGTGAATGCCGACATCGGCGAGATCGATGTCGGCTTCATAGACAAGCCGGACCCCCTGACCAACGCGGTGGGTACGAAGGGGCTCGGGGAGGTTGCGATGGTTGGAGCGTCAGCGGCTATCGCGAACGCCATCTACCATGCCACCGGGAAGCGCTTGCGGGAGCTCCCCATCCGCATCGAGGACCTGCTCTAGCCCCCTGGGGCGACCGCTATCTGATGCGCTCCCTCGTCACCCGCAACGGTCAGGGTCAGTCCCTTGCCGGTGCGGGTGGCGCTTACGCGGCGATGGACATCGCTGGTCAGAGCGTTTCGGTGTCAGGGCGGGATTGGCTGAACGGTGTGGGCTTCCTCTGTATCCGGTACACGGATGCCGGCGGAAGATTGGACAGCGTGCCGCCTGTCCGCACCGCCTGAAGTCCAAGATGATCGAGGATCCGGCGCGGCACCGGGCACCCCATACCGTAGGTGAATTGATAGAAGGAGCCGCCCGGATCCATCTTGCGGAACGATGAGTTCAGGATGGCTGCCACCTTGCGCGCAGGCATGGACAGGAGCGGTAGCCCGCTCACCACGGCACCGGCGGGTCGGCCATCGAACAGGCGGACCGTGTGCAGGCGCGCGGCATCCATCCAGAGCGTGCGCACGCGGGGATACCGATGATGAAGGGCGGTCGCGAATTCAGAACCGAACTCGACAAGGGCCAGGTCTGACTGCCGCACCCCCCGTTCCAGCAAGGCCCTCGTGAATGCGCCTGTGCCAGGTCCGAGCTCGATCACGGGGCCTGTATCGGCCGAAATTCCGGATGTCATGAGATTGGCGAGAGCGGGCCCCGATGGTGAGATCGCCGCCACGCGCCATGGATCCTTTACCCATGCCCGGAAGAAGCTGAACGCCTCGCTGCGGTGTTGATAGTTCATGTCTTGTGATCCTGTTGCAGATTAGGAAGGCTGCGCGGCAGCGCACCCGTCTTGCGTGCGAACGGCGTCTGGACGGCGAGGAAAAGTATTCAGCCGATCAGCGTCAGAATGTATGGAGAACCAAGCTTGGTGATTGCTGTAGTAGCGCTAGTTTCCACATAGTAGAGGTTTGGACTTAGAAAAAACAGTATGCCTCATAATCATGATGAATACTGGAGTATGATCGTGTGTTGCGATGCATCTTGCATCGACCGGGCGCATCTCCGAACCAGGATGCTACCGAAGGCGTGCGATGTTAAGAATGCCGAATGAAGCAAATAAATTGCCTAATCTTGCAAAAGAAACTTGGGCTAACGTGGCGCCTGGAGGCGGAGTTAGTGCCGGCCTAGGGTGACGCCGCCCCTAGGCGGTGGTCGACCTGCTTCTGCGCAACCGGGGCCGGGCCAGCTTGCGCAGAATCCGATGACGTTCTAGGCCCGCGGCGTATTCACCCCGCCGGCACGCTCGGCGGCACGGTTGATGCAAGCGAGGCGGAGCACCTCGCCATCCACCAGCAGCAGCGGGAAAAACACCGTGACCTTCGACCTCATCATCCGCAATGCCAACCTGCCGGACGGGAGCACCGGGCTCGATATCGGCTGCCGCGACGGCAAGATCGCAGCCGTGGAGCGCCGCCTCAAAGCGGATGCAGGCGAGGAGATCGATGCCGGGGGCAAGCTGGTCAGCCCGCCTTTCATCGACATCCACTTCCACATGGATGCCACCCTCTCGCTCGGCAATCCGCGCCTCAACGAGACCGGCACACTGCTCGAAGGGATCCAGCTCTGGAGCGAGAAGCGCCCCACGCTGACGCATGACGATGTGGCGGACCGCGCGCTGCGGTATTGCGATCTCGCGGTGGCGCAAGGACTGCTGGCGGTTCGCAGCCATGTGGATGTCACCGCCTCGCACATGATCGGCGTCGAAGCCCTGCTCGACGTGCGCGAGCGGGTAAAGCCCTATCTCGATCTCCAGCTCGTGGCCTTTCCCCAGGACGGGTACTTCCGCAGGCCGGAAATCGCCGCCAATCTGGAGCGCGCGCTCGACATGGGCGTGGACGTCGTTGGCGGTATTCCGCATTTCGAGCGCACGATGGAGGATGGCCGCCGCTCGGTGACCGCGCTCTGCGAGATCGCGGCCGAACGCGGGCTGCCCGTGGATCTGCACTGCGACGAGACGGACGACCCGATGTCCCGCCACATCGAGACCCTCGCCTATGAGACGCAGCGGCTGGGCTTGCAGGGCAGGGTGGCGGGCTCGCACCTCACCTCCATGCACTCCATGGACAATTACTACGCATCCAAGCTGCTGCCGCTGATCGCCGAAGCCGGCATCCACTGCATTCCCAATCCCATCGCCAACATCGTGCTGCAGGGTCGCCACGACACCTATCCCAAGCGGCGGGGCATGATGCGCGTGCCGGAGATGATGGCGCTGGGCATCAATGTCGCCTACGGGCAGGATTCCGTGCTCGATCCCTGGTACTCGCTCGGCAATGCCGACATGCTGGATGTGGCCAGCATGGCTGTTCACGTCGGACACATGACCAGCCTGGCGGCGATGCGTGCCAGCTTCGACGCGGTCACGGTCAACGCCGCAAAGGCGTTCGGGCTGGACGGCTATGGGCTTGCGCCGGGCTGCAATGCCGACTTCGTCTTGCTGGAAGCGCGCGACCCCGTGGAGGCCATCCGGCTGCGGCCGGCGCGCCTGGCGGTCGTGCGGCGCGGCCGGGTCATCTCCCGCTCGGCGCCTCGCAGTGCAAGGCTCGACCTCGCAGGCAGGCCTGGCATCGTGGAGCCCTGGCTCTATGCCCCCAAGCTTCCGAACTGAGGCGTGATCATGCGCGCGGTTAGCGGCTCTCGCCGCTAATCCGCCCCGCAGCGCGGGCGTCATCGAAAAAAGATTCTCTGCATCGTCATTGATCACGATGCCGAATTTATGGGCGTCGCCGAGTGAAGCTTTCGCCAATAACATCCGCCACTTGCCCAAACGGTTAGCTATCTGTTTTGCTTATAGCAGGCATCGAAAAAACGTCTTTTCTTGATGGTGGATCGCAAACCTAATCTGGCGTCTGGCCGGCAGCCTGACCCGCCACCCGGATAGTCAGGTCTTGGACGGCAGGAGAGCTGATGCCTGCACCTGAAGACTTCATGCGTCGCGCCATTGCGCTCAGCCGCGAGCAGATGCTGGCGAAGGGCTCGGCGCCGTTCGCAGCGGTTGTCGTCAAGGATGGCGAGATCGTCGGCGAGGGCGTGAACAACGTCGTCAACAACAGCGATCCCACCTCGCACGGCGAAGTGGAGGCGATCCGCGACGCCTGCCGTCGTCTCGGCACCTGGGATCTCAGCGGCTGCGACCTCTACACGACCTGCGAGCCATGCGAGCTCTGCGTCGCCGCGATGTGGTGGGCCCGCGTCAGCCGCATGTACTATGCCAACACCCTGCAGGATGCCGACGAGATCGGCTTCGATCTGCGTCCCCTGCGGGACACGGTTCGCGCGGACCTGCTGCGCCGGCCGATTACGGCACAACGTGTGCTTCCCGATGAGGCACGGGCGGTCATCGACGAGTGGACCGCGCTGCCGACCTACAAGATTCCCCAATAACCACGCCCATCACAGAGGTGCCGATCGTGTCGAGCTTCAAAATCACGGATCCCCGCGGCCTTCTTCTCAGGCCCACGCGCCGCCAGCTTCTTCAGGGCGCCGGTGCGCTGGCCGGTGCTGCCGCGCTTGGCGTCTCCGCCCAGCGCGAGGCCTATGCGCAGGACAAGGTGCTGAACCTTCTGTCCTGGCCGGGCCATGCCGACCCGGCCTTCGTGAAGCCATTCGAGGAAAAATACGGCGTCAAGGTCGTCGCCAAGGAATATGTCGGCGGTGAGCCGATGCTGGCCCTGATGAACCAGTCGCCTCCCGGCTCCTTCGACGTGGTGCTGGCGGACGCCGAGTATATCGGCATGCTGCGCGAGGGTGATTTCATCGACGAGATGAACCCGGCGGACTACCCGTTGGCGGATTACTGGCCTGAGTTCCAGAAGTTCCCGCTGCACTGGGCGGACGACAAGCTCTATTCGGTGATGATCCGGTTCGGCTATCTCGGCATGGCCTACCGCACCGATGTGCTGACCGAGGAGGACGTGAAGTCCTACAAGGCCATGTGGAGTCCCAAGGCCAAGGGCAAGGTCGGCTTCTTCGACTGGTACCTGCCGACCATGGGCTGCCTCAGCCTCTACACCGGCAACAAGTCCCCCTTCGACATTTCGGACGCCGAACTCGAGAAGGTGAAGGAGACCCTGTTCTCGCTGAAGCCACAGGCTAGCGGCTTCTACAGCATGGCCGATCAGTTCGCGGCGCTGACCAATGGCAGCGCGGGCGTCATCCCCGGCATCGGCGACTGGGTGGTGCTGCTGCTCCAGAAGGAAGGCGTGCCGGTCGCGGCCTCTGTGCCGGACGAGGGCGGCATCCAGTGGACGGAATCGATGTCCGTCGTGAAGAGCTCGCCGAAGAAGGACCTCGCCAAGGCGTTCATCCAGTACGCGGCCTCGCCAGAGGGGCAGTTCCGCTCCGCGCGCCTGCCGTCCTACTGGGCATCGATCCCCAACAAGAAGGGCTGGGACCTGATGATCAAGGAGGCCCCGGAGGACGCCAAGAAGCTGCGGCACACCTTCGACGCCCGCAACGTCATGGACGAGTACAAGGACGGCAAGATCTCGATCCGCCAGATCCCTGTCCAGCAGGACATTGAGGAGTGGAACGACATCTGGTCCGAGTTCAAGAGCATGTAAGGCGCAGGCGCGCAGCCCCAGGCCGCGCGCCGCCCTTCTTACGATCCCGCCATGAGCACATCCCCGCCTGCCACCACACGCCCGCGTTCGCGCGCAGAGCGGCTGCGCTTCGCGGCGGTGCTCGGCCTTCCGAGCCCGCTGTGGCAGGCGGCCTTCTTCGTCGTGCCCCTGGGCTTCCTTGTCGCCATGACGTTCTGGTCGGTGAAGAGTTTCCGGCTGCAGCCGGACTTCACCATGGCGAACTGGATCGCCATCATGAAGGCGGGCTTCTTCCACAACGCCTTCATCTACACGCTGTGGCTGTCGCTGCTTGCGGCGGCGCTGGCCAGCGTCATCGCCTTTCCCGCCGCCTACACCATGGCGTTCCGGCTGAAGCCCCATATGCGGCGGCTCCTGGTGTTCATGCTGGTTGTGCCGTTCTTCACCAGCCTGCCTGTGCGCATCTATTCCATGCAGGTGTTCTTCAGCCCGCAGGGCATCATCAACTACGTCATCGCGCCGCTCGGCCTCGGCCCGGTGCAGGTGTTGAACACCACGACCGGCACGCTGATCGGCTTTCTCACGCTGACGCTGCCGCTGGTCGTGCTGCTCCAAACCTTTGCGCTGTCCTCCATCGACATGCGGCTCGTCGAGGCCGCGCACAATCTGCGCTGCGGGCGGCTGCGCACGGTCTTCACGGTCATCATCCCGTCCGCGCGCGTCGGCCTCGTGCTAGCAGCGGCGCTCGCCTTCGTTCTGTGCTTCGGGGACTATATCAGCCCGCAATTCCTGGGCGGGTCCAAGCCGCCGACCCTCAGCATCCTGATTGCCGACCAGGTCAAGTCCGGCAACCACTGGCCGCGCGCTTCCGTCGTCGCCGTCAGCATGATCGTGACCCTGACGGTTGTCCTCGGCGTGCTGCTGCGCATCGCTTACGGGGGGCGCAAGGCATGAGCGGCACCCTTGGCCGCGTGCTGCGCGGCACCTTCCTCTATGGCTGGACGGCTCTGGTCTTCGCCTTTGTCTTCGCACCGATCCTGTCGACGGTGGTGTTCTCGTTCAACGCCGACCGCTTCCCGAGCCTGCCCTGGGGCGGGTTCAGCCTACAATGGTACGAGGCGGTGCTGGCCGATCCCACGGTGCGCCGCAGCCTGGTCAACAGCCTGATCGTGGCCGGCGGCTCGGCCGTCATCGCCACCTTCATCGGCTTCACCGCGGCCTATGTGGACTATCGCTTCCGCTTCTTCGGCAAGTCCGCCTACATGGCGCTGGCCTCGCTGCCGCCCACCGTGCCCCCGGTCATCCTCGGCGTCGCCATGCTGACCTTTGAGGGGCGCATCGGTCTGTCCGGCACCTTGTTCGGCATCATCGCCGGCCATGTGGTCATCTGCGCGCCGTTCGCCATGGCGCTGATCCGGATGCGGCTGAACGATCTCGACCGCGATCTCGAACCCGCAGCCTGGAATCTCGGCAGCGGGCCGTGGAAGACCCTGCGCGAGGTGATCCTGCCCTTCACGGCGCCGTCTATCCTTGCGGCCCTGTTCATCACCGCCTCGGTTTCGTTTGACGAGTACATGATCGCCTGGTTTGTCTCGGGCCTGCAGGAAACCCTGCCCGTGCGGGTGCTGGCCATGCTGCAGGGGCAGGTGAGCCCGCGCATCAACGCGGTCGGCTCCCTGGTGTTCGCCGTAAGCGTCGTACTTGTCGTTCTGGCGCAGATCCTCGCCGGGCGCAGCCTCGGCGCACGCAAGCAGAAGTGAGGCCGCCATGTCCGTGACCATGATCGAACTGGACGGCGTGGCGAAGCATTATGATGCGCATGTCGCCGTGGCCGATGTGACGCTCGGCATCCATAAGGGCGAGTTCATCGCGCTGATGGGCCCGTCCGGCTGCGGAAAGACCACGACCTTGCGCATGATCGCGGGGCTCGACCAGCCAAGCGCGGGCGAGATCCGCATGTGGGGCCGGCGCCTCAACGACGATCCGGCCTGGGAACGCGACACGCCGCTGGTGTGGCAGAGCTATGCCCTGTTCCCGTTCCTCTCGGTGCAGAAGAACGTCGAGTTCGGCCTGAAGCAGCGCGGCATGCCAGCCGGCCCGCGCGCCGCAAAGGCGCGCGAATGGATGGAGCGCATGGGCATCGGGGCCTTCGCCGACCGTTCGCCCTCCCAGCTGTCCGGCGGCCAGCGGCAGCGCGTTGCGCTGGCCCGCGCGCTCGCCACCGAGCCCGAGATCCTGCTGCTCGACGAACCCCTGAGCGCGCTCGACCCGCACCTCAAGGTCAAGATGCAGGCAGAGCTGGTCCGCCTCCATCGCGAGCTCGGCATCACCTTCGTCTGCGTCACGCACAGCCATTCGGAAGCCTTCGCCATGGCCGACCGCGTGGTCATCATGAACGAGGGGCGGGTGCAGCAGGTCGGTGCACCGCGTGACATCTACCGCCGCGCCGGCAATCGCTTCGTCGCGGAATTCATCGGCGGCAACAACATCATTCCGGGCAACATCATCGGCCACGGCGCGGATGGACTCGCGTTCTCAAGCCCGCTGGGCGCCCTCTCGGTCGCCTCCAGCCAGCCGGAGTTTGCCCCGGGCGGGGAGGCTCTTCTCGTGATTTCCGCCGACAACATCACCATCGCCGCGCGGGAAGCCGGCCTCTCCAACGAGGTCGCGGCGGAGGTGACAACCCTCGATTTCGCCGGCTCCAGCGTCACCGTGTTCCTCGAGGCCGCGGGCGGCACGGAGCTTCGGGCACAGATGCCGCTGCGCGATCTCGAAACCCTTTCTCTTGCACCTGGCGCCCGGGTCTTCGCGCGCTGGGCCGCCGCCGACGGCTACTTCCTTCGGCCCTGAAACATCTTCCGAACGGTTGAGGACAGACATGGACATGTTCATCAAGGGCGCGACGATCCTCGCGATCGGCGGGGCGCACGGCTTCGAGCCTTTCACCGGCGACGTGCACATCCAGGGCGACAGCATCGCCGCCGTCGGCCCGAACCTCGAGGCACCGGAAGGCGCGAAGGTCATAGACGGCACGGGCAAGCTGGTCATGCCCGGCCTGATGAACTCGCACCTCCACACCAACGAGGCCCTGTTCAAGGGGCGCTACGACAGCATGCCTCTCGAGGTGTGGATGCTCTACGCCTATCCCATCCTCGCCGCGAAGCCCCTGCCGCCACGGCTCGTCTATCTGCGCAGCATGCTGGTGGCGATGGAATCGCTGAAGACGGGCGTAACCTGCATCACCGACGATCTCTACGAGAGCCCGCGTCAGGAGATGCACCTGCTGGGCGCCGCCGTGGACGCCTATGACGATGCCGGCATCCGCGCCACCGTCTCCGCCCATGTCGTGGACAAGAACTTCCTCGACACCATCCCCTTTAGCCGCGAGCACGTGCCGCAGCACCTGCAGGAGGAGGTCGCGAAGATGCCTCCGGTCAGCATCAGCGATTACCTGTCCTTCGTGAAGGACGCGCACAGCCGCTTCCACGGACGCTCGGGCCGCATCCGCTTCATGCTGGCGCCATCCGCGCCCCAGCGCTGCACGCCGGAACTGATGCTGGCGGCCAACGACCTCGCGAAGGATTGGGGCGTGCCGTTCCACACCCATATCGTCGAGACCAAGGTGCAGGGCGTCACCGGACCGGTGATGTATGGCAAGACGCTGATGGCCTACATGAACGATCTGGGCCTTCTGAACCCGTGGACCACCATCGCACACTCCATCTGGGTGACGGATGCCGACATCGAACTGATGGGCCGCGCTGGCGTCTCGGTGGCGCACAACGCCATTTCCAACCAGAAACTCGGCGCGGGCACAGCGCCGATCCGCAAGCTGCTGCAGGCCGGGGTACATGTCGGTCTTGGCTCGGACGGCATCTCCACCAACGACACGCCGCGCATGTTCGACGTGATGCACACCGCCGGCCTGATGCACAACGTCAACAATCCGGACTGGTCGCGCTGGCTGACGGCCTCCGAAGTGCTGCACGCCTGCACGCTGGGAGGTGCCCGCACGGCCCTGATCCAGGACCAGATCGGTTCCATCGAGCCCGGCAAGCGGGCCGACCTCCTGATCCTCGACATGGAAACGGTGAGCTTCACGCCGCTCAACGACATCCGCAATCACCTCGTCTATTGCGAGAACGGGTCGTCCATCGAGAAGGTCATCGTCAACGGCGAGATCGTGGTCGAGGACGGCCGGCTCACCAAGGTCGACGAGAAGGCGCTGCTGGCCGAGCTCCGCGCCGCGATGCCGGAATTTCTCGAATATCACAGTGGCGTCGAGGCCGCGAACGCACAGTTCGAGCCGGCATTCACCGAGATCATCAAGCGGTGCTACGGCCACGATCTCGGCTTCACGCGCTGGGCGTCGGACCTGGGGTGATCAGGAAGCCGGGGATGTCTCGCCGGGCTTGCGCAGGTGCTGCACCAGTTCCTGCACGACCGGCCGGGCGGAGTCGGACGTCCTGTATGTGATGAAGTGCTGGGACGTGAAGCTGTAGATGTCGGGCCGGACGGCGCGCATCAGGCCGCGTTGTGCCCACTCGTCGCCGATGTGGCGGGGAAGGAAGCCGATGAGCGTCCCCGAGAGGATCATCATCACCTGCGCTTCCATGTGCATGACGGTGGCCGAGGGTCGCGGGTGATTGGCGCGGTAGATGTCGTCGAAATGAAGATAGCCGCGGACGCTGAAGGCCGCCTGTTCCACCGCGTCGCGGTCGATTTCCTCGTCACGTTGGGAGAAGAGGGGATGACCGCTGCCGCAATAGAGGGTGTGCGGCTCCCGCACGAACGGCACATAGGTCAGGCCCGGCGCCTTCTGTGACATGGGGCCGATGCCGATGTCGCGCGCGCCATCGCTGACAAGTCGCTCCAGATCCTGGGGCGTCGCCAGGGTGAGATCGAGGAACACGTCGGGCGCCTGCCTGCGGTAGCGGCCAAGTGCGCCATGCAGGCTCAGATCGGGGCTCGAGACCACTCCGTCCACGATGGCAATCCGAAGCCGGCCGGTCAGGCGCTCTTTTCCCCGGCCGAGCCGCGCATCGAAGGCTTCGATATCGGCGAACAATTGCCGGGCGGCCGTGTAGGTCGCCTGCCCGAACTCCGTCAGACGGAAGCCGCGCCGCCCGCGCTCGCACAGCGTGCCGCCCAGCTTGCGCTCCAGCGCGGCGAGGTGGGTGCTCAGCGCGGATTGCGAGAGATTGAGCTGGATCTGTGCATCGTTGAAGCCGCCGGCGTCGGCAAGGGCGACGAAGATGCGCAGGAGGCGGAGGTCAATATTGTCGAGGCGGCGCATACTTGACCAAAACTTCCGGGTTTCCTGATGCACGCTTCACTTAAAATGAATTCTAACTGAAGTGAAGCTGGCCAAGAATGGCTCCGTCCTCCGGAGGGCCTACGATGTCACGCTTCAGCACCACCCTGTTTGCCGCCTCCATTGCACTGTGCGCGATCTCCGCGCCGGCTCTTGCCGCCGACAAGATCCGCGTCCTGTCACCCACCTGGCCCGGCTTCGCACCGGTTTTCGTTGCCATGGACAAGGGATACTTCAAGGAACTCGGCCTTGAAGTCGATCTGCGCTTCGAGGACGACCGCGCCAATGTGATGGCCGCCTATGCGCGCGGCGATATCGAGGCCGATATGCGCACGGTCGGAGAGCATCAGGGCCGCCCGCGCGATGCCTCCACCCCCGGCATCATCATCGGCACCATCGACAAGTCCGTCGGCGGCGACGGCGTTGTGGCGGACGGATCCATCGCTTCGGTGGCGGATCTCAAGGGCAAGACCATCGCCGTGGAGCCCAACATCCCGGCGCGCCTCCTGCTGCAGATGGAGCTCAAGAAGGCGGGGCTCTCTCTGAAGGACCTGCAGGTCAAGGAAATCGCGACCGCGGACACAGTGGCGGTGTTCGCCGACAGCTCTGTCGCGGCGGTCGGCACCTATGAGCCGTTCCTGTCGCAGGCCATCACCGCCATTCCGAACCGCAAGGGCAAGGTGCTGGTCTCGTCCAAGGACAGCGACATCATCGTCGACGTCATCACCGCCCGGCAGGATGACCTGAAGGCCAACCCGAAGAAGTATTCGAACTTCCTGACCGGCATCTACAAGGCCGTGGACCTCTACAAGAGCAATCCGGCCGAGTTCATCAAGCTTGCCGCCCCGCACTACAATCTGTCGGACGCCGAGGTGAAGGAGATCCTCGACACCAGCCTCGGCTACACCGACCGCGCCGAATCCAAGGCCCTCATCGGAACCAAGGAAAAGCCCGGCACGCTGATCGGCATCTTCGACACCGTGATGGCGCTCAACCTCGAACTCGACGCCGCCGATACGAAGCTGGACGCTGCCTCGCAGATCGACACGACCGCAATGGAAGGCGTGGCGGAGTGACCATGGCCGAGGTTGCGGGGCGCATGGCTGAAGCGCCGGCGACGGGCGAAGCCCCGCCGACCGTCCGCAGGCGTGGAGGTGCCGGACTGTGGACCTTCCGGCGCGCCTTGCCGCGGCGCACGGAAACGGCGCTGGCGCTGGCCGGCAGCCTTGCCGTCTTGCTGATCTGGGAAGGCGCGGCGCGGACGGGATTGACCAACCCGGTCTTCTTCCCCGCGCCCAGCACCGTCCTTGCCGCGCTCTGGCGCATGCTGACGCAGCAGAACCTGCTCTGGCACGCAGGCATTTCGACCATGCGGGTCTGGACGGCGTTCGCCGTCGCGGCCGTCATGGCGGTGCCGATCGGCATCCTGATGTCGAGCTACCGCGCGTTCGGCGCGGCGGTGGAGCCGATCATCGACTTCATCCGCTACCTGCCGGTGCCGGCCTTGGTGCCGCTGTCCATCATCTGGTTCGGCGTAGGCGAGAGCACCAAGATCTACCTGCTCTGGCTCGGCACCTTCTTCCAGCTGGTCCTGCTGGTCTCGGACGATATGCGCCGCGTACCGCAGGAATATTTCGAGATCGCTTCCACGCTGGGAGCGAAGCCGGCGCAGGCCCTCAAGGATGTAGCCTTCCGCGCCATGCTGCCGAACCTCGTCGACAATCTGCGCATCACGCTCGGCTGGTGCTGGACCTATCTCATCATCGCCGAGATCGTGGCGGCGGACAGCGGCATCGGCTTCGTGATCTGGACGGCGCGCCGCTACATGAAGACGCCGGAGGTCATGGCCGGCGTGGTGGTCATCGGCCTGATCGGCCTCCTCACCGACCAGTTGCTGCGGGCGCTGCACCGCCGCGCCTTCCGCTACCTGTGAGGCGGGCATGAGCGGCTATCTTCAGTTTTCGGGCGTCACGAAGAGCTTCGGCGGCGTGGAGGTGGTGGCTCCAAGCTTCAACCTCGACGTGGCCCGTAACGAGTTCGTGGTGTTCCTCGGACCCTCCGGCTGCGGCAAGACCACCCTGATGCGCATGATCGGCGGGCTCGACCAGCCCTCGGGCGGCGACATCCTGCTGGAGGGGCAACGGGTGGGCGCGCCGGACCGCCGGCGCGGCATGGTGTTCCAGTCCTATTCCTCGTTCCCATGGCTGACCGTGGGCCAGAACGTGGAGTTCGGCATGCGCTACCGCGACGACCTCTCGGAGGACGAGAAGCTGGCGCGCCGCGACCATTACCTCGATCTCGTGGGGCTCTACGAATTCATCCATACCTACCCCAACCGGGTGTCCGGCGGCATGCGCCAGCGGGTGGCGATTGCCCGCACGCTGGCTGCCGGCTCCGACGTGCTGCTGATGGACGAGCCGTTCGGCGCGCTCGATGCGCAGAGGCGCGAGAAGCTTCAGGTGGAGCTGCGAGCCATCCAGCGCCGCGACGCCAAGACCGTGGTGTTCGTGACGCATGACGTGGAGGAGGCGGTGTTCCTGGCTGACCGCGTCATCGTGTTCTCGAAGCGACCGGCACGGCTGCTGGCCGAGATCGACGTCACGTCGCGCCTCGGCGCGGACCGCCCGCTCGAATTGCGTGACGGGGCGGAGTTCTTCGCGTTGCGCAATGAAATCCTGCGCCTTCTGCGGCAGGCCGGAGGCGACGAGGAATGAGCATTGCCAGCCTGAAGGACAAGCGCGTCCTCATCACGGGTGCGAGCCGCGGCATCGGGTTCGGCATAGCCGAGGCCTTCCTGCAGGCGGGCGCCGCGGTGCAGATCGCCGCTGAGGGCGAGGATCTGGCGGCGGCCGCCGAGCGGCTGGGCGTGCCCGGCCATCGCGTGGACATCACCCGCGGCGAGGAGATCGCGGACATGCTGGCGAAGGCCGGTCCTCTCGACGTGCTCATCAACAATGCCGGGTTGGAATTGATCACGCCGCTCGACGACGGCTCGGACCAGAACGAGGGCAATTTCCGCCGCGTCGTGGAGATCAACGTGGTCGGCACCTTCCTCGTCACCCGCGCTGCACTGCCGCAACTCGTGGACGGCGGGGCCATCGTCAACACCGCCTCGGTGTGGGGCCGCGTCGCGGAGCCGCTGTTCGGGGCTTATGTGGCCTCGAAGCACGCGGTCATCGGCCTCACCAAGACCTGGGCCAAGGAACTCGGCCCGCGCGGCATACGCGTCAACGCGGTGTGTCCCGGCTGGGTGCGCACCGTGGCCAGCATGCGCTCGCTTGGTCGCATGGCGGAACGCACCGGCCGGCCCGAGGGTGATCTGCTCGCGGAGATCACCGGCGTGCAGGCGCTGCCCGGCCTCATGGAGCCGCCGGATGTGGCGGGCCCGTATCTGTTCCTTGCCTCGGACCTCGCCGCCAACGTCACCGGCCAGAGCCTTGGCGCCGACCGTGGAGAAGTGCCGTGGGGATGACGCTGACCGGGAAACGGGTGCTGGTGACCGGCGCTGCCAGCGGCATCGGCCGTGCCACGCTCGCAGCCATGCGCGAGGCTGGCGCGGAGGCTGTCGGCCTCGACCGGCTGGCTTCCGGTGATGACGCGAAATGGGTGGTGGTCGACCTCACGCAGGAGCCGCAGGTCGTGCAAGGCGTGGCGCGCGCGGCGGAGATGCTGGGCGGGCTCGACGTGCTGGTGAACTGTGCCGGCATCGAGATCGACGCGCCGCTGCGCGAGATCGACATCGCGGATGTGGACCGCATGTACGCCGTCAACCTGCGCGGTGCGATCCTCGTGGCGCGCGAGGCGCTTAAGGCGATGGGACCGGGCGGCCGCATCATCAATGTGGCATCTGAACTGGCCTATCTCGGACGGCAGACCGCGTCCGGCTATTGCTCCACCAAGGGGGCCATCCTGTCGCTGACCCGTTCCTGGGCGCGGGAACTGGCCCCGGACGTGCTCGTGAATGCCGTAGCGCCCGGCCCCGTCGATACCCCGCTGCTGGGCTACGACCGCATGACGGACGCGCAGAAGGCGCTCGAGACGAACAACCCGATGGGCCGCATCGGCCGCCCAGAAGAGGTGGCCGCGGCCATCGTCTTCCTGGCCTCGCCGGCTGCCAGCTTCACAACCGGACAATGCCTGAGCGTCGACGGCGGCGCCGGCATGCACTGAGGAAAACAACATGTTCGACAGCGTGATGGTGGCCGAGCAGACCTGGCCGGAATTCAAGGAAAAGGTCGCCGCCGGCGCCACGGTGTTCCTGCCGCTCGGCACCACCGAGCAGCATGGCCCGCATATGGCGCTGAACGTGGATGTCGTGCTGCCGACCGGCGTCTGTGAGCGCGTGGCCCGCAATGTCGGCGGCCTCGTCGCGCCCTGCATCCCCTATGGCTACAAGTCTCACCCGCGCTCCGGCGGCGGCGAGCAGTTCCCCGGCACCCTTAGCCTGGACGCCAACACCTTCTCGCTCGTGGTGCGCGATGTCATCCGGGCTCTCGGCCACGACGGCGTGCGCCGCCTCGTCGTGGTCAACGGCCATTTCGAGAACTCGTGGCCGGGCGCCGAGGGCGTCGATCTCGGCCTGCGCGAACTGCGCCGCGACGGCATCACCGACATGCAGGTCATGCGTCTCGAATACTGGGATTTCGTGCGGCGCGAGACCCTGGACCGGCTGTTCCCCGAAGGTTTCCCAGGCACGGAACTGGAGCACGCCAGCCTGCTGGAAACCTCGCTGATGCTGCTGCTGCGGCCGGAATGCGTGGACATGTCCAAGGTGCCGGATGACGGCCCGGCAGTGTTCCCGACCTATGACCGCTATCCGCTGCCCGATGGCTTTGTGCCGGCCTCCGGCGTTCTCGCGCGCGCCGAAGGTTCGTCGGCAGAGAAGGGACAGTGGCTGATGGACGATCATGTCGGACTGATCACCGCGGCCGTCCGGAAGGAATTCGGGATCTGACCATGGTGCAGGACCTCTACCAGCCGCTCGATTCCGGCGTGGTGCCGCGCTTTGCCGGCGTGCCCACCTTCATGCGCTTGCCGGTCGCGCGGCCGCAGGACGTGGATGTCGCCCTGATCGGCGTGCCTTACGATGGCGGTACCACTAATCGTCCCGGTGCGCGCCACGGTCCGCGTGAAATCCGCAACCAGTCCAGCATGGTGCGACGGGTGCATCATGTGACCGGCGTCTCGCCTTTCGACCTGCTACGGGCGGCGGATTGCGGCGACGTGCCGGTCAATCCGGTCGAGCTCGAGGAAAGCCTCGACCGCATCACGGCGTTCTACAGCGAGGTGAAGGCCGGCGGTGCGATCCCGCTGACGGCGGGTGGCGACCATCTGATCTCCCTGCCCATCCTGCGCGGCATCGCCTCGGATGCTCCGCTGGGCATGATCCACTTCGACGCCCATTCCGACACCTACGACAGCTTCTTCGGCACCAGCCGCTACAATCACGGCACGCCCTTCCGTCGCGCCATCGAGGAAGGCCTGCTCGATCCGAAGCGCGTGATCCAGATCGGCCTTCGCGGCTCCATCTCGGATGCGGCGAACTACGATTACGCGCGGGCCGAGGGCGTTCGCCTCGTCTTCATCGAGGAGCTCGCTGCCCGCGGCATCGAGGATGTCATGGCCGAGGCGCGCGAGATCGTCAGTTCGCAGCCGACCTATGTGAGCTTCGACATCGACGTCATCGATCCCAGCTTTGCGCCCGGCACCGGCACGCCTGAGATCGGCGGCGTGACCACGCGCGAGGCCCAGCAGATGGTGCGCGCCCTCGCCGGCGTGAACGTGGCGGGGTCCGATCTCGTGGAGGTCTCGCCGCCCTTCGACCTCGGCAACCTCACGGCGCTGACAGGCGCCACCATCATGTTCGAGCTGCTGTGCGTCATCGCCGACGGGTTTCACCGCCGCCTCTCCGCCGCACAGCCGGCACTCCTCGCAGGATCCCTGTCTTGAGCAACCTTTATGACAGCGGCCGGCTGAACCTGCCCTTTGTCGGCATCTGCAGCTTCGGCAAATATCCCATCTGCCTCGATTGGGACGCCATAGACGCGGATGTGGCGGTGCTCGGGGCGCCGTTCGACCTTGGCACGCAATGGCGCTCCGGCGCGCGATCCGGCCCTCGTGCGATCCGGGAAGCCTCCACCCTGTTTGCGTTCGGCCACGGCGGTGCCTACGACCACGAGGACGACGTCACCTATCTCGAAGCGGACAAGGTGCGGATCGTGGACATCGGCGATGCCGACATGATCCATACGGACACGGACCGGAGCCACGCCAACATCGAACTGGGCGTCCGCAAGATCCTCGCCGCCGGCGCGATCCCGGTGGTGCTGGGCGGCGATCATTCCATCAACATCCCCTGCATCGAGGCGTTCTCGGAGCAGGAGCCGATCCATATCGTCCAGATCGACGCGCATCTCGACTTCGTGGATGAGCGGCATGGCGTGCGGCGCGGCCATGGCAGCCCGCTGCGGCGCGCGGCGGAGAAGCCCTACGTCACCGGCCTCTCCCAGTTCGGCATCCGCAATGTGTCGTCCACGGCGCGCGAGGGTTATGAGGCCGCACGGGCCATGGGGTCGGACATCCTCAGCGTGCGGCAGATCCGGGCGCTCGGCACCGCGGCCGTGCTGGAGCGCGTGCCCGCCGGAAAACGCTACTACCTCACCATCGACATCGACGGCTTCGACCCGTCGATCGCGCCGGGCACCGGCACGCCGAGCCATGGTGGATTTCAGTACTACGAGGTGCTGGAACTGCTCGATGGTCTGACGAAGCGCGGCACTGTCGTGGGCGTGGATCTGGTTGAGGTCGCGCGCGAATATGACCCCGCCGGCACCACCTCCATCCTTGCCGCGCAGGTGCTGCTGAACCTGATCGGCCGCATCCTGCACAACCGGACCTGAGCGGCATCGGCCCGGGCGGGCGGCTGGCGCCGCTTCGCCGGGGCGTGAAGGTCAGTATTGCAGTGCGGGGTCCACGACGTTCAGCAGGGGCACGCCGTCACGCAGCCGCGCCAGATTGCGGAAGACGAGGTCGAGGGTCTTGGGCGTGTACTGCTCGGCGTCATCGGATGAGCAGTGCGGAGTGATGATGAGGTTCGGCAGACCCCAGAGCGGCGAGGACGAGGGCAGGGGCTCGGGGTCGAACACGTCGAGTACGGCTGACAGGCGGCCCCGCTTCAGCTCCTCGCCGAGCGCTTCATAGTCGACCAGGTCAGCGCGGCTGTAGTTTACCAGCCCGGCGCCATCCTTCATCATCGCGAGTTCGTCGCGTCCGATCAGGTGGCGCGTTGCGGCAGTAGATGGCGTGGTCATCAGCACGAAGTCGGCACGGTGGAGGAGGCCGCGCAGGGCGTCAGGCGTGTGCATCTCGTGCACATGCGGATGCGGCTCGCCGCTGCGGCGGATGCCGACGACATGCATGCCGAGCGCCTGCGCCCACTTCGCCGCGCCGCCGCCGATATGGCCGACGCCGATGATGAGCACCGTCTTGCCGATTATGGAGCTGCTGAAAACCTGCTCCCATCGTGCATTTCGCTGATGGGTCGCGCTCTCCGGCAGGCGGTTGTTGAGCATCAGCAGCGCCATCAGCGTGTATTCGTCGGCCTTTTCGCCGTGCACGCCGCGGCTGTTGGTCAGCACCGCGCCGCGCGGCAGCCAGTCCAGCGGCATCAGGTGGTTGACGCCCGCTCCATGCGCATGGACCCAGCGCAGTTTGGGAGCCCGGCCCGCAATGTCCTTGTCGAAGCGCCAGCCCATCAGCACGTCGGCGGTCTGCATCTCGCGGCCGAAGATGTCGCCGTCATAGCCCACAGTGATGTGCAGGTCGGCGAAAGCCGGATGCGCCGCCCGCGCCGCCGCCACACGGTCGGACGTCGCCTCGAAGACGGGGCCGAGCGCGCGGTTGTTCTCGATGTGGAGGTGGAGAGGGCCGCTCACCCGACCACCCGAAAATGCGCGTCGGTGGGCACGCAATTGGCGCCATTTACCGGCAGCATGTCCTGCGGGCAGGATGAGAACACAACCACGCAGTCCATCTCCGCGCGTAGCGTGACATAGCCGCCGGGCATGGCGGGCGGCGCGGCGAAGCTGAGAGCGCCGTCGTTGGAGATCGGCACGTTCATGAACAGGTTCAGCGGGCTCGGCACGTCCGGGGGCGTCAGCCCAAGGGCGGCCAGTGCGTCGTGGAGATTGTCCGTGCAGCTGTCGTGATGGCCGACATGGCCAAGCTGCTCGTACCGGTAGCGGTCACAGGCCGCCATCAGGGTGTCGTGCACGCCGCCGGAGGTGTCCTCGGTGATCGTCAGGATCGGTCGGCGCCGGTTGGTAACGAGGCTGTCGCCCACGCCCGGGATCAGCTTCAGCAGGCGGGCGCGGCTGTGCTCCATGGACATGAACTCCGTCATGTCTTCCGTGCTGAACGCCCAGGTGTCGACCACCTGCTCGCCGTGCGTGTTGCGGACGATGACGGACTGCCCGGAGAGGAGGCGCGTGCCGGCGCCCTTGCGGGCGGGAATGGTGCTGTACTCGGTCATGTCGGTTGTCCGGTCAGGATGCGGAGCCGCTGTGATTGCGCGATCTCCAGGTGTCGAGGAACTGGGCGAGACGGGGGCTTTGCGGATTGGAGAACAGGCGCGAGGGCGGCCCCTGTTCGATGATCCTGCCGCCATCCATGAAGATGACGCGGTCGGCGACTTCCGCCGCAAAACCCATTTCATGCGTGACGACGACCATGGTCATTCCTTGCCCGGCGAGTTTGCGCATGACCTCCAGCACCTCGCCGACAAGTTCAGGGTCGAGTGCGGAGGTCGGCTCGTCGAACAGCAGGATGGAAGGGCTCATGGCCAAGGCGCGCGCGATCGCGACGCGCTGCTGCTGCCCGCCGGAAAGGCGCTGCGGATAGTCATCGGCCTTGTGGGCGAGGCCGACGGTGGCGAGCGCCTCTCGCGAGATGCGGTCGACCTCCGCGCGCGGCAGGCCTTTCACCACCCTCAGGGCGGCGCCAACATTCCCCAGGGCCGTCATGTGCGGCCACAGATTGAACTGCTGGAACACCATGCCGACATTGCGCCGCACGGCTGCGACCTGCACGTCGGCATCTCTTTTCCGGACGCCGCCCTCGACCGAATAACCGAGCAGGCGCCCTTCCACATGGATCTCGCCCTCGTCATAGGTTTCGAGGAACACCATGCAGCGCAGCAGCGTGCTCTTGCCCGAGCCCGACGGGCCGATGATGCAGACCCTCTCGCCGCGGCCGATATCGAGGTCGATGCCTGTCAGCACCTTGTGGGCGCCAAAGCTCTTGCCAACGCCCCGCAGCTGGATGGCCGCGTTGCGCGCGCCGATCTCCATGAGTTCGGTCATGCCTGCACCAATCGTCGTTCCACGCGCCGGCTGGCGAACGCCACGAGGCTGGTGATGGACCAGTAGGCGAGGCCCAGCAGCAGATAGGGCTCGACCACGTTGAACGTCTCGCTGACGATGCGGGTGGTGGTCAGCGTCAGTTCCGGCACGGTGATGACGGACAGCACGGCGGACTCCTTGATGATGCTGATCATCTGGTTGGTCGTGGGCGGCACGACGAGCTTCAGCATCTGCGGCACTTCGATGTGGCGGACGGTCTTCAGCCTTGTGAAGCCCAGCATGCGCGCGGCCTCGATCTGCCCGGGAGGAACGGCGTCGAAGCCGCCCCGGAAGATTTCCGACAGGTAGGCCCCCGTGTAGAGGGACATGCCGAGCACGCCCGCCAGATAGGCACTGGGCGTGAAGCCAAGGCTGGGGCCGCCGTAATAGAGGATGAAGAGCTGCAGGAGCAGCGGCGTGCCACGCCAGATCTCGACATAGCCGCGGATCAGCCAGTGCAGCGGGCGGAAGGGCAGGCGACCGAGCAGTGCGACCACGAGGCCGAGGACGAGCCCCAGCATCAGCGAAACCGCGCAGATCTCCACCGTCACGAGGAGACCCCGCCAGATGGCCGGCGCGAATTCGGCAAGGGCGGTCAGGTCGATCATGCCGGCTTCAGGCTCATGCGCCGTTCGAGCGCGCGTCCGGTCCAGGATACCGTGCTGGAAAGAACGAAGTAGAAGACCGCGCAGACCAGATAGGTTTCGAGGGGCCGGTAGGTCGAGGAAACGATCTGCTGGCTCACGCGCAACAGTTCGGTCACCGCAATGACGGAGAGCAGGCCGGAGCTCTTCACCACGTCCACGGCTTCATTGGTGAGTGCCGGAATGGTGACGCGGAAGATCTGCGGAAGGAAGATGTGCCGGGCGATCTGGAGCCTGCTGAATCCCAGCATGCGCGCGGCCTCGGCATGCCCCGGCGGCAAGGTGAGGAAGCCGGCGCGGTAGATCTCCGTCTGGTAGCCGGCGGTGTTGAGGGTCAGCCCCAGCAACGCGGCGGTGATCGGCGTCGTCTCGATGCCGAAATTCGGCGGAACGTAGAACAGGATCAGCAGGACCACGAGAAGCGGCAAGCCGCGGAAGACGCTCACGAACCCGGCGGCCACTGCGCGCAGCGCGATGTTGCCGGACAGGCGTGCTGCGCACATCACCAGCCCCAGCACAGCGCCGCATGCCAGAGCGGCGACGGACAGCCAGACTGTCGTCTGGGCGCCCGCCACCAGCCTCGGCAACTGAGCTATGACTGCGGTGAAATCCACGTTGCCGCACGCCTGCTCTGGCGATCTCCGGCCTTACTGCGCGGGCTCGCCGATCTCGTCGGGCAGATCGTAGGTGAAGCCGATCCACTTGGTCTGCAGCTCCGCCATCTTGCCGCTCGCCTTCAGTTCCAGCAGCCCCTTGTTCAGCAGAGCCAGCAGGCTTGCGCTGTCGTCTTCCTTGCGCACCGCCCAGCCGAAATAGGTCTTCGGACCAATCGTCTCCTTCATGAACTCGAAGGTCTCCGGCTTGCTCTTCACCAGCGGTGCGACATTGGCGCCGGACTGGGCCACGGCCTTGATGCGCCCGGCGGCGAGATCCGCATAGGCTTCGTCGAAGCCGACATATTCCTTGATCTCGGACACACCCTTGCCGCCAAGGCTGGCATTGAAGTCCTTCAGCACCTGGAGCTGCGCCGCGCCGGTCTGGCTGCCCACGGGCTTGCCGGCGATGTCGGCCGGAACCTTGATGCTGTCGTCCCCGGCTTTCTTCAGCAGGCCCGTCGTGGCTTCCGCAATGGGCGTGGTGAAGGCGTAGCGCTCGGTGCGCGCCTTGGTGACGGTGACGGCGGTGATGACGACGTCGAACTTCTTGGCACCGAGGCCGGGCAGGATGCCCTGGAAGGGCAGATCGAGCTGCTTGACCTTCACGCCCGGCAGGTACTTCTCGAACACCATCTTCATCATGTCTGGGCCATAGCCCACGATCTTGCCGTCCTCGACATATTCGAAGGGCTGGAAGCGGGCTTCGGTCGCCACGCTGACCTCGCCCTTCTTCTTGATGTCGTCCAGCAGGTCGGCTCTCGCAGCCGTGGAGCCGAGCATCAGGCCCGCCAGCGTGAGCATCAAGGATTTGGTCAGCAGCTTGGACATCGGGCGGCTCCGTCTATCGTTCTGAACTGCGATCTCGGAGTTGGCGGGGGTTCCCACACCGCCTTCGCGACGAACGAACCCTTGTTTCTCCCAGACGAGTTTGCAGAGGATCAACTGCAATGACATGAAGAAAAATTGGTTTTTATAGAAGGACGCATTCGGAAAAGCAGATGTACTCGTCAGTGAGTTTTCGGTCGGGCCGCATGGCGTGCTCGACGGTTTCGATCATGAGCACAGAATTGCCCCTGACGCCTCCGGGCAGATCCTCTGGTCATCTGATCCTGATCATGCAGTTGTTGGTGACAAAGGTCACGTAGAGAAGCTGTTTGATGTTCCGTGCGGCCAAAACGTAGGCGAAGAGCGTGGTGACCAGCGCCGAGGCGAAGTAACCGTAGCCGGAATAGCTTGGTCCGGCGACGACGCTGATCCACGTGAATGCGGCGTTGGAGACGAAGAACAGAACGCACACCGCAAGCAGCGGGCGGCGCAGGTCGAAATAGGACATCACGACCAGCGCGAAGAGCAGCAGTGCGTGGAACATCGCGCCGAGAAGGCCGAGCCTGAAGATCGGGATCATCTCCAGGCCACCGCCAAGGAGATCGATGAGGACGGGCGCGGCGACCACTCCGGTATAGCAGATGACTGCCTGAAGGATTGCAATGCTGCGGATGCCCTCGGTGAGACCAGCGACCAGCTTGCGGTGCAGCGCCTTTAGCTGCGCCAGCGTCGCATGCGCGGCTATGCCGTGGTAGAATTCGAGATAGATTTCGTAGAAGCGCGTCTCGATGGCGATGAGGAACAGCGCCATCGAGGGAAGCACCGACAGGATGGCGAGGAACATGGCCGCGTCGTAGGCCGGGTGCGCCGGCAGGCTGCCGATGAAGGTGGTGTGGCCCGGCGAGAGCCACATGATCCACTTATCGACCCAGGTAGCCGCGTTGTAGGCCAACCCGGCCACCGCGTATTCCCAATACCTCCTCAGCCCCGCCCAGAAGAGCGCCGGACCCGCGACGGGGTCCGGATAGATGGCCAGGATGCAGGCCAGCAGGCTGTAGAGAACAACTGCAAGGCCGATGGTCATCGCCAGGAGAATGCCGACGGCACCGAGGCGCGCGCCCAGCGGCCCGCTCAGGAGCAAAGCAAGGCCCATGCCGACGGCGAAGCTGACGCTGACGGCAACGAAGCTCTTGGTCGCCGAGAGAAAGGCGGACGCGATCCAGATGCCGCCTACGATCAGGAGATTGGCATAGGCCACCGCCCGCTCGCCGATGGTGAGATCCCCGACCCATCCCCAGAAGGCGAGCCCGGTCACCGCCAGTACCGCGCTGATGGTGCCGAGCGCCCCGAACAGCAACGTGGGCACGTCGGCCACGTTCTTCGCGTAGATGCGGTCCGCGAGATCACGGGTCGCGACGAGCACCAGCGGGCCTGCGGCCACCAGGGAGGCGGCGAAATTGTAGATGATGATGATGGAGAAGCGGGGCTGAGCCTCGATGGTCAGCAAATCCCGGCTGAACCATCCGGCGCCTGCGAGCGCGGCTACCGTGAACATCCAGGGCCCGCCGGATATCATCAGTGCATAGCCATAAGCCTGCACCGATGAACCGAAGCTGTCGCGTTGCGCAAGGCGGCGGAGCGCAAAGCCTATCCCGGCCATCAGGCGGCCCTGCGCTGCGAACTGTCCGGCATCTGGATGTATTCGCGGTAGAGATCCCCGTAGATCCGGTCGATCACGTTCTTGTTGTAGTGGAGGGTGACGCGGCGCTGAATGCTCTCGCCGTAGCGGAGGCGGAGGGTGGGATCCTTCAGGATCTGCGCCAGTGCGCGAGCCGTTTCCGCCGGATTGCCCGGTGGCACGACACGGCCCCCCGGTCCCAATGACGGCTGCTCATCCGCACGTCCGTCGATGATCTCGCGGCATGATCCCACATCGGTCGCCACGCTGGGCACCCTGGCCGCGCCCGCCTCCAGCAGGACCAGGGGCTGCGCCTCGCTGATACTCGTCAGCGTGACGACGTCGATGCGGCCTAGATGGTCGGCGAGCCTGACCTTGCCCAGAAAATGGAACGCCTCCTGAAGACCCAGATGGGCTACCATGCTCTGGCACTCGGCCATGTAGCCCGGATCCTCGTCCGCGGGGCCCAGCACCAGCGCCTGCACGTCCGGCACTGTCACGCGCAGCAGCGCGATGGCCCGGATGAAGGTCTTCACGTCTTTGATCGGCACGACGCGGCCGATCAGTGCGACGGTCGGCGGGCGCGGCGCGGGATCGACGGAGATGCGGGACAGGCCATCCGCATCTACGCCGTTGGCAATGATCATCAGCCGCTCAGGCGGCGCGCCGTCCCGCATCTGGAGCAGCTGATTACCCTTGTACAGGGTGATGATGCGGCTGGCAGCCTGGTAGCAGATGCGGGAATAGGAGCTGAACGCATCGTTCCAGACATTGCGAAGATCGCGTCGTGCATGGTCCACGCCCAGAGATGGCGGCAGGTCGTCGGCGAGCCAGTTCGCCATCATGATCTCTATCCGCCGTTCATTGGTGTAGATGCCGTGTTCCGTCAGAAGGCCGGGCCGGCCCGTTTCGAGCGTCGCCCGGGCAAGGACGAGGCCCGCATAGCCCGTCGAAATGGCGTGGTACACGCGCGCCTGCGGCAACGGCGCGAACAGCAGCGAGAAGAGGCCACCCAGCAGGGACCGCCAGCTCCAGAAGTAGCGAAGAAACGAACTGCCAGGCACCGTGCGCAGATACATGCGCTGCACCAGTTCGAAGGAAGCCTGCGAGTTCAGCAGGTCGGCCCGACAAGTTGCCGGGTGTGCTCGCAGGAGGCGGAGCAGTTCGTACAGATCGGCGAGGCTGCCCGCGCATAAGAGCCTCTGCAGCGGTTCTTCGAGCGCGGCCATCAATGCACGCGTGGACGCTGCGTTGCGGACGGATTTCTCTTCCTGCTGCAGCGCGATGGTCGCCATGCCGACGACATTTTCCGGCAGCTCGAAGCACAGGTTTCGCGGGGCGCTGTCCGCACACAGCACGACCAGGTGGAAGCGGAGGTCGGCATGCGCCTTGATGAGATCGTGCGCCCAGGAGGACACGCCGCCCGGCACGTAAGGATAGGCTCCTTCGAGAATAAGGCAGACATCGCAGTCGTAGGTCGGGGAGTTCATCGGGCGCCCCGGAGGCGAGGACCACTGCCCGCACCGGCCCAGACGTTCATGCACTCGCCCGCTTGCCGCCGCGCCGGGCTTTCCAGCCGCGCCGCTTCGCTGCGCAGGCGGCCATAGAGACCAAGCTCATAGAGGCATCGGAGATAGCAGGCGGCGAACGGTCCGCTCCCCCCTGGCTGGCTGATCAACGGCTTCAGCAGCGTCATCGCTTCCCGTGGCCGCCCCAGTTGAAGCAGGGTATCGCCCATCGCGACGACAGCACCGGCGTCAAGGGAGTCCACAGAAGACTCGTAGAGCGACAGCGCCCGCTGGAGAGCCTGCCGGCGGCGGTCGTCATCAAGCAGCCCGGCTTCGGCATAGGTTTTTTGATGCTGAGCGAGATCGAGCCTGAGCGGAACATCCGAGGGGCTCCGCGCGCAAGCCGCATGCCGCTGCATATGGCCATCCAGAAAGCGGTTCTCGATAACCGCGATCGCGCTCGCCGCCTGAACCCGGATTGTCGGTTCCTTGTCGATCAGGGCTTCCTGAAGTGCGGGAGCGAAAGCGGGCCTGAAGTGATCGGCGATCAGGCTGAGGACCTGGCGCTTCTGCTCGATGGTGCCGCCCGCCAGAATGTCCTGGAACGAGGCAACGGCGGCCGCATTCCGGTCAGCGGCCGCTCCCCTGATGGCAATCTGATCGTAGAGGCGATCGACGATGTCGGCTTCCGGGTCAGGGAACAGCGAAGCGTACCAGTCCCCGAAGCTCGGGGTGTGGGGCGCGAGAAGGCGACCGACGGCGTAGGTGAGAGCACCGCCGACCGCTCCGATGGGGCCGAGCAGGGCCGTGGATGCGATGAACAGCGCTCGCCGCGACTTGGCTGGGCCGTGGCGGCGCATTGCGGACGTGCATGCCGCCAGCAGCAGGGCTGACCAGACACCATGCAGGAGGATAGCGAGCTCCGCCCCGATCCCCCCGGTGAGAACGAGCATGCACAGGAAGGCTTCCACCCCGAAGATACAGGCCATGTCGTAGCGGCTTGGCCGCCCGCGGCCTTCCCCTGCGTCCATCATGCGGCCTCCCTCGATGCGGCTGGAGTGTGCGTTGCTGGCTCTGTTCGCTCCTCGATGGAAATGGCTGCCGCGAGGCTTGTGCCGATCCACTCACAGACGATCCTGAAGTTCTCCAAGGCGACGAAGTTGAAATCGGCGAACGCCACCTGCTCGATCTTCAGCATGCCGAAAACCTCGCCGGTGCGTGGATCGACAAGCGGACCTGCGATCAGGCCATGGGCTCGCAGGCAGTTCTCATCATCGGGCCGATCGACGCTGAGCACCTGACGCCGGGTCACGATGGCTTCGAACAACGCGGTGCCGGCGGGGATGTGGCTGGGAAAGCAATCCTGCTGTTCCCAGCCGTCGCACAAGGCAGCCTCGAGTTCGCTTCCGTTCAGCAGGTAGATCGAAGACTTCGAGGGAGAAAGAACCGCGCAGACAAGATCGATGGCGCCGAGAAGCACCTCTCCGCAGCGCTGGCAGGAGACGGCGCGCGAAGCCTCATAAAGCCTGCTGAAGGTGAGGGATTGCGACGCAACCTGCTCCTGCAAGCAGATCTGGCCCTGCATGAGGCGTTCATAGGCTTCGGCAATGCCCTCAGCCTGTTGCTGCGTCTTTGCAAGCTTCGCGGACAGGTCATCGAATTTGCGACGGAAGCCATCGCGAATGCTGCCCAGTGCCAGAGCCGCGAGGAACCACATGAGCGGCAGCATGGTCTCCCGCGCGAGCCAGACCGAGGCCGTTTCATCAAAGGCCTGCTCCGGAGTGTTGCCGGCGAGGAGAGCCGCCGTTGAGAGCCCGGCCGCCAAGAGGCCATTGGACACTCCATAGAAGGATGAGATCAGGAGAACGATGATCCAGAACGGGTGAGGCGACACATCCGCAAAGCGGTCCGGGACGCCCAAGATGGCGCCGATGAGCAAGGCAGCCGCCAGGAACAGCAGGATTTCCACCAGCGCCGAGGTTCGCAGGCCAAGCGCGGCGAGGGGGCCGTGCCCGTGCGTCACGACCTGTGGCCCGCCCTCCAGCGGCTTGGCGGTGGTCATCGGCATCGTCATGGCTCGCCGGCCCTCTCCTCCGCCGCGACCAGTCCGGTTCCCTGTTCGGGGACGTGCTGATCAGGACCTTCCACTGACGGTTCGAGCAGTTGAGGGTGTTGTTGCCGGACGGTCACCTGCAGGACATCGCCCGGACGGATCGCCGTGCTCTCATGTGCTGCAGCTTGCGACCCGGCAGGGCTGTCGGGCCGCACGATCGCATAATCCTGGCGCCCGTGATCAGGATAGATGGTCTGGATCATGCTGATCGCGGCACGCGTCCGATCATTGCGCTGGCGCAGCGTTTCGGTGGCCGTCCTTGTCTCACGCAGCTGCGTGATCGCCTCCATCTGCCGCTGTTCGAGCGATTGCGCGACGGCGGCTTCCGCCCTTGCGCGCTCCTGTGCGTTCCGGATCGTCTGGGCTCCGGCTTCGCGATGCCTGCTCTGGACATCCGCAAGCGCCCGCTCAAGATCGAGTTCCCGGCCTGGCAAGGCCAAGCCGCGCTCCTTCAGAGAAAGGAACAGCTTCAGCTGTCGGCTGGTCATTTCCCGTTGCTCGGCCAAGGCGGCGGAGTAGCGGCCCAGGGAGGTCGCCTCCTCGTCGAACAGGGTGATCAGGCGGCTGCTGGACTGCATGTTGGATGCCAGCGCGCGGCGGCGCGCTTCGAACAGAAGCGTCTCGCCGTGCAGCAGTTCTGCGATGGCGGGCTCCTTCTGCCGGCCCAGCAGGTCGTCGGGAAACTGGATCGAGGGCCTGCTCTCGATTTCGGCCTCCAGTCTCGCCTCGCGGGCACGGTGCTCGTCCATCGCATGCAGACCGGCCGTCATCTCGCTGCGAAGGCTGTCGGCTTCCCGCTTCAGCTGCAGGGCACCTGCTTCCGAACGCCGGAAACCGCCTGCAAGGCTGATCGCCTGGAGAACGGTCATCGCCGGCCGGTAAGCGTACTCGCCGGGCCGTTCAACATCGCCGAGAATGTAGAACGGCCTGAACGCAACGATCTCGATAGACGTCTTGGGCTCTTCCGACAGTTCAAGCTTAGCCTTCAACTTTTCCGAGATGGAGGCTGCCAGACCGGGGAGGGTCGTGCCCAGCGCCGAGACATCGCCGATCAGTGGAAGTGAGACCAGCCCCGTCGATCCGACGGTGAACTCCCCGTTTATGGGCGACCGCAACTCCTCAAGGACCCACTCGACCACCGCCACGCGTATCTTGTCCTGCGGCCCGAGCTCATATTCCTGTGCCCCCAGGGATCCGCACCAGAGAGACGCGAACGCGAGAACGCAGGCTGAGAAGTAGCCGTGCCAGCGTCTGAATATTGATCGTGTGGACCAATACCTGCTCTCTTGCGCAGGTCCGACCAAGTAATGATGCGCTCCCACGGTGAACCTCTGGAAGTATAATTCGGCCGCGATCATGCGAAGACCGCACTTGATGCGAATGAATGTAAGTTAGGGCCACGTAACCGGCTGGTAAAATTAATAAATCTAATCCGGGACCTCAGACCTAGGTCTTGGCCAAAAGCCCAAAAATTCAGATGCATTGGGCCCTTGGTGAGGCTCCCGCAAACATGCAACCTAAGAAGACAGCGGACGACATCCGCCGGGAGGTAAGATCCTCGTGCGCATGAGAGACATCCAGATAGTTCTGGCAGTCGCCGATACGGCGTCTTTCACAAGAACTGCGGACCTTCTGCGGCTTTCGCAGCCGGCGATATCTCTTGCCGTGAAAAGGTTCGAAGAAGAGTTCGCCGTACGAATATTCGAGCGACACGGACACAATGTAAGCGTTTCAGAGGATGGCCAACGAATCCTGGATGGACTGCGGAAGATGGACGAGATCTTCCAGAGCTCCTTGAAAGGAAAAAAGCTCCCGTCGCGCATCGGTGTCGGCATTTCCAGCCTTCTCAGCGCGTGCGACCTGGCGTCGGTGGTTGGTCCCTTGCAGTCCGGGGCCTGTGATCTGGTCATGGTGTTCGGAACGTCGCAGGCGCTTGCTTCACGAACCGATCTTGAAATCTGTATCGATGTGCCGCCGTTGCAGGCGGCGGAGGACGATCCGCTGGCCGTGGACGTGCATTGGATCGGTGTGTCCAACGGGGTCTTCATCCGTTCGACCGAAGAGCCGCATATGTGGGACGTCGCCTTGCATGTGCTGCGCGCAAGCGGGGCCACCATAAGCCGGATCGTGGAGGTCAACTCCAGTGCCGGCGCCTATGAGCTTGCGGTCGGCGGCCTCGGCCTATCCCCCTGCATCACCGGGAAGACGGGCCGTTTTGCGACGAGCCTTATCGGAGGGCTCCCCAGGATGCCGAAGCTTGCCGTCACGGTGCGATCAGCAGATCGGCGCCTCCTTCAATTGGCCTCGGCTCTCGCCAAGGCGAGCCTAACAGATGCTCCGCGAAGGCCTGCGAATGGCAGGCCTGGTGCAATTGTTGATCAGCAGATGCTGTCCCCCGCCGCGTGGCGGCCTTCAGCCCAAGGTGGAGTTTAGCCGATCAACTGAGCAGGGCAGGGCGACTATTAGCAGCAATCCGTTGATTACATCGTTGAAGCGAGCCATCGGGAAATGAGGCTAAGACGATATCCAGCAAAGTATCGCAATTCCGGCAGACTTAGCTGGTCTCGTCAACTTGCCGGTGTCGCTGTCTGCCTCGTGTGTCTATTCTCGGCATCCGTCCCGGCAGGAGCCGCGGCGCATCGCCTGCCGCGCACCATCATCGCACTCTATGACGGTTCGGACGTTGCTTGGGCAGATACCGGGCTGCACCGCATGGCGGAGATGCCGCTGAACCATCTCGGCCTGATCGTCGAGCCGCACGACATCCGGAAACCACTGCCCGATTTGGCGGGGCGCGACGACGTTCGCGGCATCGTAACCTGGTGGTCGGATGACGTTTACGACGATCCCGACGGCTTCCTGCAATGGGCCTCCGAGGCTGCTGATCGCGGCACGCGTTTCCTCTTCCTCGGAAGTCTTGGGTTCCAGCGATCTCGCGCCGGCGAAGCGACGCCAGCTTATCTTGTCGACCGGCTTCTGCGGCGTCTTGGCGTGCGGATGCTGCGGAACGCCAACGATCCGGCATTTCTGTCCGCCCCCATCGTCAAGGACCAGGGGATGGTCGAGTTCGAGCGCGCGCTTCCCCCGGCGGGCAGGGTGACCGAAGCGCTGCGGGCTTTGAACACTGACGCGAAGGTCTTCCTGAGCGCCGAGGGCAAGCAAGGCACGTCCGATCTCGTGATCGTCACGCCCTTCGCCGGCTTCGTCTCGGACGGCTACACTCACTACTCGGTCGAAGGCTCGACCTTCCGGCAATGGTACATCAACCCGTTCCGACTGTTCTCGCTGACATTCGGCACCGGTGGCTTGCCTGTGCCCGACACCACGACGATCGGCGGCCGTCGGATCTTCTTCAGCCACATCGACGGCGATGGCTGGCGCAATGAAACGAAGATCGCAAACTACCGCACACGGAATGCCCGTGCGATCGACGTGATCCTGAACGAAGTCCTGAACGGATTTCCCGATCTGCCCGTGACCGTGGCCGCGATAGCAGCGGACCTCGATCCTGAATGGTGCGGTGACGAACGTGCGATCAGTGCCGCATACGCCGTCTACGCACTGCCTCATGTGGAAGCGGCAAGCCACACCTACAGCCATCCGTTCTACTGGGGCATGTTCGAGAATGGTGCTGCGACAGGGGAGAGGATCGGAGATGCCCGCTGTGCCGGCGCATCCGGGGCGGTCGCCCATCCGGTTGCGCGCGCCTATTCTGCGAGGGCCTTCAACCTGGATCTGGAAGTCAGTGGCGCGGCCGGTTACATCGCGCGCTTCCTTCCGCCGGGCAAGCCTCTTCGCCTGCTGCAATGGAGCGGCGACACGAGCCCGTTTCCAGGGGCGGTTGCGGCAAGCCGTGCGGCCGGCCTTCTGAACATCAATGGCGGGGACTCACGGTTCGACGCCAATTTTCCTTCGGTATCCTGGGTCTCGTCGCTGGGACGCTACACCGAGGGAGGCTGGCAGATCTACGCGGCGGCGAGCAACGAGAACACCTATACCTATCTCTGGACTGGAAGATTCTATGGCTTCCAGCAGCTGTCCGAGAATCTCCGCCGCATGGAGAGCCCCCGAAGACTCAAGCCGATCAACGTTTACTATCACGTCTACAGCGGAGAACGGCTTTCGAGCCTGAACGCGCTGATCGAGAACCTGCGAGCCGCCAGGGCTCAGGAAATCGCACCGATCAGAACCACAGATTATGTCGAGATCGCGAACGGCTTCTACACGTGCCGGATCGTGGAACTTGGAGATGGGCAGTGGCGCATCGAAGATCGTGGTGCCCTGAACACAATGCGGGTCGACGACCGGATCGGTGAGGTGCCCGATTTGGCGCGCTCCCAGGGCGTATTGGGCTGGCGCCGCCATCAGGGAAGCCTCTATGTCGCCCTGGATCCTGCGCATCCGGCGCCTGTTCTGGCCCTTGGCCCTGAACCCGCCGAGCAGCCGGCCAGCCTCGTCGAAAGCAGATGGCCGGTGCGCGACATGGCTCGCGCTGACAGCGGGTTCAGCTTCATCGCTGCAGGCTTCGGCCCCGGCGAGATGACCTGGCGGGTGCCGAATGGCGCCCGCCATCAAGTTACATGGGCGGGAGGTGGTGCCGGCACGTTGACGCAGATCGTCGCCCGCCGCCCCGATGGCACGATCAGCTTCTCTCTACCGGCCACGAACTCCGCCGGCGTCTTTTCCGTCCGCGTCCGGCGGCTTCTGGACAGCGCGGAAAGCGCCGATCCCGTCACACGCGAGGAGTAACAGCGATGGACAAGCCGCATCGGGGCACGCCCCGGCTTGATCGCAGACAATTTGCGGCCTTGCTCGGCTTGCTTCCCTATGTCCGTGTGCCGAAAGCATCCGCCCAGCAGGATTGGCGAGGCCGGCGGCTCGACCCGTTCATGATCTATTACGGGCACGCCGCACGGCCCGAAATTGGCCGCTACGATCTGGTTGTCCTCGACTCCGAGGTCGAACCCGCTGCCTTTCGCCATGCAAGCAACAGCCTGATCCTTGGCTATTTCAGCATTGGGGAAGTGGCTGCTTACCGGCCCTACTACAGGGACGTCGCCGCCGAGGGCCTGTTGGGCAACCGCAATGTGAACTGGCCCGACGCACGTTTCGTGGACATGCGGGATTCGCGCTGGCACCGCCGGGTTGTCGAGGAACTGGTGCCCGATATTCTCCGGCGCGGCTTCCACGGCATCTTCCTCGACACGCTCGATAACGCTGAATATCTCGAACAGAAGAGCGGAGCCGCCGGCGCCGGCATGATCGAGGGCGCGGCGGAATTGGTCCGCAAGCTGCGGCAGGCGTTCCCGCAGGCCGCGATCATGATCAACCGCGGATACGCGACCTTGCCTCGCATTGCCGGCCAGTTCGATATGCTGCTCGGGGAATCCGTACGTTCAAGCTATCAAGGCACCGGTGGGTCTTACGTGCTTCTGTCTGATCAGGAATACAGGTGGCAGCGTGCCATGATGTGGCAGGCGCGGGAACGCGATCCCGGATTGCGGCTGTTCTCCCTCGATTACTGGAACCTGAAAGACACCGCAGGCATCGCGAGCCTGTATGCGACGCAGCGGGCCAACGGTTTCACGCCCTATGTGTCGACCCGTGAGCTCTCCACGATCGTGCCTGAGCCATGAAACGCGCCGGCCGTCTTCACGCACTGGCACGGGCGCAGGCGCTTTGGCCACGCCGCATGCGCACGTTCCTGGAACGACAGGCGCTTGCCCTCGTGCTGGTGGTGATGGCCATTGGCTGCAGCGTGATGCTGTTGCCGCGCAATGCCGATCTTGCTCTTCAGGACATTGCCCGCGGGGATCTCGGATCTGGGATTTCGCGGCTGGAGGAAGAGGTTCGCAGAGGCGCGAGATCACCGGCTGTCGTGGCGGCGTTGAGCCGTGCGCGCGTCGACAGCGGCGATGTCCAGGGTGCGATCACAGACCTGCTCGTCCTTCGCGCCCGACATCCCGACGACATGTCCATCCTGACCGCGCTTGCCGAATACCTGTCCGCGGCAGGCTATCTCGACGCCTATGCCGAAGCTCTCGAGAAGATGCAGTCGCTGTCGCCGACCGCCGCCCGGCAGCGTGACCTGTCTCAGATATATGACAATCTGGAGCGGCCTGACGACTACATCTCCGCCCTTTCGAGCCTTCTGAACATCGGCGCCGCTGGCGCGGACGACTACCTCGATCTCGCGCAGGCGCTTGCCACGCATGGTCGCAGAGCGGAGGCGGCCGGCGTGCTGAAGCGTCTCGGGCAAGCATTTCCGGAGGCGCATGATCTCAACACCGTCCACATGGAACTGGCCCTTCTTGTCGCCGCAGGGGATGAGGATGTGGCCCTGGAGCGCGCACGAGCCTGGCTTGCAGACCGCAGGGACGTAGCGAAGACGGCACCGGCCTTGGCAGAGGTGTTCGCCGGATCGGGCCGCTACGATCTCGCTGCCGACCTGCTGGATGACTTCGCGTCCGAAGGCGCGGCACCCGAAATCCTGGCCGCCGCTGCCGAAGCCAATCATTCCGCGGAGCGCCTGTCGGCGGCCGAGCGGGCTGTGGACATGCTGATGGCCCGCCGCAGCCTTGGTGCCGCGGACGAACAGGTGAGGCTGCGAACCGCTGTTCACCTTCGCAAGCCACTTTACGTCGGCGGTCTGATCGACCGCATAGGGTTGGCAAATGTACCGCGCGATCTTCTTCCGGCGCTGGCAGAGATCGCCATCATCTCGCGCGACAAGGATCTGCTCCGCAGAGTATACAGGGCTGTTCCGGAAGAACTGCAGCTGGCCCAGCCGCAGCTGACGGCGAATATCCTGATCAGCCTCGGGAGCAACGAAGCCGCGAAACCTTGGGCGCATCTTGCAGCCCGCGAGGACTGGGATGATGCCGGGGCTTTGATAAGCCTTGCATCCCTCGAACTCAGGCTCAAGCGGCCGGAGCGGGCGCTCGCAGCCCTGAGACGCGGGGTGGTCCTCGCGGGGGACGCGCCCGTCGGGGGAACATCCGCCATCCCTCTGTCCCGGCAGGAGATCGACGACGCGGCAGTGCTGTTCATGCTGCTGGACAGGCCGCGTGAAGGGTGGCGTCGGCTGAGCGGCCTGCAGGCGCACGCGGGGTCGAGCATTCTCGATCTGGGAATGATCCGCCTTGCTCTGGCCACGGACAAACACGACTGGGTCCTCAGTCAGTTGTCAGGCCCAACCGCTGCCGATGCTCCCATCAGTTACCTGGAACAGATCGCCGCTGACGCTATCCGGCGAAAAGCATATCCGGTCGCGGAATCCGCCGCCGCCATTCTTTGTTCCCGCCGAGGCAGCGACAGCGATCAGCTGCTGCTGGCGCAAACACGCGTAGAACTCAGGAAGCCCTGGGTCACGAACCTGCACATAGCCAGCTACCCGAAGGACTAGGCGGTGGTGCCCTAGCCGCTTACGGCGCTTATCTCGCACCGATCGAGGACGGCTTGCTTGTTCGGGTGGCCACCAGGACAAGAAGCACGCAGGCGACGGCCAAGACGACGAAGACTGCGTTCACCGTCGGCGTGAAGCCGAAGCGCATCTGGTTGAGTACCCAGATCGGCAGTGTCTGTGATGGGCCGGCCAGAAACAGGGTCACCATCACGTCGTCGGCGGAAAGGGTGAGGCCGAGCAGTGCTCCCCCGGTGATCGAGCCCCGGATCAGCGGAAGGAGCACATAGGCGAAGGTCTGGAGCCGTGTCGCCCCGGCATCCAGCGATGCTTCCACCAGGGTCGGGTCGAGACGCCGCAGGCGGGCCAGCACCAGCATGAGGGTCACCGGCATGACGAAGCTGGATTGCCCGATCACGGTGCGGACGAGGCCGGACGGGATCGACAGCCATTCCGTGCCCAGCACCATGACGACGCCGAGGACGACACCCGGCGTGGCGAGCGGCAAGGCCAGTGCGACCTCCACGAGGCGGCTGCAGGAGAGGCGGCTGTAGTGCAAGGCCAGCGCAAAGCCCGTGCCCACCACCGTCGAGAAGGTGACGACAAAGAACGCCACGACCAGTGACCGTCTGGCGGCCGTCAGCAGGCCCTCGTTCTGGACGAGCTCGGAATACCAGCGAGTGCTGAAGCCCTGCATCGGGAAGGTCTGCAGCGTGGAATCGTTCAGCGAGAACAGGAAGATCAGGGCCAGCGGGGCATAGAGGAACAGGATGGCGGCGGTGAAGCCCACTCCCGAGAACAAGGCGCCGACGCGGGCGCCGGGGGTCTGCGGTGGCGCCATCACGCGCACGCCTTCGTCTCCCAGCAGGATGCCGCGCGACGGGCAGAGCACCAAGACGACGGCGAGGACGCTGCCGACGCTGAGGATGAGGACGATCGCGACAGCCGCGCCATAGGGCCAGTTGTTCGCCATGCCGAACTGTGAGGCGATCAGCACGCCAATGGTCGTGCCGTCCACGCCGCCCACCATCGCGGGCGTCACATAGTCTCCCACGGTGACGAGGAAAGCCAGCGAGAAGCCAATGGCAAGGCTGCGGCGTGTCAGCGGCCATACGACGAAGCGGAATGTCTGGAATGCCGAGGCCCCGGAATCCTTTGAAGCTTCCAGCAGCGATTGCGGGATCTTCTCGAAGGCGCTCAGGGTCGAGATAAAGATGAAGGGAATGGAGATATAGGCAAAGACGAGGATGACGGAGGACGAGGTGTAGAGAAAGGCCTCCGACGGCTTGTCGAGGAGGCCGCTCGACACCAGGAAATTGTTGAGAACGCCGGACTGTCCAAGGATGAGCCGCCAGGCGAAGACGCGCATCAGCAGGCTGATCCACAATGGCAGGACGATCAGCAGGACGAGGAACGGCTTGTGGCGGCGGACCACCCGGCCGACGTAGAAGGCCAGCGGATAGGCCACCAGCGCACCCGCCACGCAGGACAGGAAGCTGAGGCGAAGCGTCCGCTCCAGCAGCACCCAGAAGCCCGTGGATTTCCAGAGCCTCAGATAGTTGTCGAAGGACGGGTCGAAGGCGAGGAAGCCGCTCTTGGTCTTGAGGAAGCTCGTCCCGATCAGGAGGAGGTTGGGAACCAGCACGATCAGCACCAGCCACAGCAGCAGGATGCCGGTGCTCGGCTTGAGGCCGAGGCGGGACAGCCAGGCCGGATGTGCAGGGGAACCAAGCGCCGAGGCCGGCAGGGTTTCAGTCACGGAAGATGCGGGCATGGCTGAGATCCAGGACGACGCGGACCTTTTGTCCGACTGCGAAATGCTGGTCCTTGGTGGCGGGCACGCTGGCGATGATGTTGAGGTCTCCGCAACGCACATTGACTTCGAAGTTCGTGCCGAGGAACAGCACGTCCTCGATCACGCCGGTCGGCCCGGGTGCCGTCTGTTCGGAGAGGGTTTCCAGCCTGACCGCCTCGAACCGCAGCGCCATGCGCGCCGCGCCCTCGCGGCTGTCAGTCAGTTCCGGCGCCGGCACGCCGAGCACGTCGGCGATGGCAATCCCGCCGGTCTTGACGAACTGGAGCGGGATGAGGTTGGAGCGGCCGACAAAGCCGGCCACGAATTCGGATGCGGGTGCGAAATAGAGATCCTGCGGCGTGCCCAGCTGCGCGATGCGTCCGTTGCGCATGATGGCGACCCGGTTCGACATCGAGAGCGCCTCGCTCTGGTCGTGCGTGACATAGACGAAGGCGATGCCGAGCTCCTTCTGGAGTGCGACCAGCGTGTGCTGCATCTGCTGGCGCAGGCGCAGGTCCAGAGCGCCCAGCGGCTCGTCCAGCAGCAGGATGCGCGGGCGGCACACGATGGCCCGGGCGAGGGCGATGCGCTGGCGCTGGCCGCCGGAAAGCTGGTGCGGCAGGCGGTCGGCATAAGGGCTCATGTCCACCATCGCGAGCGCGTCGGCGGACAGACGGTCGCGCTCGGCCCGAGGCGTGCCGCCGACCTTCAGCGAATACTGCACATTGTCCCGCACCGTGAGGTGCGGGAACAGGGCATAGCTCTGGAACACGGTGCGCACGTCCCGCCGGTTCGGCGGAACGTGGTTCACGGAATGCCCGTCCATCAGCACGCGGCCGCGATCGGGGGTCTCGAAGCCCGCGATCATGCGAAGGATCGTGGTCTTGCCGGAGCCGCTCGGCCCCAGCAGGGAGAAGAACTCTCCGGGAGCAACCTGGAACGACACCCTGTCGAGGGCCGGTTTATCGGCCCCCTCATAGGTCTTGTCGATGCTTTCCAACGCAAGGACGCTCGCAGCCTCTTGCGCCGGTGCCGGGAGACGGACCGCTGCGGTCACAGGGTGCCGGCCTTGAAGTCGTTCCAGATCTGGAGACGACGGTCGAGATCTTCCGGCTTCTGGTAAACGACGAGCTTCTTCCAGAACGCATCGGATTCCGCGTCCAGGAGGTTCGTCACCTTCATCGCGGCTTCATCCAGGCCGGCCTTGCGCGCCGTCTCGGCATTCAGGACGCCGTTATTGGTCGATGTCTTGATGAACCGCGCCTGCCACTCGGCCGTCAGGTTGTCGTTCATGAACTTGTAGACGATCGGCCGGTCGCCCTTCTTTGAGATCGCCGCGCAGTCGATCCAGGTCGGCGTGCCTTCCTTGGGAAGAGTGTACTTGAAGTTCTTGCCCTTCGACTGGAGCGAGGTGACCACCGCGACGTTCTGGCAGTAGCCGATCACGGCATCGCCGGCCGCGTAGATGGTGGCAGCATCGTCGAAGCCGCGTGCGATGACGCGGATCTGGCCACGAAGTTTGCGGAGCGCGTCTTCGCACTTCGTGAACTCGTCATCGGTCAGGTTGAAGGGATCCTTTGCGCCCACAGACAGGGCGATCATCGGAAAGGTGATCGTGCAGTCGTCGAACATGTTGACCTTGCCCTGGTACTGCTTGTCCCAGAGGGCGGCCCAGGTGTCGGGTTCCTTCACGATGTCCGCGTTGAACATCAGGGGCTGCGTGCCCCAATTGTACGGCACGCCCACGACGTCGCCGTCCACGCTGGCATAGGTCTTCCAGTCCAGCTTCGGGGTGATCATGGAGGCGTTCGGCAGCTTCGAAACGTCGAGAGGCGCGATGAGGCCCGCCTCCTTGAAGCGCGGCAGCGATCCGGTCTCGATGTAGAGGATGTCTGGCTGCACGGCGCCCGAGAACGGCTGCGAGAACAGTTCGTCCACCGAGCCGATCCGGACCGCCTTCACCTCGGTGTTGTTCGCCTTGCTCCACTCCGCGATCCAGGGATCGTCGTGGTAGGTCTCCCAGGTGAGGAGCGTGATGGTTTCCGCGGCCCAGGCCTTGCGGATCAGGCCGGGCGCGCAGAGCGCTCCTGCCGTGGCCGCGGCGGCGGACTTCAGAACGGAGCGGCGGCTAATCTTCGTGCGGTGGTCGGACATGCTTCTCAGATCCCCTGCTGGCCGACGGGCCTCACAGGAAAGCGCAAGGTGCGTGCCAGATATTCGCCTGCGAAAGGTGCAGAGCTAAATTTGCGGCAAATGGCTGTATTACGAAGGCCGCCGAGGCACGCGCGCCCCTTTTTGCCCGGTGGATGTGCCGCCTTACCGGCCATCCGTTTGCCGAAGCCACGTTTCGTTTTGCAGGGATGAACCGGGAGTCTCGCAACTGCGACAGCACATCTGCGCGGCGGCTCCCGAAACGCGTCACCGCGTGAAGTCGCGCGCGCGTAGCCCGTGCTGGCGCAGCTTGCGGTACAAGGTGGCGCGGCTGATGTTCAATGCTGCAGCCGCGGCATCGATCTCGCCCCGATGCCGGGCGAGGCTTTCCTCGATCAATTCTCGTTCGGCGCTCGCGACGGCCTCGCGCGCGGTCGACGGGCGGTCGGCCGCAAACGACGGGGGCGCGATCGCGGTGGGCGTGCCTCCCGACAATCCGCTGTGGAGCAGCAGGTCCTCACTCGTAATGAGATCGTCGTCGCAGATCTGCACGGCCCGCTGAAGGACGAATTTCAGTTCCCGCATATTGCCGGGCCAGCTATGGGCGAGCAGCGCGGCCATCGCTCCGTCGGTCAGGCGCAGATCCCTTTCGCTGCCCACGCGCGCGATCATCGCATCGACGACCTCGCGCATGTCGGAGCGCTCGCGCAGTGGCAGCACATCGATGACGACCCCGGCAAGGCGGTGGAACAGGTCTTCGCGAAACGTTCCGCCTGCCACGCGCTGCCGCAGGTCGTGGTTCGTGGCGGCGATCACCTGCACGTCGATATGGCGCGTCTTGCCTGCGCCGAGCGGGCTCACCTCCCCCGACTCCAGCACCCGCAGTAGCCGCGTCTGCAGGATCAGCGGCATGTCTCCTATCTCGTCAAGGAACAGCACCCCGCCGTCCGCCTCCACGAGCCGGCCTGCGTTTCCCTCGCGGCGCGCACCCGTGAAAGCACCGGCGCCATAGCCGAACAATTCGCTGTCGATAAGCGTCTCCGGCACCGCGGCGCAGTTGAAGGCGACGAAAGGCCGGTCCTTGCGCGAACCTTCGGCGTGGATCGCCCTGGCCATCGTGTCCTTGCCGGCTCCGGTTTCGCCGAGAAGGAGGATAGGAAGCTTGCTCCCGCTGACCTTGGTCAACACCCGCAGGCTGCGGGCAAGGCGGGGGTCGGAACCCAGGCAGTCGGCGACGCTCGGCGTATGGGTGGCGTCGCGAGGCGCGGGCTTTGCGATCTGCCGATCGCGGGAAACGGCAGGTGCCGGAACGAACCTGGGGGCGTCGGCGACCCTGACCTCGAAAGCAAGTGTGCCACCCTCGCGCTGGAGCAGGAGCGGACCGCTTTGGAGACGCTCGCCCGGACGTTCCACTTCGAACACAGACCACATGCTCTGTGCCTTCACGGCCCCGTCGCGCCAGTTCATCCAGAGCCGAGCTGCCTGGTTGGCACCCAGGATGTTCTGATCGTCGTCGACGGCGATCAGCAGGGTGGCATCCTCGCCGAGGCGGGCCTTCAGGATGGTTCGCGACTGGAAGCGCCGCGCGAACAATTGGTTGCTCAGGCGCTCGGCGGTCTTGATGGCCAGCCCGGATACGAGGCGAAATGTGTCTTCACGGAGAGCCGGGTTGCCACTGGTGAAATTGAGCACCCCGATCATCTCGGCATCGGCGGAAAGAAGGGGCGCGGCGGCGCAGGACAGGAAGGAGAAGTCGCGGAAGAAATGCTCCTTCTGGAACACCTGCGTGGGCCGGCGTTCCAGCACGCATGTGCCGACGCCGTTGGTTCCCGTTACGCCCTCCGCCCAGAGCGTGCCCTCGCGCTCGGTCGAGACATAGCCTTCGTCCTGGGGGGAGCGGTAGGACAGGATCAGGCCAGTCATATTGGCGATGCTGACGCCGAAGCTCGCATCGGCCAGCGGGGCGTAGACGTAGTCCAGCTCCTCGCGTGCCAGAACAAGCACCTCGTCCAGCGGCTCGGAATGCTCGCGAAGCTCGCTTCGGCTCAGGGAGGACAGATGCTGATGGGCGCTGGGGTCGAGGCCGTAACGGTCGATGCACCGGCGCCACGAATGTTCGAGGTTGATCCTCTGTGTCGAGAACAGGTCGGCGATCGATGCGGCGCTGGTGCGGACGGCCGCATGCGTCGTGGGTCGTGCTCCAGGCATGCTGCAACCTTTCACTAGGCTGCAAAGATTTTGTGCGCCTTCCGGCCTTGCCGTCAAGTTGTGCAATCGTCGGCCGTCACAGTCCGGATGCGCCGCACCTGCGGACTGCTGACGAACATGACAAGCGCGATCAACGCGAGCAGCGAAATGCCGATGCGAAGGTCGGTCAGCTGCGCGATGAACCCGATCAGCGGAGGGCCGGCCAGCAGGCCGGTATAGCCGAGCGTCGCGACGATAGAGACGGCCGGACCGGCATCCGCCGTGTTCCCGGAGACCGCGGCGCTGAACAGGATGGGCACCAGATTGGCAAGGCCCAGTCCCAGGCAGGCGATGCCCGCGAGAACGGCGGGAAGGCCGCCGATCGCGAGACCGGCTCCAAAGCCAAGCCCCGCCACCAATGCGCTGGTCTGGAACACGCGCCTGCGGTTATAGCGTGCGACCATCCAGTCCCCCGTCAGGCGCCCCAGCGCCATGGCCGCCGAGAAGACGACGAAGCCGGCGGCAGCCGAGGCAGAACTCGCGCCAAATTCGTCGCGAAGCAGCGCCGCGCTCCAGTCGATCATGGCTCCTTCGGACATGAGCGCGAGGAAGGCGAGAAGGCCCAGGGCAATGACCGGACGTTCCGGGATACGGAAGCTCCAAGACCTTCGGGGCCGGTCCGCCGGAAGAGGAGCGGCATCGCCGAAGATCATGAAGGGCAGGCAGGCGGCGCTGAGTGCAAGGATGCCGAAAGTCAGCACGAAGATGGCGGGCGTGGGCGAAAGCACGTGCAGGACAAGGCCGGCACAGGCCGCTCCTGCTAGAGCGCCGAGGCTGAACGCGGCGTGCGTGCCTGACATTACCGGCCGGCCCAGGCGGTTCTCAACGAAAATGCCTTGGGCGTTCATGGAGACGTCGGTGGCGCCGTTCAGCGCCCCGAAATAAAGAAGCGCAAGCGCGAAGGTCCAGATGTCGGGCGCCAGCACCGGCAGCAGCAGGCTCGCGGCGACGAGCGGTGCCACGACACGCAGCACCGTGGCACTGCCGAAACGGGAGCACAGGCCACCGACAAACGGCATCGCGAGCATGGCGCCGAGCGACATCAGGAGAAGCGCGAGGCCAAGCATGCCCACCGAGATCTGCAGCCCGTCTCGGACGATGGGGATAAAGACGGACCACGTGCCGATGACGCAGCCATAGGCGAAGAAGATGCCGCGGCTGGCGTGCAGGGCCGCGCGAAGCGAAGCGTGGGGCTGCTTCATGAGACCTCTGGCATGGTGGAGAAGGCCTCGACCTCGAGAACTCCCTGCGTCCTGGCGCAGGCGGTCTCAAAGCCATCAGGCCGGCTGGCGATAGGCTTGAACCTGTATCTCCACCAGAAATTCCGGCCGCGCCAGCTTGGATTCCACCGTGGCACGGACGGGTGCGTTGTCGCGGTCCACCCATTCGTCCCATGCCGCGTTCATCGTCGCGATATCGGCGATGTTCGCGAGCCAGATATTGGCGGTCACCAGATCGGACTTACCGACGCCGGCCTTGGCCAGAAGGTCGTCGATCTGACCCAGCACGTCGCGTGTCTGGGCCGTGACGTGGCCGGTCTCGTCCTGCGCGACGACGCCCGACAGGAAGACGAAGCCGCCGGCCTCGACAATGCGGCAGAAGCGGCCGGTGAAGTCGCTGCGGGTGATGGACATGTTCTCTCTCACCTTCAGGCGTTCTGGATCACGACGGACTTGGTCTGGAGGTATTCCTCCACATGCTGCACGCCGGACTCGCGGCCATAGCCGCTGGCCTTGTAGCCGCCGAACGGCACCGTCGGGTCCATCAGGCCGTAGCAATTGACCCAGACCGTGCCCGTGCGGATGGACTTGGCCATGAAGTTGGCCTTGCGCAGGCTCTCGGTCCACACGCCGCCGCCAAGGCCGAACATGGACTGGTTGGCGAGGCGCGCGGCCTCTTCCGGCGTGTCGAACGGGATGGCAGAGACCACGGGGCCGAAGATCTCTTCCTGCGCGATGCGCATGTCGTTGTTCACGCCCTTCAGAACGGTGGGGGCCATGAAGTAGCCCTTGGAGAGATCGCCGTCCGTCATCTGCTTGCCGCCGATGGTGGCCGAGGCCCCTTCGCCAAGGCCGATCTCGATGTAGCTGGCCACCCGCTCCAGCTGCTTCTTCGAAACCAGCGGGCCGATCTGGGTATCGGGATCCATGCCGTTGCCGACGCGCAGCCCGGACGCAAACCGGGAGACGCGCTCCACGAACTCGTCATAGACCGTGCGTTCCACCAGGAGGCGGGTGCCCGCGCTGCAGATCTGGCCGCTGTTGATGAACACCGCCATGCCCGCGCCGGCCACGGCCTTGTCCATGTTCGCATCCGCGAACACGATGTCGGCCGACTTGCCGCCCAGCTCCAGCGTCACCCGCTTGAAGTTGGACTTGGAGGCCTTGATGATCTTGCGGCCCGTCGTGTCGGAGCCGGTGAAGGCCACCTTGTCCACGTCCATGTGCGAGGACAGCGCCGCGCCGGCCGTGTGGCCGTAGCCCGGAACCACGTTCAGCACGCCCTCCGGCACGCCGGCCTCCATGGCCATCTCGCCCAGCCACAGCGCCGTCAGCGGCGCGTCCTCAGCCGGCTTCAGCACCATGGTGCAGCCTGAGGCGAGGACAGGGCCGATCTTCCACAAGGTGGAGGTCAGCGGCGCGTTCCATGGCGTGATGGCCCCGACGACGCCGACCGGCTCCTTCAACGTGTAGGCGAACACGTCGCCCGCGATGGAGTTCGGCAGCGTCTCGCCACGGATGGTGGTGCAGAGGCCGGCATAGAACCGCAGCATGCCGATGGCGCGCTGCTTGCGGCTGCGGGCGAAGGTGATGGGCGCGCCCATGTCCAGCGTGTCGAGCCGTGCCAGTTCCTCAAAGTTCTTCTCCACGAGGTCGGCGAATTTCAGCAGGCACTCCTGCCGCTGGAACGGCGTGAAGCGGCTCCATGGACCCTCGAACGCGCGGCGCGCCGCGGCGACAGCCAGGTTGATGTCCTCCGCATCGCCTTCATAGACCGTGGCCAGGAGCTCGCCCGTGGCCGGGTTGCGGGTCTCGAAGGTGCGGCCGCTCAGCGAAGGCACGAGCTTGCCGCCGATGAGCAGGTTCTTCGGGGCGGTGGCGGCGCCCATGCCATGGGCGAGCGGGCTGACGCTGATGTTCATGAAAGTACCGTTTCCTGAAGGTTCGTCCCGCTGTGCCTAGGCGAACAGCGAGCGGAGGTGGTCGTTGAGGAACACGCCGTCGGGATCGATCTCGCGGCGCATGCGCTTGAAGGCGTCGTATTTCGGGTAGATCCGCTCAAGCCGTGCAGGGGTCATGAAGTGATGCTTGCCCCAATGCGGGCGGGCGTCGTAGCGGTCGAGCAGTTCGTCCATGTCCTTGAGCATGGCCCATGTCTCGAATTCGAGCGGCCCGGAGATGGACAGCGCGTAGCCGTCGCGCTCCGCGTAGGCGCTCATATAGCTGTCGTCGGCCAGCACGGGGCGGCATTCGACGGGATACATGGCCTTTGGATACTTGCTCTTGAAGAGGCTCCGCACCTCTTCGAACGCCTTCTCGAACTGCCCGAACGGCACCGCGTATTCGATCTCGCGGAAATTCGGCGTGTAGGTGTTCGGGAAGATGACGGAGCTGTGGTCGAACTGCTCCCCCGGCTTCAGCTCGGGCGCCGGCTGGTCGACCGGCACTGCGTTGTAGACGCGCATGTGGCAGAAATCATGCTCGCGCGTGGCCGTGGAGGGCATGCCGTCCGGCAGCTCGTACAGGCTCGCGCTCTCCTTGATCGGCAGCCAGAAGAACCAGAAGGTGCGGTTGTCCTTCAGGCGCTGCTGAAGGCCGCCGATGTTGTCCTCGGTGTCCGCGTTCCACGAGATCTTGTGGATGTTGTAGGACGGCACCGCCTGCAGCGTCACCGAGACGATGAGGCCGAACAGGCCGATCGAGCAGCGGAACGCCTTGAACAGCTCGCCGTCCTTCTCGGCCGAGAGGTCGAGGATGTCGCCATCCGCCGTCACCACGCGGGCCGCGATCATCTGCATGGACAGGCAGGGAAGTGTGATGCCAGCGCCGTGCGTGCCGGTCACGATCGCGCCCGCGATGCTCTGCGTGTCGATGTCGCCCTGGTTGTTGAGCGACATGCCCTGGGTGCGCAGATATCGGCTGACATCGCCGACGCGCATGCCGGGCTGCACGGTGACCTGTAGTTTCTCACGGTCGACCGAGACGACGTTGTTGAACGCGTCGAAGTCGATGTGGACGCCCGAGGTCGGCACCACCGCCGGATTGGAGTGCCCCGCACCGCTGGCGCGGATGGGCAGGCCCAGCTTGCGGGCGGCGCGGACCACCTGCTGCACCTCCTCCTCGGAGCGTGGCTGTGCGGTGTACCGGGGCACGAAATACTGCTCCCCGAACCAGTTCACCCACAGCTCGCCGGGCTTCAGCACGTCGCTCTCGCTTACGGACATGTCTCTCTCCAACGCAGCACGGCTCTAGGCGGCCCGGCTCTTGGCCAGTTCGGCGTTGACGCGCGGCAGCACGTCCAAGGCCAGCAATTCCATCGACTTCCGCATCACGGCTTTGTCCGTCCAGTCATGCGCGGTCATGAGAAGTGTCTCAAACGGGCCGACTTCATCCCTCAAGGCAAGGATCTTGCCAGCGACGGTTTCGGGGCTGCCGTAGATGACGAAGTTGTCGCGCACCATCTGGTGCGTGATCGAGGCGGGGTCGGTGTCCACCTTGGGCGCCAGCAAGCCCGCCGCGCCCATGCGGGCATAAACCTGGAACATGTAGTCGTAGTACCAGTCATAGGCGCCGCCGGCCGTCCGGACATAGGCTTCCGCTTCGGCATCCGTGTCGGCCACGAAGATGCTGCGCGCCACGCGCCAGTTGGCGCCATCGGGCGTCTTGCCCAGCTTGGCGCACTCGTCGGCATAGACCTCCCAATGGGTCTTCACGACCCACGAGGCCACGAAATTGGCGGAGATCGGCATCAGGTCATGCCGCGCGGCCTGCCGCATGGAGCTGGAGCGGGGGCTGCTGACCGAGATCGCCATCGGGGGATAGGGCTTCTGGAACGTCTTCGGCAGCGGACCCACGCCGAGGTCCGGCCAGACATTCTCCTTGATGGTGATGTCCCAATGCTTGCCCTTGATGTCGTAGGGCGGATCGCTGGTCCAGATCTTCTTCATGAGCTCGAGGCTGTCGAGCATCATGTCGTTGCGGTCCTTGCCGTTCAGGCCCAGCACCTCGATGTCGGAGCCGAGCGCGCCGGTTCCGATGCCGAGGATCAGGCGGCCCTTGGTCAGGTGGTCCAGCAGGGCGATGTGCGAGGCCAGCTGCGCCGGGTGGTAGTAGGGCAGCGCCACCACGCCCGTCCCCAGCTTGATGCGCTTGGTCTGCGACGCCATGAACGCCAGGAACATCAAGGGCGAGGAGATCTGCTCGATGTCCGATGAATAGTGCTCGCCGATCCAAGCCTCCTCGAAGCCCAGTTCGTCGGCCAGCTTGAACTGCTCGATGTCCTCGTCGAGCGTCACATCGTAGTCCCTGCCCATATTGTGCATGGGCATCATGAAAAGAGAGAGCTTCACCTTCATCCCCCGTAAAGCGACGGTTCTGGCGGAAGGTGCGCAAGAGCTATGCCAAGGAGGTGCCGCGCAGGGCATGCGCTGGGGGGCCGCTTCAAGCATTCGGTGCGATGTCTTACGTGAGAGAAAGCCCGTCTCGCCTGTCGCAGGGCTGATCCAGTCTTGCGACGTCCATCCGCGCGGGCGCTCGGAGCCCCGTTTTCCCCGGGTTGCTCTGGAGCGACGTGCGTTCCGGCATGCTCCTGCCATCTGGCACGCCGCTTGCGGATAGAGCCGCAACGCGGTCCGTGAAGGTCCGAACCCAGATGCACGAGGACACGATGAGCGATCCCGACCTCTTCAAGCGCGGCATGCGCCGCCTCGCCGCCGGCGTATCCGTCATCACCACCCTGGATGACGGTCGGCCGGCTGGCTTCGTCGCCACGGCCGTCACGTCCGTCTGTGCCGATCCGGCCCCTTCGCTGCTGATCTGCGTCAACCGCTCGGCCAGCTGCCACGCCGTCATCCACAAGTCCGGCATCTTCTGCGTGAACGTGCTGGGCGAGGGCGATGTCGAGATCGCGAACCTGTTCAGCTCCCGCGAGCACCGCCATCGCCGCTTCACCGATTGCGACTGGGAAGCCCTGGAGACCGGCGCGCCCGCGCTGACCGGCGCCCTGGCCAGCTTCGATTGCCGGGTGTCGGAGAAGATGGAAGTGGAAAGCCACACGGTGTTCCTCGGCCGCGTCGCCACCATCAAACTGTGGGAGCGGGAGGTGCATCCGCTGCTGTATGTGGATGGACATTTCGATAGTCTCCGCTCGGTCGCGCTTGCGAAGAGCGCGGCCTGAAGCAAAGGCAGGACAGGGGTCGGGGCGGGCAGGCGATGAAGGTTGGTGTGATCGGCGCGGGTGCGGTCGGCGTGGCGGCGGCAAGCTGGCTGCTGCGGGACGGGCACGAGGTGTTCATCGTGGAGCCGGGCGGGGTGGCGGAGGGCTCGTCCTTCGGCAATGCCGGTTGCCTGAACCCGTCTTCCGTGGTGCCGATGTCCATGCCCGGCAACCTGCCGAAGGTGCCCGGGTGGCTGCTCGACCCAATGGGGCCCCTCTCCATCCGCTGGAGCTACGCGCCCAGGATCGCGCCCTGGATCTACCAGTTCATCAAGGCCGGCACGCCGGACCGGGTGCGCCAGCAATCGGTGGCGCTGCAGGCGCTGCTGCATGACTCCGCCGGCGTCTATGCGCCGCTCGTCAAGAATGCCGGTGCGGAGCACCTGATCCGCCGCAACGGCCATCTCTGCGTCTATCGCACGCGCGCCGATTTGGAGGCCGATGCCTTTGCCTGGCAGCTGCGCCGTGAGAGGGGCATCCGCTTCGACGTGCTGGAGCGCGACGCGCTGTGGCAGCAGGAGCCAAGCCTGTCACACGACTACGCGCTCGGCGTGTTCTTCCCCGACAACGCCCACACCGTCGATCCGAACAAGCTGATCGGCAGTCTGGCCGACGCCTTCCTGCGCGATGGCGGTCGCATCGTGAAGGCGCGCGCCACAGGCATCGAGATGACGGGCGAAAAGGTGACCGGCATCCGCAGCGATGCCGGCTTGCTGGCGGCCGACGCCGTGGTGGTGGCCGCCGGCGCGCATTCGAAGCCGTTCACCGCCGAGATGGGCGACAGCGTCCCGCTCGACACGGAGCGCGGCTACCACATCATCATCAAGGACCCGGAAGCCGTGCCGCGCACCTCGATTATGGACGCGTCCGGCAAGTTCGTCGCCACTCCCATGGATATGGGCCTGCGGCTGGCGGGCACCGTCGAGTTCGCCGGCCTTGAGGCAGCGCCCGACTGGCGTCGTGCGCGCAAGCTGTTGGCGCTGGGGCAGCGGCTGTTTCCAGGCCTCGCCCAGGCCTATGCCGAAGAGCGACTGTCCGTGTGGATGGGGTTCCGCGCCAGCATGCCGGATTCACTGCCCGTCATCGGCCGCTCGCGACGCAGCGCGCAGGTCATCTACGCCTTCGGACACGGCCATGTCGGGCTCGCCGGCGGCGCCCAGACCGGCCGGCTGGTGGCCGACCTCGTGGCTGGGCGCCACCCCATCATCCCGATCGACCCGTTCCGTCCTGACCGGTTCGCCTGATCCGGCGGGTTACTTCACCTCGACCAGGTGCGGCGGTCCGCAGGGCGAAGATCAGAACATGCCGTTCGCATTGGCTGCATGCTCCGGGATGATCTGCAGCACATCCCAGTGCTCGACGATCCTTCCCCGATCGTCGAGCCGAAAAATGTCGATGCCTGCGTAGTCGTGGTCGCCGGGCCAGTGCTGGAAACAATGAAGGACGACATGTTCGCCCTCTGCGACGGCCCGCTTGATTTCAACCCGCTTACCGGGCCACTCGCGAGCCATGCGCTCGAAATAAGCGATGAAGCCTGCCTTCCCGGTGGCCACATGCGGATTGTGCTGAATGTATTCGTCTCCGACGAAGCGCTCGACGGCTTCGGCGGGCCGGCCCGAATTGAACATCAACTCATAGAAGGCGATTACATTCGCCTTGTTGCGTTCCAGATCATGCACGACCGGCTCCGTTGTGGAGGTTACTTGCTGGGCGATCTTCAGCCGGGGATCCGGGCGATCACCTTGATCTCGAAGTCGAAGCCCCCCAGCCAGTTCACGCCGACCGCAGTCCAGTTGGGATAGGGCGCGTCCGGAAAGACTTCGCTTTTGACGGCCATGACCGTCCCGAACTGATGTTCAGGATCGATATGGAAGGTCGTCACGTCGACGATGTCGGCAAGGCTGCACCCACCCGCTTTCAGCGTCGCCTGGAGGTTGGCAAACGCCAGGCGCACCTGTGCCTCGAAATCCGGCTCAGGCGAGCCGTCGCTGCGGCTGCCAACCTGACCGGACACGAACAGGAGGTCGCCTGATCTGATCGCCGCGGAATAGGTCTGCGACGTGTAGAGGTCATGCCGACCCGCCGGGAAAACGGCTTCACGCTGGACCATGTTGATGATTTCTCCTGTCGCGATCCCTGGAAAAGGTGCCGTCGGATCGACGTCCGTCAGGGTCGCATCTCACGCTTGAAAAAGTAGTGCAGTACGAAATGTGCCGGCGAAACAACCGACACGAGTTCCCATCGGTCTACCCCCAGCTTCCGGAGGGCCTCAGCGTCGAGGGTAGTCTCAACCACGAGATATTCCCATTGCATGCTTCGATCTCCCACTCGTCCACAGTATGCCCGAACGAACCTCAGGGACGTCACACTCAAAGTTGCTCAAGGCGACGAAGCCATCATCAGGGTGGAGCACCTGGTCACAGATAGCTCCTCAGCGCGAGATCAAGGCCATCGTGTTGGCCGAAGGCCGTCATGGACCGCCGGCTGCAGTCGGTCCGGCCCGGCTACGGTGACCGGGCCGTGGGAGTGCCGCCCGCATCCTCCGTTCCCGGTTCCCAGCCGGGTGGCGCCAGCTCGAAACGGTCGAACTCGAAGCCGGGGGCCACGATGCAACTGACGAGCACCCAACCGCCGTCTGCCGCAGCGGACTGCCACTGCCCTGCGGGCACCAGCGCCTGCATCTGCTGGCCCCCGACGATATCGCCTCCGAGAACGATCTCGCTATCGGCGCCGATCTTGAGGGTCAGGGACTCGCCCGCGTGCCAAAGCCACAGTTCGTCCGCATCGATCCGGTGCCAGTGGGAACGTTCGCCGCGAGCCAGCAGGAACAGGATGGCGGTCAGGCGTGATCGTCCGTCCGGCCCTGCCGGCCTGCGGAACGTCTCCTTGTAGTGGCCGCCCTCGGGGTGAGGTGCCAGATCGAGGTTCCTGACGAGGTCGGCATGATCGAGATCATGCGGAACGGCTCCTTTGTCGGTCATTTTTTCAGCTCCTTTGCCGCCGGTCGAGGAGATCCAGCCTGCTGCGAAGGATGCCCCGCCACACATGATGCTTCAGGTGGAGATATCCAGGAGAATGTAGCCCCCGGATGTCTCCTGAATGTCTACGCCATGCGGCCGGCGAAGATGTCTTTGCGGATGATGCCGTGGCATCCCCAGTTTCCGTCCACGACCTGGGTGACGCCGAAGTCGACGCCCACCGACATCAGGGCGATGGCCTCATCCTCGGTTAGTTTCTGCGTCGTCATCAGGAATTTCCGCATCTTGCGGAAGGCATCCCGAAGCGCGAGGTCGACAGAGCTTTTGCCAAAGATGTCGTTCTGGGCATTGGGGCCAAGCTCCGCCAGATAGTTGGCGAAGCTGTAGCCGTGAACCAGCCACTCCGTCTGCGTCTCCAGCATCGGATATTCGAGGCCTTCCAGAGCTGTGCCCTCAAGATCGGCCTTCTTGTGGACGATCAGCTGGAACGTGCCGGTGATGGAGCACTCGATGGCCGTGCCGCAGAGCTCGGAATCGCCTTGCGAGGCATGGGGGTCGCCGATGGACATCAGGCCACCTTCCACCGCGACGGGGTAGTACATCGTCGCGCCCTTGCCGATGCGCCAGTTGTCGATGTTGCCGCCGGTGTGCATCGGCGGGATCGAATTGACGTAATCGGCTTCATTCGGCGCAAGCGCGATGACGCCGAAATGCGGCCTGATGGGCACGCGGACGCCTCTCAGGATGTCGGTGTTCTTCTTGATCGTGGAGTGATCGACGGGAACGCCGGGGTAATCGATGATCTTGTGGACCACGCCATCGGGGTCGGTCTGGGGCGTCCACCGATAGTTATAGGCAGCCTTGGCGAAGGGGCTGCCCCCGTTCGCATCTACTTCGAAGACCGTGATGATCTCCCGGTCCTTTGGCTCCTCGATCTGGTCCTTGTAGTGGAAGCCCCACCAAGCGGACGCCGTCACCCCGAAAGACTTGCCCTTGTGCTCGGGATTGGCCGAAGGCCTGAACCGGGTGTCGAGGATGCGCACTTCCAGGATGTCGCCCGGCTCGGCGCCGCGGACGAAGACGGGGCCTGTGCAGACATGCACGCCGAGACCGCCGCCTCCGCCGATCTTCGTGTCGTTCTCGTCGCCGGCGCCCCGGCGCTTCACGTTCTTCTTCTCCTTCGTCCAGTGGAAGACGCTTTCCGCTCCAGGATCGCCCTTCACCATCAGCTCGGCATCGTCGTTCGCGTGATGCGTCAGGGCCTCGATGGTGACGATGTCGCCGCTGTCGATCTCGACCTGCGGCTTCAGTTTCTTCGAGAAATAGCCCCAATGAACCGTCTGGTCGGTGGCTGGAAGGTAGTGGAACGCCGGCTGGTTGGGCAGACGCGCCGCCGATGCTTGCGCTAGCGCCGGCGAGACGAGCGAGATACCTCCGCCTGCCAGGGCTGCCGCTCCGCCCGTGGCCACGAAGGCACTTTTCAGGAAGCTGCGGCGCTCCGCTCCCAGAGCGTCCATCATCTTCGCCCGATGCGTCTCGAACTCCGGACAATTCTTGTCATCGCCTGCGCACATCTTCGTCTCCCCGGCAGCGTCGTCTCGTGACGCGCGAGCGCAAGGTTGCGCCACCGTCCTTGCTGCCGGAATGACCGCACGTGCCCAAATTCTTGCCCCGCTGCGCACAGGGGCAGATGCCGTATTGCGGCAGCGAACAATCCGGGCGCACGATGCTCCAGGCTTCAGGATGTGGAGGCGTCGCAGGGGAGACATGCAGGTCGGACCTAACGTGATCTGCATCGACGCGTTCCCCGTGTCTCGCCAGCACGCGGCCTGGCTGGACGCGCTCGCACCCCTGGGTTTGAGATGCGAACTGCGAGACGGTCAGCTCCCGACGGGTGAACTCGGCATCATCACCTCACGACACGGCTCGCGGCTGGCGAGATTGCGGTCGTCCGCCCAGCGGCTTGCCGGCGCCCCCCACGGCGCGGGCGGCGGTCACGAGCCGCTGCTCGTCACGTTTCATGCGGATGGGCGCGGCACGCTCCGAGGAGGTGCGGAAAGCCGCGAATTCGCCGAAGGCGACGTGTCGGTCGCCGACCGTGCTCAGGCCTTTAGCTTCGAGCAGCGGACCGGCTTCGAACTCTTGATGCTGGAGATCCCGCGCGAGCGGGTGTTCATGCGACTGGGGCGAACGACGACAAGGCTGCCGCTGGTGCTGGGTGAGACCGTGGCGGCGTCCGCAGTGCGTCCCCTGATGCGCACGCTCGCTCTGCATTTCGATCAGGTGCAGGAGCCTGATCTGGTTTCCGTCGAACTTGCGGTCACGGAGCTGGTTACCGGCGCTCTGCTTCGCGAGGGCCGGAATGGGGATGGCGGGTCCACGCAGAACCAGGCTGCGCATTTTCGCCGTGTCACCTCCGCGGTCGAACTGCGGCTCATGGACCCCGACCTCTCCATGAGCACCATCGCGCCGCAGACGGCCCTGTCCCAACGCTACATCCAGAAGCTCTTCGAACTGCAGGACACGACCTTCTCCGACTATGTGCGGCTGCGACGACTGGACAGGGCGCGCATTGAACTGGCCGATCCGCGGCATGGTGCCGACAGCGTAGCGGAAGTCGGATTTCGATGGGGCTTCCGCGATCCCGCTCATTTCAGCCGGGCCTTCAGCGCTGCCTATGGCGTGTCGCCACGCACTTTCCGGACTGGTGCCTCCGCGACGTCGCGCAATCTGCTAAGGCGCGGCCGTCCGCGTGAGAAGGACGTTCCCCACAACGCGATCGTTGCGCGGGACGCCTTCCGGGAAACAGGAACGTGGGAGCATCCAGCTCTCATCGCGGGGCCACGCACTCGGGGGCTGGAACGACGCATCGCGGTCGGCCCGGACACGGTGCACTGGGGCTATCTCAGCCGGTCCCTGGCGCCCGCCCTGCGGGTGGAATCGGGTTCCGAGGTCGTGATCGAGACGCTGACGCAGCACGCGACGGATGATCACGCCCGCATGATCGAGGGAGACGCCGCGGCGGAAAGCGTTTTCGCGTGGACAAGGGAGGGCAAGAACGTCGCTCGTCGTGGCGCAGGGCCCATGAACGCCAGCATTCTGGGCCGGGGAGCAGGCGAGGGGTTCGGCGTCCACATCTTCACGGGGCCGGTCTTCATCAACGGAGCCGAGCCGGGAGACGTGTTGGAGGTGCAGATCCTCGACATCGTGCCACGGCCGAGCATGAATCCCGACTTCGCCGGCCGGTGCTTTGCATCCAACGTCTCCGCCTGGTGGGGCTACCAGTATTCGGACCTTCTCGATGATCCCAAGCCGCGCGAGACGGTGACCATCTACGAGATGGACCGGGATGGGGAACACGCGCATGCGCTGTACCGCTATCGCTGGACGCCGCAGGTGGACCCCTCCGGGGTGCGCCACGACACGATGGATTATCCCGGCGTTCCCGTAGACCGTTCCGCCATCGAAGAGTGCTGGGACGTTCTCCCCGATGTTCGGGTGCCGCTGCGGCCGCATTTCGGCTGCATGGCGGTCGCGCCGCGTGAGGCCGACCTCGTGGATTCGATCCCGCCCGGCTATTTCGGTGGGAACTTCGATAACTGGCGCGCCGGAAAAGGCTCGACCCTCTACTTGCCTGTCGCCGTGCCCGGAGCGCTGTTCTCGGTCGGTGACGGGCATCTGGCGCAAGGCGACGGTGAGATCAACGGCACCGGCTTGGAAGCCTCGCTGACCGGCACGTTCCGGTTCATCCTCCACAAGCGCGACGAATCGAAGAAGGCCTTCCTGAATGGTTTGCACGGGCCGCTTCTGGAAACAGCCGATCACTTCATCCTGCACGGCTTCAGCTATCCGAATTATCTTCGTGATCTTGGGCGGGATGCGCAGTCCGAGATCTACAAGAAGTCATCTTTGTCGAAGGCTCTGCGGTCGGCATTCCGCTCCACGCGCAAGTTCCTGATGGACTACCGTGGCCTTGATGAGGACGAGGCCTTGTCTCTGATCTCGGTGGCGGTGGATTTCGGCGTCACTCAAGTGGCCGACGGCAATTGGGGCGTCCATGCGATCATTCGCAAGAGCCTGTTCGCCCGTGACTAGCTGCACCCAAGTCAATGCTCGGCCGTGCAGAGCTCAACCATCGGGACCCCTCTGCGAGGCAATTCAAAAGATCGCGGCGCGGATTCCCTCCCGAAGGCACCGCCGACGGGAGGGAAATCTGTCAGTCGACCGCGCACACCTGAACCAGATGGCCCTTGCGCTTCTCATGCCAGCACTCCGGCTCGTCGTCAGCGGCGGCGGCAGCGATCGCGACTGCGGTCAGGACGCCGAGACCCATCATCGCGCCGTAGGCGGCGTCATGGTCGTGGTGCGGCTTCTTGGGGCCAACCTTCTTCGGCGGCAGCTTCCAATCCTTCGGGCCGGGTCCCGGAAACTTCGCATCGGGCTTGTTCTGGAAGTCCTTGGGGCCGGGACCGGCAAAGGCCGGGGCGGCGGTGGTGAAAGCAACCGAGGCGGCGACCAGTGCAATGGCGATCTTCTTCAGCGACATGACGTTTCCTTCCGTTAGACACTCTGTGGCACCGGTTCATCCGGTCCCGATGCTCATTGGTGTCGGCGGTTCTCCGGAAGGTTCATGCAAAAGCGAACTTTTTCTGCGCGGATGCTAAGCGCCTGCCGCTGCTGCTGAAAAGCTTGGACTGAAAACGCGCTGCGTTGGCTCGTCTGGCTGGGATCGTTGTTCGAACGGTAGCTGGTTGAGACCACTGCTCTGGATTTCCAGTACCGCCGCAGGCATCAGCCTCGACACGGTCAACGGACTTGAGCAGGGTGGATGCTCGCCCCCGCGCGCGGGTAAGAAACCGTTCTTGGGGGCCTCCTCTGAAGACAATTCGCGCAAGGACACTGAATAATTGCTCCAGGCTTTGAACCAGGGCTCCGCAAGCCTCCACAGATGATTGGAGCAAGCAAACCGTGATCGCGTCCGCGCCTTCTGACGAAGAACTGATCGGCCGTATTGCGGCCGGCGACAGGCCCGCAATGCGCGTCCTGTTCAACCGTCATCAGGTGCGCGTGTACCGGTTCTTGCTTCGTCTGGTGAGGCATGAAGCAAATGCGGAGGAATTGATCAGCGAAGTATTTCTGGACGTCTGGCGACAAGCCGCCAAGTTCGAGGGCAGATCCAGCGTTTCGACCTGGGTGCTCTCCATTGCCCGGTACAAGGCGTTGAACCTGCTTCGGAAGCGAACCGAAGCGGAACTCGACGACGAGGCAGCCGAAGGCATTGAAGACGACGCGGACACGCCGGAGGTGACGATCCAGAAGAAGGACAAGGGCGCGGCACTGCGAAAGTGCCTGTCCGCCCTGACCCTGGAACACCGGGAAATCGTCGATCTCGTCTACTACCACGAGCGAACAGTGGAGGAGGCGAGCGTCATCCTGGGAGTTCCCGAGAACACCGTGAAGACGCGTCTCTTCTATGCGCGAAAACGGTTGTCCGAGCTGCTCAAGACCGCCGGCATCGACCGAGGATGGCCGTGATGACCGAACATGATGACCGCGCGGAGATTTCACTGCTGCTGCCGTGGTATGCGGCCGGCACGCTTGATGCGTCTACGAACAGCCGCGTCGCGGCCGCCATCGAGCAAGACCCCGAACTCGCGCGGCGCCTCGGGGACATCCGCGAAGAAGCGGCCGAGGCCATCTTTCTGAACGAAAGCATCGCTGCGCCCTCGCGCAGGGCTGCGGATCGTCTGTTCTCTGCCATCGAGGCAGAAGAACCGGCGGCTCGCCGCGTTCCAGCCCCGCGCCGCCGGGGCTTTTCGGAATGGCTGCACGACACGCTGGCCCTCGCACGTCCGCAGACACTGGCGTTCGCCACCGTCGCTGCTGCGGCCGTGATCGCCCTGCAGGCCGTCCTGCTCGTGGTGGGATCGGGCGAGAGGGGAGGCGGCTTCCAGACGGCCACGGCGCCGACAGCCTCGACCGGCACCGCTGGCCGGATCCTCGTGAGCTTTGCCCCAGAGGCGACGGTTGCCGAGATCGAGGCCGTTCTCCGCGATGCCGGCGCTTCGATCGTTACGGGACCCGAGGCGGGCATGTACCGGCTCGGTTTCGCCGGCGATCAGAAGATGCAGAATCGGGTTCTGCAGATCTTGCGGGAGCGGCCGGGGATTGTCCGGTTTGCCGGCCCGGCTTCGTGAGAGGGAGGCAAGCGCGATGAAGGCTTCCAGGAACAAGCGCCGAACCCTTTCCGCCGTCGTGCTGGTGTGCGCTCTCTTGGCTCCGGCCATCGTATCCTCCCAAACGGCCGGCGGTGGCGGGGGAGGGGCCTCCGGCGGAGGCGGTGGGGGGGGCGGCAGCTGGAGCGGAAGCTTCGAACGGCGCGACCCATGGGGTGTCCTCGTCGTGCCCGATAGCCGCGTGGCCGACGACCGCAAGCCCCAGTCCCCTCAGGCTACACCGAAGAGGCGACCAAAAGTGGAGGCGAAAGCCTCGTCGCTTCCTGAAAAGACGGCGCCGAGAAAGCCGGTGAAACCGCCACGGGCCACCGCTCGCAAGGCCACGGTTCCCACGAATGCCGCGCCACGCGAAATGGCGGCCGCGGAGTACCGCCCGGATGAAATCCTGGTCGAAACCTCGCGCGAGATGCCTGGCGCCGAGATGGACGGACTGGCCCAGCGGAACCGGCTTGAACAGCTTGGGGCGCAGGACATTGCGCTGCTCGATGCGCGGCTGCACAGGTTGCGCATCACGGACGGCCGGGCCCCGGCGCAGGTCGCGGCCAGCCTGCGGAACAGCCCCGGCGTAAGGAGCGCAGAGCCGAACCGCGTCTTCGCCTTGCAGCAAACGGAGACAGGCGACGCCCAGGGATATGCCGCCGAGAAGCTCATGCTTCCCGCAGTTCACGAACTGAGCAAGGGCACATCGGTGCTGATCGCCCTGATCGACTCCGGCGCCGACGCGTCGCACCCGGAACTGGCCGGCGTCATCGCAGAACAGTTCGACGCCGTGGGGGGCACCTTCACGCCGCACGCTCATGGCACGGGCATGGCCGGCGCCATTGCCGCGCACGCTCAGCTGACAGGTGCGGCGCCGCAGGCGCGCATCCTCAACGTCCGCGCCTTCGCCCCCTCGGGAAGCAGCAATGCCGGGACCACATACGACATCCTGCGCGGTCTCGACTGGGCGGCCGAGCGGCGCGCCAGGATCTTCAATCTCTCCTTTGCCGGGCCCCGTGATCCGCTGATCTCGCGCGCCATCCGGGAGGTCAGCAGGAGGGGAGGCGTGATCGTCGCGGCCGCCGGGAATGCCGGCCCGGCCTCTCCGCCGCTCTATCCCGCGGCCGAGGTCGGCGTCATCGCGGCGACAGCCACGGACCTTCATGACAAGGCGCTGGGCTTGGCCAACCGGGGGAGCTACGTCACGGTGGCGGCGCCCGGCGTCGACATCCTGCTGCCGACGGCGGGCGGCGGCTACACGATATCGTCCGGAACCTCGATCGCGACGGCCTATGTCAGCGGAATAGCCGCACTGCTGATTGCGCGTCACCCCGAGACGAAAGCCGATGAAATCTACGCTGTGCTGGCTGCAACAGCCCGGGACCTGGGCATCGCAGGGCGCGACAAGGAGTTCGGCGCCGGTCTCGTTCAGCCGCTGGCGGCGCTCCAGGCCATGGAGCGGGAAATCGCTTCGACGCCTGCTTTGGTGGATGAACGCTGAACGGCCCGAGCTCAGGCGTGCGGGGTGGCGCCCGCTTCCACGGGAGCCGTGGGCTTGCCCCTGAACCGGCTCCAGAGAGGCACGAAGACATGGCTCACGAGCGGGATCAGGAGCCCGCCGAGGATGAGCCCGACAACGCCCGACGCTGCGGCCGTCACGAGCCATTCCACCAGACCGCCGAAGGGGCCCGCGGGACCTGACGCGGCAAGGGCGGCATCATGGATGCCGTGCCCCAGCCAGCCGAAGCCGAACCCTTCCAGTCCATGCACGATGATGCCGCCGCCGACCCAGACCATGGCCGCCGTGCCCACGATCGAGAGGATCTTGAGGAAGACCGGCATGCCGATGACGAGCCCGCGCCCGACCGCCCGGCTGAGGCCGCCCAAGGCACCGCCCGCCTTCTGGGCAGCCAGGCTGATCCCGACATCGTCCGCCTTCACGATAAGTGCCACGGCTCCATAGACGACGACCGTGATGCCGATGGCGACGGCGGCTAGGATCAGCGCCTGGGTCCAGACATTGCCTTCCGGCAGTGAGGACAGGGTGATGGCCATGATCTCGGCGGACAGGATGAAATCGGTCTTGATCGCCCCGGCCACGGTCTGGTCTTCCAGTTCCTGGGGACTCAGCGCCGCTTTCTGCGCCGTGTCGGCAGGATGGCCGTGATGCCCGAACACGGCTTCGAAGACCTTTTCGGCACCTTCGAAACAAAGATAGGCGCCGCCGATCATAAGCAGCGGCGTCATCAACCAGGGGACAAAGAAACTGATCGCCAACGCTGCCGGCAGCAGGAAGATCAGCTTGTTCTTGAGCGAGCCCTTGGCGATGCGTCCCACGATGGACAGTTCGCGCTCCGCGGCGAAGCCGACGACATAGCGCGGCGTCACCGCGGCATCGTCGATGACGACGCCGGCCGCTTTCGACCCGGCCTTGATGGCCTGCGCGCCGATATCATCGAGCGAGGCCGCGGCCACTTTGGCGAATGCCGCCACATCATCGAGAAGCGCAAGAAGACCGACACTCATTACCTAGTCTCCGGGTGGGCCGCAGCAGAGCACAAAGCTGCTTCCCACGGAACGTTGCTCGGCGCTATCCGGTTCGGCGGCGGCTCAGCCCTTACCCCGAGGCACGCTCATGGGTCTACCAACCTACCATCAAAGATTGGGAACAGACGCCCGAGGATCTCGCGGATTCCTCGAAGCATCAGCAGGTGAGACGCAAAACCGTGCGCGTCTGCTGATCAGTGCAGCCGTGCAACGAGAAAGTCGACGAACGCGCGAACGCGCGCAGGAGTGCTCGTGCCGCCCACGAAGACCGCGTGGATGACTTCGACATCTCCGGGATTGAACGCTTCCAGCAGCGGCACGAGCTGTCCGCCGGCAATCTCGGCTGCGACGCTGAAGCTGCCCACCCGCGCGATGCCGACGCCCGCAGCTGCCAACTGGCCCAGCGTCTCGCCGTTGTTCGCCTCGATATTCCCCCTGACCGAGAGCGCGACATCGCGTCCGTCCATGCGGAAAGGCCAGACGGGCTCCACCCGCCGGAAGTTGAAGTTGAGGCAGTTGTGGTCGTGCAGGTCCTCCGGCACCTCGGGCGTTCCGTGCCTTTCGAGGTAGCCGGGCGAGGCGACGATCACGCGCCTCGTCTCGCCGATCTTGCGCGCGGTCAGCGAACTGTCCGCCAAGGTGCCGAAGCGTATCGCGACATCCGCTTGTCCGGCCGCGACATCCACCAGCGCATCGCTGAGGGCCATGTCGATCAGGATGTGCGGATACAGCGATGCGAATTCGCCGAGCAACGGCACGATGCAGAGCCGGCCGTGCGAGAGCGCGGCGCTGATCCGCAGCCGCCCGCGCGGCACGCCCTGATCCGCTATCTGCTGTTCGGCGTCATCGAGGTCAGCGAGGATGCGGCGCGACGCCTGCAGATAGGCCTGCCCCTCGGCCGTCAGCGAAAGCGCACGCGTCGAGCGAAGCAGCAGGCGGACGCCGAGCCGCTCCTCTGTGCGATCGATGGCCCGGCTGACGGCGGAAGGGCTCATATCCATGCTGCGGGCGGCCGCGGAAAAGCTGCCATGCTCCACCACCGCAGCGAAGAGCGCCAGTGATCGCGCCCGGTCCGCGCCGCCCGTCTTTGCGTCCAATGCACAGATCCTCTGCCCGCGCACAGTCTAGCCGTGGGGCTGAGGGCGCGTCCATCTATGCACCTGGATAACAACAGGATGCGGATCATGGAATATCGGCAACTCGGATCGTCTGGACTGCGCGTGCCGGCACTGAGCTTCGGCACGGGCACATTCGGCGGCAAGGGGCCGCTGTTCAGCGCGTGGGGCGCGAGCGATGCGGGCGAGGCGCGGCGGCTGATCGATGTGTGCCTCGATGCCGGGGTCACGCTGTTCGACACGGCCGACGTCTATTCCAGTGGCGCGTCCGAGGAGATCCTGGGCGAGGCGATCCGTGGCCGGCGCGACCGGGTGCTGATCTCGACCAAGACCGGCCTGCCCATGGGCGACGGACCGCAGGACTGGGGCGCGTCGCGCAGCCGGCTGATCCGGGCGGTGGAGGATTCGCTGCGAAGGCTCGGCACCGACACCATCGACCTGCTCCAGCTTCACGCGTTCGACGCCTCCACGCCTGTCGAGGAACTGATGGGAACGCTCGACCAACTGATCCGCGCCGGCAAGCTGCGTTATGCCGGCGTCTCGAACTATCCCGGCTGGCAGTTGATGAAGGCGCAGGCCGCCGCCGATCGCCATGGCTGGCAGCGGCTGGTGGCGCATCAGGTCTATTATTCGCTGGTCGGCCGTGCCTATGAGGCGGACCTGATGCCGCTGGGCCTGGATCAGGGCATCGGCGCGCTGGTGTGGAGCCCCCTCGGCTGGGGACGGCTCACGGGCAAGATCGGGCGCGGGCGTCCGATGCCCGCATCGAGCCGGCTGCACGAGACGGAACAGTTCGCACCGCCGGTGGAGACCGAACTCCTCTACCGCGTGGTGGACGCGCTCGAGGCGGTGGCAGCCGAGACGGGCAAGACCGTGCCGCAGATCGCCATCAACTGGCTGCTGCAGCGGCCGACCGTCGCCTCCGTCATCATCGGAGCACGTACCGAAGAGCAGATGCGCGAGAACCTGGGTGCTGTCGGCTGGTCGCTGACGCCGGGGCAGGTGGCGGCGCTGGATGCCGCCAGCGACGTGCTGCCGCCTTATCCGCATACGCCATACCGCCAGCAGGAGGGCTTTGCCCGCCTCAACCCGGCACTGGTCTGAGGAGACAAAGCCATGAAGCTCAACCCTGGACTGATCGCCCTCTCCATCGGCGCCTTCGGCATCGGTGTTACCGAGTTCGCGCCCATGGGCCTGCTGCCGGTGATAGCGGGTGATCTCGGCGTGTCGATCCCGGCCGCCGGACTGCTCATCAGCGCCTATGCGCTGGGGGTGATGATCGGCGCACCCCTGATGATCCTTGCGACGGGCCGCGTGCCCCGGCGCACCCTGCTCATAGGGCTGGCGGCCATCTTCACGGCCGGCAATGTCCTGAGCGCCTTGTCGGACAGCTACGGCATGCTGCTTGCCGCGCGGGTGCTGACGTCGATGAACCACGGGGCCTTTTTCGGCGTCGGGTCCATCGTGGCGGCGAACCTGGTGCCGCCGAACCGTCAGGCGGGGGCGGTGGCCGCCATGTTCATGGGCCTCACCATCGCCAATGTCGTCGGCGTGCCGCTGGCGACCTGGGCAGGCGAGCATCTTGGCTGGCGTGCCTCCTTCTGGGGCATCGCCGTGCTGGGCGTCGCGACGATGGCGGCCCTCCGGCTGACCTTGCCCTTTCTGCCTGCCCCTGCCACGGGCAACGCACTGCTGGAACTTCGCGCGCTTACGCGGAAAAGAGTCCTGGGCGCGCTGGCTTTGACCGTGGTCGGGTCTAGCGCGATGTTCACGGTCTTCACCTACATCACGCCCATCCTGCGTGAGGTGACCGGTGCCTCGCTCGGCTTCGTGACGGCTATGCTGGTCATTTATGGCCTGGGGCTGACCCTCGGCAATTGGCTCGGCGGCAAGTTCGCGGATCGTTCGGCCGACCGCACGCTGATCGTGACTTTGGCCTCGCTCTCCGCGGTCCTGGTCGCCTTCGCGCTGCTCATGCCCTTCGCGTGGCCGACCGGTGTGCTGATCTTCCTGTGGGGTATCGCGAGCTTTGCACTGGTGCCGCCGCTTCAGGTCCGCGTCATGGCAGCAGCAGGCGACGCACCGAACTTGGCCTCGTCCGTCAACATCGGGGCCTTCAATCTAGGCAATGCGCTCGGGGCTGCGCTCGGTGGCGGCGTCATTGCCAGCGGATTCGGCTACCCTGCGGTCGCGCTTGCCGGCGCCGTAACCTCGGCGGTCGGTCTGGCGGCGGTTCTGCTGGCGAGCCGGTCGCCCTCGATGCCGGCAGCGACGAAGGTCTCCTGCTCGCCGGGGCCAACCACAGAGGTCGTCTGAATGCACTCAAAGGCGCCGGCACTCCAGCTGGCGCGACGGAGGACGATGCGGGGCCGCCACGACCCTTACGGGTGCGCAGCGGCCCCTTACCGGCCGGGTTCTGGAGACGCAGCCGGCTACTCTGCGTTGCATGAATCGTGCCGAAGAGACCAGGAAGACCATGGCCTATGAGCATCCGCGCAAAACCGCTCCATCGAGGGTTCTGCAATCGCGCTGCGCCTTCCTCTAAATCGAGATCCCTGGCGCCTTCGGAAACATCCGATGACCGGCCTATCGGCGCCAGCCGGAACTCATGGCGATCGCGCGCCGGAAGCGGTCGATCCGGCCATGGCGGTCGACCCCCGGGTCGGGCCGGTAGGACGTGCAAGCCGATGGATATTCGCCGAGTGATGTTCCGGCGCCTTCCGCCGCCATCTGTGCGATGCCCCAGGCGGTCCGTTCCCCGTCATCGCTGACGATCATGGTCCGGCCGGTCACGTCGGCGAGGAACTGGACGAGATAGCGGCTGCGGCTCAAGCCGCCGTCGATCGGGATGCCCTGGGCCAGCGCGATCTCGGCGTCCATGGCCTCCAGCACCTCGGCGGTGCGGAGCGCAATGCCCTCGAGAAGAGCCTGCAGCATGTCGACCCGGCTGGTCGCGCCGCTCATGCCGATCCACAGCGCGCCGGCCGTGCGGTCCCAATGCGGACAGGCAAGGCCCGACAGCGCCGGCACGAAGACGAGGCCGCGATCCACTGCCGGCAGTGCCTCGAAGCGGTCAAGCTCCTCCACTTTGCTCAGCAGCCCGATGCGCATGACCCATTCCACGGCGGCGCCGGCATCATAGACCCCGCCATCCACCGCATAGGTGCGGCCTGCGGATGAGGCCCAGCCCACCGTGGGAACAAGGCCGCGTTCCGATGCGGAGATGATCCGCTCACCCGTCACCGCGAGCACGAAGGCGCCGGTGCCGAAGGTGATCTTCGCGTCACCGGGCCGTCGGCAGCCATGTCCATAGAGGGCGGCTTGCTGGTCCACGGCGGAGGCCGTCACCGGCACGCCACGGATCGTGCCGAACGGGCCAATGGTAGGCCGTATTTCCGGCAGGCAATCCGCTGGCACGCCGAACAGGCCGCACAGGTCCTCGTCCCATCGGCCGGTGCGGATGTTCATCAGCGAAGTGCGCGACGCGGTCGTCACATCGGTCGCGAAGTTGCCGGTGAGCCTGTCGAGGAAATAGGCGTCGGTGGTTCCGAGCCGCAGATGGCCAGTCCGAAGAGCGTCGCGGGCGGCGCTGCAATGCTGGATGATCCAGTGCAGCTTCGATGCGGAGAAATAGGCATCGGCCGGAAGCCCGCTGAGCTCCGCGATCCGCTCCGCGCCGCCATCGCGGGCGATCCCGTCCACCCGCTCGGCCGTCCGGTTGTCCTGCCAGACGATGACCGGCGAGAGGGGTTCGCCCGTGCCCGCATGCCAAGCGAGGCAGCTTTCGCCCTGGTTCGCGAGGCCGATGGCGTCCACGGGACCCGCGGCGCTGATGCAGGCGCGGACATTGTCGAGTAGCTCCCGCGCATCGTGTTCCACCCAACCGGGCTGGGGGAAATGCTGGGCGTGGCGGACGCTGTGCACCATGTGCACCGACGTGTCCGCGCTGTCGGTCACCATGCCGCGCGTCGAGGTGGTGCCCTGATCGATGGCGAGGATCTTCATGCGCTAGGCCCTGTTTGGACGGTCAGGCTTTCCGTCACGCCCGAGGGCAGTGGCAGGGCGATGCGCCGGGCGGGCATCGCCGTCCCGCCCACGCGGGCCAGAATGGTCGAGCCGGCGGCCACGGACAAGCCGCGCACCGGACGTTCGACGCGCAGCTGGAGGCTATCGAGCCCGCCTTCGCCGGGCACCAGCCTCTGCGGCACGGCGTAGGCCACGCCGGCGCCACGATGCACCGCCACCTCGCGGCCGGGTGGGGGAAGCCCGCCGGCAAGCTCCTGCGCCATGAAGCCGGCGATCTGGCCGCCCTCGGCCCAGCACCAGCCGGCGGTCTCGACGGGGCGCAGCACGTTGCCGGCAGCGAAGATGCGCGGATCCGAACAGCGGCCGAACTGGTCGATGACAGGTCCGCCGGTGCCGGCATCCACGTCCAGCCCGGCGATGCGGGCGAGAGCCGATTCCGGGGTGAAGCGACCCGCGAACACCACCCCATCGCAAGCGATGTCCTCGGCGGAGCCATCCGGGAAGCCGAGCGTGACGGCCTCCACGCGCGGGCGGCCCCGGATGTCCAGCACCCGGGCTCCGTAGCGCACCGGAACACCCAGCAAGCGCGGTAGCGCCATGAAAGCCGGGCGCACCAGCGGGTAGGGCGTTTCCTCCACCATCATCACCGGTCTCATGCCTCTGCCCCGGCAGGTCAGCAGCGCCGACAGTGCCACCAGTTCCGTGCCGAGGATGAGGGGTCGGCGGAACGCTGCGAGCTGCGGCGGCATCGCCTGCAGCGCGCCAGTGTTGATCACGCCGAGCGGGCGCTCTCCCGAGATCAGGCGCGCAGCACGCGGCATCTCGCGGCCGCCCGTGGCCAGCATGATCCGGAACGCCCGGATCAGCGCGGGGCCGTCGTCACCCGTCACGAGGACGCTGAGATCCTCGTCGCGGTCGATGGAGACCACGCTGGTGCGGAGACGGATTTCGGCGCCCGCGACGATTGCTCTTTCGGCAAGCCGGCGCGCATAGCCGCGCCCCGTCAGAATGCGCCCGAATTCGCGCATGCCGAATGGCGAATGGTGGCAATGGCGCGGCACGCCCCCGGCCTCCGCCTCGCGATCCACCACGAGAACCCGTGACACGCCGCGTTCTCTCAGCCGCGCGGCGGCGCCCAGCCCGGCAGGTCCCGCGCCGACGATAAGGACGTCGCAGCGATGCTCGTTCACGCCTCCGCTCCCGCCGGCAGGGTCATGGGCACGGAGAGCCTCCCCTCCGTCAGTGCCGCGAGCCGGGCATGGCAGCCAAAGCCCTGGCAGCGACCCATGGTGCAACGCGTGCGCCGCTTCAGGCCTCCCAGATCGCGCGCCGGCAGTGGTCCGGCGAGGGCGGCTTCGATCTCGCGCCGTGTCACCAGTTCGCAGTGGCAGACCATCTCCCCGAAGCCCGGCATCGCCCAGTCTCGGGGCAGGTGCTCTGCGAGGTTCGGCATGCGCGGGGACACCGGCGTAGCGACCTGGCGGTGCGGGGATGTGTGCGCATAGAGCCCGTGGACATAGCGGGCGATGCCGAGCGCGGCCGTCATTCCCGTGGAGCGGATGCCGCCGACCGTGATCCAGTTACGCTCCGGTCTGTGACGGATGCGGTAATGCTTTTCCTCGGTGGCGGGCCGCAGGCCGGCATAGGTCGCGGTCACCGGCATGCCCGCAACGGCCGGCAGCATGGCCTCCGCCTCCCCAATCAATCCGCGCAGCGTGGCCTCGTCCGTCGCCGCCCGGTCCCGGTCGTCCTGCTCCTCCGCAGTCGGACCCACGAGCAGGTTGCCGAAGGCCGTGCGGCACAGCACGACACCTTTCGTGCGCTCGGTGGGAACGGGCAAGATGATGGTGCGCAGAAGCGCGGCGGCCGCCTTGTCGAACACCACGAACTGGCCCTTGCGGGGCCGGATCTCGAAGTCCGCCTCGCCGAGCAGCGCCCGGTCCAGCCGGTCGCCGAACAGCCCGGCGCAGTTGATGACCGTCCGGGCACGCAGCATTCCGTGCCGCGCGGTCTGAAGAGACCAGGCTTCGCCATCGAAGCTGCCCGACGCGACTTCGGCGTCGAACAGGATGCGGGCCCCATGCGCTTGGGCCTGCAGCAGGTAGGCCAGGAATGGCGACCATGGGTCGATGACGTGTTCGCGCGGCACCAGCAAGGCTTCGAGCGCGCTGTCGGCGAGGTGGGGCTCCCGTTGGCGGATCTCCGCCGCGTCGAGCCGCTGCACATCGTGAATCCCGTTGGCGATGGCTTGATGCTCGATGCCGTCCAGCGCGTCCCGCTGCTGCGGCGTCCAGGCAACCACCATCGCGCCGGTTTCGAGCACCGGCAGGTTCATGCTCTCGCGTAATTCCATGTATTCGGCATAGCCGTCGCGGATGCAGGCCTGTTCGAGGCTGCCGACCGGGGCGTCGAACCCCGTGTGGAGGATGGCGCTGTTGGCCTTGCTGGCACCGGACAGCAGGTCCGCGCCCTTCTCCAGCACCACCACCCGTGCGCCTTCCAGCGCGAAGCGGCGGGCCATGGCGCAGCCCACCGCGCCCGCACCGATGACCGCCACATCTGCCGTATCCATGCAGCCTCCTCTGGGCGGATTCCATACCCTGTTGACTATTCAGTCAAGTGCGGTGACTGTTCGGTCATGAACTGGGGGCTTCATGACACCTGAGGAGCGTCGGCAACGCATCGTCTCCGTTGTGCAGGATCGCGAGCGCGTCAGCGTCGACGCTCTCGCGGAGATGCTCGACGCCTCCCGCGAGACCATCCGGCGCGACCTATCGGAGCTGGATGCGCTGGGCTGGCTCCGCAAGCATCACGGCGGCGCCAGCGCGGTGGAGCCGGCTCTGTCCGAAGCCTTGCGGGAGGGTCCGTTCCGGGAGCGGATGCGCGACGCCCTGCCGGCCAAGCGCGCCATCGCCCGCGCGGCCATTTCGCTGTTCCGGCCGGGCGACAGCCTTTTCATCGACACCGGCACCACGACGCTCGTCTTCGCCGAGGAACTGGCCCGCGCGCGCGATCTCACCGTCATCACCAATTCCAGCAAGATCGCCGCTCTGGCAGGGCGAGGCGAGGGCAATCAGGTCTTCCTTCTCGGCGGACGCTACCGGGAAGACGGCGGTGAAAGTGTCGGGCCCATCGCGGTCGACCAGGCACGGCGGTTCCATGCCATGCATGCGGTGCTCACGATCGGCGCGCTGGACTCCGCGGGCATCATGGACTTCGACCCCGAGGAAGCGGAGATCGCACGGGTGATGGCCGAGCAGGCGCGGGACGTCACCGTTCTGGCCGATTCCGGCAAGTTCGGCCGTTCCGCCTTGTTCAAGGTTGCCACGCTCGAAGCCGTGACCCGGCTGGTGACCGATGCGGCCCCTCCGCGCGAGACCGAAGCCGCGCTGCGCGAGGCGGGAGTGAAGACGGTGCTGGCCGGCAGTCGGGAAGCGCCATGAACGTCCTCGCGGTCGAGAACTTCCCCGGCACGCATCTCGGCCTGATCGGCCCCGCGCTGGACGAGGGCGGCATCGAGGTCGATCTCCGCTGCATGCATGCCGGGGCCGCCTTGCCGCTCGGCCACGCCGGCTATGATGGCCTCGTGATCCTCGGCGGCGACCAGAGCGCATTGGCTGATGACACGCACCCCTATCTGCCGGCGCTGGCACGACTGGCCGTGCAGTTCGCGGACGCCGACAAGGCGGTGCTCGGTGTCTGCCTGGGCTCGCAGATCCTCGCGCGCGGCTTTGGCGGCCGGAACATCCTGGATCGGCCCATCGAGATCGGCTGGCAGACCGTGACGGCCACGCACGCCGGCCGTGCCGACCCGGTGATCTCCGCGCTGGGCGACGGCGCACCGCTGTTCCACTGGCATCGCGACACCTTCGATCTTCCGGGGGAGGCCATCCGCCTTGCCTCCTCGGCGCAGACCCCCAACCAGGCCTTCCGGGTCGGCCGCGCGGCCTATGGCCTGCAGTTCCACTTCGAGGCCGACCGCGCGCTGGTGGCGCAATGGCTCGAGGCCTACCGGGCGATGCTGGACCGCGACGCGCCGGAATTCGTGCAGCGGCACGCGGAGCAGGAGGGCACGCTGGGCGTCGAGGCTGACCGGGTGGGCCTTGAGATTGCCCGCCGCTGGGTGGCGCTGCTGTGAGCCGCATCGGGGCGCAGGCCGGAAGTGGCACCGTCACTTTCCGCAAAAGCGGCGCTTTTTGCATGGGCCGTTTGCGAGGAACCTGCATCACCGCCGCGGGGGCGGGTGCACGGAGGATGACATGACGGAACCCAGCCCGAATTTCTCGAAGGGCGCGGCCTATATGAACGGCCAGTTCATTCCGATCGCCGAGGCCAAGATCCCTGTCGGCGACTGGGGCTTCGTGCATTCCGACGTGACCTATGACGTCGTCCACGTCACGGACGGCGCGTTCTTCCGCCTCGAAGACCACCTCGACCGCTTCCACCGATCGCTCGAGGGCTACCGCCTCGATGCCGGCGTGACGCGCGACGAGATGCGCGAGATCCTCGGTAAGGTGGTGGCGCTGAGCGGCATCGAGCGCGCCTTCGTGGCCATGATCTGCACGCGCGGCGTGCCCAAGGTCTATGGCTCGCGCAACCCGCTGGACTGCCAGAACACCTTCATCGCCTATGCGGTGCCATGGGTGGACGTGATCAAGCCCGAGGTGCAGGAGCGCGGCGCGCATCTGCTGATCGCCTCGATCCCGCGCATCTCCCCCAAATCGCTCGATCCCACCCTCAAGAACTATATGTGGCGCGACTTCACGCGCGGCATGTTCGAGGCGCTGGACAAGGGCTTCGACACCTCCATCCTGCTCGATCAGGACGGCTACCTGACCGAGGGCTCGGGCTTCAACGTCTTCATCGTGAAGGACAAGAAGGTGATGACGCCGGATCGCGGCGCCTTGCGCGGCGTGACCCGCCAGTCCGTCCTCGACCTCTGCCCGGAGCTTGGTCTCGAGCCGCTGGTGTGCCCGATCACCTTCGACGACGTGATGGATGCCGACGAGGTGTTCACCACCACCACGGCCGGCGGCGTGATGCCGTGCGCCCGGGTCAACGACAAGATCTACGGCAACGACCGTCCGGGCCCCATCAGCGCGAAGCTGAAGGACCTCTATTGGCAGAAGCACAAGGAAGGCTGGCACATGACGCCGGTCAATTATGCAGACGCGGAACACCCGTTCTCGAAAGCGGCCTGAGACTTAAGAAAATGCCGGGAGCGGGCCTTGGCCCGCTCCCGGGGAGAGAAGCACCAGACGGGCGTGGACCAGATTTTCCTTCCAACCAGAGAAGAGGGCGTGGCCATGACCAAGACCAACACAGGTTCGCTTGCCGCGGCGGCTCCGCCCGCCCAGGCTATGGATCGCCGCACTGTATTGAAGACCATGGCCGCCGGGGCGGTGGCGACCCTTGCCGCACCCTATATCCGGCCTGCTTCCGCCGCGCCCTCGCAGCTTCGCGCGCTGATGTGGGAAGTCTACGCCGTGCCGGAACTGGTCGGCGCCTTCGAGGAGAAGCACAAGGTCAAGTTCTCGCCGACCTTCTTCGACGGCAATTCCGAGGCCTACAACAAGCTGCGCGTAGGCGGCACGCGAGACTTCGATCTCGTCCAGGCGGACGGCTTCTGGCCCGGCCTCTACTTCCGCGAGAAGCTGATCCGCGCCATCGACTACGCCAAGATCCCGAACACGAAGAACGTCTATCCCGTCTTCGCGCCCGACAGGTTCAAGCTGCTGACCGACGAGGCCAGCGGCCAGCATTTCGGCGTCACCTGGTGCTGGGGCAGCTACGGCGTCACCTACAACACCGCCGACATGCCGAAGGACACGGTCGCCAGCATCGAATGCCTGTTCGACAAGACCTTCGCCGGGCGTCTCGCCACCAGCGCCCGCTTCGAGGAGAACATCGCGCTGACGGGCATCCTCGTCGCCACGCGCATGGGTACCAAGGACAAGCCGAGGCCGGACGGCAAACCGTTCAACCCCTATGTGCTGACGGATGAGGAACTGGCCGAGGTGGAGAAGCTGCTGATCCAGCAGAAGCCTCTCCTGCTGACACGCTATCAGGACAACACCACGCTGCAGCAGCTTCTGGAGAGCGGCGCCATCGTGGCCGCGCCGGAATTTGCGCAGACCTATCGCGTCCTCGTGCAGAAGAAGAACAAGGGCGAGATCGACGCCAATTTCGGCCACCAGCTCATCCCCAAGGAGGGCGGTCTCGGCTGGGTGGACACCTGGCTCGCCACCACCGGCGTGCAGGATGGCCCGGCGCTCGATCTCTGCCACTCCTTCATGAACGAGATGCTGGCGCCCGAGGCCATGAAGACGATTGCCCAGGTGGCGGGGTCTTCCTCCACCGTGGACATCCGCTCCATTTCCACCCCGGAAGACCAGACGCTCTTCCTGATGGACCGCACCGACGAGCTGGCGAACATGTACATGTTCGACCAGCCGTCCTCGACGGAGAAGTGGGAGCGCGTCTGGTCGCGCATGCAGGCCGCCTGATCCTGCCAGCGTTCCGCCGCTCCGGGTGCGTGCCCGGAGCGGTTCCCGCCTTTCCATCAGGAGATCAGTGTGGCCTACATCACCCTCGACGGCGTCTCGAAACAGTATGGTGGCGTCTGGGCCGTCGACCGCGTCACCATGGCCATCGAGAAGCGCGAGTTCGTCTCGCTGCTGGGCCCGAGCGGCTCCGGCAAGACGACGCTCCTGCGCATCATCGCCGGGCTCGAGAAGCCGAGCCAGGGCCGCGTGCTCATCGACGGCGAGGATGTGACCGACCTGCCGCCGCACCTGCGCGGCGTCGCCATGGTGTTCCAGGAATTCCTGCTGTTTCCGCACCGCACTGTGCGCGAGAACCTGGCCTTTCCGCTGCGCATGCTGAAGCTGCCGAAAAGCGAGATCGACAGCCGGGTCGAGTGGGTGCTCGGCATCCTCTCCCTGCGCGGACTGGAAGGCCGCTACCCCAACCAGCTTTCCGGCGGACAGCAGCAGCGCGTGGCGCTGGGCCGCGGCCTTGTCGGACGCCCCAAGGTGCTGCTGCTCGACGAGCCGCTCGCCAATCTCGACCGCGAACTCAGGCAGGAGATGGAGGTCGAGATCCGGGCCCACCAGACCGATCTCGGCATCCCGTTCGTCTACGTGACGCACAACCAGGAAGAGGCGCTCAGCATGAGCGACCGCATCGCCGTGGTGCGGGGTGGCCGCATCGAGGATTTCGCGGCGCGCGAGGAGATTTACGACCGGCCGAAGACCGCGTTCATCGCCGGCTTTGTCGGGCGCTCCAACCGCTTCGAGGGCGTGGCCACGCACAGCGGCGACGGCACAATCGTCCACGGCAACGGGGCCGAGCTCCGTGCCCGCAGCCATCCGGCGCTGGCTGAAGGCGCGCCGGTGACGGCCTTCGTGAAGAACGAGAAGGTTCGCCTCCATCCGCCGGGTGCCACAGGCGTCCTGCCGAACGCGATACCGGCCCGGATCAAGCATGTGATCCTGCGGGGCTCCTACGCCGAGTACCTGATGACGTGGAGCGGCGGAGAGCTTGTCGCCAGCCGGCCGCGCAGCGAGGCCGACTATCGGGAAGGCATGGAGGTGACGGCGCGCTGGGATGTCGCCGACGTCGATCTGTTCAAGCCGGAGGCCGCGAAGTGAAGGGGCGCCTCGCGCCGAAGCTTTTCCTCGGCATCCCCACCGTCTTCCTGCTGGCGCTGTTCGTTGTGCCGCTCCTGTCCATGGTGGTTCTGAGCGTCTGGCGCACGGAGAACTACCACATCATCGCGGACGTCAATCTCAACAACTATCATGTGCTCGCGACCGGCGGGGCCTATGTCACCTTCCTCATCCGCTCGCTGGTGATGGCGACGGCGGTGTCGCTGATCTGCACGATGATCGCCTGGCCCGTGGCCTATGCCATCATCCTGTATGGTGGGCGCTACCGGCTGCTTCTGACGCTTGCCTTCGCGGTGCCGTTCCTGACAGGCGAGGTGCTGCGCGTCATCGCGCTGCAGGGCCTGCTCGGGCCTCTAGGCCTCGTCAACGGCGTGCTGATGGCGCTCGGCTCCGCGCCATTGCGGGCGATCATGTACACCAACGTCGCCAGCGCCATCGGCCTCGTCTACCTGTACCTGCCGATCGTGGTGACGGTGATCTACCTGTCGCTGCTGAACTTCGACCAGCGCCTCATCGACGCCGCCAAGATCTTCGGCGCCAGCCCCGTGCGCGCATTCTTCGAGGTGACCTGGCCGCTCAACCTGTTCGGCACGCTGATCGGCTTCGCGCTCTGCTTCATCCCGTGCCTGTCGGCAACGCTCGCGCCGCGCTTCCTGGGCGGTCCGAACGGCACACTCTACGGCATGGCCATGGCCCAGCAGTTCGGTGAGTCCGGCACATGGGCGCTTGGCGCCGCCATGGGCGTCGTGCTGTTCGCCGTGTCGATCCTGCTGGTGGTCCTTGTCGGCCTGACGATCGACCTGCGGCGGACCGGGTTTACGGGCTTCGGGAGGGGCTGATGCGTTTCAAGCCGGCCAAGATCGCGCTGCTCGCAGCCGTCGTCATCTCCTACCTGTTCCTGTACCTGCCGGTGCTGCACATCGCGCTCGCGAGTTTCGCCCGGAACTTCAACTTCCCCTATCCACCCAAATGGTCGATGGCGACCATGGGCCGGCTGTTCTCGAATTCGCTCTACCAGACCGCGCTCGGGAACAGCCTCGTGCTCGGCTTCGCGGCGGCGGTTCTGGCGACCGCTCTCGCCGGCCTCGCCACCATCGGCGTCATGCGCCACGCCGGGCGGAAGGCTCCGTTCTTCATCGCCTTGTTCATCGCGCCGCTGTTCGTGGCCGAAATCCTGCTCGGCATCTCCTCGCTGATCTTCAACGGCCTGTTCCTTGGGCTTCAGGGCAATCTTGTCTCTGCCGTGCTGGCCAATGTGGTGCACTGCTTCAGCTACGCCTTGCTCATCATGGCGACGCAGCTCTACCGCTACGACTGGCGGCTCGATGATGCCGCCATGGTGTTCGGCGCAAGCCCGGCGCGCACCTTCTTCGAGGTGACCTTGCCGCTGATCTGGCCCGGCCTGCTGGGAGCCTTCATCGTCACCTTCATCATGGCCTTCAACAATCTGGAGATTTCGTTCTACCTCCTAGGGGCCACGCCGACCCTTCCGTCGGTGGCATGGGGCGCGCTCCGCTATGGCGTAAAGCCGGAGCTCTATGCCCTGGCGACCTGCGTCAACCTTGTCGTGCTGGTCGTCCTCGTCGGCATGTTCATCCTGATGCGCACGGGCCTCGCCACGTTCGGCCATCGGCCGGAGCGGGAGCGCAGCGCCGTCTGAGGCGTGGTGGCGCGGAACTTGCTCATCCCCCAGCGGTGAACGCTGGAGAGTTTGAAGACCGTGTCGCTTCTGGACGCCCTGGCCGTGGATTTCGGCCGCAGGCCGGATGAACCGCTGCACCGGCAGCTCTATGAAAGGTTGATCGACGACATCGAGGCCGGAGCAATGAAGCCCGGCCAGAAGCTGCCCTCGACGCGCGACCTTGCACAGACATTGGGCGTTTCGCGCAACACCATCATGCTGGCCTTCGAGCACCTGATCTCGGAAGGTTTCCTGGAGCCGGTGTCGGGGTCCGGCACCTATGTGGCGCGGGAGCCGCCGCCGCGCCCTTCCACGTCCCCTCCGCGCATCAACCCGGCCATCACGGCAGCGGGAAGCCTCGACCGGGTGTCAGGCCTGACGGAGGTGCCCGCCACTTTGCGCCACATGCGCAGGCCGGTGCCCTTCCGCGCCAATTTCCCGGCGGTGGACGCGTTTCCGGTGCGGCGCTGGGCCGGGCTGGCGGCCGAGATCTATCGGGACATGGACGCCGAAACGGCAGGTGAACTGCTGGGAGAGGGGGATCCGCAGGGTTATGCCCCCCTGCGCGAGGCGATCGCCGAGCACGTCGCATCGAGCCGCGGCCTGTCCTGCCGGGCCGAAAACGTCATCATCTTCGCCGGCACCCAGCATGCCATCGACCTGGCGTGCCGCATCCTCCTGACGCCCGGCGAGGAAGCCTGGTGCGAAGACCCGGGATATGACGGCATCTATGCCTCCGTCACGGCCGTGGGAGGACAGCCCGTTCCGATCCCGGTGGACGAGAACGGGTTGATGGTGGCGCGGGCGCTGGAACGGGCGCCGGATGCCAGGCTGGCCTATGTCTCTCCCTCCAAGCAGTTTCCCATGGGGATGGAACTCAGCCTCGATCGCCGCCATGCGCTGCTCGACTGGTCCGCCCGGACGGGCGCGTGGATCCTCGAAGACGACTACGACACCGAGTTTCGCTATTCCGGGCGGCCGCAGCCCTCGCTGCACGCCTTGGGCCGTCACGGACGGGTGCTGTATTTCGGCACCTTCAGCAAGACGCTGTTCCCGAGCCTCCGGCTCGGCTTCGCCGTGGTGCCGGATGCGCTGGTCGAGCCTTTCGTAGCCGCCCGCACCGTCATCGGCCGCTACTCGCCCATCCTCGAACAGGCCCTGGTCGCGCGCTTCATGCGTGACGGGTATTTTGCGAGCCATGTCCGCAAGATGCGGAAGCTCTACGCCCAGCGGCAGACCTGTCTTCTGGAGTGCACGGAGCGACTTCTGTCCCCGTGGATGACGGCCTCGCCGACCGCGACCGGCATGGAAGTGGTCGCGCAATTAAAGCCTGGGCTGAGCGGGCGCAGGCTGGCCGCGGCCGCAGCGGAAGCAGGGCTCGAGATCATGCCTCTGTCCGCCTTGGCGCGAGAGGCCGAGGTGGATCATCTCGTCAGCCTGGGGTTCTCCAGCTTCAACGCCGAGCAGATGGAGCACGGCTTCCTGGTGCTCCGGACAGTGCTTGAGCGGATCGGCGCGGCGCAGGACGGGGCTGGAGCCGGTGCGCCCGGCTTGCGGAAACCTGTGGCTTCGCCGGCTGCGAACGAGACCTGATCGCCCGCAGTTCATCCCGTCGAAATTCCTGCCCCCAGCAAGGCCGGCTTCTGCTCGCCTGGCTGCTCTATGGGGCGCGTTGCAGGATCGTAGGCGCCGAATTGGCGGCGCTCACACAGCTCGACTATCGGCGCTTGGGGCGAAGCAATCTCGGCAAACACCGCCAAGCTCGGCAAACCTGAACATAAAACAGGAGGGATGATCAATTATCATCCAGTCAAACGGTTTCTTTATGTAAGAAATATAGCCGTGTTGCCTACTGTCTGAACAGGGTGGCTGCTAGCACATATTCAATGTAAAAGTAACTACGGTAAAGTACGAATACATCGTCGGTGCTCACAGGGCTGATGATCGTTCCTACGGGTAGGGGCGATCATGAGCGAAGAGAAGAAGACGAATTCGGGTTCCTCGAAGATCACCCGAAGGGACATCTTGCTCGGTGGCGCTGCGGCGGCCGGTGCAGCCATTGGATCCGGAGCCGTTACTGGCTTCCCGACCATCTGGGCGCAAGAGATCAAGGATATCGAGCTCCGTCATGTCGGCGTGTCCTATTCGGTGGTGAAGGCGATCGGCGATCAGGCCTCGAAGGACCTTGGCTTCAAGGTCACGATGCAGAACCTCGACACCTCGGCCGCAATCAATCGCTTCATCACGCAGCCGAACACCGTGGACATTCCTGACCTTGAAGGATGGCAGGCGAAGCTGGCCGCCAAGCGCGGTGTCATCCAGGGCATCGAAGTCGCCAGGATCAAGGAATTCGACAACATCCTGCCGATCTTCACCAAGGGTGAGATCGATGGTGCGCCGGTCTCGCGGCAGGGCATCTCACCTTATGAGGCCATGTATATCGAGAAGCCGGATTCGACCGAGCTGCACGATGGCGTGACCCAGTGGGCCACCTTCCTTCCGCAGGTCTACAATGCCGACTCCATCGGTTACCGTCCGGACCTCGTCGGCCACGAAGTAACCGAGTGGAAGGAACTGATCGACCCCAAGTTCAAGGGCAAGGCGGCCATCCTGGACGTGCCCGCGATCGGCATCATGGACGCCGCGCTTTGCTTCGAGAGCGCCGACCTGATCAAGTATGGCAACAAGGGGAACATGACGAAGCAGGAGATCGACTTCACGATCAACAAGCTGATCGAGCTGAAGAAGTCGGGCCAGTTCCGCGCCACCTGGACCACGTTCGACCAGTCGGTGCAGCTGATGGCGGCCGGTGAGGTCGTGATCCAGTCCATGTGGTCGCCGGCCGTTGCCGCCGTGCGCGTAAAGGACGTTCCCTGCACCTATGCGGCGGTGAACAAGAAGGGGGACAAGGAAGGCTATCGCGGCTGGTGCAACGGGCTCGGCCTGATGAAGCATCTGTCCGGCAAGAAGCTGGAAGCCGCCTACGAATACATCAACTGGTACTACAGCGGCTGGCAGGGAGCCTTTGTCGGGCGCTACGGCTATTACAGCCCGGTGCCATCGACTGCCAAGGCACATCTTTCGCAGGCTGAATGGGACTTCTGGTACGACGGCAAGCCGGCGCCCGAGGCCATCAACGATCCCTATGGGGTGCCGATGGAGAAGCCCGGCACGGTACGCGACGGCGGCTCCTTCCTGACACGGGTCAAGAACATCTCGTGCTGGAACACGCTGATGGACGAGTCGGCGTACATGAACAAGCGCTGGAACGACTTCAAGGTCGCCTGACCGGAACGGCAGGGCGGTGCGCCGCCCTGCAACACCAATTCTGTCCCGCGTTTCGTAAGTCGAGGAGGAGCAGAGAATGCTCCCGGCCAAGCTCCGGCGTAATCTTGTCTCGTGGCTCTATATCTCGCCGCTCCTGCTCGTGATCCTGCCGTTCTTCCTGCTGCCCATCCTTGTGGTGGTGGTGGCGAGCGTGTTCGAGACCGACGGGTTCGGCGGGATCATCCCGACGTTCACGCTCGACAACTATGCTGGCATCCTCAGTTCGTCGCTGACGCTGAACCTTTACTACTCGACCATCAAGTTCACGTTCCTGACCTGGCTGTTCTCGCTGATCCTGGGCTTCCTGATCGCCTATTTCCTGGCGTTCCACGTGCGCAACAAGCTGCTCGGCATCGGCCTGTTCCTGCTCTGCACGGTGCCGTTCTGGACCTCGAACGTCATCCGCATGATTTCGTGGATCCCGCTGCTCGGTAAGGAGGGGCTGATCAATCGCGGCCTCATGGGCGTCGGCATCGTCCAGCAGCCGATCGAGGCCTTGCTGTACTCAGACCTCGCGGTCGTCATCGCCTATGTCCACCAGCTGACGATCTTCATGATCGTGCCGATCTTCAACTCCATGGCCCGCATCGACAAACGGGTCGTCGAGGCGGCGGTGGATGCCGGGGCAAGCCGCTTCGACATTATGCGGCTGATCATCATCCCCTTGTCCAAGAGCGGCATCGCGCTCGGCTCGATCTTCGTGATCGCCATCGTGATGGGCGATTTCTTCGTGGTGAAGGTCATGTCCGGCGGCGGCTCGGCCTCGGTCGTCGGGGCGTTCTACGAGGATATCGGGGTGCTGCAATATCCGCCGGCGGCAGCCAGCGCCGTGCTGCTGACCGTGGTGCTGATGGCGGTCATCGGGGTGATCCTGCGCACCGTGAACATCCGGAAGGAGCTGACGCAATGACGGACACGGCGCTTTTCGCCGCCGCCGCCCGGCCGCGCACCCGCGCCATCGCGCCCAGCAGGGGCAGGAGGCCGTGGACGTTCTATGCGCTGGCCACGGTGTTCGTCGCCTATGTTATCGCCCTCTATGGCCCGATGGTCTGCATCTACATCCTGTCGTTCCAGGACGTGAAGGGCGGCCTCGTCTTCCCGATGAAGGGCCTGTCCCTGCACTGGTTCATCGACCTGTTCACCCAGGCGCGCACCGGGGACGTGAAAGGTTCGTTCAGCCGCTCCATCAAGCTTGCGGCCATGGTCACGGTCATTACCGTGGTGGTGTCGTTCATCTCGGGGCTGGCGTTCCGGCGCCGGTTCTGGGGCGACACCGTCATCTTCTACCTGATGATCGGCAGCCTTGTGGTTCCGGGTCTCGTGCTGGGGATCGGGACCGGCCTGCTGTTCACGGCGCTGGGCTGGGAGGCGAGCTGGTACACGTCCGCGCTTGGCGCGCAGCTGTCGTGGACGCTGCCCTTCGGCGTTCTGGTGATGTTCGCCGTGATGTCGCGCTTCGACCAGGCCTGGGAGGAGGCCGCCCGCGATCTCGGTGCCAGCCCATGGCAGACCATCCATATGGTCATCGTGCCGATCCTGGCGCCTGGCCTCGTGGCCGTGGGGCTGTTCGGCTTCACGCTCTCCTATGACGAATTCTCGCGCACGCTGCAGACGGCGGGCTCGCTGAACACGCTGCCGCTGGAGATCTGGAGCATGACGCTCAACGTCACCTCGCCGGCCCTCTACGCGCTCGGCACCGTGACCACGATCGTGTCGTTCCTCGCGATCGGGGCCTGTCTCGCCGTGATCTTTGTGATGCAACGCCGCCGCGCGGGCAGCGCGCCGGCCCATTGAGGATGTGACGGATGGCTCGCGCCCGTGGCGACATCGAACTGGCCGGTATCTCCAAGAGCTATGACGGCGCGACCTATGCCGTCGACGGCGTCAACCTCAGGATCCCGGATGGCGCCTATTGCTGCTTCCTGGGCCCCTCCGGCTGCGGGAAGACGACCATCCTGCGCATGATCGCGGGCCATGAGGACCCCACCAGCGGAGAAATCCTGATCGGCGGGGAGGATGTCGTCGGCCTGCCGCCCGTCGAGCGCCGCACGGCCATGATGTTCCAGTCCTACGCGCTGTTCCCGCACCTCACGGTCCGCGAGAACATCGCGTTCGCGCTGCGGGTGCGCGGGCTTTCCAAGGCGGACCGCCTGCGCTCGGCCGACGCCATGGTCGAGAAGGTGCGCCTGACGGAGCTTGCCGGCCGGCTGCCGGGCCAGCTGTCCGGCGGCCAGCAGCAGCGTGTCGCGCTGGCCCGGGCGGCCATCACCGAGCCGCGCGTGCTCCTGCTGGACGAGCCGCTTTCGGCGCTGGACGAGCAGTTGCGAGTGCAGATGCGCCAGGAGCTCCGCCGCATGCAGCGGGAACTCGGCATCACCTTCATCCACGTCACGCACACCCAGCTCGAAGCCGTTGCCCTCGCCGACCTTGTGGTGGTGATGGAGAAGGGCCGCATCAAGCAGGCCGCCTCTGCGCGCGAGATCTATTCCGCGCCGCAGGACCGCTATGTGGCGGAGTTCATGGGCGGGCAGAACGTGCTGGCGGGCAATGTGCAGTCGCTGGACGGCGCGACGGCCATGATCACGGCAAGCGAACTGCCCGCGTTCGAGATGCCGCTCGGCGCGGGCTCCCGAGTCAAGTCGGGCGACGCCATCGACATTGCGGTACGCCGCGACGATGTCGAGCTCCGGCGACCGGACGGCTGGGTCGCGCCCGCCGGGCGCGCTGCGCTGCCGCGCCGGGTGCTGGCCGTCGAATACCAGGGCAATTTCGTGAAGGTGATGCTCGACGCGGTCGGGCAGGACGAGTTCGTCGCGTATGTGCCGGAGCGCCAGTTCTTCGCGCAGCCCTTCACCGTGGGCGACGTCGTCGTCGCGACCTGGAAGGCCGAGCACACGCGGCTTCTCGTGTAGCGCCGGACAGACACAGCAATCAGGGGCGCCGATCTTTCGGCAAAGGAGAGCTTGGGATGGTCGACTACAAGATGTTCGAGCTGGGTGACTTCGTCCTGCAATGCGGCAAGACGCTGCGCGACGCCAAGCTAGCCTACAAGACCTATGGCACGCTGAACGACGCCAAGGACAACGTGATCGTCTACCCGACCTGGTATTCGGGGCAGCACTACGAGAACGAATGGCTGATCGGCGAGGGCAAGGCGCTCGATCCGGCCAAGTATTTCATCATCATCCCGAACATGTTCGGCAACGGGCTCTCGACCTCGCCCAGCAATACGCCCGCGCCGTGGAACGGGCCCCGTTTCCCGAACGTGACCGCCTATGACAACGTCAAGGCGCAGCACAAGCTGGTGACGGAGCTGTTCGGCATCGAGACCATCAAGCTCGTGACCGGCTGGTCCATGGGCGGCCTTCAGACGTATCACTGGGGCGCGATGTACCCGGACATGGTCAAGCGCATCCTGCCGTTCCAGGGATCGGCCAAATGCTCTCGGCACAATTACGTCTTCCTGGAAGGCGCCAAGGCCGCGCTGCAGGCGGACGCCGCCTATGATTACGGCTGGTACAAGGAGCCGCCGACCAGGGGCCTTCGCGCCTTCGGCCGGGTCTATGCGGGATGGGGCCTGTCGCAGACCTTCTACCGCGTCGAGGGCGACATCAAGCACATGGGCTACGCCTCGCTGGAGGATTTCCTCGTCGGCTTCTGGGAGGGCCTGTTCTACACCCGCGATGCCAATAACCTGCTCTGCATGCTTTGGACCTGGCAGAACGGCGACATCAGCAACAACGAGATGTATGGCGGCGATCTGCCGAAGGCTCTGGGCGCGATCAAGGCCAAGGCCATCCTGATGCCAGCGTCGACGGACCTCTATTTTCCGCCGGAGGACAACGAGATCGAGGCCGGCCACATGCCGAACGCAGAGCTGCGCGTCATCGATACCTACTGGGGCCACTTTGCAGGGGGACCCGGCACCAGCCCGGACGACATAGAGGTGCTGGACGCGGCCTTGAAGGAGCTGCTGGCGAGCTGACTATGGCGGTTGCGCAGCCGATCGGCTGCGCAACCTTTTGCACTTTATGACAAAGCTGCATGATCTCCGCTTCGGGGTCATCGATGAGGTTCGCAGCCAGCGCGATGTCAGGTGAAAGCGGGGCCACCAGGCCGAGCAGGGCCAATGCTGCACGCGTCACCGCGTCAGATCATCATCTCTCGGGGGCCCCCGGGACTCTCAAGCCGGCAGGGTCTTCTGCGCCTTCGAGGGACGACGAAGAAGGAAAAGCCCGCTTCCGACAACCACGGCCCCGCCGATCATCGTCATCAGATCGGGCGTCTCCCGGAAGACGAGCAGGCCAAGGCAGGCTGCAAACAGCAGCCGCGAATAGCGGAACGGGGACACGAACGACACCTCCCCCGTCCGCATTGCCTTTGTCAGTGCGGAATAGGCGATCACGCCCACGGCTGTCGCGCCGGAGAGAAGAAGCCACGTGCTCGAGCGGGGCCATGCTGCGCCGCCTGAAACGGCCAGCAGGATGCCTCCGGCTATTACCAGCATCGCGAAGCCCAGCAGGCCGAGCTGCGTCGTCGACATCGACACCGGACTGCCGCGGGTGGCGAGATCACGACCGGCAAAGCCCAGCGTGCCGAGGACCGCAAAGATGGAGGCCGGCTCGAACCCGTTGAAGCCGGGGCGCAGGATCAGAAGAACGCCAGCGAGGCCGCAGCTCATCGCCAGCCAGCGGTGCCATCCCACCTTCTCTCCGAAGAAAAGCACGGCGCCGAGGGCCACCACCAGCGGGGTGGCCTGCAGGATTGCGGACGCGCTCGATAACGGGGTCAGCGCGAGCGCCAGCGCGAAGAACAATCTGCCTGCGATCTCACATGCCGAGCGGGCCAGCATCAGTTTGGAGAACACCGCAGGGTGATAGGCGCGATCGCCGTTGATCCGCGCGAGTGCTGCGAAGACCAGAAGCCCGGCTGCCCCAAAGATCATCAAGGCCTGGCCGACCGGGATGTCCTTCGCCGCTGCCTTGATCGCCATGTCCTCGACCGCGAAGGCAGCCATGGCCGCGGTCATGAACAGCGCACCACGCATATTGTTCGTCATGCTCATGGCTGTCGAATAGCCCGATCACCCGGTGAAGGCCAATTCCACCTCATAGGTCTGGCTCCCCCCGCATCGGCGAGGAGCGGTGTAGTCGGTGGGGGGCTACGCTTTTGGGCGTGACGGAGGTGGTCGAATGACCCCGAAGCTCAGCGTCCGGGATCCACCAATTCAGAGGCCAGGTTCCACGCGGCTTCAGGGCCCAGGACGACCAGAAAGGAGAGGGCGCAGACGTGAAGTGCCACAATCGCGAAGAGGTAGGAGCGGAATGGCTCCTTGCGTGTCTTGTGCCGCACCATCTGCTGAGCCGACACCGCGCCCAGACTTCCGCCGACGAAGGCGAGCATCAACAGATTGCTCTCTGGCACCCGGCGGTGTCCGCGCACTGCGCATGCTTTGTCATAGACGAAGGCGAGAAAGGCCGTGACGTTGATGACCATCAGGAAGAGTGCCGCACCCAGGATCATGAAGGCTTTCCGTGCTCGGACGCTCACCAGCAGGCGTCTTCACATGCTGCCGAATGGTAGGGGATGGGCTGAACCGGCACCAGAAGAAGCGCGTGCCTGAGGCGCGGAAACCCCTGCGTCAGCAGGCACTTTGAGGCAGTCGCGCAGTGGGCGACCGGAACGACGGCGTCCCGCCGCAATTACCATCGGGACGCGTGATGGAAGAGGCAGGGGCTAGAACAGTGCTGGCAGCGGAAGGAACCACGTCACCGAGGGTGGCCCAATCATGAACGACCAACCTGTCAGCGTCGCCTTGGCGTTCATGCAAGGCGGTGGCGAAATGGGGCAGCGCCTTCGCAATCATTCCTGGATCAACACCCGGTTAGGTTCCCCGGACGCATGGCCCTCCGAACTGAAGACGCTGGTGGGGGTCATGCTGGCGTCCAACCAGGCCATGTTCCTGGCCTGGGGCGAAGAGCGCACGCTCCTCTACAACAACGCCTATGCCGAGGTGCTTGCATCCAAGCACCCTTGCGCGCTGGGCCGCGATTTCCTGGAAGTCTGGCAGGAGATTCGCGCGGATCTCATCCCCATCGTCGAGCAGGCATATGCCGGCGAGCCGGTGCACATGGACGACATCACCCTGTTCATGCATCGCCGCGGCTATACTGAAGAGACGCACTTCAGCTTCTCCTATACGCCCGTGCGCGATGAGAGCGGCCGCATAGCCGGCTTCTTCTGCCCATGCAATGAAATCACGGGTCAGGTGCTGGCCGAGCGGCGTGTGCGTGAGAGTCAAGCGCGTTTGAAGGGCGTGCTCGATGGCATGGCGGAGGGCTTTGCCCTGCTGGACCGTGAGTTCCGCATCCTCGACCTCAACATCGAAGCGCAGTGCATGGAAAAGCGCCCGCTCGACACGCTTCTTGGTCGTTCCCACTGGGAGGTATATCCGGGCAGTGAGGCCACCGAACTCGGCAGGCTCTACAAGAAGGCCATGCTGGAGCGCGTGCCGGTCGCTCTGGAGCATCGCTACACATGGTCCGATGGGCACGAAGCCTGGATGGACATGAGGGCGTATCCGGTCGAGGACGGGCTTGCCATCTTCTTCCGCGACGTCACCGAACAGAAGCTGGCCGGTTCAGCGGCTCGCGAGAGCGCTGAGCGGTACCGGCTGGCGGTGCGCGCCACCAATGATGCGATATGGGATTGGCATCTCGGGACCGATCATGTGCTGTGGAATGAAGCCCTGGAAGCAGCCCACGGGCACAAGCCGCATGATGTGAGGCCTACCGGCGAGTGGTGGATCGCTCACATCCACCCCGACGACCGGCCGCAAGTGGACAGGAGGATCCACGAGGCGATCGATGGCCGGGACGACAGCTGGACTGAGGAGTACCGCTTCTGCCGCGCGGACGGCACCTACGCCCACGTGCTCGACCGAGGCCACATCATCCGCGATGAGCGGGGCCAGGCCGTTCGGATGATCGGCGCGATGCTGGATTTGACCGAACAGCGCCGCAGCCAGGCTGCGCTGCGGGCAAGCGAAGCGCGTTATCGCGTGCTCTTCGACTCGATCGAGTCCGGCTTCTGTGTCGTTGAAGTGAAGGTCGCGACTGCCGACACCCGGGCGGACTACCGAGTTCTGGAGGCCAATCCCGCCTTTTACCGGCAAACCGGCTTTCCTCCCGACGTTCTGGGTCGCTGGCTCCGCGAGGTTGCGCCGAGCCTTGAGGAGCACTGGTACGAGCTCTATAGCCGCGTTGCGATGACCGGAACGCCGGTGCGGCTTGAGCAAGGCTCCGCCGCACTTGGCCGCTGGTTCGATGTCTATGCTTTCCGGCTGGAAGATGCTCCGTCATCGCGTGTCGCCATCCTGTTCAACGACATCTCAGCAAGGCGAAACGCGGAAGAGCGGCTACGCGAGCTGAACGACAAACTCGAGATCGAGGTCGCCGAGCGGACAGCAGAGCGCGACCGCATGTGGGCGATCTCACCCGACCTCATGGTGGTCGTCGATTTCGGAGGATACCTCCGGCGGGTCAATCCGGCCTGGACGAATGTGCTGGGGTACACGCAGGACGAACTCGTCGGCCACCATGTCAACGAGTTCGTCATTCCCCACGACCACCAGAATACGGTCGCGGCCTATGAGCTCGCGGCGGAGGGCGGCCGGCCGAAGATCGAGAACCGTTACCGGCACAAGGACGGCTCGATCCGATGGATCTCGTGGGTAGCCGCGCCTGCGGGGGACGTGACCTACGCCACAGGCCGCGACGTCACCGCCGAGAAGCAAGCCGCGGCCGAACTGGACCGGGCCCAGGAGGCGTTGCGTCAGGCCCATAAGATGGAGGCTGTAGGACAGCTGACCGGCGGACTTGCGCACGATTTCAACAATCTGCTCGCCGGCGTATCCGGGTCTCTCGACCTGATGGGAACACGGATCGCTCAAGGCCGCCTGCCAGATGTGGAGCGCTACCTCGTCGCGGCCCAGGGAGCCACCAAGCGTGCAGCCGCGCTCACGCACCGTCTCCTGGCATTCTCGCGCCGGCAGACGCTCGACCCCAAGCCAACGAATATCCACGCGTTGATCAACGGCATGGAGGACTTGATCCGGCGTACCGTAGGTCCGGCGATCTCCGTCGAAAGCGTGGCGGGCGGCGGCGTCTGGAGCGTCCTCGTCGATCCCAACCAGCTGGAAAATGCGTTGCTGAATCTCTGCATCAACGCGCGAGATGCCATGCCCGACGGTGGCAAGATCACCATAGAGACGTCCAACCGCTGGCTTGACGAACGCGCTTCGCGCATCCGGGATCTGCCAGCGGGACAGTACGTGTCGCTCTGCGTGAGCGACAACGGTACAGGCATGCGGCCGGACGTGGTCGAGAAGGCTTTCGATCCGTTCTTCACGACCAAGCCGATCGGCATGGGCACGGGACTTGGGCTGTCGATGATCTACGGCTTTGCCCGGCAGTCGGGCGGTCAGGTGCGCATCTATTCGGAGTTCGGCCAGGGCACGATGGTCTGCATCTACCTGCCGCGCCATGTCGGTGACGGGGACGTGGTCGAGGAAGTTCCCGCACGAGCGGTTGTGGAACACGCAGGAGCGGGAGAGACGGTGCTGGTGATCGACGACGAGCCCCTCGTGCGGATGCTTGTCGTCGATACTCTGGAAGAGCTTGGCTACAAGGCTGTCGAGGCGGAGGACGGGCCTTCGGGCATGAAAGCCCTGCAATCAGCGGGGCATATCGACCTGCTCATCACGGATGTGGGCCTGCCCAATGGAATGAACGGGCGACAGGTCGCCGAGGCCGCGAGGCAGATGCGCCCTGGCCTGAAGGTGCTGTTCATCACCGGCTATGCCGAGAATGCCGTGCTGAACCATGGCCATCTCGAACACGGGATGCAGGTGGTCACGAAGCCGTTCGACATGACTGATTTGTCCCGGCGCATCCAGGCGATCATTTCGGGCAGCTAGCGGACCGGGTCGGCCGCGCTGGGACGAAAGCCGCACCACAGGGAAGCGCCGTTCAGGCTTCTAGCGTGCGGTCCGGAGATGTGAGAAGCGTCCGGCGGAGGTTCCTCGCCTCCCTGCGAGTGCCGCACCCGCCGGATCGTTCGCATCGCGGCATGAATTCGGCGAACCGAACTCGCTCCGCTGGCGCCACTCTTCTGCTCTCACAGTCTTCACGGTGGGTGCGGGTGTGTGTTCTGCCCTCAGCTTCTTGATCTGCCGAAGAAGCCGGCGGTTTTCACTTTCCAGGTTCTGCAGCCGGTTCAAAGCGGCGGGGGCAAGGCCGCCGAGCCGCTTGCGCCACCTGTAGAAGGTGCGGAGCGAGACATTTGCAGACCGGCAGATGTCGTTGATCGGAATACCCGCCTGAGCCTCCCGTAGAAGCTGGGCGATCTCTTCATCCGTGTGTCGCGAGTGCTTCATCTACCCCAACGTCCCCCGTCCCTACTTCGGCAAGGGCAATCTCATTCACACCTTGGCAGCCTAGATCCGATTCCGGGCGCTGACGAGGGCTCGGCCGTTGTTTCCGCAGGGGCCAATGTCAAAAGTGACGTGATCCGCGTCGATGTCTCACAATTTGTGCAAGTGCCTACAGCCCTGCGAATTCTATCGCCTTGCTGCTGCCCGGGCCCTCTCCCTACCCTGCATCACCTGCACAAGAGAGGTCCGCCGTGACCAGTTATTCCCGCCGCCATTTCCTGAAGTCCACCGCCGGCGCCGTTGCCGCGACCGGTGTTTCCTCGCTGTCCATGCCCGCCTTCATCCGCTCCGCGAGCGCGGCCGATGTGGTGAAGCTGGGCTGCCTGTTCTCCTCGTCCGGGACCATGGCCAATGTCGAGGGCCGACTGAACTACGTGATCCAGATGGCGGCCGACGAGCTGAACGCAGCCGGCGGCGTCAACGGAAAAACGGTTCAGGTCGTGACCTCCGATCCGGCCTCCGACTGGCCGCTCTACGCCCAGATCGGGCGTCAGATGCTGCAGCAGGAAAAGGTTTCCGCGCTGTTCGGCTGCTGGACCTCGGTGTCGCGCAAGTCGGTTCTTCCCGTGGTCGAGCAAGCCGACGGGCTTCTGTTCTATCCCCTCCACTTCGAAGGCGACGAGAACTCCAAGAACGTCGTCTACGTGAACTCGCCGCCGGCAAGCTCCGTCCTGCCCGCCGTCGATTACTTGATGAGCGATGATGGCGTTACCGCGAAACGCTTCTTCATGCTGGGGTCGGACTATGTGTGGCCGCGCACCATCAACAAGCAACTCAAGGCTTACTTCAAGAGCAAGGGCATCCCGGACTCTGCCCTGAAGGAAGAGTATGTCCCCCTCGGCTTCTCCAACTTCCAGACCCTGGTCAATCAGATCCGCGCCTTCGCCGATGAGCCGGGTGGCCAGCCGGTCGTGATCCTGACCACGGTGGGGTCGTCCATCCCAGACTTCTTCCGCGAATTCATCAACCAGGGCATCAAGTCCACCGACGTTCCGGTTCTGGGCCTCGACGTGGTGGAAGCCGATCTCGAAGGCCTCGACACCGCACCGCTGGTCGGACACCTCAACTGCTGGGCCTACCTGCAGCAGGCTGCCGGTCCCGCCAACGAGCGGTTCCTCAAGGACTGGTCGGCCTACGTCGACGCCAAGAAGGCCCCGTTCAAGGGCGATGTCGTCATCGACCCGATGGTGTCGGCTTACGACAGCGTTCACCTGTGGGCGCTCGCGGCCAAGAAGGCGGGTTCTTTCGAGGTGCCGCAGGTCCGCGCGGCCTTCGATGGCATCAGCTTCGATTGTCCGTCCGGCTACAAGATCAAGATGACCGCCGAGAACAACTACGTGTATCGCGGCGTCTTCATCGGCTCGGTCAACGAGAAGCAGGGCTTCGACATCCTGTGGCAGTCGGAAGACACGCCGAAGCCTGTTCCGTTCAGCCCCTTCAGCTGATGCGTCTCCCTGCCGCCGGTGGTCGGCGGCAGGGCTCGTCTCGTGCCGGAATAGTCATGCGTCCGCTGTTCACCCTCGTCTGCTGCCTTGCGGCTTTGCTCAGCGCTCAGGCTGCATCCGCGCAGGCGATCGAGCGCTCGGCCGTCGTTGCCGGCTTGTGCGGCACTGCGGCGGCAGGCGGCGAGGCCGCGTCCCACCTGCTTGCGCTGGCAGGGACGACAAACGCGGAAGATGTGAGCTGGAGTCTCTCGCTGACCCAGGCCGTGCTGAACCGCCAGTTGAAATGTCCGGCGGCAGGGCCGGGGGTCGTGGATGACGGCCGCGCACCCCGGGATGCCGCGACCCTGGCGCCTGCGCCACTTCCCCCGAGTGCCCGCACTCCCGTGCTCAATCTGCGCAATCGTGGCGCCCTCGATCTCGCACAGGCGGCGCTGACGCTGCGCGCGGGAGCCGATGCGGGCGTCCGCCGTGGGGCGCTCGGCGTTCTCACCCGCCGTGCGGCCGACGTGCCCCTGCCGGTGTTCGAACAAGCCGCCGCTGCCGAAACGGACCCTTCGCTCAAGGCGGAGATCGAGAACACGGCGGCCATCGCGGCGTTGAACTCGCCCGACATGGCCAAGGGGCTGGACGCGCTCGAGCGCCTGTCCGCCACCCGCACCAGGCGGGTCCAGACACAGATCGCGGCGCTGCGGGACGATCCTGCCTATGCGGGTGATCGCACCTTCAAGGCCGCGGTGGACAGCGCGTTGACGCGCGTCGAAGGCGGCATCCGCATCGGCAACATGCTTGCCGCGCTCTACAACGGCCTCAGCTTTGCCAGCATCCTGTTCATGGCCGCCATCGGCCTTTCCATCATCTTCGGCCTGATGGGCGTCATCAACCTCGCCCAGGGCGAGCTGATCATGATCGGCGCCTACGTCACCTGGCTTACGCAGGAGGTGTTGCGCGCGGCGCTCCCTGGACTCGTCGACTACTACCTCCTGGTTGCGATCGTGCCGGCGTTTCTCGTGACGGCGCTGATCGGCGTCGCGCTCGAGGTGACGATCCTGCGCCATCTCTACCGCCGTCCCCTGATGAGCCTGCTGGCGACCTGGGCGATCAGCCTGTTTCTCATCAACGCGGTGAGGCTCGGCTTCGGCACGCAGAACTTGCAGTTCGCGACGCCCTTCTATGTCGCGGGCGGGGTGCCGGTGATCGGCGACTTCATCGTCACGTGGAACCGGCTGTTCGCCATCGCCTTCGCTGCGGTCACGCTTGGGCTGACCTGGTTCGTCGTGCAGCGCACGGGGCTCGGCCTCGACATTCGCGCCGTCACGCAGAACCGCGACATGGCCGGCTGCATCGGCATCCCCACGCGGCGGGTCGACATGCTGGCCTTCGGGCTCGGCTCCGGGCTCGCGGGTCTCGCCGGGCTCTCCCTGTCGCCGATCTACAACGTCAACCCGCAGATGGGCGCGAACTTCATCATCGACGCCTTCATGGTGGTGGTGCTGGGCGGCGTCGGCACCATAGGCGGCACGCTCATAGCAGCTCTTGGCGTGGGCCAGATCAACGTTCTCATCGAGCCGTTCTGGGGCGCGGTAGCCGCCAAGGTCATCGTCCTGTTCCTCATCATCGGCTTCCTGCAGTTCCGGCCCGAAGGGCTGTTCTCGGCCAAGGGGCGCCGCCGATGAGGGCCTTGCTCGCCGACAAGAGCTTCGCCGCCACACTTGGCGCCTGCGTGCTGGCCATCCTGCTGCTGGCGATGTTCGGGGGGGCGGGTCCGCTGACCCCGTATGTGGTCAACGCCATCGGCCAACTGGCCGCCTTCGCCATCCTGGCGGTATCGCTCGACCTTATCTGGGGCTATCTCGGCATCCTCAGCCTGGGCCATGGCCTGTTCTTCGCCATCGGCGGCTATGTCGCCGCCATGCACCTGCTGAAGCACTCCTACGAGGTCACCAGCGTCGTCCCGGACTTCATGCAGTTCATGGGCTGGCGGGAATTTCCCCTGTACTGGGCGGGACTGGAACACGCTCCCTATGCGCTTGTGCTGGGCCTCGGGCTCGCGGCCCTCGTCGCCTTCGTGTTCGGCTATGTCTCGTTCCGCTCCAAGGTCGGCGGCGTGTACTTCGCCATCATCAGCCAGGCCCTGGTCTACGTCGCCATGCTGCTGATGTTCCGCAACGACACCGGCTTCGGCGGCAACAATGGCATGACGGGCTTCTCGGTGGTGTTCGGCTGGCCGATGGGTGCGCCGGGCACCCTGCTTGGCCTCGCTCTGGCCTCGCTTGTCGCGCTGGTGATCGTCCTGCTCGGCTGCCGGCTCCTCGTCACGAGCCGCGTGGGCCGCCTGATGGTCGCCACCCGCGACGATGAGGTGCGGCTCCGCTCGCTCGGCTTCGGCACGCTGTGGCTCAAGCTCGCGGTCTGGTGCGGGTCGGCGGTCATCGCCGCTATCGCAGGCATGCTCTACGTGCCGCAGGTCGGCATCATCAATCCACGTGTACTCGCCCCTGAACTCTCCATCGAGATCGCCGTCTGGGTGGCCGTCGGCGGACGCGGTTATCTCAGCGGCGCGGTGATCGGCGCCTTCGTGGTCAATGCGCTGAAGTTCTGGCTCTCGACGGCGGCGCCGGAAGCTTGGCCCTTCATCCTCTCCGGTCTCGTCGTCCTGGTGGTGCTCGTCTTCCCCAACGGCTTGCTCGACATTGCCGGGCTGAAGCTCCGCCCGCGCTGGTTCCGCAGCACAGCGGGCCAGGTGCCATGAGCGGCCCCGCGCTCGTGATCGACGGGCTGACGGTCGAGTTCGGCCGCTTCCGCGCCGTCGACAACCTCTCGCTCGTCGTCGATTACGGCCAGGTGCATGCGCTGATCGGACCAAACGGCGCCGGCAAGTCGACGGTCCTGAACGTGATCGCGGGCGTCAGCCCGGCGAAATCGGGCCGCATCAGCCTCGGGGACATCGAACTCACCGGGCTGACCGAGGCGCAGATCGCCCGTCACGGCGTTCGGCGCAAATTCCAGAAGCCCAGCGTGTTCGAGGCTTTGACGGTGCGTGAGAATATCGAGATCGGGCTTGGCGTCGCCCCCGGCCGCGCGCCGGCCGGGCGGATCGAGGAGGTTCTCGACATGGTCGATCTCACCTCTCTCGCGGCTGCCTCCGCGGGTGCGCTTGCGCACGGGCAGAAGCAATGGCTCGAGATCGGCATGGTCCTGGCGTCGGACCCGAAGATCCTGATGCTCGATGAGCCGGTCGCCGGTCTCACCGATGAGGAGCGTGCCCGCACGGCCTCTCTCGTCCGCGCTCTGCGCCGCCCCGACCGGGCCATCATCGTGGTCGAGCACGATATGGGCTTCGTCGAACAGATCGCCGACAAGGTCACGGTGCTGCACGAGGGCCGCACCCTGTTCGAAGGCCCGATGAGCCGGGTGCGGGCCGATCCCCGCGTCGTCGAAGTTTACCTGGGTCGCTGACATGAAGCTCGTCGTCTGCGATCTCGATCAGCACTACGGCAGCGCGCAGGTGCTGCGCCGGGTCAACGTCACCGTCGAGGCCGGCTCCTGCGTGGCCGTGCTCGGCCGCAACGGAGCCGGCAAGACCACGCTGCTGCGGTCCATCGTCGGCCTCTTGCCTCCGAGCGCCGGAGCCGTCGTCTTCGCCGACCAGGACATCACGACGTGGTCTACGCACCGGCGCTCGCAGAATGGCCTCGCCTACGTGCCGCAGGGTCGGGAAATCTTCGCGGAACTCAGCGTTCGCGACAACATCCGCGTCGCGGCACGGGCTCACGGCACCCTGCACGACGGCGCCATCGAAGAGGCGCTCGAACTGTTCCCGGCCCTGACTGAATTGTGGGGCAAGGCCGGCGGTCAGCTTTCCGGCGGTCAGCAGCAGCAACTGGCCATCGCCCGCGCTTTGGTCACTCGCCCGCGCCTTCTCATCCTCGACGAGCCGACGGAGGGCATCCAGCCCTCCATCGTCAAGACGATCGAAGCCGCTATCGCCTCGTTGAAGGGCCGCATGTCGATCCTTCTCGTTGAACAATACCTCGATTTCGCAATCCGCCTTGCCGATGGTTTCGTCGTGCTTTCGCGCGGCAGCGTCATCGAGGCGGGTGGTCGTGATGCAATGACCCGCGACGCCCTCTCACGCCACATCGCCATCTAAGGCCGGAGCACCCCATGCCGCGTACACACGAGATACCCGCAACCCCGGAAAACATGGTCTGGGGCTATTTCGATGCCACGCATAAGCCGGTCCTGGAAGTGGAGTCCGGTGACACGGTCCTGCTGCACTCGTTCCCGGCGGGCGGTCCCGAGGCGCTGCCGCCCGAGGGCTATGTGGTTCCGGAAGCCTACGCCAAGGCTCTCGCCTCCATGGCACAGGGCGCGGGCCCTCATTTCGTGACAGGACCCGTTTTCGTGAAGGGCGCCATGCCCGGCGACGTCCTGCAGGTCGATATCCTCGACGCCAAGATCAACCAGGATTGGGGTTTCGTCGCCATCCTGCCGCTGCTCGGCACCCTTCCGGACGAGTTCACCGACTACGAGACCATTCATCCGCGCGTCGATCACGAGCGCAATGTCTGCACCATGCCGTGGGGCACGGAAATCCCGCTGGACCCGTTCTTCGGCATCATTGCGACGGCGCCGCCGGCCGCATGGGGCCGCGTCGGTTCGCCCGTGCCCCGCAGCTTCGGCGGCAATATGGACAACAAGGAACTGAAGGCCGGCACGACGCTGTACCTGCCGGTCTACAATGAGGGCGCACTGTTCTATGCCGGCGACGGTCATGGCGTGCAGGGCGACGGCGAAGTCTGCATCACCGCCCTGGAAACAGGTCTCAGCGGCAGCTTTCGCCTCACGGTGCGCAAGGACCTCTCCTATGTCTGGCCGTTCGCCGAGAGCAAGACGCACCTCATCTCCATCGGTCTCGACGAGGATCTCGACGATGCCATGAAGCAGGCCGTGCGGGAGATGGTGCAGCACATCTGCGACCGCACCTCGCTGAACCGCAACCAGGCCTACATGCTCTGCTCGCTGGCCGGCAATCTGCGGATCACGCAGACCGTGGATGGCAACAAGGGGGTGCACATGATGCTGGACAAGAGCCTGCTGCCGCTCGACTAGGTGCACTGCCTAGAAAGGCCTGATCATCCGGGTTCTCGTGAACAAACCAAGTAATGATCCGTGGTGCGGAGAAGGGCGAGCTTGCGCTTGGTCTTCTCCCATCACGGGAATAGGCCCGACCAGATGAAGGACAGGCCGCTGAACACGACGAGGCCCTCGATGACCGCGGTGTGCAGGTGCACGTTCATGCGCTCGATCAGCCAACGCGCCCCGTAGGCGCCGGGGATCATGCAGAGGCCGACGAGCAGGCCGCCGATCATGAGGTCACGGTTCAGGAGGTCGAGCTTCCCGAACATGGCGATCTTCACGAGGTTCACCGCCATGCCGATGATGGCGTCGGTGCCGACGAGCGCACCGGTGCTGAGCCCGAGCCCGAGCAGCAGGGGCATCAGCACGATGCCGCCCCCGGGAAGGGCTCCCGACACCACGCCGAAGCCCGCCGAGACGCCTACGACTGCCGCGGGCGTCGGCACCACGGCCTTCTTTGCCAGATGCCGCCGCAGCGGAATCGAGACCAGCAGAAAGGCGCCGATGCACAGCGCCAGCGGCTCGCGTGGCAGCACATCGTAGAGCAGGGTGCCCGCAATCACGCCCGGCACGGCCGGGATCATGATCTTGAGGATCACGTCCCGACGCACCTGGTCTCGGTACACCCAGAACCGCGACAGGTTGCCCAGAACCATGGCGACCGACATCACCGGTACCACGCCCTTGATCCCGACCACGGGAACGAGGAACGGCGTGACGATGAGCCCCGCGCCGAAGCCGCTGACGCCGCCGAGCACCGCCCCGAAAAACGCCACCGCACCAAGGGCGAGGAACTGCCAAAGGCTGAGATCGGCTGTCCCTGCCGCTACCATGTCCATGTGCGGCGTCAGCCCTTCAACGCGTGTTCGAGGCTGGAGGCGATGGCGAACAGCTTCTCGTCCTCGAAGCGGCGGCCGACGAGTTGCACCGCCAGCGGCAGGCCTGCGGGCCCCTTGCCCGAGGGCAGGGAGATGCAGGGCGTGTAGAGCAGCGTCCACAGCGAGTTGAACGTGGCGCTTCCGGTGTCGGCAAGGCCGACCGTCGCCTCGCCCGCCGTGGACAGTGTGAGGATGGTGTCGAAGCCTTCGAACCGCTCATCCATCCAGGCGCGCATCCGCTCCGCCTTGCGCTGAGAGGCGATGTAGTCTTCGATCGGGCAGCGCGCGCCGTCCACGATGCGGCCTTCCCAAAGCGCCTTGCTGATCTTGTCGGCGTGGTGCGTCTTCTCGTGCGCGAAGTTCCGCGAGGCTTCGAAGTTCGCGATGCGGCGATGGTCGTTCAGCCACTCGCCGAACAGCTCCGTCGGCAGATCGAGTTCCACCACCTCGGCGCCCTCGGCGCGGAACAGCTCCGCCGTTTCCTCGATGTCGGCGCGGGCCTCGGCGGTGGCCTTGTTCCATTCCGGCGGGCGGCAAAGAGCCACCGTGATGCCGAAGCCGCTCGGCGCGACCGGCTCATAGGGAATGCCGGTGACGACGGCGCGCAGCAGTTCGACATCCCCGGTCGAGCGCCCGATGAGGCCGAGCGTGTCGAGCGATCCGGACTGCTCCTTCACGCCGACGCGGCTGACTTCGCCGAAGCTGGGCTTGTAGCCGACGACGCCGCAATAAGCGGCCGGGCGGATGATGGAGCCGCTGGTCTGGGTGCCGATGGACAGCGGCACCTGGAAATCCGCGACGGCGGCGGCCGAGCCCTGCGACGAGCCGCCCGGCGTGCGCTCCGGATCGAGCGGGTTCCGGGTTGGGCCCGGGTGACGGTTGGCGAATTCGGTGGTGACCGTCTTGCCGAGGATGATGCCGCCAGACTTCCGGATCAGCGCCGCGCAGGCACTGTCGGCGTCCGGGATGTATCCGGGATAAATCGTCGAATTGAAGCCTGTGGGCATGCCATAGGCGTCGATGATGTCCTTGAGGGCGACGGGCACGCCGTGCAGCGGGCCTGAGACGGGACCGGCATCGGCGGCGCGCGCCTGCTCCAGCGCATGGGCGGTGTCGAGCCAGGCCCAGGCCTGCACATCGGCATCCCGCTCCTCGATGCGCTCGAGGCAGCTTTTCACCAGCCCCTCGGAGGTCAGCTGCCCGGCTGCGATCGCCTTCGCGGCATCGACGGCGGACAGTTCGCAGGGGCGGTTCCGGATCAGGGTGTCGGTCATCACAGCGCCTCCGCACGGTTCATCAAGGTGGCATCGGCCCAGGCGGCGAGCGACAGCAGCCGCGTGTCCTCATGGCGGCGGCCGACGAACTGCACGCCGACGGGCAGGCCGTTGGGGCCCTTGAAGCGCGGCAGGGTCACCGCCGGCATGTAGCAATGGGTCCAGATGAAGTTCATGATCGCGGTGCCCGTGGTGCGCAGGCCATGCGGCGCCTCCCCGGTCGCGGGCGGGGTAAGGATGGCGTCGATCTTTCCGTCCGCCATGGCCGCGTCCAGCCATGTGCGGGCGCGGATGCCGAGCCGCAGCGCCTCGCGGAAATCCTGCAGGCTGGACGCCCAGCCCACCTCGACGCGCTCCTTCATGAAGTCCTGACTGACCTTGTCCGGGTTGCGGCGCAGTTCATCCGAGTAGTTGCGGACGGATTCGAAGCCGCAGACGATCTTGTGGGCGCGGTTCAGCCCGTCGAAAAAGTCTGGCAGCTGCAGCTCGAACACCTCGGCACCGGACGCGGTCAGCGCCTTCTGCGTCTCGTCCATGGCCGCATGGGTTTCCGGCAGCGTCTGGTCCCAATGCGGGGTGCGGCAGAAGGCGATGCGCGGACGCGAAACGGCCTCCGGCTCCGGCGCCTTGTAGGGTGTCTCGCTCAACACCGCACGGAACAGCGCGAGGTCTCCGACCGACCGCGCCATGATGCCGACGGTGTCGAAGCTCGCCGTGTTGGTGCGCACGCCGGCATTGCCGAAATGCTGCAGGCTCGGCTTGTAGCCATAGGCGCCGCAATAGGCGGAGGGGCGGATCACCGAGCCGCCCGTCTGGGTGCCGATGGCGAGCGGCACCTGATGATCGGCCACGGCGGCGGCGGAGCCGGAAGATGACCCGCCCGGCGTGTGCTCCGGATTGTGCGGGTTCATCGTCGGGCCGGGATGGCGATTGGCGAACTCGGTCGTCACCGTCTTGCCCAGCAGCACCGCGCCGGCTGCGCGCGGCAGCGCGGCGGTCGAGCCGTCCCATGGCGGCTGGTGGCCCTTGTAGATCGGCGAGCCATAGGTGGCCGGCTGGTCCCAGGTGTCGATGATGTCCTTGACGCCGAAGGGGATGCCGTGGAGCAGGCCCCGGCTGGGACCCGCGTCCAGTTCCCGTGCGGTGCGGCGGGCGCCGTCGCGGTCAATGTGGACCCACGCCTTCACCGCGTCGTCGCGGGCGTCGATCCGCTCAAGGCAGGCTTCGAGAAGATGCGAGGCGGTCAGCGTACCGTCTTCGATCTGGCAGCGCGCGTCGAGGGCCGTCAGGCTCTCCGCGCCAATGCGGCTTTGCACGTTCACGTCACGTCCTCCACGTCTTCATCATGTTCTTGTCGTCATGCACCGGCCGCGATCCTCAGGCATGAGGTGCGGTGGCCGGGTACCGCCTCGGTGCTGTGCGGTTCGGCTTCGGCGCAGAGGTCGATGCGGTCCGCGCAGCGCGGCGCGAAGCTGCAGCCCGCGCCGAGACGGCTGAGATCCGGCGGAGAGCCCGTGAGCTCACCCAGCACATTGTCGCGATAGCTGCCTTGCACCACGCAGCCGGTGAGCGCCCGCGTATAGGGATGACGCGGCGCCAGCAGCACCTGTTCGGCGGGTCCCCGTTCCACGATGCGGCCGGCATACATGACCGCGACATCGTCCGCGATCTCCGCCGCGACGCCGAGATCATGGGTGACGAAGACCACGGAGGTGCCGAGATCCTTCTGGATCCGCCGAAGGATCAGCAGCACCTGGATCTGCACGGTGGCGTCCAGCGCGGTCGTCGGCTCGTCGGCCAGCAGCAGTGCAGGGTCGCAGCTCATCGCCATCGCGATCATCGCGCGCTGGCGCAGCCCGCCCGACAGTTCGGAGGGGTAGGCGCGCAGCCGGCGCTCGGCGGAGGGGATCTGGACGAGGTCGAACAGCTCCTTGGCGCGCGCCCAGGCCTTCTCCTGCGTCACGCCGCGATGGCGCATCACGGTCTCGGCAATCTGGTCGCCGATGCGGAAGACGGGATCGAGCGCCGTCATCGGTTCCTGGAAGATAAAGCCAACGCGATTGCCGCGCAGGTCGGCCAGTTCGCGAGGGCCCATCGCCATCACGTCGCGACCGTCCACCCGGACATTGCCGGAGACACGCGCGCCTTCGCCGCGCAGCAGGCCGACCGCGGCGCGCAGCGTGACGCTCTTGCCCGAGCCGGACTCGCCGAGGAGGACGAGGACGCGACCGCGTTCGACCGAGAGATCGATGCCGCGCACCACCGGCACCCAGCCCGAAGGGGCCGGAAAGGACACGTCGAGGTCGGTGATCTCGAGGACCGGCGCGCTATTGGCTGCGTCGCTCATTGCAGCACTCCCGCATTGGCAGACAGGCTATGCCCGGAGCCGGGGATCGCGGCCCAGCAGGCCGCGCGGTGGCCGTCTCCCGAACCGGGGATGATGTCCAGCGGCGGCTTGGCGGCGGCACACAGCGGCTCGGCGATGGGGCACCGGGTGCGGAAACGGCAGCCGCTCGGCGGATTGACCGGATCGGGCGGATCCCCGACCAGCGGTGCCACCTGCACGCGGTGGCGCGGATCGAGCGACGGCTTCGAGGCGAACAAGGCGCGCGTATAGGGGTGGCGCGGCGTGGCGAACAGGTCGCCGGCATCGGCCTGCTCCACGATCTGGCCGAGATACATCACGATGACACGGTCGGAGATGTAGCGCACGACATTGAGGTCGTGGGAGATGAAGACGTAGCTGAGGCCGAGCTCCTCGCGCATGCGCACGAGAAGGTTCAGCACCTGGGCTTCCACCGATTTGTCGAGCGCCGACACCGGCTCGTCCAGCACCAGCAGGCGCGGCCGCATGGCGATGGCACGCGCGATGTTGACGCGCTGCCGCTGTCCTCCCGAAAGCGCGACGGGGTAGCGCTCGCCGAAGCGGGACGGCGGCAGGCCCACGCCCGCGAGCAGGTCCAGAGCATAGTCCCGCGCCTCGGCCCGCGAGACCCCGTGGGCGCGCGGCCCGAAGGCGATGGTCTCGGTGATGGTCATGCGCGGGTTGAGCGAGGACGCGCTGTCCTGGAACACCATCTGCACGGCGCGGCGCTGCTCGCGGCTGATGCGGCTGCGTGGAGCGAAGAAGCTTTCACCGTCCAGCACCACCTCGCCCTCGTCGGCGGGCGTGATGCCGGAGATGAGCCGGGCGGCCGTGGACTTGCCGCACCCGGACTCGCCCACAATGCCGACGGTCTCGCCCTTCTTCACCTCAAGGTCGAAATCGTCCACGGCGCGAACCACGGTGGCCGCGCGGCCGAACAGCCCGCCCGACAGGCGGAACCACTTGCGCAAACCTTTCGCGATGAGGAGCGGCTGGGCGGGACCGCCGCGATCCTCGATCTGGCGGAGCGGGGCAGGACGGGAAAGCTGCAGGCTCATCGCCGCACCTCCATGCTCTTGCGGACGCCGTCGCTCACGAGGTTGAAGCTCATCGACGTGATGAAGATCATCGCGCCGGGCAGGGCCGCGACCCATGGGTTGACGTAGATCGACTGGCGCAGCGCCGAGAGCATAAGCCCCCAGTCCGCCAGCGGCGGCGAGACGCCGAGACCCAGGAAGCTGAGGCCGGACGCCGCGATGATGGAGACGGAGACCTGGCTCGACGAGAAGACGAGGATGGGCCCCGCGACATTGCTCAGCACGTGCTCGCGCAGGATGCGCACCGTGGAGGCGCCGGAGAGGCGTGCGGCGACGACATATTCATAGCCGCGCACCTGCGTGGTGACGCTTTCGGCCATGCGCGCGATGGGCGGGATGAACACCAGCGACAGCGCAAGGATGCCGTTGACGAGACCCGGCCCAAGCGCGCCGGCGATGGCCACGGCCAGCAGGATGGACGGGAAGGCATAGAACACGTCCATGGCGCGCATGATGGCCATGTTCACGCGCCCGCCGGCATAGCCGGCGAGGATGCCGAGGAAGCCGCCGATGAACAGCCCGATCGCCACCGGTACGATGGCCATGGTGAGCGAGATGCGCCCGCCATAGATCAGCCGGGTCAGCACGTCACGGCCAAGTTCGTCGCCGCCCAGCAGCCGGTCCGAGGTCCCGATCGCGGCCAGCCGGCGGCTGACCCTGGTCTGGAACGGGTCATGCGGGGCGACCAGATCGGCTCCCACGGCTGCCAGTATGATCGCAAGAAGGATGACCGCCGCGATCACGGGGATGGGCTGACGCAGGAAACGGCCGAAGACGACGCGAAGATAGCTCTGGTGGCGCTGCGGCGCGGGCGGAACCTCGGATGCGAGCGCGTCGGCTGCGGGCGAAAGGGCTCCGTGCATGGTCAGGCCCTCCGAATGCGTGGATCGGTCCAGCTCTGGAGCAGGTCGACCGCGAGGTTGAGGATGACGAAGAACATCGCCAGCACGAGCATCGTGCCCTGAAGCAGCGGCAGGTCGCGCTGGAAGATGGCGCTGGCGAGCAGGAAGCCGGTGCCCGGCCAGGCGAACACGGTCTCGACCAGCACCGAGCCGCCGAGCATGTTGCCGAGCTGGAGGCCCATGACGGCCAGCGTGGTGGGCAGCGCGTTGCGCACGACGTGCCACAGCACGCGGCGCGGCAGCAGGCCCTTGGCCCGAAGCGTGGTGACGAAGTCCTGGTCCAGCACATCGACCACGGCGGCGCGCATGGTGCGGGCGATCACGGCCATCGGGATCGCGGCGGTGGCGATGGTGGGCAGGATCAGGTGCTGGAGATGGGCCCAGTCGGGGCGCCAGCCATCGGAGGTGTCGGGGCCTATACCGAGCGGCGGCAGCCAGGACAGGTTCACGGAGAAGATGATGACGAGCAGGATCGCCAGCCAGTAATGCGGCAGGCTGACCCCGGAGATGGTGAAGAGGCTGACGAGATGGTCCGCCAGACGGTCGCGCCACAGCCCCGCCACCATGCCGAGCACGAAGCCCATGATGCAGGCCACGAGTCCGGCGCTGATCGCGAGGATGACGGTGTTGCCGACGGCGCCGGCAACCTCGTCGAACACGGGACGTCCGCTGCCGATCGACGTGCCCAGATCGCCGATTGCCGCATGGCCAAGCCAGATCGCGTACTGGACGACGAAGGGCTTATCGAGGCCGTAATCCTTGCGGGCCTGCTCCACCATTTCGGCCGTCGCCTCGTTCGGCAGGATGGCGCTGACGGGATCCCCCGGTGCGATGTGCACCAGGGAGAACACGATGAGCGTCACGCCGATGGCGATCGGGATCGAGTAGAGCAGGCGGCGGGCGATGTAGAACAGCATCGTCGGCAGCTTTCCGGCTACTGCATGTAGATGGGCGAGAAGTCCACGAACCAGCTCTTGGCATGGACATGGCCCTTCACCTTGGGCGACAGGGCGCGCGAGCCGACATCGTGGACGACCCAGATGAAGTTGGCTTGGTCCACATGGCGGGTGTGGATCCTGGCCAGCAGTTCATCCTGCTTCTTGGCGTCGAACTCGTTGCGGACCTGATCGACCAGCGCCTCTATCTCGGGATCGCTGATATTGCCCCAATTGGTGCCAGCGGGCGGGATCTCGCCGGGACCGAGGAAGCGCAGCAGGGCGGCGTAGGGGTCCATGCTGTTCCAGCTGTTGTTCAGCATGGTGATGCCCTTGTTCTCCGGACCCTGGGCGCCGGCACGGCGGCGTGCGCGCAGGGCTTCCCATTCGAAGACCTCGAGCTGCAGGTTCACGCCGACATCGCGGAAGTTCTCCTGGATGAACTCGTTCATGAGGAGCGGATACATCTGGCCGGAGCCGGCGGTGGAGATGGCGGCCTTCACCGTCAGCGGCTTGTCGGGTCCGTAGCCCGCCTCCTTCAGCAGGCGGCGCGCCTCGTCGGGATCGTACTTCACCTTGAAGCTGGGCGTGCCGAACCACGGGCTGTCGGGCGTGACGTTGCCGACCGACGGGACGGCGAGGCCGTTCAGCACCTCGACCATGCCATCGCGGTCCACGGCCAGGTTCAGCGCCTTGCGCACACGGATGTCCGCGAAGGGGGAATCCGGAAGCTGGCTCACCGTGTAGGGCCACATATGGGGGATGGCGTTGCCGGAGACGACGAAGCCGCCGCCCTTCAGCTTCTCCACCGTGTCGGGGGAGGGGCTTTCCGCCCAGTCCGCACGACCCGAGAGGAGGGCCGCAGTGCGCGCCGAAACCTCGGGGATCGGCAACAGGATCAGGCTGTCCAGCTTCGGCACGCGAGCCGCGTCCCAATAGCCCTTGTTCGCGGCCAGCTCCATGCGCTGGCGCGGCACGAGCGCTTCCATCTTCCACGGACCCGTGCCGGACGGCTTTTCGCGGAAGGCGGCCCAGTTGCGGCCGAGCTTCTCATATTGCGCGGGCGAAACGACGAGCAGGCGCGTCAGCTGGTAGGGGAACAGCGAGTCGGGTGTCTTGGTGCCCAACTCGACCGTGTAGTCATCGATCTTGCGCCAGTTGCCGAGGCTCGGCAGATAGGCCTGGAGCTGGCGGTTGAAGCTCGCGTCATAGGTCGGCGACTGCTTGTTGAAGGTGCGCTCCAGCGTGAAGATCACGGCGTCGGCGTTGAAGTCCGAGCCGTCGTGGAATTTGACGCCCTGCCGCAGCTTGAAGACCCACTTGGTCTTGTCGGTGTCGTCGACCTTCCACTCCGTGGCAAGCGCCGGACGAAGCTCGGCTGCCTTGTCGGCGCTCGACAGGTCGAAGGACACCAGCGGATCGTAGATGGTGTAGCCGCTGAACCGAACGCCTTCGGTGCCCTGGTCGGGCGCGCCGTCCGTCAGGGGAATATCGGCAAGGGTCATCGCGACCCGAAGCGTGCCCTGCGCGAGGGCCGGAGCGGCGAAGAGGGCTGTTGCCAGCGCTCCCGCGAACAAAGTGGTCAATCGGCGCGCGCTCATCCTGAACCTCCCCACAGCCCCAAAACTATAGAGTTTATTCTCTAGCTGTGGTGCGGAGCGGTCAACGCGTGCCGCCGGCTTTCGGGGCGCGAAAACTGAGCAGATGCCGCGCAAATTTCAGCCAAGTGACGACTTCGCGCGCAATGCCGGACGCTCGGCGCCCGCGCGTGCATGCGTGCTCAGCGGCGTGGCGTAGCGTTCATGGTTCCGGTAGGTGTTTGCACAGCGATGACTTAACCTCGTCCTCGCGGAGGAATCGCATGGACCAGGCTGTGGCGACCGAGGGGCGCAGGGAAGGCGCGAAGCCGCTCTACCGGCAGATGAAGGAAGACCTCGTCCGTCGTGTCATGAGCGGTGAGTGGCGGCCGGGCGAACTGGTGCCCAGCGAGGTCGCCCTTGCCCAGGAATACCGGGTCAGCGTCGGCACCGCGCGCAAGGCCATCGAGGAGATGGTGCTCGAGCGGCTCGTGGTGCGCCAGCGCGGTCGCGGCACCACCATCGCCCGCAACGACGAGCGTTATGAGCCGTTCCGCTTCTATCGGCTGCATGTGGGCGAGAACACAAAGGCGGCCTACAGCACCTCCTACATGTCCTGCACGCCGGCGCGCGCCAACGCGATCGAGGCCAAGGGTCTCAACGTGAAGCGTGGAACGGCCATCGTCCGCATCTTGCGCCTGCGCAGCCACGAGGGGCAGCCTGCGGTGCTGGAACACATCGCCATTCTGGAAGAGCGCTGCCCGAACGTGGCCGCGATCATCAACAACATCCAGCCGGAAAGCATTTACGGGCTCATCGAGCGTGCATTCCACATCATCATCCGCCGCGTGGAAGAGCGGGTGCAGGCCAGCGCCGCCGAGGAGGAGGATGCCGAAATCCTGAAGCTCACCGTCGGTAGCCCGATCCTCGAGGTGATGCGAAAGGCTTTCGATCTCGGCGGTGCGGTGATCGAGTTCCGGCGCATGCGTGCCGTCTCGGACATCCACTATTTCAACGAGATCGGCTGACGGCGTGACGCAGATCTCAAGCAAGGAAGGACGCGCTCACGCGGCAAACGCGCTGGAGGTCCTGACGACGACCTCTCTCACCGAGGCCGTGATGGCGGAGCTTGAAGCGCAGATCGTGCGCGGGGATCTCGCTCCGGGTCAGCGCGTGGCGGAAGCGGCGCTTGCCGGGCGTTTGGGTGTAAGCCGCGCGCCCGTTCGCGAGGCCTGCCGTGCGCTTGTGCAGGCCGGGCTGCTGATCGCGATCCGCAATCGCGGCGTCTTCGTCCACACCATCGATCTTGAAGAGGCGCTGGAGCTCTATGAGGTCCGCGCCGTCATCGAGGCCGAGATGGCGGCAAAGGTCGCGGCCTCCGCCGGTCCGGAGGAGGTTTTGGAACTGGAGCGTCTGGTGGCGGAAATGGAAGCCCGCGCCGCCGTGCCCGACCCGGATGGCTATTACGCCAGTAATCTTGCCTTCCACGCGTTCCTGGCCGATCATTGCGGCAACGAGCATATGCGCCAGATCTATCGCAGCGCGTCCATGAAGCTGCACATCTACCGGCGCAGCCGGCTGCGGACCGAAACCGATCTCGCGCGCTCGAACGACCAGCACCGCCGCCTCCTGGCCGCCATCCGCGCGAAAGATCCCGATGCTGCACGCCACGAGATGCGCGCCCATATCGAGCGCAACAAGCACTGGTACAGCGACACCGGGCAGATGCCCGGAGCCGAGACGGATCAGGCGACGCGGCTGTAGAGCCTGAACAGCGGAGCGGTGAGCACGGCAACCAGCACGATCCGCACGAGGTGCCAGGCCGTGACGAGCGGAGCGATCAGATTGAGCGCTTCGGCCGTGAGCGACATCTCCGCCACACCGCCGGGGGAGGTGGCAAGCACCGCCGTCGCATAGGGCACGTGGCCGGACATCATCCAGGCTAGCCCAACGTTGGCGAGCAGCAGCAGGAGCGTGCACAGCACGGTGGCCGGCAGGAAGCGCAGGCCCATGGCGCGCAGCGTGATCCACTGGAACTTCGCTCCGAGTGCAACGCCGATCGCGACCTGCGCGAAAGCGCGGGCGTAGTCCGGAGCCGAAACGGGCGCGGGCATGGAGAGGCCCATGGCGATGCCCGCTGCAAGCCCGCCGATGAGGAAGGCGTTGAAGACGCGCAACCGCACCAGCAGGATGGACAGCAAGGCTGCGACGATCAACCCGCCAGCTAGCCAAGGTGCACCCAGCGCCGGCGGGTGCGCAGCATGGCCGCCGGTGCTGCCCACCAGCATGGTCAAAGCCGGCGGCACCGTGACCACCAAGATGACGATGCGCAGGCTCTGTGAAACGGAGACCGCCGTGATGTTCGCGCCGAACTGATGCGCGAGCCCGGCCATCTCGGCGAGCCCGCCGGGGATCATGGCGAAGAAGGCGCTCTTGCGATCGCAGCCCGTGATGCGCGCCATCAAGACGGAAATCGCAACGGAAGCGAGGATCGAGCCCAGACCTCCCAGCACCATCAGCCAGCCGAGTTGCAGCACGCGATATCCAACTTCGGGCGTGAACAGCACTCCGACCGCGAAGCCCGCCACAACCTGCCCGGCCTGCCGGATCCAGGTTGGAATGCGGAATGTGACGCCGAGCAGCGCAATTGCAGCGGTCGTAAAGAGTGCGCCGAGCAGCCAGGGCAGGGGAATGCCGGTCGTCGTAGCGAGATAGCCGCCAAGAGCTGCAATCAGCACGCCTGTCCCGGCGGTAACCGGAACCGGTAATGCATTGAAGCGCTCCTGAGGCGCACCGCTGCGAGGGCTACTGTGCCCAGCGCCGCCAGCGAGCGCGTCGTCCACTTCCTCGTCCTCTATCGGCGCGGCCGCCAGATGGGCTGGCGGAGCCGTGCCGATCTCCAGTTCGCGCCCGTTTTTCATGACGCGCGGTTCTCCAGCACCCACCGGGCCAATGCACAGAGGCTGGCATCCTCGTGGGCAATTCCTGCGACCTGAAGACCCCAGGGCATGCCATCGGCCTTCATGATCGGCAGCGAAATGGCCGGAAAGCCGAGCCACGACCAGTAGACGAGGTGCGCGCGGCTTCCCGTGTTGATCAGGCCCTTCGGCGCCGGGCCAGCCGCGGCCGGAAGCACAAAAGCGTCGGCATCGAGACGTGCCAGCGTCTCGGTGACGAGGGTCCGGGCCGCCTTCTGCTTGGCGAGGGAGCGTTCGTAGTCTTCCGGCCGGAGTTCCTCCGCGCGGGCCAAGAGGTTGCGGATACGCTCCCCGATCTGATCGCCGTGACGTTCCACATAGCCGCGGAAAGGAAAGCGCATCTCCCAAGCGACCATGTCCATCGACACCGCGACGTCGCGGTCGAGAACATCTTCCAGCGCCTGCACGGCCGGGTCCGATGTTCGGTCCAGGATCTCGATGCCTTGAGCCGCGAGGATCTCGAATTCACGGTCCAGGATGGCGCGATGCGCCTCTTCGATCTCGTTCCACGCGGAGAGGTGCAGTCGCACCAGACGTTTCGGACGCCGGCCGTCCGGGGCACGGGCCGCGGCCCCCTGGAGGCCGGCGAAGCCGGGGCTTCCGTAGTCGGAGATCAAAGAGGCGATTCCCCAGAGATCGTCAAAATCGTTGGCGAAGACGCCGAGATGGTCGTGACTGGCCGAAAGTGGGTGCACGCCACCGAGCGGAAGTGCTCCCAGTGTCGGCTTGAAGCCGATGCAGCCATTGAACGATGCTGGCCGCAGGACCGATCCTTGCGTCTGCGTTCCAAGTGCCACAGGGAGCAGGCCTGCCCCGACAACTGCTGCCGAGCCGCTCGACGAGCCTCCGGGGGTGCGCTCCGGGTCATGTGCATTGACCGTCGGGCCCGAGAACCCGATTGCGAATTCAGTGGTGACCGTCTTGCCGAAGGGGATCGCCCCCGCCCGCCGCAGCGCGTCCACGCAGGCTGCATCGCGCCCGGTCCGCCTGCCTGCGAAGGCTGGGTTGCCGTTCCCGGTCGGCATGTCCTTCGTCTCGATGATGTCCTTGATGCCGACAGGACAGCCATCGAACACGCTCAGTGGGCGGCCGGCCCGATAGCGCTGCGTGGACAGGTCGGCGGCCGCGCGGCTCAGGTCCGGATCGAGAAAAGCGAAGGCCTTTAACTGCGGCTCCCGCGCCGTGATGGACGCGATGACCCCCTCCAGCGCTTCGCGCGGGGTCAGTTCTCCGCTCCGAAAGCGTTCGTGCATCCCGCTGAAAGAAGCCACCATCATACCCTTCACCGCGCCAGCTGATGCAGCGCAAATTGACAGAATTGTCGACAATCGACAACACCTAGTTCGGTGAAGAGGTGCGCCTGCCGGTCATGGGCGCTCGACGGCTCCCGCCCGACTGCCACTCCCCAGCTTGCCCTTTCGCTGCCAATCACGTTGGAAGATGCTGATGCGCTTTCATGCGCTCGCGCGCCCTGGCCTCCACTTAGAAAGTCATAAAATGTCGAATGCGAATGGCGTGGCTGACGAACTGGCAGATCGGCTGATCGCCGCCCGCCGTGCAAGGGTGCGCCTCTCGAGGATGGAAGCGGATGCACTTGGCAGGTCTCTGGATGAGGCCGGATCCTATGCTGTGCAAGCGCGGGTTTGCGAGGCATTTGGGCCAGCGCGAGCATTCAAGACAGGCCGGAAAAGCGCCAGCGCGCCGGTCATCTGCGCACCGATCCTTGACGGGGCATTGCGGCCGTCGGGCTCCGTGTTCCGCTCCAGTGAGTTCGCGAGCTGCGGCATCGAACTTGAAATAGGCTTCAGGATCGAACTGCCGTTGCCGCCTTTCGACGCCCCGGACTTCGAAGCCGCAGTGCGGGCGTCGGTCACTGCGGTTCCCGTCATCGAAGTGGTCGATGGCCGGATCGAGGGTTTCGAGACGATGTCCGATCTCCTGAAACTTGCCGACAATCAGATCAACGCGGGTTTGGTCTGGGCCGAACCGATCACGGCGGAGGATCCCGACCTCGCGGAGCCGGAGGTGGATCTTCGGTTGAACGGTGTGTCCGTTGTTTCGGGACGCCAGCGAGTACCGGGCGGCGACGCCTTCTCAGTGTTCCTCGCTTTCGCGAACGTTATAGGCGAACACTGCGGCGGCTTGCAGCCCGGCCAGATCGTTACAACAGGGTCGCTGACCGGACTGATCTATGTCCAGCCGGGGACCCATGTCGAAGGACAGATCCGAGGACTTGGGAAGGTCGAAACGCGTTACGATTGATGGCTGAAGGCGCGCGTTGAATTTCCATCCTCAAGTGGCCCTCAGGTCCGCTGCGTCTGGGAAACAGACGCTCCTGCCTGAAGGTCTGAAACGCCCTCGTAGCCATGCCAGGCCACATAGAGGCCAACGACCACGAGAAGCGCACCGGAAAAGTACGGCGCACGTCTTGCCGCCGCGTTGAACCAGCTGATCCGTTTCGTTGCATGGCGAACGCCTATGGCTGCAGCGGCGCCCACCGCAACCAGCGTGATCGCCAGCCCGATGGAGAAGCAAAGTACCAGCACCGCGCCGAGCGGAATCTCTTTCAGCTGAAGGCAGAGCAGCAGCACCGTGATTGCCGCGGGGCAGGGAATGAGACCGCCGGTGAGGCCGAAGAGCACGATCTGCCAGTTCGTGACCGTGCGCTCGCCGGAGAAGCGCTTGCGGATATCACGAGCATGAGCCAGCTCATGCGCATTCTGGTAACCTGCGGCACCGAGCGCGAGACCTTGAAGATCCTCGTGCGCATGGTCCGAACCTTCGGTGCTCTGCAGGAAGGACACGTCGAAGTCGTGGGAGTGATCCTTATGACCCAGGACCAGCCGGACCATGAAGTCATGCGGCTCAGGGACAGCCTCGACGCTCTCGATGTAGCCGGCCTTCTCCGCAAAGGTGAAGGTCTGCTCGCGGCCGTCGGGACGCTCGGTCTTGAGGGAGACCTCGCCGGCGGTCCAGGGCTTGCCGCGCTCGGGTGAGAAGCGCCAGTGCGCCCCCGTTGAGTCCTCGTTCAGAACCAGCTTGTGAAGGCCATGCCCGGTGTCGATCTTCCGGATATTCTCGTCGGCGGCATGCGGGTGAGCATGATCGTGATCATGATCGTGGCTGTGACCATGGTCGTGATCGTGGTGCTGACCCTCGACCTCCTTCGCGGCCTGCTGGTCCTGATAGGTCCGCTGGATCATCCACAGCGCCATGGCCACGATGACCGCGCCGGAGACCAGCTGCAGGTAGGGTTCGACCGTGTCCGCGTCGAGGCCCTGATAGAGGTACATGCCGGTCAGTGCGATCGCCCACACGACGATGGTGTGCGAGATCGTCGCGGCGATTCCGAGCATGACGGCCTGTGCCACCGTGCCCCTGATGGCGATGATGAACGCCGCCATCATTGTCTTGGAATGGCCGGGCTCAAGCCCATGCAGTGCGCCTAGCAGGATTGCACTGGGAATGAACAGCCAGGCGTTGCCCGCACCTTGCTGGATCAGCTCCGAAAACCCGTCCATCCCTCAACCCCTCATAAATACTTCGTTATTTCCTTGAACTCGTCGATCGGTCCTCGCTTGTCGCGGGGCAGAGCGCCGACGGTCTCTTCAAGGCAGTGATCCAGATGGTCCTGGATCAGCGTCCGCTTGGCCTGTCCGATGGCCTTCTCGACCGCATGGAGCTGCTGGGCGATGTCCAGGCAGGATCGGCCGCCCTCGATCATCGTCACGACAGTCCGCAAATGGCCTTCCGCTCGCTTCAGCCGTTTCGCGATGTCGGCGTGGTGAGTGTGAATATGATCAGCGGACATCTGTCGCTCCTATCCCCCCGGTGGGGTTAAGTCAAATGCAATCCCCCTGGAGGGGATTGCTAACTTAACAATTATCTACCGCTGGTGATATCGAGTCGATCCCGACTCACGGTCGGCGTTCTCAGATAGGATGAGCCGGGGCGAGTTATCGATGCCGGCCTGCCTGGGGCAGCATTCCTGGCCTCAGCGAGACTGCCGATGCAGTCAGAAGCCCTGGCCCGCATGTCGTTCGCCATGACGACGATCGCGAAGCCGGGAACCCCCCAACTGCGGCGCTGGTCGCGGTGGCACCCCGGGCTTGTTCAGCCTCCAGCTAGGCGGCGTGCAAAGAGGCGACCGTAGCCGGGCTTCGCGCCATTGACATCGAGCACGTCGAGGCTGTGCCAGAACGAGGCCTGGACGGCGGAGATGACCGGCTTGCCCAACCTGTCCTCCAGCGCCTCGATGGCGCCGACCGAGCGGAAATTGGTGCAGCTGATGAAGATCGCCGTCGCGTCGGGATGGTCGACCGAGAGCACATGATCGAAGACCTGCTCCAGCGGCACATCGGCCAGCGCGTGGTCTTTGTCGATGCCGAGATTGCCATGGCGCACGACTTCGTGGCCGTTTTCCTCGAGAAAGCGGATGGCGCGCTGGTGGATCTCATCGACATAAGGTGTCGCAAGGGCGATCTTGCCGGCACCTACCTCGGCGAGGGCGGCCAGGGTCGCCGTCGAGGCGGTGGTGATCTTGGGACCGGGCGCCCATTCCTTCAGCTTGGCCGTCAGCGCATGGTCATACGCTGTGCCGCGCAGGAAGGAGGCGCTCGTGCCGCCAAAGCACAGCACGTCGATGGGCGCCGATCCGAGCAGGCGGGCGGACTGCTCCAGCACAGGCGTGCCCATCATCTCTTCGATGCCTTCGATCGTCACCTTCGGCAGATGGATGCGCGTCGTGTGCACGGAGACGCCTTCCGCGGCCATGGCCCACATCTCAGCTTCCATCACGACGCTGGACGCGATGTAGATCAGGCCGATCCGCGCCTTGTAGCCGTCGCCATCCGGACGGAACGGAAGATGTTCTTGAATCATGGCTCGCCTCGCAATTCGGTCGAACATCCGGGATCACGTCCGGGGGGTCCAGTCGTGCGAGGACATGATTGTCGAAAGCCTCGGCTCCGAAAAGCTGAGGTGAGACCAGCCGTGTATTCGGAAAACCTGATCCAGCGCCCTTGATTTTACTAGTTGCGATCGTTCCAATGATCGAGATGCTTGACGGCTCTGATGAGGGCGTCGGACGGCAGATCAATTTCTCATCGTCAATACGCATCGGATGAATACAAGATAGCTTCGGATTGCGCGCTGTAAAGCTCGCAAGTCGAGGCCGTTTCTACTTGTTATCGATGCTGATACCATGATCAGTGCTTCATCAGTCGTCCGCACAAAAACGCGTCAACTGCACAAACATTCACGCATCCGGGATAATTGTTCAAAATAACATTGACGCGTCTGACGCATTACTTCGATCTATGGTTCCAGCAGCGGGCTTCCAGGCCCGTATCCTTCAGGAGCCAGACATGAACCGCGCAACTTTCGCCCGCTCGATCTTCGCCGCTGCGCTGGGCACCGTGCTCCTCGGCATGCCGGCATTCGCCGCACCCTTGAAGATGAGGATGGCCGGTGACTCGCCCCAGGGTGCGCTGGACACGGTGCTGATGCAGACCTTTGCGGACAACTTGAAGGCCAAGCTCGGGGCGGACTTCGAATACGAGTTCTTCCACTCGGGCGCACTGGGCGACGAGAACGTCCACATGCAGCAAATCCGCACCGGCCAGATCGACGTCTACCCCATGGGTTCGGACGCAGTGGGTCTCGACAAGAGCTGGTCCGTCTTCGACATGCCCTTCATCTTCAAGGACCGCGCCGCCGTGGCGAAGGTCGTCGACGGAGAGATCGGCGAGCGGCTCCGCACCTCGATGCGCGAGCGCGCCGGCCTTGAAGTGCTGGCCTTCGGCGAGATCGGCTTCCGCCAGATCACCAACAATGTTCGCGCCGTGAAGACCCCCGCCGACTTCAAGGGCATGAAGATCCGCGTGCCGGGCAGCCCGACCCGCGTGCTCATGTTCAAGACCCTCGGCGCCTCCCCGATGAATATGAGCTTTTCGGAGGTCTACCTGGCGCTGCAGAGCGGCACGATCGACGGGCAGGAGAACCCTCTGGACGACATCGTCATCCGCTCTATCCACGAAGTGCAGAAGCACATCTCGATCTCGAACCACGTCTACACACCCTGTACTCTGGTCATGAACCTCAAGAAATATGAGAGCCTGAGCGACGCGCAGAAGACGGCCGTGAAGGAAGCTGCACTCGATGCCGCGAAGAAGGTGCGGGAGATGGGTGCGGCCAAGGATGCCGACCTCGTCGTGAAGCTCCGCGACAGCGGGAAGATCACCGTCTCCGAGATCGACCTCGAGAGCTTCAAGCAAAAATCAGAGCCGCTCTACGCCGCCGTCGGCAAGATCGCAGGCGAGCAACTCGCCAAGGACGTCCTCGCCGCTGCCGCGCAGTGACACTCCGGACGCGCGGCCACGGCGCCGCGCGTCCACAACGTTTGAGGACGGACCCCGATGAGTACGAGCCCACGCGAGCCCGTGGACTATGCCGGCGACGGAACACCTGTCCGGTTGCAGCCCGATTACGAGGCCCTGCGGACAATCGAGCTCAGGGACGCTGGCGAAGGCACATTGATCGAGCGCATCGTGGACGGGGTGATCGGGGCCGTGGGCGCGGGCTGTATTCTGAGCATGACCATGCTCGTCTTCTGCAATGCCCTCTCGCGCTACCTCTTCAGCAATTCTTTTATCTGGGCCGATGAGATCATCGTCTCGCTGATGCCGTGGCTGGCGATGTCGGGCGTGTACCTCTCCATCCGCCGCCGCGACATGATCCGCATCGACTATTTCGTCGAGAAGCTGCCGCCGCGCCCCCGGCGGGCGCTGATCGTGGGCTCGCAGTTCATCTCCGCCGCGGCCTTTGCGTTTCTGGCGATCGGCGGATTCCAGTACCTCACCATGTTCGGCGGCGACACCACGCTTTACCTCGACCTGCCGACCGGCTGGTTTACCTCCGCGCTGCTCATAGGCGCGGGCCTCGTCTTCGCCGCCTTCGTGATCGAAGGCGTCCGCGACGCACGGAAGGAAGCCTGATCCATGTTCGGCGCTCTGTTTGGAATTGGCCTCCTCGTCGTCATGCTGATCGGGGGAGTGCCGATGGTCGCGGCACTGCTCGGCTCGGTCGCCATCGGTCTCGTCATCGCAGGGCAGTGGGCTCTCGTCGTGCCGCAGGCGATGGTCAACGGCATCAGCGACTACACGCTGATTTCGCTTCCGCTTTTCGTGCTGGCAGGCGTGCTGATGAATGTCGGCGGGCTATCGGTGCGGCTGTTCGACTTCGCGCATTCGCTGGTCGGCTGGCTGAAGGGCGGCCTTGCGCAGGTCGACGTGCTGACAAGCATCTTTCTGGGCGGCATGTTCGGCTCGTCCACCGCGGATATTGCGGGCACCGGGTCGATCACCATCCCGGCGATGAAGCGGGCAGGCTATTCGCCGGCGTTCTCGGCGGCGACCTGCGCCTCGTCCTCCGGCGTCGGGCCGCTGATCCCTCCGAGTTCGCCCATGATCCTGTACTCCGCAGTGACGGGAACATCGTTGGGCGCGCTGTTCCTGGCAGGCCTCATCCCCGGCATCATCCTCGGCCTGTTGTTCATGGGCGTGGTCTTCATCCTCGCCCGCCGCCGCAACTTTCCACGCCACGGGGATCTCTCCTTCGCAGAGATCGCGCTGACCTTCCGACGCGGTCTGCTGGCCATGGGCATGCCCGCCATCATCGTCGGAGGCACTTCGGTCGGCGTCTTCACGCCGACGGAGGGCAGCGCGTTCGGCGTGGTTTATGCGGCAGCCCTGGCGGGCTTCATCTATCGCTCGCTGAGCTGGGCCGAATTCTACAGGTCCTGCATTTCTGCGGTTCAGCTTTCCGGCGAACTGCTTGTCATGGTGGGGCTCTCCGGAACCCTCGGGGTGGCGCTGGCAAACGCCGGCGTTCCCCAGGCTCTCGCAACGTTCGTGGAAGCGGTCACGTTCTCCGACAGCATGTTCCTGCGCATCGCCATCCTCGTGCTGCTCGCGGTGGTCGCCGGCATGGTGCTGGATCCGCTCATCCCGGTGCTGGTGCCGGCCATTCTGCCAACGCTGCTCGCCTTCAACATCGACCTCATCCAGTTCGGCGTGCTGATGGTGATGGCAGTCGTCATCGGGCAGCTGCATCCGCCGATCGGCATCGCCTCTATCATTGCCGGCCGCATTGCCGGCGTCGATCAGATCCAGGTGTTCCGGGCCAACATTCCGTTCTTCGTCACGATCGTGGTCTTCACCATCGTGCTGATCGCGGTGCCCGAACTGAGCACCTGGCTCCCGAACTACATGAAGGACTGACGCGCGATCCTCCGTTCAGGACCCAGCGCAAGTCTTGGAGACACGATGTGAGAGAATGGATCATCATGAACTGGGTGCGCGGAACAGAGCGCTCCAAAATCTGGGCGGTCATGCCGGTGGATGGATTGACCGCGCTGCCGACGATCGATGAGCGGGGCTATTGGGACGACTTCCGGCGCGTCGAACCGGCCCGGTTCCCGGAGCGGGAAGACGCCGATGCAGCTATAGCAACGGACGGCTTCTACTTCACGCGGGAGAAGACGGCCATTGGGCCGATGATAAAGCTCTAGCTCAGGAATTGCCCGGCAAAGATTAGGGCCCCACTTCAATGCTGCCGATGCGTGCGGTCGGAAGAGAGCCCGTCACGCGTCTCTGCACTTCCGCCGCTGAGATCTCCGTAATGGCGTGGTCAATCCGGCAGTGGGATGTGCTCGTTGCGGTCGTTGATCGGCAGATCGAAGCGTCCCTTGCCCCAGTTCTGCGCACGCCATTGCGCTTTGGCTTCCTCGATGCGCTCCTGCGAAGACGCCACGAAGTTCCACCAGATGTAACGTGGCCCCCCAAAAGTCGCGCCGCCCAGGATCATCAGCCGCGCGCCCCGGCTTCCGGCCGCGACGGTGATCTTGTCCCCGGGGCGGAAGACCATCATCTGGGATGCCGAGAACTCCTGACCGGCGATCAGGATCGAACCCTCGATGATGTAGATGCCGCGATCCTCGTGATCGTCCGGCATGGGCAGCAGGCGCCCGGCCTCGAGCGCGACATCGGCATAGAAGGTGTCCGAAAACATCGTTGCGGGAGCGTTCTCCCCGTAGGCGCGCCCGAGGATCAGGCGGACCGACACGCCCCGGTCCTCAATCACGGGCAGGCTTTCCTTGCCGTGATGCTCGAAGCTCGGCGCCACGTCTTCGTGGCTCTCCGGCAAGGCCACCCAGGTCTGGACGCCCAACAGGCTCTGGGGGCCGCTGCGGCCTTCCGGCGTCGTGCGTTCGGAGTGGGTGACGCCGCGCCCGGCGACCATCCAGTTCACCGCGCCGGGATGGATCATCTGGTCGGCACCGGTGCTGTCCTGATGATGGAAGTCGCCGCGGTACAGATAGGTCACGGTGCCGAGGCCGATATGGGGATGCGGCCGGACATCGATCCCCTGGCCTGTGAGCAACTCCGCCGGGCCGACCTGATCGAAGAAGATGAAGGGGCCGACCATCTGGCGCTTCGGCGCGGGCAGGGCACGGCGCACCTCGAAGCCGCCAAGGTCGCGGCTGCGCGGAACGATGAGGGTCTCGATCGAGTCGATCGACACCTCGTCGGGGCAGGCCGGTTCAAGGGCCGGGTTCCAGCTCATGCGGTGATCTCCGTGGGTGGACGCAAACTGGCTGATGAAAGCGGGGCGTTCGGGCCGGGAGTCTTTTTCGCCGCGCAAGCTCCGCTGCCAGCAGGGCCATTGGCTTCCCATTACCCTTGAGCCGAGGCGGGAACTAGACGCAAATCGCGCGCAACGGTGTTCCGCAGGGAGGAACGTGACGCTGCGCTCGGAGCCTAACCGCGTGCCGAGTGATCGCTGAAGCGCGGGTCGCGCTGAAACAGTTCGACCAGCAGTTCGGTGAGGACCCTGATCTTCCGCTCGGGATGCTGTCCGGGTGGGCGCACCACGAAAGCTCCAGCGCGCGGCAAGGGATAACGGGCCATGACCGGTACGAGCGCACCGGCCTCCAGTTCTTCGTGGATGATGCAATCGGGCAGTTGAGCAATGCCCAGTCCGGCGACTGCGGCGACCGCCAGGGCGCTGCCGTTGTCGGCCTTGAAGTGACCGCGGGGCTGGATGGTGACGATGTCGTCGCCATCCAAGAAGCGCCAGCTCTCCGTGCCCTGCATGAGCACGGAATGCGTGAGCAGGTCCTGCGGCTTTTCCGGCTCGCCATGTTCCTTGATGTAGGCCGGGCTCGCGACCAGCGTTCCCCGGATCGGCCCGACATAGCGTGCGATCAAAGTGGAATCCCGCAGCGTGCCGCAGCGGACGGCGCAATCAAACCCCTCGGCGACGAGATCGACGAAGCGGTCGGTGTAGGACGCGTGGATGTGGAGCTTCGGGTGACGATGCGACATCTCCGCAAGCATGGGCGTGAAATGCGTAGGGCCGAAGGTCAGCGGCATGGCGACGCGAAGCCGTCCGCAGAGTTCCCCATCCGAAACGATCGCCTGCCGGGCGGTTTCGATCTCGAGAAACGCGCGGGCTGCATGGTCGCGGAACAGGGCGCCGGCTTCGGTGAGCGCCGCTCCGCGGGTGGTGCGCGCGAGAAGTTGCACGCCGAGATCGCCTTCCAGGCGCATCAGCCGCCGGCTGACAATCGATTTGGAGACACCGAGCCGCCGCGCGGCCGCTGAAACGCCTCCGGCATCGGCAACCTCCACAAAGGTCTGCAGATCCTCGATCTCCATGGCGCGTTCCCCGCTCTGCGACACAGCTTCCCGGCAGGCGGCGCTACCGTAGCTGCTGCAGGAACGGCAAAACAAGGGCCGCCAGCAGCCGGTGCTGTCTGGAAGAGATCGCTGAAGACATCAGAGGATAGACATGACCTTTCGCAACGGCCTCGACTCCCTCCTCCGCCCTGAAGACGCGGTTCTCGTCCTGATCGATCATCAGGCCTTTCAGCTGACCAACGTGAACAGCCATGACCCCCAGGCCGTGGTCAACAACGTGACCGCACTGGCGAAGCTGGCAAAAGCCTTCAACGTTCCGACCATCCTCACCAGCGTGCTTGCAGTCCGCGGTGGCCTTCTCTTCAAGCAGATTACGGACGTCTTCCCCGGTCAGGAAGTGATCGACCGCACCTGGGTGAACACCTGGGAGGACAAGAAGGTGGTCGATCTCGTCAAGGCCACCGGCCGCAAGCAGCTCATCATCGCCGGCCTCTGGACCGAAGTCTGCGTTGCAATGCCCGTCATCCAGGCGCTGGGCGAAGGCTGGGACGTGACCGTCATCACAGACGCCTCGGGCGGCGTCTCCACCGAGGCCCACGAGGTCGCCATCCAGCGCATGATCGCGGCTGGCGCAAATGTCATGACCTGGATGGCCCTGGCCGGTGAGTGGCAGCGCGACTGGGCGCGCACCGAGCACGTCGAAGCCTTGACCGAGGTGCTGATCTCGCATCTTGGCGGCACGGGCATTGCTTACCTCTGGGAACAGCAATTGCTGAATACGCCGGTGCCAAGCGCGGCAGGCTGACCAGCTAAATGGCGGGCTGGAATCCACGACCCTGTGTCGTAATCCAGCCCGCTCTCGACTTGCGGAAGGCGAAGGCCGGTTCAACAATTTGGCTGACGGCGTCTCCTATCCGCCGCCATGAAGAGTTCTGGTAGCCTCCGCTTTTGGAGAGCACAGAAGCAGAGGACGATTCCATGGCCGAGGCTGGTTTGGGGCACACGATCGGCCCGGCACTTGTCCTGATGAGTGCCGCGGTGGTTTCCGTGCCGCTGTTCCGGCGGCTGGGTCTTGGGTCCGTCCTCGGCTACTTCGCCGCCGGCGTGCTGGTGGGCCCGTCCGTGCTGGGCCTGTTCACCGACGCGCAGTCCACGCTGCACTTCTCGGAACTCGGCGTGGTCATGTTCCTGTTCGTGATCGGACTGGAACTGCGCCCGCCAAAGCTCTGGGCGATGCGCGGCCAGATCTTCGGGCTTGGCCTCGTGCAGGTCGCCGGCGCAATCGCGGCCCTTGCGCTGACGGGCGCGCTCCTGTTCGGCTTTTCCGCACCCGTCGCCTTCGTTGCCGGCGCCGGCTTCGTCCTGTCCTCCACCGCCGTCATCATGTCCGTGCTGCAGGAACGGGGCGAGATCGCGACACCTGAAGGCCAGAGGTCTGTCTCGATCCTCTTGTTCGAAGACCTGATGATCGTGCCGCTCCTGGCAATCGTGGCCTTTCTGTCGCCGTTGTCGGAGGGGCAGGCGGGTTGGAGCGGCGTCCTGGTGGCCGCAGCGGCGCTGTGCGTTCTTCTCGCGGTCTCCCGTTGGGCGCTGAACCCCTTCTTCTCAGTGTTGGCGAAGGCGCGGACGCGCGAAGTTCTGACGGCGGGCGCGTTGGTGGTGGTCCTGGGTGCGGCGCTGCTCATGGAGGTTGCCGGATTGTCCATGGCCATGGGCGCCTTCCTCGCCGGCGTGATGCTCTCGAGTTCCAGCTACCGGCATCAGATCGAGAGCGACATCGAGCCGTTTCGTGGGCTGCTGATGGGCCTGTTCTTCCTCGCCGTCGGCATGTCGCTCGACCTCGCCATCGTCGCTGCGGAATGGCGGCTTCTCCTCGCTCTGCTGACCGCGTTCATGATCGCGAAGGGCGTCGCCGTCTACGCAGTCGCCCGGCTCTTCCGCAGTTCCAATCCCCGCGCTTTGCATCGAACCTCGATGTTCCTGCAGGGAGGCGAGTTTGCGTTCGTGCTCTACACCGCGGCCACCGCCGGCGGCGTGATCGACGCGCGGGAGAACGCCCTTTTTTCGACCGTCGTGATCCTGTCCATGGCCCTGACGCCGCTGGTCATGATCGCCACCGAGCGGTTGCTCCGTTCGGACAAAGCCATGGATGGCGTTGATCTGGCGCAGGACCTGCGCGGGCGGGTTCTCATCATCGGCTTCGGGCGCTTCGGCCAGATCGCCTCGCAGGCACTGCTGTCCAAGGGCGTCTCGCTCGCGGTCATCGACCGGGATCCCGACAGGATCCGCGAAGCCGACCGCTACGGCTTCAAGGTCTATTTCGGCGATGGCACGCGTCTCGATGTGCTTCGCCATTCCGGTGCTGAAGAGGCCGATGCGATCATGATCTGCGTCGACGATCCGAAGGCCGCCTTGCAGATCGCGGAGCTCTTGCAGCACGAATGTCCCCAAGCGAGGCTGCTGGTGCGAAGCTATGACCGCGACCACGCGGTGGACCTGATCCGCGCCGGCGTCGACTACCAGATCCGCGAAACGGTCGAATCCGCCTACCTCATGGGAGCGGAGGGCCTGCGCGCCCTTGGTTTCGCGGATGTCGACGTCGAAGAAGCCGTCGAGGACGTCCGGCGGCGCGATGCCGAGCGGCTGGCAGAGCAGGTGCAGGGCGACGCTCTGTCTGGACGTGACAGGCTGCACCTCCAGCCAGTCACCTGAATGAGGCATCGTCAGTGCGCCGTGTCGGATGTCCTCACAACCTCACCGGGTCACGCGAACCTCTGCAATGATTTACTCCGCGGCCAAGCGTTGGGCCGTTATGTGCTGGAACACCTCGAACCCCTCAAATTGGGGATGGCCGATATAGGTGGGCGCGCGGCCGCTGGTGTTCGGGCGGGCGTGAGAGGCGCGGAACGCGTCCGAGCGGGTCCAGTTCTCGAAATCGGCCTTTTCGCGCCACACCGTGTGTGAGGCATAGAGCACATGGTCTTCATGCTCCGGCCCGCGCAGCATGTGGAACTCCACGAAACCCGGCAGATCGTTGAGCCGGCTTTCGCGCTCAAGCCAGATCTGCTCGAAATCCCCGGTGGATTCCTTGGCGACCTTGAAGCGGTTCATGGCGATGAACATCGGCGGTTCTCCTTGTCGATGATGGCCGGGCGGCATCTCTGCCGCCCAAGGGAAAGGCTGTCGCCGGTCAGAACTGGTAGGTGGCGCTGACCTTGAAATTACGCCCCGGCTCCGAGAAGTACTGCTTGTTCGCAGCCGTGACATCGAGCGTCTTGTAATAGGTCTTGTCGAGGATGTTGAAGACGCCGGCACGCAGCGTGAGGCCTTCGGCGAAGTCCGGCTGCCACCAGGCCGTGAGGTCGAGAATGGCATAGCCGGGCGTGGCGGAGGCTGCGTTTTCCACGTCCGAGCCGTCGACAACCGCACCCTCATCCGACTTGAAATCACGCGAGGCGGCGGCGGTAATGATGACGTCCGAACCCCAATGCGCGGCTTCATAGCCCACCGCCATCTGCACACGTGCGGCGGGGATCGTGTTCAGTCCGACGCCCGTATCCATGTCCTCGCCGTGGTAGATGCCGAGATCGCCCCAGGTCCGGAAGCCGGACTCGTGGCGGTAGTGGATCGCGGCCTCGCCGCCGTAGATCTCGACATTGTCGATGTTGACGACCTGCGTGATTCCGAGCGGATAGGTGCCTGGCGGCACGCCGTATTCGGCCGCGGTGACGGGCACGACATCGATGAAGTTCTTGTATCGGTTGTAGAACGCGCCGACCGATCCGCCGAAGCCGTCATCCCCTAGTTTGACCCCCACATCGAAGCCATTGCTGGTCTCTGGCTCAAGGTCCTCGTTGCCGACCCGCAGATAGGTGCCCGAACCGCCATAGGTCAGGTACAGCTCGTTCGCGGAGGGCGCACGGAATGCCTGCGCCCACTGGGCATAGACCGTAACCTCGGCCGCGACATCATACTCCGCGCGCAGCTTGCCGGAGAACGCGGAATCGCTGGAATCCGCGGGCAGTTCGCCCTGAAAGCTGGGATTGTCCTCTAGGCCTGCGGTCTCCTGCGGCTTCTCCTCGTACCAGTCATAGCGGATGCCCGGGGTCACGCGGAGCCGCCCGCCCATCAGCCCGATCTCGTCCTCGATGAATGCGCCGAAGGTCGTGCCCTCCACTTCAGGCATGTCCGCCTGGTTGGTGTGGAGGAAGCTGCAGGTGGCGAAAGGCGGGTAGGGGGGTGGCAGGCAATTGTCCTGGCCCGACGAGAAGGAGGACGCCTTGCTGGCGAACAGCTCACCGCCATAGCCGACGCGATGCTCAGCGCCGCCGAGGTCCAGAATGGAGAGCGCGCTGCCGGTTAGTCCGACACGTTCTTCCTCGCGCTCGGTGAGGCGGCTGTAATCACCGAAAGGACGGCTCGCGCCGAGACGAAAGCCGCTGAAGTCCGTGTCGAGCTGCTGGCGCTGCCAATAGAGGATGGCGCTGGCCTCATCGATCACGCCGCCGCCATCATAGCGGTAGTCGACTGAAACGCGCTGGCGCTTGACCGTCTCGTCGGTTGTCGCCGAGCCCTGCCGGTAAGCCGCCGTGCTGGCCAGCCGGTTGTCGATCTCTTCCTCGCGGTTGAAGTGCTCGCCTGTGATGCCGAAGCGATGGCCGCCGTCCACGTAGTGGTGCAGCTTCACTAGCACGTTCTCCTGATCGTAGTCGGACGGATTCTGCTCGGTCCGTGTCGCGCCGTAGAAGTCGATATCCCCCATATTCTCGAGCTCGTTGCCGGCGCGGTATCCGCCCTGAACGAGCATGAAGGTCTGGCCGACCCGAAGTGCCGCCGCCTGGTCAATGCGCCAGCTGTCGTCCGAGCTGTCAAAGCCGCTGCGGGTGACCGCGCCCCAATTGCGGCCGGGCTTGATGATGTCCTCGGGATCCAGCGTGCGCAGCGCCACCGCGCCGCCGAGCGCACCGGAGCCGAACACCGTGGAGTCCGAGCCCTTCACGATGTCCACCGAGGACAGGGTGTCGAAGTCGACGCTGTTCACGCCGCCGGTCAGGCCGCGCGCCCCGTCCTCGATCCATGGCACCCGGATGCCGTCCACGGTGGTCAGCACGCGGCTGGTGTCGAGGCCGCGCACATTGAAGCTTCGCGAAGTGCGATCATAGGAGACGCCGGGCGCAAGGCGGTCGATGTCGCGGATGTCGGTTACCTGCCGGCTGTCGAGCTCGGCACGGTCCGCCCGCGTGGTCAGGACCGTCTCCTTCTCCGTCGGCACGTCGGCGGCCGGGACTTTCCTGCCCTGTCCGTCCACGACAATCGTTTCGAGCTCGACGTCTTGCTCCGCGACGGCCTGCGCCCATGCCGGCGCCGCGATCACCAGCGCCGCCATTGCCACGCCTGCCCTCAAACCGGTTCTGCCCATTGCCCCGCCCCTGAATCCATGAGGATGCAGGCCTTGCTGGCTGGGTCGGATGCTCCGGGACCTTGCTTGCTAGCCTAATGGAGAACCGCAGCCCTGCGGCGCTCTTGATTGACGCTACTACAGAAAACTGAGAAGAGAAGTCAAATGAAATCAAAGTTTCCGACAGTCTAGAAGTCAAATAATTCTAATGAACAAGATGCCAGGCATCCATGATGTCGATGAGAGTGCGGTCGTTGATCGTATAGATCCGATACAGCGCCCCGACGGCTCGCCGATCCGCGTTTTCGATACACGAGAATTGTTCAAAACAGATTCCGAGATCGGAATTGTTCATAACGACAGCTTGTACCGTCTCCGCATCACGCGGGGCGGAAAGCTGATCCTCAACAAGTAGAAGCGGGCCATGATGATCGCGCAGATTTCAGCAAGACTGGCCGGGCCGGCACTTGCGGCTTGCCTGCTGCTCGCCGCTGCAGCCCATGCCGAAAGCAGTGAGCCGCACCGCATCGTCTCGGTTGGTGGCGCAACGACCGAGACGCTTTTCGAACTTGGGCAGGCGGATCGCGTGATCGCCCGCGACAGCACCAGCGTCTATCCGCAGGCCGTCCTCGCCAAGCCGGATGTCGGTTACATGCGCGCCTTGTCCGCCGAGGGGGTTCTCGCGCTTTCACCGGATCTTGTGCTGATGGAAGAGGGGGCCGGCCCTCCGGACGCCGTGTCTCTCATTGCCCAGTCCGGCGTCCGGATCGTGACCGTCCCTGCTGGATACCGGTCGGAGAGCCTGCCCGGGAAGATCCGCACCATCGCCGCCGCCGTGGGCCAGACCGCTCAGGGCGAGGTCCTCGCCGAAGGTGTTGCCCGCAAGCTGGCCGATTTCGATCGCGACCTCGGAAGCGTCACGGTTCGCAAGCGCGTGCTCTTCATCATGTCGCTTGCCGATGGACGGCCTCTCGCGGCCGGAACGGGCACGGCCGCCGACGCCATGATCCGTCTGGCCGGTGGCGAGAACGTGCTGTCAGCCATGAGCGGGTACAAGACGCTGTCGCTCGAAGCGGCGGCCGCGCTGCAGCCGGACGTGATCCTGCTGCCCGATCATGCGGCGCCTGCCGGCCTGACGGGCGACGTGCTGGACATGCCGGCCTTTGCGGACACGCCCGCGGCGCGCTACCGCGCCCTCTACCGCATGGACGCGCTGTACCTCTTAGGCTTCGGCCCCCGCACGCCGGATGCCGGGCGTGAACTTGCCGGCAAGCTCTACCCGAGCTTGCGGCAATGACCGCCCCATGAGCCTGTCCATGAGCGCACAAGGCGGGCGGCCCGTGGCCGGCGACCGCTCCGCCGCCGCGGCGTTCTTCCTCATCCTCCTGGCCGTGCTGACGGCGGCCGTCGCCGTGGTGTCGCTCGGCACAGGACCGGCCCCCCTTCCGGTGGCCCGCGTGGTCGAGATCCTGCTGGCCGGACCGGCCTCCGGAGCGAGCGGTGACGGGCTCATAATCTGGCAGATCCGGGTGCCGCGCATCCTCATCGGCTCATTGGTGGGAGCCACGCTCGCGGTTTCCGGGGCACTGATGCAGGGCCTGTTCCGAAATCCGCTGGCTGATCCCGGGTTGGTCGGCGTGTCCTCCGGCGCGGCGCTCGGTGCTGTCTCCACCATCGTCTATGGCGGCACCGTTCTCCTGCCGCTCACCCTGGTGTTCGGCAGCTACGCCATAGCCGTCGCCGCCTTCGTGATGGCCTTCGCCTCGACGCTCCTGCTCTACGCCATCGCCACGCGGGGAGGGCGGACATCGATCGCGACCATGCTCCTTGCCGGGATCGCGCTCGGCGCGTTCTCGGCGGCGGCCACGGGTCTTCTCGTCTTCACCTCGAGCGATCAGCAATTGCGCGACATCACCTTCTGGTCGCTGGGCGGCCTCGGCGGCGCCTCCTGGAACAAGCTTGCCGTCGCCGGTCCGATCATGCTGGCCGTCCTGCTGGCCATGCCGGTGCTGGCACGTGGCCTCAACGCCTATGTGCTGGGCGAGGCCGAGGCCTTCCATCTCGGCGTCCACGTCCAGCGGCTGAAGTTCGCGGCCATCTTCCTCGTGGCGGCCGGCACGGGAGCGGCAGTCGCCACCAGCGGGGTCATCGGCTTCGTCGGCATCGTGGTGCCGCATCTCCTGCGCCTTGCGATGGGGCCCAACCACCAGCCGCTCCTGCCGGCCTGCGCCATGGGCGGGGCGGTGCTGCTGCTGGTGGCCGACATGGTGGCCCGCACCATCGTCTCCCCGGCCGAACTGCCCATCGGCATCCTGACGGCCGCGCTTGGCGCGCCGTTCTTCCTGTGGATGCTGCTCCGGCGGCGCGGCCTGGTGGACCTCTGATGTCGTTCAGGGCCGAGGGGGTCGGTTTCAGCTTCGGAGCACGCCCGGTGCTCGACAAGGTGTCGATGGCGGTCGAGCCGGGACGCCTGACCGCGGTCGTGGGACCGAATGGCGTGGGCAAGTCCACCCTGTTCAAGGCGCTGACGGGAGAACTCGCGCCCTCAAGCGGACGCGTCACCTTCGAGCAGAAAGACATAGCGGGCATCGGCGGGCGCGGTCTTGCAGCACTGCGCGCGGTACTGCCCCAGAGCTCGCAGCTGTCCTTTCCCTTCACCGCGCTTGAAGTGGTCCTGCTCGGCCTGGAAGCCCGCCCCGGCCTTGCCGCGGCCGCGCGCCATGCATCCGCCCTCGCCAGCCTTCACGCCGTGGATCTTGCGGAGCTGGAGGGCCGCTTCTACCAGCAGCTGTCGGGCGGCGAGCAGCAGCGCGTCCACCTTGCCCGCGCACTGTGCCAGGTCGGCGCGCCCATGCGCGACGGTCGCCCGCGCTACCTGTTCCTGGACGAGCCAACCTCCAGCCTGGACATCCGGCACCAACTGCAGGCGCTGTCGCTGGTGCGCGATTTCGCGCGTCAGGGCGGCGGCGTGCTGGCCATCCTCCACGATCTCAACCTTGCGGCCGCCTTCGCCGATCACGTCGTCGTCCTGCACCAGGGCCGCGTCCACTCGCAAGGCGCACCGAGGGATGTGATCACTGACGATCTTCTGAGTTCGGTGTTCGAAGTGCCGCTGGAAGTAGGCTGGGTGCCGCAGGGAGCGCCGTTCATCCTGCCCCACAGGCTCGCCGGCGCATGAGCGAAGGCACATCATGGCCCTCGGATGATTGCAGAAGCTTGAATGAAGTAGTGGGCAGGGACATCAGCAACGAGCTTCACGACGTCGTGCTGGCAAACGAGCGCCGCTGGGATAACGGCCGCTCCGGAGTTGATGAGCGGCAGGAGCGTTTTCGCCCGCTGCAACCGTGATCGATGGCGGCGCAGTTTGGGCCGGCGACACCGCTGAAAATGGGAGGCAAAAAAAGCCTGTTGTCTTTGAGCTTCGGTAGGACCTCCCTGCTACTGACCTTGCAGCCTACCCCAGTGAACAGAAAGAACGTCGTCATGAGGAGAACCGCCTTATCCCTCATTGCCTGCATGCTTGCCGCACCAGCCATGGCCGATCTGCAGACAAGTGTCGTCGTGACGAAGATTCTTGAGGCTGACAGAACAATATCGGGCGACCCTATCGTCTTGCCGACCGGGCCGGCCAATGTGGTCGTCTCGAAATATGTCATCGCGCCGGGTGCTGCTTTGCCGGTGCACCGTCACAGTTTCCAGCGGTTTGCCTACATATTGTCTGGAACGCTGGAGGTCAGGAACGCGGACACGGGCGTGACCCGAAAGTTCGATGAGGGAGATTTCGTGGTGGAGGGGGTCGGATACTGGCATAACGGCAGCAACATAGGGGCCGAGCCGGTGGTTTTGCTGGTTATCGATCAGACAAATGGCCCGGGCTCGAACGTCGAACTTGGAAAGTAGCCGCAGGCCAGCTTTTGGGTACGGGCATTCCGGCCCTCGCCCATGCGATGGTGGGTTGTGCGGGAGTACTCGACCGTAGTGGGGGGTATCGCTCCGCCCGGCGCCACGGGCGCCCGTTGCGGCACCGAGTGGCCGCGACTAGCGTCAGCTAGCCGGGCTCGACCAGGCGATATCCCACACCGGTTTCCGTCAGGATGATCTCGGGACGCTCGGGATCGCGTTCCAGCTTTTGGCGCAACTGGCGAATGTAGATTCGAAGATATTGAACGTCGCCCGCGGCACCCCACACCTCCTGCATGAGCATGCGATGCGTCAGCACCTTGCCGGCATGCGTGACCAGAAGCCGAAGGATGTCGTACTCTTTGGGAGACAGCTTCACCGCCTCTCCAGCGCGTGTGATCCTGCGGCGCATCAGGTCGACGTGCACGTCGCCGGCCTGAAACAGCGGATCGCCGCCTTGGTCCTGAACGCGGTGCCGGAGGGCGGCACGGATGCGGGCCAGCAACTCGGCCATGCCGAACGGCTTGGTGACGAAGTCGTCGGCGCCGAGATCGAGCGCCTCGACCTTGCCGCGTTCGTCACCTCGGCTCGACAGGACGATGATCGGTAACCGCGAGCCGGCCGACCTCAGGCGGCGGATCACTTCGCTGCCGTCCATGTCCGGTAGGCCAAGGTCGAGCAGCATGACGTCCGGCTTTTCGCGTGCGGCGAGATCAAGCGCCTGTCCGCCGGTCTCGGCCTCGATGACGTGGAAGCCGTTCGGCCCCAGGCTGGTGCGCAGGAGCCGCCGGATCGGCGGCTCGTCCTCGACGATCAGGATGGGAACGCCGTCGTTCATCCCGCGGCCTGTTCAAGGATGGCGGGCAGCAGGAGCGGCGCAGGGAACCGGATCGTGAACACCGCGCCCGGCCGGTCGGGCCGGCTGCCGGCGGTGATCGTGCCGCCCAGCGCCTCCACGAAGCCGCGGCAGATCGCAAGCCCAAGCCCCGTGCCGGCGAGGCGATGATCGCGCGCGCGAAAGCGCTGGAATTTCTCGAACACTGTTTCCTCGGCGCCCGCCGGAATTCCCGGACCTTCGTCGAGCACGCGGAGGACCATTCCGGCGGCATCATGCCCCGCGTCGATGGTGATGAGGGTGCCGGCAGGCGTGTACTTGGCGGCGTTCTCGATCAGGTTCACCAGCACCTGCTCCAGCAGAACGGCGTCGGATGCAAGGAAGGGCAGGCCTTCTTCCATCGCAAGGGCCGTGCGGTGCCCCTCCAGTACCGATTTGGTGGCCTGGAGCGCGGTGGCGATGACCTCTCCCATGTCGACCGGCGTGCGTTCGATGACGATAGCTCCGGAATCGATGCGCGTCATGTCCAGAAGGTTGCCGACGAAGCGCGTCAGCCGCCGGGCCTCCTCCTCGATGGTGGCGGCAAGGTCGTCGCGATCGGCGCGGTCGAACAGATGCCCGAACTGGCGGAGTGAAGTGCTGGCGCCGAGGATGGACGCGAGCGGCGTCTTGAGATCATGAGACAGCGAGGCCAGCAGGGCCGAACGTAGCCGCTCGGTCTCGGCTGCCAGCCGCGTCTGTCCCATCTCCTCGGCAAGGTCGAAGCGCTCGACCGCGATGGCTGCCTGGTCCATCAGGGCTTCGAGCAGGCGCCGCTCGTCTGGCGTCAGCAGCGGCCCCGGCCGTGCGCGCGTCAGCCCGACGACACCGAGCCCACGGTTACCCGCCCGCAGCGGCACGAAGAGACGACGCGTGCCGGGCAGCGTGTCGGAGCCCCGACCTGCCGGGGCTCCTGCCTCGCACGCCCATTTGGCCGCTCCGAGATCGGCATCATCGAGTTCGTCTTCCGGTGGGTAGCTGGCCCGCAAGTCGAGCCGGCCGCCGCGGGCCAGCAGCACCACCACGTCGAGCCGCAGCATGGAGGCGATCTGGTAGGCGGTCGCCCACAGCAGGTCATCGAGCGTGCCGACCGCCGCGACCTTGCGGCTGAAGGTGTAGAGCGCCTCCGTGGTGCGGACGCGATTGCGCGCGGTGACCACCTGCGCCCGCACCCGCGCCGCCAGATTGCTGACGATGAGCGCGATGATCAGGAAGAATGCGAAGGACGCCACGTTGGTCGGCGAGGCGATGGTGAAGGTCAGGATCGGCGGCAGGAAGAAGAAGTTGTAGGCAAGGGACGCCAGAACGCTGGCGGCCAGCGACGGCACCAGTCCATAGCCGATGGACAAGGCGATGACCGCCAGCAGGAACACGAGATCGACGGTCTCGAGGCCGACGACGGGCTCGATGAGCTTGCCTGCGCCGAGCGCCACGGCCACGGCCGCGACGACAACGGCATAGGGTCCCGCCTTTCCGGTGGCGCCGCCAGCGGAGGCGATGCGCGTCGGCGCCTGCTCCTCCGCCTCGTCGCCCGCCACCACATGCACGCCGACAGGACCCGCACGGCGCACGAGATCGTGGACCACGGAGCCGTGCAGCATCTCGAACAGACGCGAACGGCCGGACTTGCCGATCACGATCTGGGTGATGTTGTTGCGCCCGCAAAACGCCAGCACCTCATCGACGATGCTGTCCCCCGGCAGCGTGACGGCCTCGCCGCCCAACTGCTCGGCCAGACGCAGCCTGTCGGCGACACGGTCGCGCTCCTCCTCCGAAAGGTGATGGCTGCGCGCCGTTTCCACGTAGAGAGCCGTCCACGGCGCGTGGAAGCGGCCAGCCATGCGGGCGCAGGTGCGGATCAGCCCGGCGCCGCGCGCATCCTCGCTGACGCAGACGAGCACGCGCTCGCCTGCCGCCCAGGGCCCCCGGATCGCAAGCGATTGCATATGCGACAGCAACTGCTCGTCGACGCGCTGGGCGGTGCGGCGCAGCGCCAGTTCGCGCAGTGCCGTGAGGTTGCCGGGCGAGAAGAAATGGTTCAGCGCCCTGCGCGCCTGCTCGGGCACGTAGATCTTGCCGTCCTGCAGGCGCTGGATCAGTTCGTCCGGCGAGATATCGACCACCTCGATATCGTCGGCGCGGTCCAGGATCGCATCCGGCACCGTCTCGCGCACGCGGATGCGGGTGACGCGGGCGACGACGTCGTTCAGGCTCTCGACATGCTGGATGTTCAGGGTGGTGATGACGTCGATGCCGGCGGCCAGAAGCTCCTCGACGTCGAGATAGCGCTTGGGGTGTCGGCTGCCCGGCACATTGGTGTGGGCAAGCTCATCGACGAGGACAAGCGACGGGCGCCGGGCGAGGATGGCGTCGAGGTCCATCTCCTCGCGGGCGTGCGCTCCGTCGGGGATGATGCGGCGCGGAACGATTTCGAGGCCGGCGACCAGAGCCATGGTCTCGGCCCGCCCATGGGTTTCCACGATGCCGACGACGACATCCACCCCCTGTTCGCGGAGGCGCCGGGCGTCCAGCAGCATCTCATAGGTCTTGCCGACGCCGGGAGCCGCGCCGAGCAGAACCTTCAGCCGGCCCCGCAGTGGTGCGGCGGGTCTGCCCAGATCGTTCGGATGGTCGGGCGACGTCATCGCACCGCTATAGCAGACGGCCGGCTTGCACGCTCCAGCGCCCAGGCAAGTTCGGCGCAGAACGGGTTCCTGGATCGTGCATTGCGCAGGCCGCCCAGCGCAGGAAGATCACGCGTCACCCGGTCGAAGCAGCGCATCACCTGCGGCAGCATCGGATCGGCATCCGGGCCGACAATCGCGAAAACAAGATCGACAGCATCGCCGTCCGCGATTGCCACCGGGTGCCGGAGCCGCACCGCCATCCAATGCACGTCGCGCGCCTCGGGAACGCGCGCAACGGCCAGCAGGGCACCGTTGACGCCACCGCCGTAGCCGGACTGCACGTCCTCCTCGAATGCGCGGTAGATGCGCTGGGCTCCCAGCCCGGTGCTTTCCCAAAGCCGGGCCGAGACCAGCGCCAGCACATTCAGCCGCGCCTCGCCCTCCAGGCCGAACAGAACGCTCCGGGGATCGATGACCCGGAAGCGTTCCGACATGGCACCCGTCACCTGCCTGCCTCCGCGTCGAGGGCGAGGTTCACGGCCAGCACGTTGACCCGAGCCTCGCCCAGCACGCCGAACTGACGCTCCTCGACGTGGCGGGCGAGGATTTCGCGGACGCGCGCCGCATCGACACCGCGCGCTGTGGCCACGCGGGCAACCTGCACCTCCGCCGAGGCCGGCGAGATGTGCGGGTCGAGACCCGACGCCGAGGTGGTGACAAGATCGGCCGGCACCGGCCCCTCAGGCACGTCGGCGCGGGCCTTGGCGACATCGGCCGCCAAGCGCTCCGACAGGGCCTTGCTGGTCGGTGCGAGATTGGAGCCCGACGATGCGGCGGCGTCGTAGCCCTCCTTGCCGGCGGCCGAGGGTCGGCCGTGGAAGTAGCGTTCGCCGGCAAAGGTCTGGCCGATCAGCGCGGAGCCGACCACGGTTCCGTTGCGCTCGATCAGGCTGCCGCCGGCTTGCGACGGGAAAAGAGCCTGTGCGGCGCTGGTGACGAACAGCGGGTAAATGAGCCCGGTGACGACTGTCATCAGGACGATCATCACAAGGGCGGGACGGATCTGGTTGAGCATGATGTTGACCTCAGGCAAGGCCGATGGCGGACACGGCCATGTCGATCAGCTTGATGCCGACGAAAGGCACGACGAGGCCGCCAAGGCCGTAGATGAAGAGATTGCGGCGCAGCAGTGAAGCCGCGCCGACGGCCTGGTAATTGACGCCGCGCAAAGCGAGCGGGATCAGCGCGACGATGACCAGCGCGTTGAAGATGATGGCCGACAGGATGGCGCTTTCCGGCGTCGCCAGCCCCATGACGTTGAGCACGCCAAGCTGCGGGTAGAACGCCAGGAACATCGCCGGGATGATGGCGAAATACTTGGCCACATCGTTGGCGATGGAGAACGTCGTCAGCGCGCCGCGCGTCATCAGCAATTGCTTGCCGATGGACACGATCTCGATGAGCTTGGTCGGGTCGGAATCGAGATCGACCATATTGCCGGCCTCGCGCGCCGCGACCGTGCCGGTGTTCATCGCCACGCCGACATCGGCCTGCGCCAAAGCGGGAGCGTCGTTGGTGCCGTCGCCGCACATCGCCACCAGCTTGCCCTTTGCCTGTTCGTCGCGGATGAGCGCCAGCTTCATCTCGGGCGTTGCCTGGGCGAGGAAGTCGTCGACGCCCGCCTCGGCCGCTATGGCGGCGGCGGTGAGGGCATTGTCGCCGGTGATCATCACGGTGCGGATGCCCATGGCGCGCAGATCGGCGAAGCGCTCCCTGATGCCGCCCTTCACCACGTCCTTGAGGTGGACGACGCCCAGCACGCGCGCGCCATCGGCGACCACCAGCGGCGTGCCGCCGGACTTGGCGACGGCCTCGATGGCCTGCGTCACCTCCGGCGGAAGGCCTGCCCCTCCTTGTCCGCGAACGTAAGCCGCGACAGCATCTCCCGCGCCCTTGCGAATGCGGCGGCCATCCACGTCCACGCCGGACATGCGGGTTAGCGCGGTGAAGGGGATGAAGTCGGCCTTCAGCGAGGCCATGTCGCGGCCGCGGATTCCGTACTTTTCCTTTGCCAGCACCACGATGGATCGGCCTTCCGGCGTTTCGTCGGCCAGCGAGGCAAGCTGTGCAGCGTCGGCGAAGTCACGCTCGCCGACGCCTGGCGCCGGCACGAACTCCGTCGCCACGCGGTTGCCGAGCGTGATGGTCCCGGTCTTGTCGAGCAGAAGCGTGTCGACATCGCCCGCGGCCTCCACCGCGCGGCCGGACATGGCCAGCACGTTGAAGCGCACCAGGCGGTCCATGCCGGCGATGCCGATGGCCGAGAGCAGCGCGCCGATGGTGGTGGGGATCAGGGTCACGAACAGCGCCACCAGCACCACGACGGGAATGGCGCCGCCGGCGTAGGTCGCGAAGCTCGGGATCGAGGCCACGGCGAACACGAAGATAAGCGTCATGCCCGCGAGCAGGATGTTGAGCGCGATCTCGTTCGGCGTCTTCTGCCTCTCGGCGCCTTCGACAAGGCCGATCATGCGGTCGAGGAAGGTGGAGCCCGCCGCCGCCGTGATGCGAACGCGGATGCTGTCGGAGATGACCTGCGTGCCGCCCGTGACCGCCGAGCGGTCGCCGCCGGATTCCCGGATGACCGGCGCGCTCTCGCCGGTGATGGCGGCTTCGTTGACCGAGGCAACGCCCCAGATGACCTCGCCATCGGACGGGATGATGTCGCCGGCTTCCACCAGCACCACCTCGCCCCGCTGCAATTGCAGCGCCGGCGTGGGCACGACGAGGCCGGTGGCCTCGTCCACGATCAGCTTGGCCACGACCTCGCTGCGCGACTGCTTGAGGCTGGCGGCCTGTGCCTTGCCACGACCCTCGGCCACGGCTTCCGCGAAGTTCGCGAAGACCAGGGTAAACCACAGCCACAGGACGATCTGCGCGGAAAGGCCGATCCGCTCGCCGCCGGTGGCGATGTCGCGCACCAGCAGGACCGTGGTCAGCAGGGCCACGACCCAGACCACGAACATCACCGGGTTCTTGATGAGGTGGCGCGGGTCGAGCTTGCGGATGCTCCCGCCCAAAGCGGGCAGGAGGATCTCAGGGGTGAAGGTGGAGGACTTCTTACGGGTGCTCATCTTGGCGACCGATCAAAACAGGGTGCCGGACAGCATGGCGAAGTGTTCCGCCAGGGGTCCGAGCGCGAGGGAAGGCAGGAAGGTCAGGCCGCCGACGATCAGGACGACGCCGACGAGAAGGCCGACGAACAGCCCGCCATGGGTGGGGAATGTCCCGCCCGATTGCGGCAGCGTGGTCTTGGCGGCGAGCGAGCCGGCAATCGCCAGCACCGGCACGATGATGAAGAACCGGCCGACGAACATCGCGATGGCGAGCGTGAGGTTGTAGAAGGGCGTGTTGCCCGAGAGGCCGCCGAACGCCGAACCGTTGTTCGCTGTCGCCGAGGTGTACGCATACAGAACCTCCGAGAAGCCATGCGGGCCGGCGTCCTGCAGGCTCGACAGGCCAGCCGGGATGACCACCGCGAGCGAGGTGAAGCCGAGGATCGCGAGCGGCGAGCACAGCACCGCCAGCATCGTCATCTTGACCTCGCGGCCCTCAATCTTCTTGCCGAGATATTCCGGGGTTCGGCCCACCATGAGGCCGGCGACGAACACGGCGATGATCGCGAACAGCAGCATGCCATAGAGGCCCGCGCCGACGCCGCCGACGATGACCTCGCCCAGTTGCATGTTGAGCAGCGTGACGAGGCCGCCAAGCGGGGTCAGCGCGTCGTGCATGGCGATGACCGCACCGCACGAGGCAGCCGTGGTGATGACTGCGAACAAGGCTGACATGGCCGTGCCGAAGCGCACCTCCTTGCCCTCCATGTTGCCGAAGGAGGGGTCGAGCCCGAGCGCGGCATGGATCGGGTTGCCATAGGCTTCCGCCGCATAGAGCGCCGTGACACCGGCCAGGAACAGCACGCCCATGGCGCCGAGAATGGCCCAGCCCTGACGCTCATCGCCAACCATGCGGCCGAAGGTGTTGGTCAGCGCCGCGCCGATGGCGAAGATCGCTACCATCTGGATGAGGTTTGAGAAGGGCGTCGGGTTCTCGAAGGGATGCGCGGAATTGGCGTTGAAGAAGCCGCCGCCATTGGTGCCGAGCATCTTGATCGCCTCCTGGGAAGCGACGGGGCCTTGCGCGATGGTCTGTTGCGCGCCCTCAAGCGTGGTCACCGCGGTATAGGCGTCGAAATTCTGCGGCACGCCCTGCCACACCAGGACGAGAGCGATGAGGATCGACAGCGGCAGCAGCACGTAGAGCGTGGCCCGCGTCATGTCGGCCCAGAAATTGCCGACGGTGCGCACGGAGCGCCGCGAGAACCCGCGGATCAGGACGATGGCCAGCGCGATACCGGTCGCCGCCGAGGCGAAGTTCTGCACCGTCAGCCCCGCCATCTGGGCAAGGTAGGACATGGTGCTTTCGCCCCCATAGTTCTGCCAGTTGGTGTTGGTGACGAAGCTGATTGCGGTGTTGAAAGACAGGTCGGCCGGCACGGCGCCGAAGGCCTGCGGGTTCAGCGGCAGCACGCCTTGCAGGCGCTGCAAGCCATAGACCAGCAGGAACCCCGCAAGATTGAAGGCCAGCATGGAGACGGCGTACACGCTCCAGTGCTGCTCTGCCTCGGCGCGGACGCCGGCAAGGCGATAGAAGCCGCGCTCGAGAGGGCCGAACACGGTCGAAAGGAAGGTGCGCTCGCCGCCGAAAAGCCGCGCCATGTAGCCGCCGAGGGGCTTCACGAGCACCAGAACAAGTGCGCAGAAGATGAGGATCTGCACCCAGCCATTGATGGTCATGGCGCCCTCAGAACCGTTCGGGGCGCACGAGCGCGTAGACGAGATAGACGAACAGGAAAACCGTGACGGCCCCGCCCAGCATGTAGTCGAGGGTCATGGTCAGATGCCCTCCGCGGCTTGCGCGTAGAGGATCGCGGCGGCGAACAAGGTCGCGCCGAGCCCAAGCATCAAGAGATCGAACATGGAAGATGTCCCGGCGCGGCCTATCCGCGCTTACCGCCGGGAATGTCGTCTTATCGGCATATTGCTGCGAGTAGGGGACTCGCAAGCCGATATAGGAAAGTCATAGTGATCTGCTGCCCTGACTGATCCCGGAGAAGGCACAGCGTACGAAAGCTGCTTGTCACGGTGAGGGATTGCCGGGTCGAGGCGGTGCTGCTGGTGACGGGGCGAGGCTGCCGGAGCTGAAGGCTCCACCGAACGGCGACGGGTTGGTTCCGACGGCCGGGGGCGCGGTCGACGGCGTTGGCGCGCGGCTGGGAGCCGCCTCGCGCAGGCGCCGCTGCTGCTCCTGAAGGAATCGCTCCTGATTGGCCCTCTTCTCCTGCAGCATGGTCTCGCGGCAGGTGCCGCTGTCGTGTTGGCTGCCTTGCCATACCGCGCTGGATGCGACGGCGATCAGCAGGACGCCGACGGTAGCCGGATGCACGGCGGAGCGCACCAGCGGGTTCGCGTAGAGCCCCGAGCGGGCGCGCCCGTTCAGAACGGCTTCCCGGCGGCGCGTAAAGGCTTCGCTTGTGATCGCCCCGATGAGCGTGAGCGCGATGATGATGACCGCAAGGGCGGAGAGCGAGGGATCGATGCCGTATCGCACCTTGGACGCCAGCGCCGTGGTGAAGGTGCTGCCGGCGAGGATGGTGAAGACGGTGGTGTTGTAGTTCTCGAAGGAGGCGAGAAGCGTGAGGAACCCGGCCGAGGCGATGGCCGGTCGCAGGAACGGCAGCATGACTTTGCGGAACGCCTGACCCGGCGTGGCACCCAGATCGAGCGCGGCTTCGGTCAAGGTGGGATCGAAGCGCTGCAGCCGGGCGCTGAAAATCAGCATGGCGTAGGCGGCTATGAAGGTGACATGGCCGGCAATGGTCAGGAACTTGCCGTTGAAGAAGAAGGTGTCGTAGCCCGCGCCCGCCGAGCGGCCGAGATTGCCCCAGAACACGATGGTGGAGATGCCCAGCACCACGCCGGGAATGAGGATCGGCACCAGAAGCACGGTGTAGAGCACGGCCCGCACGCGCGGCCCGACCTCCGACAGCGCAATAGCGCCTGCGAGGCCCACCGGAACGGAGATGGCGACGACGCAGACGCCGATGATGGCGCTTGTCATCAGGCCTTCCATCAGCCGTCGGTCACGGACCAGCACGCCGAACCAGTCCGTGGTGAAGCATTCCCACGGCAGGATGCGGGGAAAGGATGAGGAGTTGAACGCCGTCACCGTCATGATGACGAGAGGCGCGAACAGGAAGCCGAAGAACAGCAGCGAATAGCCGACGGAGACAAATCGATTGCCGGCGACCCCCGCGCTCATCGGCCTATGGCTCCGATATTGACCCGGAACAGGCGCATCATCAGCAGCACGAAGCCAAGGCAGGTCACGAGGAGAATGGCGGCATAGGCCGCGCCGCGCGGCCAGTTTCCGGCCTCGTTGAACCATTGGTAGACGAGCTGCGTGAACCACAGGCTGGACGGGCCGCCGAGGATCTGCGGCGCCGCCAGCGCCCCGGCCGTCAGCATGAACACCATGGTGGCGCCCGAGGCGATGCCGGGCTTGGCCGCCGGCAGCACGATGCGCCAGTGCACCCGCAGCCAGCTGGCCCCCATGTCCCGTGCCGCCTCGATCTGGCTGCGGTCGAGAGCTTCGACGGCGTTGTAGATCGGGAAGATCATCAGCAGGATGTAGGTGTAGGTGAGGCCGGAATAGAGCGCGACGTCGGCCCGGATGAAGTCCACGGGCGTATCCCACAGGCCGAGCGACATGCCGACGCCGTTTACGAGACCGGTGGAGCCGAAGATCACCCGAAAGGCAAAGGCGCGCAGGATCTCGTTGACCCAGAACGGCACGATGAGCCCGATCACCATCAGCCGGGCCGCGAGCCCGGTCGCCGAATGGGCCAGGATGTAGGCGATGGGATAGCACAGCACGATGTCGAGCAGCGTGACGAAGACGGACGCCAGGACGGTCTTCGCGAGGACGCCCAGGTCGAGCGTGTTCACGGCCTCGCCATTGCCGAACAGGAAGTAGCGGTAGTTCGAGAGCGTCAGCACATCGGTCGGGCCCCCGACGGCGTCAGGCGGCAGGTTGTGGCGGAACGAGGTCTCGATCATCGCAAGCTGAGGCAGGATGATCAGCAGCACCACCCAGATGAACAAAGCGACGGCGACATAGACCGTGACGCCGACGCCGTAGCGGCCGGTGAAATCCGCGAGGAGCCTTCTCAGTGCCGCCATGTCAGGCCGTGCCTTCGATGGGCAGGACCCAGGCCTGCTCGGGATTGTAGCTGAGGCGGACATCGGCGCCTCCGGGCATGGGCGCATCCAGCCCGGTGTTCACCCTCGACAGCCGCAGCGCACTGCCGGCTGCCTCCAGGAACAGCGTCCGCACCGGGCCTTCGAATTCTTCTTTGACGACCCGGGCCGCGAACATGCCGCCGGCGTGCTCCTCCCCAAGCGCGATCTGCTCCGGGCGCAGGTAGAGCGTGCAGGCCTGGCCATGCCGGTAATGCCTGCCGCCGACCGCCTTGCCCGGGATGGGGCCGAGCGGGGTGTCCAGCACCACATCCGCCCCGTCCTGGGAGAGCACGGTGCCGGAAACGGCGTTCGTCTCGCCCACGAAAGAGGCGACGAAGGCCGTCTTGGGGCGGTTGTATATGGCCTCCGGCGCATCGACCTGCTGGATGACGCCGGCGCTCATCACGGCCACCCGATCAGACATGGTCAGCGCCTCGCCCTGGTCGTGCGTGATGTAGATGAAGGTGAGGCCCACGCGCTTCTGGATGGCGCGCAGTTCGGTGCGCATGTGCTGGCGGAGCTTGAGGTCCAGCGCCGACAAGGGCTCGTCGAGCAGCAGGATGTCCGGTTCGGCGGCCAGCGCGCGGGCAATGGCGACGCGCTGGCGCTGGCCCCCCGAAAGCTCGTGGACCTTCTTGTCGCCCATGCCGGGCAGGGCGATGAGGTCCAGCAATTCGTCGGCGCGGCGCCGGCGGTCCTTGCGCCCGATGCCCTTCACCTCGAGCGGGAAGGCGATGTTGTCGGCCACCGACATCAGCGGGAACAGCGCCAGGTTCTGGAAGATCAGCGCCGTCGGCCTCTTGTTCGGGCCGACGCGGCGCATATCCTGCCCGCCGATGAGCACCCGTCCCTCGGTGGGCTCCAGGAAGCCGGAGATGCAGCGCAGAAGCGTGGTCTTGCCGCAGCCCGACGGCCCGAGGAAGGAAAAGAACTCGCCACCCGTTATGGTGAGGAGCGCGTTGTCGACGGCGGTGTGCGCGCCGAAGCGGATCGTCACGTGGTCCAGCGATACGTCGCGCGTTTTCATGAGCACCCTGGTCTGCTGCGGGCAAGGCAAGAAACGCGCCGCGACACCGCCGCGGCGCGCTTTCGTGACGTGCCGCGTCAGGCGCTCATGAACTTGTTGACGAACTCGGTGCGGGCCTCGCTGTACCAGGTGGCCTCGGCGGGCCACGGGTTCAGCTTCGACAGCGCATCGCCGGGATAAGCGTCGGCGAAGTTCTTGGCATAGACCTCGCCGCCGAACTTGTCGGCGCCGATGACCGGCGAATTGTAGCCATGGGTCTTGATGGCCGTGCCGGCCAGTTCCGGATCGTAGCAGGCCTGAATGAAGGCGTAGATCTGGTCGATGTTCTTGGCGCCGATCGGCATGGACAGGCCGTCGATCCAGGCCATCGCACCCTCCACGGGCGCACGGTACATCACCGGCTCGCCAGCGGTCTTCAGGGCGATGGGCGGGCCGTCCCAGGTCTGGGCCACGATCACGCCCTCGTTCAGGAGGCCGTTCTTCTGGGTGTCGGCGTCCTTCCAGACCAGCTTCAGTATCTTCTTCTTGGCGATGGCGGCTTCGGTCAGCTTGGTCCAGACCGGCTTCATCTTTTCCGGGCTCTCATAGGCCGACCACATCGTGCCGGGCGCCAGCTCGCCGCGCCGCTCCATGCCGAGGCCGAGGCCCAGCATGGAGGAATGGGCCCGGCCCATGGTCTTGCCGGCATTGGCCTCGTCCCACACGTCGTAATAGCTGGGGAACTCGCCCGCGGGCGTGAACTTGTCGGTGCGCCACGACACACCTTCCGTGCCCCAGATGTGCGGGAGCCAGGCCGTGCCCTTGCCGTCGAAGTTCCAGTGCTTGTCGCCCAGCGCCATGGCCGGGTTGACCTTGTCGAGCGGCACCTTGGACATGTCGAACGGCTGCAGCAGGCCGAGCTTCTCCCAAAGCGGATTGCGGTTCACCGTCGGGGTGACGATGTCGAAGCCCTGGCCGCTGGTGGCCTTCATCTTGTTCAGGATCTCGTCGTTGTCGCCGATCCCGGTGAAGTTCACCTTGATGCCGGTCTTCTCGGTAAAGCTCTTGGTGAAGCTCTCCGGAAGATAGTCGGACCACATCAGGATGTTGATCTCGCCTGAGGAAGCGAGCGCCGAGGGGCTGATGATCGCCGGCATGGCGACTGCCGCCGCTGCTGCAGCCGATCCCTTGAGGAAACTGCGCCGGTCAACTGACGTGTTGAATGGGGACCTGGACATCTCTGTCTCCTCTGCCGCTGCTCCGGCACTGCCACCGCAACCCTGCGGGACGATCACGCGTGTGACGCAGGCAAAATGCTATGGCCCCGCAAGGCACTGGATTTAGAGCCACAGATCGGATTCTATGGAGCCAGCATCCCATGCTGGAACCATTCTTCAACCCACCGCTGGACCATGGCCGGGCCCTGCAGCAGCAGATCCAGGAACGGCTGGTCGAGGCTATCCTCGCGGGCGCCATCTCCAGCTACGAGCCGCTGCCGGCCACGCGCGGCTTCGCGGCGCGGCTCGGCGTCTCCCGCAACACGGTGAGCCTCGTCTACGAGCGGCTGGCGGAGGACGGCTACCTGACGCCGGTGAACCGGCGCGGCTACTTCATCAATGAGCGCTATATCCGCGAGCAGCTGAACATCCGCGTGGATGCACGCTCGGCACGGGTGCTGCCGAAAGCCTCCGGCGCGGTGGATTATGCCGGGCGTTTCGTCGAGGTGCCGTCGCGCCAGCTCAACATCGTGAAGCCGGAGAACTGGCGGGACCATCCGTTCCCCTTCGTCTACGGGCAGGTCTCCCCGGACCCGACCTCCGTCAGCCGCTGGCGGGACTGCGTGCGGCAGGCCGGCTCGGTGCGCCATGCTCAGGCCTGGATGGGCGATCTGGTCGATATCGACGATGCGATGCTGGTGGACCAGATCATTCGCCGCATGCTTCCGAAGCGCGGCTTCCGGGCCCGGCCGGACGAAATCCTCATCACCATCGGCGCACAGAACGCGCTGTTCCTCATCGCCACCCTGTTGTGCGGGAAGGGAACGCGTGTCGGCATCGAGGAGCCGGGCTATGTCGACGCGCGCAACATCTTCGGTGCTCGCGGCGCCGAGCTGCGCGTGCAATACGTCGACACCAATGGGATCCGGGTCGGCGACGCGCTGGAAGGCTGCGCGCTGGTTTATGTGACGCCAAGCCACCAGTCGCCCACCAGCGTGACCATGAGCATGCAGCGCCGGCTCGCTCTGCTGGAAGCCGCCCAGCGCCATGACTTCCTGATCGTCGAGGACGATTACGAGCACGAGCTGAACTTCGTCGGCGCCGGCCACCCCGCGCTCAAGAGCTTCGACGAAGCGGGACGCGTCCTGCACATAGGCAGCCTGTCCAAGCCGGTCTTTCCCGGCCTGCGGCTCGGCTTCGTTGTGGCGCCGCCGGAGATCGTGCGCGAATTGCGGGCATCGCGGCGGCTGATGTACCGGCACCCCTCGGCGCTCGATCAGCGCGCAATGGCGATCTTCCTGGCGGACGGCCATTTCGACGCCCATATCCGCCGCCAGCGCGACCTCCTCTCCCGCAAGTGGAAGACCATCCTGCGCGAGATCGAGCGCGTGCTGCCCGATTGCTCACCGACCATGACCACGGGCGGCTCGGCGGTCTGGCTCCGACTTCCCGAAGGTGTGGACGAGACCGCTCTTCAGGCGGAAGCCCTCGCGCGCGGCGTGGTGGTGGAGCCGGGCGGTGTGCATTTCCTCAATCCCGCGGCGCGCAACCACATCCGCCTTGGCTTCGCGGCCATAGCGGTTGACCGCATTCCCCGAGGCATCGAACTGCTGGCGGATGCGCTGTCCGCCGTCCGCCATCAGGCCTGACGGCTACAGGTCCGCGCGTCCCAGCACCCGGCGCAGGATCTCGATCATGCGGGCAAGATCGTCCTCTCCTGTGACGAAGGCCGGCGCGATGATCAGCGCATCGCCGGTGGCCTTGAGGTGCAGGCCTTCCCGGAACAGCAGGCGCTGCACCAGCGATCCCTTCATCCCCGGCTTGGCGCCCGGCGTCAGTTGCACGGCGCCCATCATGCCGTAGCCGCGTATGTCGAAGACGTGGGGCAGGTTGCGCAGGGAATGCAGAGCGTCGAGGAACACCGGGGACAGCGCCTTGGCCCGTTCGAACAGGCCATGGTCGCGGTAGATGTCGAGGGACGCGAGCGCCGCGGCGCAGGCCACGGGATGGGCGGAATAGGTGTAGCCGTGGAACAGTTCCGGCCGGTCGCCCTCCGCCGCGTCGATCACCGTCTGCTGGATGTCCGTGCGCACCGCGACCGCGCTCATCGGCACGGTGCCGTTGGTGAGCGCCTTGGCCATGGTCATCAGATCGGGCGTGACGCCGAATTCCTGAGCCGCAAAGGCCGAGCCCGTGCGCCCGAAGCCTGTGATGACCTCGTCGAAGATCAGGAGCAGGCCGTATTTGTCTGCGATGGCGCGCAGCCTCTGCAAATAGCCCTGCGGCGGCAAGATGACGCCGACCGAGCCCGCGATCGGCTCGACGAACACGCCGGCGATGGTCTCAGCGCCATAGGTTTTGCAGATCTCCTCCAGATCGTCGGCCAGATCCGCGCCGGTTTCCGGCTGGCCGAGGGAAAAGCGCTGCTCATCGCTCCAGGTGTGGCGCATGTGGACGACATCGCTGGTCGCCCCGGAGAAGTCGCGCCGGTTGTTGACCATGCCGGCCAGCGAGGTGCCGCCGAGATTGACCCCATGATAGGCCCAGTTGCGGGAGACGAACCGCGTGCGCTGCCCCTGGCCCCTTGCCCGGTGATAGGCCAGGCAGATCTTCATGGCGCTGTCGACCGCCTCCGAGCCCGACGAGCCGAAGAAGATGCGGTTCAACCCGGCGGGCAGCAGCTCTGCGAGCCGGGTCGCCAGCCGGAACGAGTTGGGGGCGGCGCGCTGGAAATGGGTGGTGTAGTCCAGCTCCATCACCTGGGCGTGGATGGCGTCGGCGATCTCCCGCCGCGCATGGCCGGCAGGGCAGCAGAACAGGCCGGAGGCGGCGTCCATTATTTCCTGGCCCTCCGGCGTCCAGTAGCGGACGCCTTCTGCACGGGCAAAGATCTGGGGTTCCTCGCGGAACATGCGGTTGTTCGTGAAGGGGAGCCAATGATGCTCCATGTTGATCGCGTTCAAGCCGGCCTCCGGGGACTGTCAAGGATCGCTAGGACCTCCCGGCCCGCGGAGGTTAGAGCCAGCGCGTACAATCGAAGGGGCCAATCCCCCGCCGTGGCTCCACCGAAATAGCGTTCTGGCACTGGCGCGAAGGGCAGGTCGTTGCGAAGAGCGACCCGGAAGCGGAGCGCCCCTTGGAACTTGCCCTTGCATCGTTGATCGTGGCCGGAGCGGCGCTCGTGCGGGGCGCCGCCGGCTTTGGCTTCGCCCTCGTCGCCGCGCCGCTTTTGGCCTTTGTCTGGCCGCCCGTGTTCGCGACCTCGCTGGTGCTGATGCTCGATCTGGTGGCCACCGCGGTTCTGGTGCGCTCGGGCGCGCTGGCCGAGGTGCGCCGGGGCGACGCATGGGTGGTGGGCGTGCCGGGCGTCATCGGCGCCGTCACGGGCGTGCTGCTGATCAAGAACCTGCCGCAGGATGCCGCCCGGCTCGGCCTGGACATCGCAGTCCTCGTCTCGGCGCTCGCCGTCATCTGCCGCGTGCGTGCCCCGGTGCTGGGCCACCCAGCTGTCGGGGCCGCAATCGGCTTCGTGGTCGGTGCGCTGATCGGCGCCTTCGCCATCGGTGGCCCGCTGCTGCTTGCGTGGCTGATGGCCGCCGGGCGCACGCCGAAGGAGACGCGCGGGCTGCTGACATTGGTGTTCGGCCTCACCGACGGACTTTCGCTCGGCCTGCGTGTCGTGCTCGGCGTGTTTCCGATGGATGCCGCCGTCACGGGCCTGATACTGACGCCCCTTATGGCTGCAGGTATTTTAGCGGGCGGGCTTGTGTTCCACCGCGCCCCGGCGGACCTTTGGCGGCGAGGCGTTGCCCTCCTTCTCATTCTCGTCGCGGGAGTGAGCCTCACCCACACCCTCTTCTACGCGTGACGGAAGCTTCCATGACCGGCACTATCATGATCACCGGCACCACCTCCGGCTTCGGCGAAGCCATGGCCCGGCGCTTCGTCCGGGATGGCTGGCGCGTCATCGGAACCGGGCGCCGTGCGGAGCGTCTGCAGCATCTGAAGGAGGAGCTTGGCGAGCTTTTCCACGCAGCAGCCTTCGACATCACCGATCCCGCTGCCATCGATGCCGCGATCGGAGCCCTTCCCGATGAATTCCGGGCGATCGACGTGCTGGTCAACAATGCCGGCCTGGCGCTCGGCACCAAGCCGGCCCCGGACGTCGCGCTGGATGATTGGTCGACCATGATCGCGACCAATGTCACGGGGCTTGTCACCATCACGCATCGCTTGCTGCCGATGCTGATCGAGCGCCGCGGGATGATCGTGAACTTGGCCTCCATCGCCTCGACCTGGCCCTATCCGGGCGGCAACGTCTATGCGGGCACCAAGGCGTTCGTGAAGCAGTTCTCGCTGGGCCTACGCACGGATCTGCATGGCAAGGGGGTCCGCGTCACCTCCATCGAGCCCGGCCTGTGCGAAAGCGAATTCACCCTCGTCCGCACCGGCGGGGACAAGGCCGCCTACGACGCGCTCTACAAGGGTGCGCACGCTCTCAAGCCCGAGGACATCGCGGACACCATCTTCTGGGTGGCGACGCAGCCGCCGCACGTCAACATCAACTCGCTCGAGATCATGCCGGTCAGCCAGTCATGGGCCGGCATGCGCGTTCATCGCGAGGACTGATCGATGACCGGCTATGATCTTGCGGTGGTCGGAGCCGGCATCGTGGGGCTGGGGCACGCACTCGCGGCCGCGACGCGCGGAAAGCGCGTCGTCGTCATCGACCGCGATGCGCAGGCCAACGGCGCCTCGGTTCGCAATTTCGGCTTCGTGACCGTCACGGGTCAGGGCGCGGGCGATTGCTGGACGATGGCACGCCGCTCCCGTGACATCTGGGCGGAGGTGGCCGAGGCCGCCGGAATAGCCTTGCTGCAGCGTGGCCTCGTCCTCGCCGCTCGCCATCCGGAATCCGAGGCCGTCATCGAAGCCTTCCTCAAGACGGAAATGGGGGAGGGGTGCATCCGCCTCACAGCCGAAGCCGCGCAGGCGCATGTACCGTCCCTGCGCGCCGATGCGGCCGTGCTCGCGCTCTACAGCCCTCATGAAATTCGCGTGGAAAGTCGCACCGCAATTCCGCTGCTGGCCGCCTATCTGGCGGAGCGCTGGGGCGTCACGTTCATCCGCAGCCGTGCGGTGCGCGTCGTCTCGCCGCCGGCAATCGAGACCGCCGAGGGCGTGGTGCAGGCCGAGGCGGCGGTGGTGTGCCCCGGAGACGACTTCGTGTCCCTGTTCCCGGAGCGGCTGGCTCGCTACGGCGTCACGCGCTGCAAGCTCCAGATGATGCGGGTCATGCCGGCGTCTCCAGCCCGGTTCGGAACTGCGGTGATGTCGGATCTTGGGCTGGCGCGCTATCTTGGCTACGCCGACCTGCCGGAAGCGTCCGACCTGAAGCAACGGCTCGATCAGGACCAGCCGGCGCACCGCGCCAATGGCGTGCACCTCATCGTCACGCAGTCGGCCGATGGCTCGCTCGTCGTGGGCGACAGCCATCATTACGCGGCGACGCCGGACCCCTTCGCGGCTGAGGACGTGGACGCGCTGATCCTCGATGAATTCGACCGCGTGCTGGACCTGCCGGGCCGGGTGGTGACGGAGCGATGGACCGGCACCTACGCATCGGCACCCGATCGCTGGCGCCTGACGGACAGGCCCTCGGATGCCGTTCGCATTGTCGTGGTCACGAGCGGCTGCGGTGCCTCGACGGCGTTCGGCATCGCCGAAGAGACGATGGCAGACCTTTACGGAACGGCAGCGGCGGGGATGGCATGAGCAGGTTCAAGGCAGTGGTGTTCGACTGGGCGGGCACGGTCATCGATTTCGGCTCGTTCGCGCCGATGGGAGCGTTCGTCGAGACCTTCGCGGGCTTCGGCGTCACGGTGTCCATCGCCGACGCCCGCAAGCCCATGGGCCTGCCCAAGCGCGCCCATATCGCGGCGATGATGGCCGAGCCGCACATCGCAAAAGGCTGGCGCGACGCGCAGGGCAGCGCCCCGGATGAAGCGGCGATCGACCGCGTCTACGAGGTGTTCGTGCCGCGCAATGTCGAGGTGGTGACGGATTACTGCACTTTGGTGCCGGGCACGGCCGAGATGGTGGCCGAGCTACGCCGGCGCGGCCTGAAGATCGGCTCGACCACGGGCTACACCCGCTCGATCATGGAACGGGTGCTGCCTCTCGCGGCGGCGCAGGGGTTTGCGCCGGAGAACCTTGTCTGCGCGGACGATCTCCCGCTGGGCCGCCCCACAGCGATGGGCATGTACAAGTGCTTCCTGGACCTGATGGCGGAGCCCGCCGGCGCCGTCATCAAGGTGGACGACACCGAGCCCGGCATCGCCGAAGGCGTGGCGGCGGGCTGCGTCACGGTGGGCGTGGCGCTGTCGGGCAACGAAGCGGGGCTGACGGCGGACGAGTTCAGGCTGCTTTCCGCCGAGGCGAAGGCCGACATCCGCGAACGCGTGGGCCGGAAGCTGAGGGCCGCCGGCGCCGACCACATCATCGACACGGTGGCCGACCTGCCGGCCTTGATCGACAGCCTGTCCAGCTAAGCATGGCGTCGCGGCCGAACATCCTCCTCGTCACCATCGACCAGATCCGTGCGGATGCGGTGCGCGGCGCACTGGCGGACGCCGTGCCGCTGCCGAACCTGCGGAGGTTCGCCGCCTCGGCCGTGACCTTCGAGAACCACTTTTCCGTCACGGCACCCTGCGGACCGGCCCGCGCCAGCCTGCTCACGGGCCTCTATGCGATGAACCATCGCGTGGTGCGCAATGGCGCCCCCCTGGCCGATCACCACACCAATCTTGCCCTCGAGGCGCGGAAGGCCGGCTATGAGCCCCTGCTGTTCGGCTACACGGACACGCAGGTCGATCCAACGGATCGCGATCCGTCCGACCCCGACCTCCAGACCTATGAGGGCGTGCTGCCGGGCTTCCGCGAGGTGCTCGAAATGCGCTTCGACAGCCCGCGGGCGTGGCCGGCCCATCTCGCGGCAAAGGGTTACGATCTGCCGGCGGATCTCAAGGATTATGCCAGGCCTTTGGCACCATCCGGCGTGGAGCCAGCGATCCGCGATCGGGCGTTCTATGCCGCTGAACACAGCGACACGGCTTTTCTGACAGATGAGGTTCTAAAGGCGCTCCATGTCCGGCAGGACAGGCCCTGGTTCGCCCATGTCACCTACATACGCCCGCATCCGCCACTGGTCGCGCCCGCACCATTCAACAGGTTGGTCGACCGTGCCGTGATCACCAGCGCTGTCAGCAACACTCCCGATCACCCGTTTTTCGACGCCTGGTTCTCTGCGCCGTCTCAGCTCGGGCTCTACTGGGGCTTCGATGGCCGTTGCGCTGCGATGAGCGAGGAAACCGTGCGCGATCTACGAGCCGTCTACCTTGGTTTGCTTGCAGAGGTGGACCATCATTTCGGCCGGCTACTGGACTGGCTCGACAGCAGGGATCAGGCGGCGAACACCCTCGTCCTCCTCACGGGCGATCACGGCGAGATGCTGGGAGACCACGGCCAGTGGGGCAAGGATTCCATTTTCGATCCGGTGTTCCACGTGCCGCTGATGATCCGGCATCCGCGTTTCGAAACAGGGCGAGGCAGGAGTGTCCGCGCGATATCGGAATCGGTGGATGTGGCGCCGACTATCCTCTCCGCCATCGGGCTGAAGGTGCCGCCCCAGATGGACGGTCGTCCGCTCGATCCTCTGCTCGGAGGCGATTGTCCGCAGGACTGGCGCACGGCAGCCTTCGCTGAAATCGACTTCGCCAACCCACGTGCGCGCACCCGCTTCGAGAAGGCGTTTGGCTTGACCGCCCACGAGGCGAACGCAGCGGTCTTGCGAGAAGCGGACTGGAAGCTTGTCCACTTCAATGGCGGTCTGCCGCCGCTCCTGTTCGACCTCAAGGCTGACCCGGAGGAGGCCCGAAACGTTGCCGGAGATGTTCGTTGTCAGGGTGAGTTGATCCGGTTGCAGTCCGCCATGCTGGATCGGAGGATGAATCGCGGCGACCGGCGTCTCACGGGCTGGTCGTAAGCCGCTGTTGTCTCCCCGGCGCAGCAACCAGCCGCGCTGCGCTAGCCAAGTCAGGTGCCCAATCAATATGGGCCACAACAGCGACTCTCATGCCACGCCTCCGTGAGGCATGAGGTCTCCTGCAAACATGCTGAGCAAGCGTGCCATTACCGCTGAAAGTGGATCGATAACCGGGATTGGTGCTTCGCCGCGGATAGCATTCGCGGCGGCGGAAAGCGGCCCGCCGCCGATGACCGCACATCCCGCCCCGTCGAGCCGGGCTGAATTGACCTGCGACAGCAGTTCGCGTTGGAGCTCTTTGGGGTTTGTCATCAGCGTAGCAGCGTCACCCCGGGTGAAGCGCACGGAGACAAGTCGATCGGCAAGGTTCAGTTCGTCGGCACGTGCGCGAATGACAGCGCCCAGTGCCGGCGTGGACGTGACCACGGAGAAACGGCCTCCTTCGGCAGCTGCGTAAAAACTCTCCTCGCCAATGCCAAACACCGGGACCTCATACTTCGCGCGGGCCTCGGCTACACCAGGATCGCCGAAAGCCGCGACGACGAAGGCTGTTGGAGGAGCCGAGCGCATCGCCGTGTCGATCATCTGAGCGACGGCCCTCGCAGCCGTGGCGAGGCCCACTTCATCTTGTATGAACGGCGAGCCGAATGGCGCGGTCATACCCTTTAGCTGAACTCGGCTGCCGGCCTGAGCCTGAGCTATCCCGACCATCATCTCGGTCGTTTGGCTGCTGGTGTTTGGATTCACCAGGATGATGTTCGGCCGGTCGGCGTCGGCAGGTGCGCTCATGTCAAACAGCGTTCGTGTGTTGGGTAAGGCAGCGCTCCGCTGCGGCGGCGGCAGCCAAGACACGGATGTCCGCACCGCGAGGGCCTATGATCTGGAGGCCGATCGGGAGGCCGTTGCGCACCGTGCCGCAGGGGATCGAAATCGCAGGAACTCCGACATGGTTCAGCAGGGGCGTGAAGACCGCATGACCGCGAGCGGACGACGCCTTGCCGCCGATGGATGCGGGAGCGCTTTGGCCATGCGGCCAGGCCGGGCAGGGAATCGTGGGGCTGATGAGCAGATCGACGTCACGGAACACGGTATCAAGCGCGCTGCGCAGGCGGTGCGACGCCGTCAGTGCCCGGGCCACCTCCACGCCGGTCAAGGCGAGGCCCGCATCGATCTGGGCACCAATCGCCGGATCGATCCGGTCGGGCCTCTGCTTCCAGTGTTCTCCGTACAGCGCGGCCAGCCCCGCGTGCTGAAGCGGCATGATCGCAGGCTCGCCGACGCCCTCCGGCCACGCGGGGCTAAGCTCTTGAACAGCCAATCCCTCGTCCCGGAGGGTTGCCACGGCGGCCGCAACCCGCGCCGCGACGTCTTCGTCGATGGCGACATCGAGGCCCAGCAGAGGTGCGAAACCAACCCTGCTCGGGACATCCGGTATGAACGCCAGATCCGCGAGAACCTCGAACAGCAGCGCGACATCGTCGACGCAGCGCCCCATGGGCCCGATGACGGAGATGTCCCAGCCGGGCTCATCGAAGCCGGGGCCGTAGGGGATCGCACCCTGCGTGGGCTTGAAGCCCACCACTCCGCAATGCGCTGCCGGCCGGCGAACGGACCCGCCCGCATCCGTTCCCAGCGCAAGCGGCGCAAAGCCGGCGGCCAGGGCGGACGCATTGCCGCCGGATGATCCGCCCGGTGTCAGGCTTTCATCGAGTGGATGCCGGGTGATCCCATGGAGCGGGGTGGAGGTCACCCCCCGGCAAGCGAACTCCGAGCACGCGCCGATGCCGATGACGACGGCACCGGCCGCGCGGGCGCGGGCCACCGATCCGGCATCGGCCGGCGCGACGAAGTCCTCGAACAGGCGCGACCCCTGCGTGATGCGCCAGCCTTCAGCCCAGATATTGTCCTTCACGATGATCGGAACGCCCGCCAAAGGAAGGCGGGCGCCGGCGGCGATCCTGAGATCGACGGCATGCGCCTCGGCCCGGGATCGCACGGCGTCGAGGCAGACCAGTGCGTTCAGCGCGGGGTTGCGATCATCGATGCGCTGCAGGAACGCGTCGACGATCGCGACAGCACCGATCGCCCGTCCATTGACCGCCTCCGCGATCTGGCGCGCGGTCATGTCGGTGATCGGCATGCTGGTGTCCTCCGGGGTCAGGTCTTCGAAGACGCCGCGTAAAACGGCTCTGCCACCGCATCGCCCATATAGCCCTGGTAGAAGGCCTTCACGTGCGGGAACACCGCCAGCCCAAGTTCGCGGCGGGCGATCTCTTCCTCGTTGCGGGGGCGTGCGAGGATTTCCGCGATCTCGTTGAGTACCTCCGCGCGATCGACATTCGTGAAGCGCCCATCGGCGTAGACCACCTTTCCGTCGATGTAGACCGCGTCCACTGCGCCGGTCTTCGCCCTCTGCATCAAGGCATCGAGCAGCGGCACATCTGCGTCCTGATATGGGAAGGTCGCGGTCTTCCAGTTCAGCAGCACGGCGTCGAAGAAGCGGCCGGGATCCAGGCGGCCGATGCTGTCGCCGAACGCCGTGGTCTTGGCGCCGGATTCGGTGGCCATCTTCAGCACCTGCGGGCAGGTCGGCACGTCGTCGTCCATGCCCGGCGTACGATGGGCGCGCAGGACAAGGCGCAGTTCCTGAAGCATGTCGCGGTCATCGTTGATGCCGGCCTCGTCCAGCCCCATGCCGACGGTGAGGCCACGCGCCTCGAACGCGTTGAGGGGCGCCACGCCGGAGCGGAGGCGGAAATTGGACGAGCAGTTGTGGCAGATGCAGGTGCCCGTCTGCGCCGCGATGTCGATGTCCTCTTCCGTCATCCACACGCTGTGGCCCAGCGTCATGCGCGGGCTGAGGACGCCGAGATCATGGAGATGGCGCACGGCCGTCTTGCCGGTGCGGCGGCGCGCATATTCCTTCTGGTACTGCGTTTCCAGCAGATGCATGTGCATCGGCACGCCGGCCGCGAGGGACTTCTCGTTCAGGGCAACAATGCTTTCGTCCGAGCACCAGTGCAGGTTGGCGGGCGCAAGCTGGATGCGCGTCAGACCTTGTCCCTCATTCTCACCGGAGAGCTGGTCGAACAGGGTCATGAACTCGGGGAACGGCATGGCCTGCGTACGCAGATAGGCCAGCAATTCCTCGCCGAGGGGGGAAGGAAGCCGGGCGCAGAATGCCTCATCTGCCTCGTAGACCAGCCGGTTCTGCTCGCGCACGGCATAGCAGTAAGAGGCGCGCATGCCGATGGAGCGATAGGCGTTGAGCACCTTGGTCGCCGCGCCGTGGATGGCGTCGTATCCGCCGGCCATCCATCCGTGGATGTGCTGAACGGTTGTGACGCCGGAGGCGATCATCTCGAACGCGGAGTACAGGGTGTCCAGGTGCAGATCGATGCGGCGGCCCGGCATGCGGCTGGCGAACCAGAGTTCGAGCGCATGGTCTGGCGAGCCCATCTGCAGCGGCGTCATGCCGACATGGTGGTGCGCGTTGACGAAGCCCGGCAGCATCACGTGGTCGGGGTAGACCTCGACCTTTGCGTTGGGGGCGATCTGCTTCATCTCGTCCAGCGAGCCGGTGGCGACGATGATCCCCTCGCGCGAAAGAACCGCTCCGCTCTCGATGACGACCGGGGTGTGGCGGTCCTGCACGCCGGTGATGACCTGGCGGGCCTGTACGATCAGTTCTGTCATGGCTGTCTCTGGTGTTCGAACGTTGAGGGTCGCTCCGCAGGGCGGCGGCGGTGGTGGTGGGTGATTTCAGTGGACGGGCCGCTTCCGCGCGGCCCGTGCGCGCGTCAGGCTTCCTGCTCGGCGAAGGCGCGGTCGACCTCGTCCGCCAGCAGTTCGGCAAACTGATCCCGATAGGCGTGATAGCGGGGATCCCGGGAGGGCCGAGGCCGCGGCAGGTCTATGGGTACGATCGTCTTCACCCGCCCGGGCCGGGCGGTGAACACCACCACGCGGTCGGCCAGCGAGATCGCCTCGTCGATGGAATGCGTGACGAGGATGATGGACGCCCCGCTATCGCGCCAGATCTGCAGCAGGAAATCCTGCATCTTGGCGCGGGTCTGGACGTCGAGCGCGGCGAACGGCTCGTCCATCATCAGCACCTTCGGGCGCATGGCCAGCGCACGCGCGCAGGCCGCACGCTGGCGCATGCCGCCGGAGAGCTCGTCCGGCTTCTTGTCCCCCATATCGCCCAAGCCCACCGAGCGCAGGATGTCGAGGGCGATGTCGCGACGCTTGAGCTTCGGAGTGCCCCGGATCGACAGGCCGAAGGCGACATTGTCGGCGATGGTCAGCCACGGAAACAGGGAGGCTTCCTGGAAGATCAGGCCACGCTCGGCCGAGGGCTCCTTCACCTCATGGCCGTCCTGATGGATGGTGCCGCCCGTGACCTCTTCCAGGCCCGCGATCATGTAGAGCAAGGTGGACTTTCCGCAGCCGGACGGGCCCAGGAACACGACGAATTCGCCGGGCATCACGTCCAGGCTGAAGTCGCGCAGGGCTTCCACCGGCGCGCGGCCCTCCGGGGTCCACGTCTTGCCGATGTGCTTCAGGGTAATGGCTGGACGGCTCATCAGGATACTCCCTGGCCGGGCGCGACCCACCACAGCAGCTTGCGCTGGATGGCCCGCAGGCCCCAATCGAAGGAGAAGCCGAGCACTCCGATGATGGCCATGGTGAAGAACACCAGCTTGGCGTTGAAGGTGGCGCGCGCCATGGAGGTGATCTGCCCGAGCCCGGTGCCGACACCGACTGCCTCCGCGATCAGCACCACCATCCACGCCGCGAACAGGTTGAGGCGCAGGATCATGAACAGGCCCGGCAGGATGGCGGGCAGGATGACCCGCCAGAAGGTCTGCCGCTCCGTGGCGCCCATGATGCGCGCGACATGGATGTAGTTCTTCGGAACCGCCTCGATCTGCGAGACGGTGGCCAGCACGATGGAGAAGAACACGGTGATGAAGACAAGGAAGATCGCCGGGACATCGCCGATGCCGAAGACGAAAATGGCGACCGGAAGCCAGGCCACCGGTGAGATGGGCGCCAGCAGCAGGATGGTGGGCAGCAAGAGGTTTCGGAGCAGCTTCACGTAGTGGACCAAAGCCCCGACGGCGACGCCGGCCGAGAAGCCGATGAACAGCCCCAGCACCACCCGCATCGTGGTCCACAGCATGGTGTTCAGCAGCGGCAAGACGCTTCCTTCGCCCCGGTCGGTGCTCCCGATGCGGGCATTGTGGTCGAAGAAGGTCAGCGTGGTCGGGATGTCGCCGAGGAACATATGCGGAGGCGGCAGCAGGAGGGGATTGGCCAGGCCCATCGCCCAGAGCGCTTCCCAGATGCCGGCGAAAAGGCCGATGGAGGCAAGGCCCCAGCCGGCCGAAGCAAGGCCGCGGCGGATGCGGGGCGATAAGGCAGGCACATGCTTGGCCTGCGGGATGGATCCCGTTGTGGTTGTCATGTCGCTACTTGGCCTCTGACGAGGGGTGGCTGGCGGCTCCGCTTGCGCGGAGCCGGCGGATCACGTCAGGATTTCATCTTCAGCGAGGCGTACAGGTCCGGGTTCTCCGCGATGACCTGCTCAAGGAAGCTCCAGTCGAAGGCGGCCTTGTCAGGCAGCTTCTTGACGTAGCCGAGTTCGGCCATGGATTGCCCGCGGTCCAGAATGAACTGGGTCTGGCCGCGCTGGTCCACCACGATCGGTTGCTTGGAGGATGCATCCACCGCCGCCTCCATGCTGGTCTTGTAGTAGGGGCCGACCGTGTCCTTGAGCGCGGCCATCTTGTCCGTTTCCGCCTGGTTCTGCGCCACCATGAGGGCCTTGATGATGGCCTTCACCGCCGCGGGGTTCTCCTCAAGCAGCGGGATGCGGGCGGCAAGCACGCAGTCGGAATAGCCGGGGCCGTAAAGATCGATGCCGTCGGTCAGGACCGTCGAGCCCGGACGCGAGGTGACGCATTGCGTGGCATAGGGCTCGATGTGGCAGATGGCGTCCACCGCACCGGCGATATAGGCCTGCGCCAGTTCCGGCGAGGTGTTCAGATACTTGATCTGAACATCCTTGAAGCCCAGGCCCGCCTTCTTCAGGTAGTCGTAGGGAAGAACCTCGAGCGTATCCGCCTGGAATGTGCCGAAAGTCTTGCCCTTCAGGTCGGCCGCCGACTTGATGCCTTCCTTGGCAACGATGATGCAGCCCTGGACACCGCCACCCGCGATGATGCGCACCGGCGCGCCGGCGTCGTACAGTGTCATGAAGTTCGAGTAGGGGATCATGGAGATGTCCACGAGGCCCGCGCCGAACATCGTGGTGATCTCGGTGTTCGACGGTGTCACCACGAATTCAAGATTGACGCCGTCTGCCTTTGCCAGCGCACGTTCCTTGGCGAGGAAGATGCCCATATTGCAGAAGCCGGTGCCGTGCGTGGCCTTGACGGTCAACCCGGCGGCTTGTGCCGTGGCTGGCGCCAGCAGTGCCGCGATGGCGGGCGGCAGCGCGATGGCGGCCGCCGTGCTGGCGATGGTCGACTTCAGAAATCCCCGACGCGAAAACTTGCCGTAAAACGTCCCGTCACGATCGCACATGGTCTCTCTCCAGCCTTGCGGCTTTCTAGGACTGACCCCGACCTTCGGCGTGCTGAAGCGCGTCGATCCTACGGGATCAATTGATGGGCACGCCAACCCATGAGAGCGGGAGCTCTGCGCTTATCGAAATGGAATGCAAAACAGGGGCCAAGCTGAAATCTAAGGGAATTCGACAGCTGCATGGCCCCGAGGATCATCAGGCGGACCTCTCGATCCATGCGCGCAGCGCGGGGGCCACGCCGACCGCCGGCTTGGCGTCAGGCCGCGCAAACCGGCCACGGCTGGGCGCGCGGACGCGCAGGCGCGCCAGGAGATGTGCCTGCCCCAGGGCGGCGAGCAGAGGATCGACCAGCGGAACGGACACACGATCCGCGATCCGTTCGGCCAGGCCGGTCAGCGGCGCGCCCGCCAGGATGACCACGTCGGCGGCATCCTCCAGGACCGCACGCTCGGCGAGCGCCACGAGCTCATCCTCAAGCTCGTTCTGCACCGTTGCCACGGAGGCAAAGGTGCAATCGGGCACCCGGATGCTGCAGCAACGCGCCTGAAGGCCTGCCAGCGCGACGGCGTCCTCGTACCAGGGCACGAGCGTGCGGGAAAAGGTGATGATGGAGAAGGTCTGGCCCAGCATGCAGGCCGTCAGCATCGCCGCTTCCGCCATGCCGGTGACGGGGACCTCGAACAGCTCCCGCGCCGCCACGAGCCCGGGATCGCCAAAGGCCGCGATGACCATGGCATCGGCCTCAGCCGCGTGCTCCGCGAGCAGTTCGAGCGTCAGCTGCCCTGCGATGAGCGCTTCCGTGCGGCTGGCGATGTAGGGCATGCCGCGATCCGCTGTGAGGGCCAGCAACTCCACGCCGGGAGGCAGCATGGTGGATGCCGTTTCGACCATCCGCTGGGTCATGTCGGTGGATGTGTTGGGATTGACCAGAACGATCTTCATGGGCCGGGATGTCGCGGGTCTTCGTGGGGTGGAACGGTCAGGCTGCACGGGCACGGGCCCAAACGGCTTTGATGGCGCGGTCGGCATCCCGGCGGATGGCTTCGGCATCCACCCGCGTCGGATTGCCGTCCTCCACGAGGATCTCTCCGTCGACCATCACCAGGGCGACATCACGCCCGTGCGCGACATGAACAAGGTTGCCCAGCGGATTGGTGTTGGGCGTCAGGTGCGGACGCCGGAAGTCGAAGGCGACGAGGTCCGCGCACTTGCCTATGCGCAGGCTGCCGATCTCATCTTCCAGCCCCATGGCGCGGGCGCCGGCGATGGTGGCCATCTCGAACACCGACGCAGGCTGCCAGTCTTCCGTAACCGCACCCTCCTGGATGCGGCCGACAGCGAGTGCCCACCGCATGACCTCCACCATATCGGCGTGCATGTTGTCGGTCCCGAGCGTCAGGCGTGCGCCGGCGGCGCGCAGGCGCGAGGTGGGCGCAATGGTGCCGCCCGTCGCATTGCCCTTCGGGATATGCGCAATGTTGATGCCTGCGCGCCCGATCCGCGCGATGTCGCTGTCGCTGACGTGGATGCAATGCGCCGCGAGAAGCGTGTCGGTGAGGAGCCCGACCTCATCCAGCAGTTCAGGCGGGCTCATCCCGTCGCGCTCGCGGATACGCGCGACTTCCACCTTGCTCTGAGACAGGTGTGTCGTGACCCTCAGGCCGTGCTGTTCCGCAGCCCGCGCGATGCGCCGCAGGAAGGGGGTGGAGCAGGTATCCGGCGCATGGGCGGCCAGTTGCACGCCGATGCGGTTGTTGCTGCGCCCTTGATAGCGCTCCGCAAGTGCCAGCGCCTCTTCGAGGCGGCGCTCGCCGATCGCATCGACATGCTCCCAACGGCCCAGCGAAACGCCCGAGAAGTCGACGTCATGGATGCGCCCGCAGGAGAAGACACGCAGCCCGATCTCCGCCATGCCCGGCGTCACCGCATCGGCATGAACGAAGGTGTCGTTGATCAACGTGGAGCCGAACATCAGCGCCTCGAGGGCGCCGAGACGCGAGATGGCATAGGCCTCCTCGGCATCGAGCATGTGGCCCTGCGGAATGCCGGGCGTGTAGGCGGGCGCAAAACCGAGATCCTCCGCCACCCCGCGCACCATCGAGAGGTTGGCGTGGGTGTGGATGTTGACGAAGCCGGGCGTCACCACATTCCCATCGAGCGCGATGGTGCGGCCGGCCCGGAGCGGCGGCACTGAAGGATCGCGAGGCTCAAGATGCGTGATGCGGCCTGCCTGCACGCCGATCACCGCATCTTCCACGAGGGGGTTCGACGGATCGGCGGTGAGGACCGTTGCGCCGGTCAATACGAGATCGAAGAGGGGTGCGGTCACGCGGTCACCGATTCAGGACATGGGTCAGGAAGCGCTTGGTCTTGTCCTCGCGCGGTTCGGAGAAGATCACCTCGGGTGGCCCCTGCTCGACGATGTGGCCGTCCGCCATGAAGATCACGCGGTCGGCGACCTGACGGGCGAAGCTCATCTCGTGCGTCACGACGATCATCGTCATGCCTTCCCGCGCGAGCGTGCTCATCACGTCGAGCACTTCATGGACCAGTTCGGGATCGAGGGCAGACGTGGGTTCGTCGAAGAGGATGAGGCGCGGCTCCATGGCCAAGGCACGCGCGATGGCAACGCGCTGCTGCTGGCCGCCGGAGAGCTGCGATGGACGCTTGTCCATGTGCGCCGACAGGCTGACGCGGGCGAGCTGCTGAGCCGCGCGCTCTTCGGCTTTCCTGCGCCCGATGCCGAGCACCTTGCGCGGCCCGAGGGCGACGTTCTGCAGCGCCGTCAGGTGCGGGAAAAGGTTGAACCGCTGGAAGACGAAGCCAAAGCTGCATCTTTGGCGCGCCAGAGCGCCTTCGCCCATAGGCACCCAGGAGCCGCCGGTGCCGATATAGCTGCCGCCCACCGTCTCGCCGTCCAGCCTGATCTCGCCTCCCGAGGGCGCTTCCAGATGGTTGAGAGTGCGCAGCACCGTGGTCTTGCCCGATCCGGAGGGGCCGATCAGCACAAGGGTCTCGGCGGGCATGAGGTCGAAGTGGATGCCCTTCAGGATTTCGCGGTCGCCATAGCTTTTGCGCAGATCACGGACCTGCAGCAGCGGCTGCGTGGAGGAAGCAGCGGCCATCGGCGTCACCATGCGGGCAGGCGGCGCTCAAGCTGCCGCGAAAGGTAGGAGAGGGCGGAAATGATGACGTAGTAGTAGACCGCCAGCAGAGCGAAGATCTCCAGCGGCGCGAAATGCGTCGCGATCACCGCCTGGCCGGACCGCGTCAGTTCGTAGACTGAGATGACCGAGAGAAGAGAGGTGTTCTTCACCAGGGTGATCATGTCGTTGGTCAAGGCAGGCAGCATTGGCCGGATGGACTGCGGCAGAAGCACATGGATCAGGATCTTGCCGCGCGTCATGCCGATGCTCTTGGCCGCTTCGGTCTGGCCGGCTTCCACCGCTCCCACGGTGCCGCGCACGACCTCTGCGATGTAGCCCGCACCGTTCAGCGAAAGCGCGATGACGCCGGACCAGAACTCACCAGGCCGCCAGCCCATCAGCGGAAGGCCGAAGAACACGATGAAGATCTGGATGAGGAGCGGCGTCCCGCGGATGAAGTCCACATAGGCGCGGACCAGGAGCCGCGCCCACAACCAGCCGCCAAGCGAGATGAGGCCGAGCGCAATGCCGCCCGCCATTGCCAGCACAGCTGCGAGCGCTGAGATCTTCAGCGTCATCAAGGTGCCTTCCGCAAGAAGCGGGATTGCCATCGCGACGATGGACCAGTCGAACATCATGGAATGCTGCGCTCATCGGTCCGGCAGGGCAGGGGAGGTCCCTGCCGGCTGCCGTGGGGGTGTGGAACCGGTAGCCGCAGCCGGCCACCGGACGGCCTGATGATCAGGAGAAGTTGGGGATGGCGTCGGCCAGCTGCATCCGCACGCCGAACCACTTTTCCTGCAGCGCGTAGATCTCGCCGCTGGCCTTGAGGCTGGTGATGCGCTCGTTCAGGAAGTCGACCAGCGCGGTGTCTTCCTTGCGGGTGCCGATGCCTGCCCAGTTACGGGGGCCGATGTCGCGGACGATCGCGTATCGACCCGGCGCGTCCTTCACCACCTGGGTCAAGGTCGCCAGGGCATTGATGACGCCGTCGACCGATCCCTGTGCCAGCGCCAGATAGGCGGTCGGATGATCGTCATAGGTCTTCACCTCGGCAAAGCCCTTGCCGGTGGCCGCCTTCAGCTTTGCCTCCAGCCCGGCCTTCATCGTGTCCCCGGCGGAGCCAAGCTTAACGGCCAGCACCTTGTCGGCCATTCCATCGAGCGAGGTGATGGAGCCGGCGTCCTTGGCGCGCACCAGCATTTCCTGCGTGGCCTCGGTGTAGGGGATGGAATAGCCGACGCGGGACACGCGCTCCTTGGTGTAGGTCAGCGAGGTCATGATAACGTCGAAGTTTCCGGCGTAGAGCGCCGGGATCACGCCGGCCCAGGCTGTGTCCACCATCTCGACCTTGACGCCAAGTGGAGCGAACAGCAGCGACGCCAGTTCGACATCGTAGCCGACGATCTTTCCGCCATCGCGATAGGTAAAGGGGCGATAGGCGGCTTCGCAGCCGACCCGGACCACTCCGGCTGCCTTGATGCTGTCCGGCGTGGTGGCCGCTTCGGCCCGGCCAATCAGGCCTATGAGAGCCGGCATGGACAAGCCGACGGCCGCAAGCAGGCTGGTGTTCTTCAGGAAATTACGGCGGGTCGCATCAAAAGACGGCATGGAGCGGATCCTCGGTGGTGAACTGATCCTCCTCCTTCAAATTGCATGCCATTCAAAATATTGCTTTATATTCAGTATAATAACCAAATTGGCGCCGCCGGAGCATGACCCGTCCGGCGTTCTGGTGAGCAAGATGCCTGTTCTCTGGGCAGTCGAACTCAGCCGGCTTCCGACAGCGCCCGGGCTTCTTGCCTGAGCACCGCGACGACCGTGTCTCCCGTATGATCCAGATGCGCTCGCCAGGTCAGCCGCGCAGCCTCCGGGTCGCGGCGACGACAGGCATTCATGAGTTCTTCGTGCTCGTCGACGGACTGCGCCAGGCGGGCGGGATCGATGATGGCCATGTAGCGGCCCCGGCGCGCGCGCAAGGTGAGCCGCTGGTGCGCCTCGATCAGGACGGGATTGCGCGATGCTTCGACGATGAAGTCGTGGACCTCGGTGTTGATGCTGAAATACGGCTCGATCTGCCGCTCCCTGTAATGCAGCAGCATCTGGGAATGCATGGTTTCCAGGCGTTCCAGGCCGGTCCCGTCCAGTCGCGTCACCGCCAGTTCGGCGGCGAGGCTTTCCAGGCCGGCGATGACCTCGAAAAGGTCCCTCGCCTCAGCCTCGGAGAAGGACATGATGCGGGCACCCTTGTGCTGCGACAGCTCGATCAGCCCTTCCGCTTCCAGAAGCTTCAAGGCTTCACGCATGGGTGTGCGTGACACCTGTATGCGTGCACAGACGGTGCGCTCGATGACGCGACTGCCCGGTGCCAGTTCGCCGCGCACGATCATGTCGCGCAAAGTGTCAGCCACCGTGCGGGCAAGCGGGATGCGGCGTGAATGCTGAAGCACCGGGGATTGGTGCGCGGGATTAGCTTCTGGAGCGCTCATTCGTGCCGAACCATCTCATCGCCTGGCGCTTGGGCCACGCGTGGTGTCTCTACACGAATTCGGTTCGGACGCAGATGTACCGGCAGGCAAGAAAGCCGAACGCACGCCGGGCTTTGGTTCACGGAAGCGCGGCTGGCAATCTTGTCCCAGCTAGAGTTGGCGGATGTGGTTGTCCCACATGAAGAGGTCCAGATCGCTCCCCGAAACGCGGGCGAGGTCATGCGTCTCCGCACGGGCAATCCGCACCCCCGCATTGCCGGAGCTGACCACGAAGGTGCCGTCGAGCGGCGCCGCTGCGATGCCGCACACATCGGGAAGGCTGGACAGGCCGAGATAGCGCCCGGTCAGCCGGTCCCAGAACGCCGCGCGATTGCCGCGCGGGCTTGTGGCGGCGATCAGCCGTCCCGAACGGTCGAGCGCCACCGCACCCGTATAATTGTCGAGGAGCGACAGGTGCTCGTCCGGAATATCGAGCATCCGCGTGCGCCCGTCGACGCCCAGAACGCCCACGAGGGGCGGCATCTCGTCCGCCGGTCCCTCGAACTGGCAGGCGAACACCGCCTCGCCGTCCGGCGCCACGGCGAGGTGACGAAGCGACAGGCCACGCATCCCAGGTCCGAACTCGATCTTGTGCCGCAGGCTGCCGGTGGCCGCGTCGAACACCACGAGGCTTGGCTCCATGCTGGCCCGGTTCAGGATTTCCCGGCCACTCGAAGGATCCGTGCGAACACCGCCATTGGCCACCAGAAGCGTCTTGCCATCCGGCAGATAGGCCACATCGTGCGGCCCGACGCCGTGGGTCGGCTGTTCGCCGATGCGCCTATAGCCATCAGTTGCATCGTAGACGCCGAGGACGCCCACGCCTTGTTCCAGATGGTTCTCGGTGGCGTAAAGCAGCCGACCGTCCGCCGAATACAGGCCGTGCCCGTAGAAGTGCCGGCCTTCGGGGCTGCGTATGAGGGTGCGCACCTCGCGGGTGCGGCGGCTGATGATGGCCGTCCAGTCGCCGGGACGCCGCGCGAACACCGCGATGTCGCCTCCGACGGGGCTGGTCGCGATGTCGTGCCCGCGATCCGGCAGGCTGGTCCGGAACAGGAGCCCGCCCTCGGGCGAGAACACCGCGAGGCTCGAGGCACCCGAGGCGTCGGTGCAGGATGACACGTAGAGCTGTTCGCGGCTGGCGCGCACCGGTCCGACGGCGAAGGATGCGGCGAGCGCAAGGATGAAGGAGCGGCGGTCGATCTTCATCAATCGCCATCCAGACTGTTGAAGCCGACGCTGACGCCAAGCGCTGGCGGCACCGCCAAAGATGCCTGGTCGCGTGCCAGCCGCACCGCATTGCGCAACCGCAGGAGTTCTCGCCCACCTTCGTTTGTCGTGACGAGGTCCATGACCGGACCGGAAAGCGCCGCCGCTGCCTCGGCCGCGTCACGCGCAGACCGGACGGCCTCGTTGTCCGGGCCGAGCACGAGGCTTTCCAATTCCGCCGCCGCCCCGAGGCTTGCCGCGATGGACGGACCCGAAAGGCCGCTGCGCCAGTATTGCGCCGCCTTGGGGCGTGCCTCCTCCGCACTACCGCCCAGCGGCCCGTCCAGCTTCTGGTCGCCGACCACCTGGTAGACTGTCAGGAGGTCCGTCGCCATTCGGGTTGCTGCCTGCCGCAGCGCAGCCTCGTCCGCCGTGCCCAGTTGCGCGACCAAGGCGGACCACCCGTCCCGAATTTCGCTGGCGATCGTCGCAAGATTGTCGGAGACGGCCTGCCCGATCTCGCAGCGGCGACCGCTGCTTTCGCCCGTTACAAGCTGTTCCCGCGCACCCTCTTCGTGGAGCAGGCGCTCGAGGACAGGTAGGCCCTGCGCCGCCACGCTGCGCGCCTTCATGCCATCGGCACGGACCGGCTCCTGAACCGCCAGCAGGGTTGCGAGGCCGCGCGCGACCTCGTTCCTCCGCTCCGGCCAGTAGTCGATCCGCTCGTAGCGAAAATCCTCGGAGACGGGGCCATAGCGCACGAGATTGACGGACGACCATGCCAGCACCGCATCTCGGAAGGCGGTGTCGAGGGTGTCGACCCCCGGCTGAGAAGGCGCGCCGCAGAAGCGCCGCCAGGCATCCGCCTGCGCCTGCATGGTCGAGTGCAATCGTTCATAGCGCGGGCCAACGAAGTCCTGCGCTATGCGCTGCACCTGCGCCTTGCCAGCCGCCGGCGATGCGTCCTGTGCGCTTGCTCCGTGCAAGCCGATGCAGAGGAAGAGCAGGGACAGGAGCACGCGCATCACAGGCCCTCGACATAGCGCAGCAGGTTCAGGCGGTCGTCTTCCGGCAGAACATCGAAACGCTGCCGCGCGTTCGAGGCTTCGCCGCCGTGGAGCCGGACCGCATCGGCAACACTGGCAGCCCGGCCGTCATGCAGCAATCCGGTTCCGGCACTCAAGGCATGCCGGATGCCCCAAAGCGGAGCCGTCCGCCATTCCGTCGCCGCAACGTCCGGCTCGGTCGCTCCGCCGTCGAGAGCGTCACCGAGATCATGCAGAAGAAGGTCGGTGAAGGCGCGGACCTCGCCTCGGGCTGAGGGCAAGGCCGGCACATGGCAACTGGCGCAGCCCGTTGCCGCGAACAGCGCCCGCCCGCTTGAATCATCTTCCTGAGCAGCCGGCGGCGGCACGCTTGCAAGGAAATCGGTGAGCATGGCCACCAGATCATCCCGGATCTCCGGATCGCCGACACCGCCTCCCGCTGGCGCAGCACGGCAGGTCGGGGTGGGGCAGTCTCCCCACTCGACGGGGAACGCCGTGGTGGACATGCCGAGGTCGAGCAGGAAGGCAAGTTCCACCTGATGACGGAGATCCGCGCTGGACGCCTTCAACCCGAACCGGCCCACGCGCGTAACTCCGGCGGCATCCGCGATCAGATTGGCGCGCCCTGAAATACCGTCGCCGTCGCGATCGTCCGGATCGGCCAGCGCCAGGATCGCCTCGTCCGGCACGTCGGACAGCCTGCCCAGCCCGCGCAATGCGGGCGCCTGCCGAACGCCATGTCGGGTTTCGGCTGATATCGGTCCAGAGGACAGCTCCAGGAGGCGGGCCTCCGTGCCGGACATCAGCACGCGCGCCTCCGGCAGCAGGCCGGGGACGGCAGAGGTCTGGACCTGCGCGCGATAGACGGGATCGGGACGTCCTGCGGCGTTGCTCAGCTTCACGACCATGCCCTGGTGGATGAACGCGCCGTCCGCGTCTGTCGTGGCCGGCGCGCGTCCGAGCCCGTTGTGACAGGCAACGCAGGCGCGCGCGTTGAAGAGCGGGCCGAGGCCGTCATTCGCCTTGGTGGAAGACGGTGCGGGGACCCAGGCCCGTTCGAACAGCGCCCGGCCGATAGACCGCGAGAGGTCGCCACCGGCCAGAGCCGCGACCGGCGCCGCAGCAAGCACCAGAGCAGCCGCGATGGCCGGAGCGCGCATCATGCGATCCTGAGCCAGCCCATCATGCCGTTCTCCTGATGCTCCAGGATGTGGCAGTGGAACATCCAGTCACCTTCCGCCGCCACGAACGCGATGCGCACGCGCTCCTTCGGCATCACCATCACCGTGTCGGCCATGAAGCGTGGAAGCTCCTGCCGCGAGGCGGACAGCACCTCGAACATATGCCCATGGAGGTGGATCGGGTGCGGGTGCGGCGTGGCGTTCATCAGTTCCGCCACATAGGTGCGTCCGGCCTCGAGCGTCTCCAGCGGAGGCGGCATGTCGCGGTGCCCGCCGCTCGGCCATTGTTGCTTGTTGATGGCCCAAAGACCGCGCTGGCCGGTGCAAAGGCTGTCGAGCAGAGCCTTGGACAATGGATCCTCGTCCGATAAGGCCGACACTGCGGCGGCGGGAGCCCCGCCGGATGCGGTGAACTGGAAGCTGATCTCGTGCGCCCCGGCGATTTCGGCTAGGGGCGCATGAGGAGCATACAGCGCGCGGGCCTCTACCGGTCGGGATGGGATGGTCGATGCCTCTGCCGTGAAGACGGCAAGCGGCCACGGTTCGGCGGAGAAGTAGTCCAGCAGCTTGAACGTGCCACCGGCCGTTGGTGCGCGAACATGCAGGTCCACCCGCATCGCCGCGCCCATGCGCCATGTGTGCAGCGGAAAAGGCTCGACCGCGTTGCCGTCGGTCGCGATGACGAAGGCGTCCGCGCCCTCGACCCCAAGCTGGATCATGCGCGTCGGATCGACGTTCAGCACGCGCAGCCGGATATCGCCGTTCGCCGGTACCGTTCCCGTTAAGGCCTCGACACCATTCACCGTCCGTACGGTGCCGAAGGTGCCGGCCCGGCCCGCGCCCTCAGGCGTGTAGAACGGCAGCCAGGTTCCATCCTCTGCCAGCCGCCAGTCCTTCAGCACCAGCACATGTTCGCCATGGAAGGGCTGCGGCTCGTCGCCCTCCACGATCAGCACGCCGACAAGGCCGCGCCCCAGTTGCTGCGGCGTGTCGCAATGCGAGTGGAAGAAGAAGGTGCCGGTGTCGGGCGGCGTGAAGGTGTAGGTGAACTCCTGGCCCGGCTCAACCGGCGGCTGCGTCAGGAACTGCACGCCGTCCATGCTGTTCGGCAGGCGGATGCCATGCCAGTGCACGGCGGTGTGCTCGGCCAGCCGGTTCTCCAGCCGCACTCGCAACGTGTCGCCCAGCTTTATGCGCAGCGTGTGAAACGGCTCGCCGTTGTACACCCAGAGCGGGGCCTTGGTCCCGTCCACGACGCCGAAACGCATGTCGCTTTCTGCAGCGACGAGCGTGATCTCGTGCACCTTGCCCGCAACCACGGGAGGCGCCGCCGGCAGCGAGGTCGCGGCTCGCGCGCCGGGAACGGACGCGGTGAGAGCAAGTGCCCCCGCCGCGCTGATGCCCCCCAGCAGCCGTCGCCGCGTCAGCATCATGGCTGGATCACTGAACCGCCGAAGGGTTGTCCAGGCTGTCCGAACCCTCGACTTCGATCTTCAGGCCAAGCTTCGCCACCAGCGTCTCGATGGCGCGTGCCTGTCCGACAAGGCCATCGACCGCCGCCTGCACCAGCTTGTTGCCCTCTTCGTTGCCCTCGCCGATCATCTGGTCGTAGCTCTCGACACCGTCAGCGGCGCGCTTCTTGATCGCGGCCAATGCGTCCTCGGCCTTCTTCATCGCGGCCTCCACGGCCTTGGCTTCCTTCGGCGCCTTCTCGGCGGCGTAGGCGGCCAGACCCGGGCCCTTCGTCACCTTCCCGTCGGATGCCTTGTAGGTGCCCTTGTAGATCGCGACCATGCCGACCTGATCGTAGTAATGCGAGTTGTGCGTGTTGTCGGAGAAGCAGTCATGCTCCTCCTCCGGATCGTGCAGGATGAGGCCGAGCTTGATGCGCTCGCCGGCCAGTTCGCCGTAGGACAGGCTGCCGAGCCCGGTCAGGATGGTGGTGAGCCCCTCCTTCCCGTCCTTCGCGATCACTTCCTTGCGGGCGTCGCCGTCCTTGCCCCATGCTTCGACGATCTCCTGCAGGTCGTCGACCAGCAAATCCGTCGCCGCCTTGAGGTAATCGCGGCGGCGGTCATTGTGTCCGCCCGTGCCGCCTTCGGTCAGGTAGTCGGTGAAGGGCCGGTTTCCGGCGCCCGGGCCGGTGCCGTTGAGGTCCTGGCCCCACAGCAGGAATTCGACGGCGTGGTAGCCGGTCGCCACGTTCGACTCGACGCCGCCGGCTTCCTGCAGCTTGCCGAGCAGGTCCTTGTCGATCTTCGAGGCGTCGACCTCGTCCTTGCCGATGCGGATCTCCTCGTTTGCAATGACATTCGCCGTGTAGAGCGGATTGCTGTCGGATGTGGCGCCATAGCTGCCGGCATCGACATAGTCGATCATGCCCTCGTCCAGCGGCCAGGCATTGACCTTGCCTTCCCACTCGTCGACCACGGGATTGCCGAAGCGGAAGCCCTCCGTCTGCTGGTACGGCACGCGCGCCGTCTTCCAGGCCTCACGTGCTGCCTTCAGCGTCTCGTCCGACGGGCTGGCGAGAAAGGCGTCGATGGCCGTCTGGAGCCCTTTCGCCGCGGTCAGGCTGTCGGAATACATAGCCTCGGCGAGATCGGCATAACCCTTCACCACCGCCGAAGGCTGCGTGGCGGTGAGGCCGGGGCCTGCCAGCGCAATGCTGATAACGGCGGCCGAGATCATCGTCTGGAAGGTCTTCATCTTCAGGGCTCCCCATCCGCGAAAGCCTGTGTTCGCAGCATCGCGGGACGTCAAAGACGGCTTAGAAGCGCCCGCAAACAAGAGGTGTCAATGATACAGATCTGTTCTGTAATTAGAATAGATACAGGGTAGGCTGCATGACCGCTCGGTCCGGCGTGGCGTCAATTCTCGAAGGCGAATGTTTTATCGCGCAAGCATGTCCCGAGCCGCGATGCCGTGCTGAGGCGCAGAGTTCGGCTGAGGATGTGAGCGCTGCCCGCAGCAGCATTGAATCCGAACGTGTGTCGTTCGGCAGCAAGCGGTGGCGTCATCTCTCTCGACCACCTCCTCGTAGGTGCATTCGGTGGTTTGGCACAACAAAACGCAGGGCAAGTCCGCCCAACGGGATCAGCTGCCTCATGCAGAAGTTTTGAGCATGGTCCGGAGTTGCGCCGCCCCCGTCTACCTGATGCGGGAGCGGAGTCCTGCCCCCGAATGGCTATTCAACGAGCACGTCCTGCCGCAATCATGCGCTTGACGCACCGCCGATATTCCAATGGTATACCAACATGATTTCTGCCGAGAAACGTGACAGCGAAATTGCCTACGAGAAGCTCGTCGAGCTGCTCTTGAGCGGGGCTATCACCGATGACCAGCCATTGTCCGAACGCGGGCTGGCCGACGCGCTCGGCCTGGGGCGAACACCCGTTCGCGAGGCGATGAAGGACCTCGTGCGCGAGGGTGTCTTGGAAAGCCATTCCACCCGCGGGACGATCCTGAGGGCGCTCTCTCTCGATGATCTTCAGGATCTCTACGAGATCAGGTTTGCCATCGAGGGTCTGGCAGCCTTCCTGGCCGCCGCGCGGGGGCAGGTCGAGGCGCTGGGTTCCTATGTCGAGTCGTTCGAGCGGACCCTGAAGGATCCGGCAGTTTGCGACATTTCCCAGGTGCACGATCACGGCGTCGACTTCCATTGGGAGGTCATGCGGCTGGCCGGCAATCGCCGCCTTCTGGAGATGTACCGCCCCTTCCGCCTCCGCTTCCGAATTCCCTTCGGCATTGTTCGGCAGAGCAGCCCCGATCGTGTGCTGGCCGCGGTGGCGGAGCATCTCGACATCGCCCGGACCATCATGAGGCGTGAAGCGGAGCCGGCGCGGGCGCTGATCTGCAAGCACCTGCGCAAAGGCCTCGATCACAGGACCGGGCTGCTGCTCAAGCGCAGCCGCTACGCCATGCCCGGAGGCCTTGAAGGCGCGCTGCCGGGGGCGAAGGCGCCGACCATTTAGCACACCCACACACAGGAGGCGTCAGGATGAAGTACGCAGTCGCAACGGCTACGATCGCCGCAATTGCCTTGATGGGGCTGTCATCCGGCGCCAGCGCGCAGAGCACGCTGGACGGCGTCAAGGCGCGCGACAAGGTGATCTGCGGCGCCAATGGCGGCCGGCCCGGTTTCTCGGGCCTGGACAGCAAGGGTCAATGGCAGGGCATCGATGCCGATGTGTGCCGTGCCATCGCGGCTGCTACCCTAGGTGACGCTGCGAAGACGCAGTTCGTGAAGGTCACGAGCCAGACGCGGTTCACCGCGCTGCAGACCTCCGAAGTGGATGTGCTGACGGCGAACGTGACCTGGACGCTGAGCCGTGATTCCAGCCTTGGCCTCGATATCGTCGCTCCCATCTTCTACGATGGCCAAGGGCTGATGGTGCGCAAGGACCTCGGCGTCACCACCGCCATGGAGCTCGACGGCGCCACGGTCTGCGTGGAGCCGGGTTCGACCTCCGAAAAGATCGTCGCCGACATCTTCCGCGCCAACGGCATCAGCTATCGCCCCGTCGTGATCGAGGACCGCAAGGAGCTGAACAACGCCTTCTTCAGTGGTCGCTGCGACGTGCATGTCCAGTCGACGTCGGGCCTCAGCTCCGGCCGTGCGACTGCCGCGTCAAACCCAGACGACTTCGTCATCCTCAAGGAAGTGTACGGGAAGGACCCGATGGGGCCGGTCGTCCGCCAGGGTGATGCACAGTGGCGCGATATCGTCGCCTGGACTGTCTACGCGATGATGGCTGCGGAAGAGTTCGGCGTTACCTCCCAGAACGTGGACGAGAAGAAGGCCGGGGACAATGCCGACATTGGCCGGCTGCTGGGCACGACTGGCGAACTCGGCAAGACGCTTGGCCTCGACAATGACTGGGCCTACCGCGTCATCAAGCAGGTTGGGAATTACGGTGAGGTGTTCGAACGGACCCTCGGCAAGGGCTCGCCGCTGAAGCTGGATCGCGGACTGAACGCGCAGTGGAAGGACGGCGGCCTGATCTACGCACCGCCGTTCAACTGATCGCGGCCGCAGCCAGAACCCGTCCGGCGCGCTAGCGCGCCGGACTTGCTCCATGGGAACGATCATGAGCCAGCCCACCCTCGCGGCCGCGCGGCGCCGCCCGCCGCCCGTGCGTCCGCCGCTGTCTCTTGCCTCCGCCTGGCACGATGCGGGCGTGCGTGCCTGGATCTACCAGATCGTGGTGGTCGCGGGCGTCATCGGTCTCGGCGCCTTCCTGATCGGCAACGCGCAGGATGCATTGTCCAAGCAGGGCATTTCGACCGGCTTTTCCTTCCTGTGGCAGACGGCCGGCTTCGATATCGGCGAGACCATCGTGCCCTTCAGCTCTCAGGACAGCTTCCTGAAGGCATATGGCGTGGCCGTGCTCAACACCTTGAAGGTGGCCGCAGCCGGCATCGCGCTGTCGACGGTGATCGGGGTCATCGTCGGCGTTGGGCGGCTTTCGCAGAACCTGCTCGTGCGCAAGCTGGCCTCGATCTACGTCGAAGTCTTTCGCAACACTCCGCAACTGCTGCAGCTCATCTTCTGGTACACGTTGATCACGAGCCTGCCGCGCCCGCGCGATGCGCTTTCGGTCGGCGGCGCGGCGTTTCTCAGCAATCGCGGGCTGTCCATGCCCTGGTTTGGAGCCGACTTCCCGGTGTTCGCCTCATTGGCTGCGCTGATCGCCGGCTGTGCCGCGGGGTGGGGGCTGCTCTGCCTCTCGGATGCCCGGCGGCGGCGGATGGCGCAGTTCGGCGCGGCGGCCCTTGCGCTGGGCGCGCCTCTGGCTGTCATCCTGGCGAGCGGTGCCTCGCTCCAGATCTCGGTGCCAAGGCTGGCGGGCTTCAACTTCCGGGATGGAACGACGATCTCTCCCGAATTCCTGGCGCTGCTGCTGGGGCTCAGTCTCTACATCGCGGCTTTCATCGCCGAGATCGTACGATCCGGCATTCAGTCCGTCAGTCGAGGCCAGGTCGAAGCGGCCGCCAGCATCGGGCTGAGCCGCTTCCACACCTATCGCAAGGTGATCTTTCCCCAGGCGCTACGGGTCATGGTCCCGCCCGCCGCCGGGCAGTTCGTCAGCGTCGTGAAGAACAGCTCGCTTGGCGTGGCCGTCGGCTATCCCGAACTGTTCAGCATCAACAACACCATCGTCACCCTCAGCGGACATACCGTCGAGGCCATCGCGATCATGATGTCGATCTATCTTGGCATCTCGTTCGTCATCGCCATGGCCATGAACCTCTACAACCGCTTCGTTCAGATACGGGAGCGGTAGCCGATGGCCACGACGGTCTCCCACGCCAAGGCTTCCAGCGTTCCCCGGCGTCCACCTCCGGTCGGCGTGCGCAACTCGCGGGCATGGCTGGTGCGCAACCTCTTCGGCAGCGTCGGCAACACGCTCCTGACCGCCGGCGCGCTCTGGCTGCTCTTCGTCACGTTGCCCGGCCTCGTCCGCTGGGCTGTCCTCGACGCCGTCTGGTACACCCCGGATGCGGGGGTCTGCCACGCAGCAATGGGTGCCTGCTGGGCGGTCGTGCCGGAGAAATACCGGGTGATGCTGTTCGGCACGTTCCCGTATTCGGAGCATTGGCGCGGTGCGCTGGTCATCGCCATCGTCATAGCCCTTGCCGCCGTCTCCACCATCCGCCGGTTCTGGTCTTATGGGCTGTTCGCGGCCTGGGTCGTGGCCATGCTGGTGGTCTTCACGCTGCTGCTCGGAGGCGTGCTCGGTCTGCGGCCGATCGGAACCCACGAATGGGGCGGGCTGCCTCTGACGCTCGTGATGTTCGTCGGCACCGTCGTCGGCGGGCTCCCCGCCGGTGTTCTCCTTGCGCTCGGCCGGCGCTCCACCATGCCGGTGATCCGAGCGCTCTGCACAGGCTTCATCGAGATCGTGCGCGGACTGCCTCTCGTGACGGTGCTGTTCATGGCATCGCTGATGTTCCCCCTCTTCATGCCGGAGGGGATTTCCATCGACAAATTCGCGCGTGCGCAGATCGCGATGGCGGCGTTTTTCGCGGCCTATGCGGCCGAGGTCATCCGCGGTGGCCTGCAGGCCATTCCTCGTGGGCAATACGAAGCTGCGGACACCATAGGGCTGGGCTACTGGCAGAAGACGACGCGCGTGGTGCTGCCGCAGGTCATGCGGATCGTTCTTCCTTCGATGATGAACGAGATCATCCGGGCGTTCAAAAACACCACCTTCATCGGCATAATCGGCCTGTTCGACGTGCTGCGCGCCACCTCCACCGCGATCCAGGATCCGGTCTGGGTGCGCTACAGCATCGAATCCTACCTCTTCATCTCCGCGCTCTACTTCGTGCTGTGCTTTGCCATGTCGCAATACGGCCAGCGAGTGGAGCGCGACCTTGCGAGGAACTGACATGTCCACGACGACGTCTTCTCCTGCTTCCGCAGGCCCCATCGTCGAGCTGCGAGGCGTCAACAAGTGGTACGACGACTTCCACGTTCTTCGTGACATCAACCTCTCCGTGGGGCGCGGGGAGAAGATCGTCGTCTGCGGGCCATCGGGCTCCGGCAAGTCGACCGCCATCCGCTGCATCAACCGCCTGGAGCAGCACCAGGAAGGCGACATCGTGGTCGACGGTGTCGAACTGACCTCGGACGTGCGAAGCATCAACGCCGTGCGCCGAAAGGTCGGCATGGTGTTCCAGAGCTTCAACCTGTTCCCGCACCTGTCCGTGCTGGACAATCTCACGCTCGGCCCGACGCTGGCGCAGGGCGAGAAAAAGGACGAGGCCGAAGATCGTGCCGCCGAACTCCTGCGCCGCGTGCGCATCCCCGATCAGGCCCGCAAGTTCCCGGGGCAGCTCTCGGGCGGTCAGCAACAGCGGGTCGCCATCGCACGCGCCCTGATGCTGCGCCCGCAGGTCATGCTGTTCGACGAGCCGACATCCGCGCTCGACCCGGAGATGATCAGCGAAGTGCTGGATGTGATGACAGAACTGGCGCAGGCCGGCATGACCATGATCTGCGTGACGCACGAGATGGGCTTTGCCCGCCGGGTGGCCGACCTCGTGGTGTTTATGGATGCCGGCGAAGTGGTGGAGGCCGCTTCCCCCGACCAGTTCTTCGGCGCGCCGCAAAGCCCCCGCACGCAGCTCTTCCTGAACCAGGTGCTCCATTAGGCCCCCGCGCGCCGGGACGCTTCCAGCCAGCTATCAGATGAAAGTGGACATGATGACGATCGACTCCGGGAATGACGCCTTCGCAGATTTCCGTGCAGGTTTTCCGGCGCTACGTTCCCAGACCTACCTGTCGATCTGCGACAAGATGATCCTGCACGACGATGTGCGCGCCTCTGTGGATGTGTTCCTCGATCATCTGGCAATGGCGTCCGCGGTCCGGACCGACCATGAGGTGCGCGTGGCATCCGCCCGCGAAAAGTTCGCGCGCCTCATGAATGTAGCGCCGGAGACCATCGCCGCGACCCGCAACGTGTCCGACGGCACCAACAGCATCGCCTGGGCCATGCCTTGGAAGGAAGGGGACAACGTCGTCCTGACTTCCGACGCGGAGCATCCGAACAACGTCTATCCGTGGCTGCGCCTCCGCGAGCGCGGTGTGCAAGTCCGGGTCGTTGCAGCGGATGCCGAAGGTGCGGTGGACGCGGACGCGATGATCTCCGCAATGAACTCGCGGACGCGGGTGGTTGCCGCTGCATCGGCGACGTTCGCACCGGGCCATCGTACCGACCTGCGGAAGCTGGGCGAGGCGGCTGAGCGCAGCGATGTCTTGCTACTGGTTGATGGCGTGCAGACCGCCGGAATCTTCCGGCATGACCTCTCCGCTGAGCCGGTCGGAGCGTTTGCGACCTCGACGTCGAAGGGGTTGCTGGGCCTGTACGGCTTCGGCTTTCTCTACGTGTCTCCGAAGTGGATCGACCGCCTGCATCCGGCCTATCTCTCGCGCTCCTCGGTGCTGCAGAAGACGGACGACCACTCCACGATGGGCGGCTTCGACTGGGAATACCAGCCCGACAGCCGCCGCTTCGAGGTCGGCAGCTACAACCTCGCCGGCGCCTATGCGGCCGACGCCTCGCTGGACCGGCTGCTCGCGCTCGGCGGCGACGCGATCGAGGCGAGGGTGCTGCGCCTTGCCTCCATGTTCCACGAGGGCGTCAGTGCGTTGGGCCTGAAACCCGCGGTGCCGGGCAGTGGCCCACGGCAGTCACATATCCTGACGCTGGGCGAACTCGATGCCGGCGGCCATGGCTTTTCCAGTGATCCGGTCATCGAACCGCTTTCCGCATTCCTGAAGCAGCGGCGCATCGCGCACACGATCCGGCGCGGCCAGATGCGGTTCGGCCTGCACGCGTACAACGACGAGACGGACATCGACGCGGCCGTCGGAGCGCTTCGTGACGGTCTCCAGTCATTGCGCGCACAGGCCTGAGGCCGGTGAACCCGAGCATTCGCATCGACCTCGTCAGCGACACCGCCACCAAGCCCTGCACGGCGATGCGTCAGGCGATGGCGAATGCCGAGGTCGGTGACGAGCAGCGTGGCGAGGACCCCACCGTCAACGCGTTGAACGAACGCGTGGCTTCGCTCCTCGGGCAGGAGCGGGCCCTCTTCCTGCCGTCGGGCACGATGTGCAACCAGATCGCGCTCGCAGTTCACTGCCGGCCCGGCGACGAGATCATCGCGGCCAGCAGCGCCCACATTGTCGGGTCCGAAGGCGCCGGCGCTGCCGTGCTTGCCCATAGTGTCATCCGAACCATTGCATCGCCGGACGGCATCTTCACGGCCGAGCAGCTTCGCTCCACCTTGCGGCCGCACAGGGTGAAAGCGCCTCGCCAGCGCGTGGTGGCCGTGGAGCAGACCAGCAACCGCGGTGGTGGAAGTGTCTGGCCGGCGGACGTGCTGCAGGCTTTGATTGATGAAGCCCGCGGGGCCGGTCTTCTTCTTCACATGGATGGCGCTCGCCTGATGAACGCTGTCGTGGCGTCGGGAGTGGATGCATCGCTGCAAGCAGCGCCATTCGACAGCGTTTGGCTGGATCTCTCGAAAGGCCTGGGGTGCCCTGTTGGCGGTGTTCTCGCCGGATCCGCCGACTTCATCGCCGAAGCGGATGTTTGGAAGCACCGGCTGGGAGGCGCGATGCGGCAGGCCGGCATTCTCGCGGCAGCGGGTCTGTACGCGCTCGACCACAATGTGGCTCGCCTGGCCGAAGATCATGCAAATGCTCGGCGCTTCGCTGCACTGTTAGGCGAGATCCCAGGCGTTTCGCTGTTGAACCCGAATCCACACACAAACCTCGTATTCTTCGACGTTTCAGCCTCTGGACATTCAGCGCAGGCTGTCGGTCGCCACCTGCTCGAGGACGGTGTGCGGATCGGCATTGAGTCTAGCCACGTCATGCGTGCGGTGTTCCACCTTGATGTAGATGCGCGCCAGACGACGCTTGCGGCTACATCTCTCAGGTCAGCGTTGGCTTGACAGCTTCGGGTACCGGAGCCGCGGGGCAGGGGCAAAGCCGAAAGGATCGTCCGGCTGCGACGCCGAACTCGCGGATGCACCGCGGCCAGGCATGTACTGACGGAAAAGCCGCGAGCTGGTCTCGTGGACCGCCGGTGGGAAGCCGCCGACGTGCTACGAATCCAAGTGCACGGCGTGTTCCCAGCCTGCCCGGGCGGTTGCCAGCGTCCGCTGCACATTTCCAAATGCTTGCGCGATCTCTTCGTCGGTCGACCAGCACTTCTAACCAAAGATCGCCAGCAACGCGCAGTTCGCCGTCAAGGCTGCTGGCGGAAACTCATTTTCAAAGTTTCGTGGAGGCGGCTTCCGCGGTCATGAACCTTGCCCGGGCAGCAGCCACATGACGGCGCATCAAGAGATCGGCGAGTTCCCCATCCCTCTCTTCGATGGCCTGCATGATGCGCTCATGATCCTCTTGCGAGCGCTTCTGGCCAGGAATGGTCCAAGTCCGGAAACGGCAGAGCCGGATCAGCGAATACAGGTCTCCGCACAGCAGGTTCTGCAATCGTTTCGAACCGCTGACGGTTGCGATGCGGTAGTGGAAATCCTCGTCGCCAATGCCTTGGGAATAGTCGCGATCATCAGGCGCACGCGTTGCGGCCTGGCTGTCTACAAAGGCGCGCAAGGATCTGATCTCCTCATCGGACCCACGTTCTGCGGCAAGACGCACCGCCAAGCCTTCAAGGCTTTCCCTGACCTCGTAGAGCTCGATCAGGTCTTCCGTCTTCAGCTGGACGACACGTACGCCGGCGTGCGCCGCACTGACGACCAACGAACGACCTTCCAGCCGCCTTAGCGCCTCGCGCAGGGGCCCTCGGCTGATGCCGAAGCGGGAGGCAAGGCTTTCCTCGCCGAGCTTCGTACCCATGGGGATGCGGCCGCTGACGATTTCCTCCTCGAGAACCCGAAACGCGCGATCGGCGGAGGTCATTACCTCGTTTGTCGACAATACATCGTCAGGATGCGGTTCAATCGCCATAAGTTTGTATTTAGCGCCTATATTGTTGACAATCAACTGGGGCTAGCAAATCATGATGGCATAAACAGAGGCGGGAAACCGTCTCCACGAGCGGGAAAACCCGCCGTGGCAAAGGGTGGAGAACGTCATGAAGAGCATCGGGAGAATGCTGTCTGCTGCGCTATTCGGTTCAGCGGTCCTGCTGGCGGGTTCGGCATTCGCGCAGGACGCGAAATATCCGGCCTATCCGCACAAGACGGTGACGCTGATCACCAGCTCCGGGCCCGGGGGCGGCGGCGATGTGTTCCTCCGCAACCTGGTGAAGACGCTGGGCCCGCGCTGGGGCATCAACTTCGTCGTTGAGAACGTGCCCGGCAGCGGCGGCGCGAATGCCATGCGGCGCATCGTTGAAGGGCCGGCGGACGGCTCATTGCTCTATGGCGTGTCCACCCAGCACGTCGTCGTCAGCGTGCTCAGCAACCCGCCCTACAGCTACAAGGACATGCAGCCCGTCGTGAACGTGCTGTACGATTCGCCCATCTTCTTTGTGCGTTCCGACAGCCCGTTCAAGACGCTGCAGGACGTGGTCGCCTATGCCAAGGAGAACCCCGGCAAGCTGAAGTTCGGCGCGGGAACGGCGGCGTCCATCGACCGCATGGTCGTGGAGACCTTCAAGCTCCGCACCGGCCTCAACATGGTCGTGGCGACGCACGACAGCGGGGGCCAGTTGACGCTGAACGTGCTGAGCGGCGCGGTCGATATCGGCTCCGGCGATGCGCAGGAGATCACGGCGCAGGTCGAGGCCGGGCAGATGCGCATCCTGGCGGCCGTCATGGACACCCGCCTCGCAAATTTCCCGGACGTTCCCACCGCCAAGGAGCAGGGCGTGGACGTGACCGCCACCGGCTGGCGCGGCTTCGTCGTCAAGAAGGGTACGCCTCCGGAGATCGCGCAGGCCTGGGAGAAGGCCATCCAGCTGGTGCTTGAAGACCCGCAGTACAAGGAGTTCTACACCAAGAGCAACGGCATCCCGGCCTATCTCTCGGCGCAGGATTTCGATGCGTTGACCAACAAGTTCGCGTCCGAGCTCGACGCGTTCTTCACGCAGGTCGGCCTGAAGCAGAAGAAGAACTAGCCCCGGAGGCACGGTCCCATGCTGGCTAACCTCGTCTCGGGCAGCGTGCTGCTTGTGCTCTCCATCGCCTACTATGTCTCGGCGGCCGCCATGCCGCCGAGCATCCTGGACACCACGGTTCCGTCGTCCGCATTTCCCAAGCTGCTGGCGATCTGCGGGGCGGTTCTCTCGGTGGCGCTCATCGGACAGGCCCTGTACTCCGCCGGCCTTGCCAGGGCCCGTCCGTCAGCCGCCGTGCCCGAGGAGCGGAAGGAGCCCGGGCGCCTGTGGTTCGAGCACAAGCGAGCGCTCGGCCTGCTCGGCATCGTTCTGCTGTTCGTGCTGGCCCTGGAACTCGTCGGCTACCCGGTCGCCATCGGCCTGCTGATCCTCGCGGTGTCGCGCTACGGGGGCTATCCGCTATCGGCCATGTCCGTCGCGGTTGCCATTGGCGGCGGCCTGTTCTTCTGGCTGTTCTTCATGGTCCTGCTCGGCATCCACATGCCGCTCGGCCTCTGGAGCCGCCTGTTCGCAGCGGCCCACGGCCTGCCCTTCGCCTGAACCTGACCTGCGGCCGCGCCGCCAGAAAAGAAGCAGGACACCGCAATGGACGGCTTCAACATAGCACTGCACACCATCTTCGCCTCGCCGGCCGTGTTCTACGCCTTTGCCGGCGTGGCCTGGGGCATCATCGGGGGCGCGCTTCCCGGCCTCTCCGCATCCATCACCATGGCGCTGCTCCTGCCGTTCACCTTCGGCATGGACCCCACCATGGCCATCATCCTGCTGGCCTCCACCTATGTCGGCGCGGAATATGGCGGCTCCATACCCGCCATCCTCATCCGCACGCCCGGCACCAGCGCGGCGGTGACCACCGTCATCGACGGCTATGAGATGCACAAGCAGGGCAAGAGCGGCGAAGCCTTGGGCATCTCGCTTGTGGCCGGCGTCATCGGCGGACTCATCGGCATGGTGCTGGTGGTGGGGCTCACCGGTCCGCTTTCGCGCATCGCGCTCTACTTCACGGCGCCGGCCTTCTTCGCGCTCGGCGTGTTCGGGCTCAGCCTCATCGCCACACTGTCCGATGGCTCCATCATCAAGGCCTTCCTGGCCGCGATCGTGGGGCTCGCGATCTCCACCATCGGCATCGACCCGCTCTCCGGCGTGCAGCGCTTCACCTTCGGCTCGGCGGAACTGCTCGGCGGCATCGAGCCCATACTCGTGCTGATCGGCATGTTCGCTATGGCGGAACTGTTCCACCAGACCAGCGCGCCGGCCTGGGACCGCGCCTCCACCAGCATGCGCATCAAGCTGCCCAACTGGCCGATGCTGAAGCGCATCATGCCGGCCACGCTGATCGGCACCGGCATCGGCACCTTCGATGGCGTCACGCCGGGCGGCGGCGCGACGCTCGCCTCCTTCCTCTCCTACAACGAGGCGCGGCGCTGGTCGAAGCATCCGGAAGAGTTCGGCAAGGGCTCGCCGGAGGGCATCGCGGCGCCGGAGGCGGCCAACAACACCGTGGCGGCAACGGCGCTGATTCCAACACTGACCTTCGGCATCCCGAGCTCAGGGTCGACGGCGGTGCTGCTCGGTGGCCTCATCCTGCACGGCATCGAGCCCGGCCCGGCGCTGCTGACGAAGAACCCGCAATTCGTCTACGGCCTGTTCGGCGGCCTGTTCATCGCCAACCTGTCGCAACTCGTGCTGGGCTTCCTGATGCTGCCGCCCTGCATCTGGCTGGTGAACCGGCCGCGCGCCTTCCTGATGGCCTTCATCATCGCGCTGGTGTCCTCGGGCGTCTACTCGGTCAACCAGAACATCTTCGACGTGCTGATCATGATCGGCATGGGCGTGCTCGGCTATGTGATGAAGACCCTGCGGTTTCCCGTGCTGCCGCTGGTGCTCGCCCTCGTGCTCGGCGGCATCGTGGAGCGCAATTACCGGCGCGCTGTAGATCTCGGCTACGGCGAACACGCGATCTTCTTCCAGGATCCGCTGTCTGCCGGGCTGCTCGGCCTGACGGTCCTGTTCATCGCCGGCTCGCTCGGAATGACCGCCCTGCGCCGCCGCCGCGAGCGCCGCGCCGCGGATATCCCGGCCGTGCCGGCGATCCACTGATCCCACCTTCAAGACCAGATCCAAGGAGCGAACCATGACCACACTGCGAGACCGCATCGGCGTCGACCTCGGCCAGCGAAACAAGATCGAGGACGGCCTGGCCGCCGCCGTGCAGCACGGCATCCGCTATCTCGACCTCAAGATCGACGTGGCCCCCAACGCCATCGAGACCCTGACGCCGGAACGCATCCGCGGCATCCGAGACGTGTGCGACCAGCATGGCATCCATGTCGGCGTGCACACCATGTCCGCCGTCAACGTTGCCGAGGTGGCGCCGCATGTCCGCGATGGCGTCGACCGCTACCTCATGGGACACATGGATGCCTGCAAGAAGCTGGGCGGCGAGTGGATGGTGGTGCACGCCGGTTATCACTTCACCTCCGACGTGCAGATGCGGATGGATGCGGGATTGGAGCGATTGAAGCGGCTCAGCGGCTATGCCGAGGAGATCGGCCTCACGCTGCTGCTTGAAAACATGAACTGGGAGCCGGACGACGCCGAGGTCCACTATCTCGGCCATAATGTCGAGGAGACCCTGTTCTATTTCGACCGGCTGTCATCGCCCAATCTGCGCTGGGCATTCACCGCCAACCATGCCCACATCGTGGACGACGGTGTCGATGCCTTCCTTGCCGCCATGGACATCAAGAGGTGCGACGAGGTGCGGCTCGCCGATTGCTGGCGCAACGGCAAGGAAGAGCATCTGTTGCCGGGCACTGGCGACTTCGACTTCCCCGGCCTCTTCGCGAAGCTGGATAAGCTAGGTTTCCAGGGCCATTACATGAACGCGTTCGGCACGCTGCAGGACATGGTGGAAGGCCGCGAAAAGCTGGCTGGCATGGTCGAGATGGCTGCCTGAACCCGTGACGTAGCGGCGCCATCGCCGCTACGGTCCCGCCATGGCCCAATCCTCGAACTTGACAGCGGTCCGCAACACATTGGTGGCCCTCGCCGTCGGCCTTGTCGGCGGCGCGGTCTTCCACGCCTTGCACACGCCCCTGCCGTGGACGCTCGGCTCGCTGTTCGCCACCGCCGCCATGGCGCTTGCCGGTGGAGGATGGTTCCTGCCGCGCGTAGCCTGGAACGTGGCCCGTCCCTTTGTGGGCGTGCTGGCCGGCAGCGCATTCTCCCTGCCGGTGGTGATGTCGATGCTCGGCTGGTGGGACGTGCTGGCCACCCTGCTGCTCTACTCGGTCGCCATGACGTTCCTGGGCTGGGCGTTCTTCCACAAAGGGCTAGGCTATGACAGCGTCACGGCCTTCTTTGCCTCCGCTCCGGGAGGTCTCGGAGAACTGACCCTACTCGGTGGCAGCCTTGGCGGGGACGTGCGCAGGCTCGTGCTGATCCACGCTCTACGGATCATCCTCGTGGTCTTCACCGTGCCGTTCCTCGTTCAGGTGCTGCTCCTGCCCGGCGATCCGCTCGGCAGCGCCGCGCCGGTCCATGCGGCTCCGGAAGCCGCCTTGCAGGACTGGATCATCCTGCTGGCGTGCGGCGTGGCGGGCTTCTTCATCGGCCGTCCTTTCCGCAGTCTTGGCGGCGTCATGGTGGTGCCCATGCTGCTGAGCGCAGCCGTCCATGTGGGCGGCCTGACGGAGGTTTCGCCGCCGGGATGGCTCGTCGCCTTCGTGCAGGTCATCATCGGGTCGATTTCCGGCGCACGGTTCGCCGGCACCACCTGGAGGGAGCTCCGCACCACCGCCGCCCACGGCCTTGCGTGGGCGGTGGTGCTGCTGGCGGCGGCGTTGGGCGCCGCGTGGCTGTGCAGCCTGTTCGCGGATGAACCCCTGCTCGCGCTCATCCTCGCCTTCGCACCCGGCGGCATCGTCGAAATCACGATCGTGGCGTATGCGATCGGAGTTCACACCGCCTTTGTCGTCACCTGCCAATTGTGCCGGGTGATACTTGTTCTCCTGACGACACCGACCTTGTTTCGCCTAGTTCTCAAGCCTCGCTGAATGCAACGGCTTGTTGGTGCGAGTACGAAACGCCGAGCGATCCGCTACACTCCATCATCATAGGTGATCTTGAGATTGCGGGTTCCCAATCCGGGCCAAGCGCTTTCTCTGTTGGATCCCGCGCTCCACGCGTAAGTTCCTCATGCACCGACATGGTCCAGGTGGATCGCACCGCGAGCACATCGCGGAACTTGGCGGGTAGCCCACCTTTGCAGATTCCGCAGCCCAGGCAGATCAGATCAGGATGCGAACAGGGCGCTCCCAGATCAAAAGTGCCACGCACCCTTCATCGCTCCAAACCTGATGAACCGTTCCCGGCGCGTTTATCGCAAAGGTGCCCGCCGGGTAGTGGCCGTTTTCGTCACACTGGGCGCCGTCCAGTACCAGGATGTGCTCGAAACCGGTGTGCTCGTGGCGGGGCACGCGAGCTCCGGCCTCATAGCGCAGGAGTGCGGCCGCCGCACCCTCAGGCTCGCCATAAAGGATGTGCCGGGTAACGCCGGGATGGAACGGTGCAAACGGAAGATCTCGCCATGCACCCCCGATGAAGTCCCGGATCAAACCTTGCTCAAGCACGGAACGCCTCCTCGATCTGGGCCGATGTGGCGGTCCAGCCCACAATGGCTCCCTGCGCTCGCATCATATCGAGCGTCGCCTCCTTGAAGGCAGGGAAGTAGCTTTCGGTCGCGTCCTCGACGACGAGGCACTGGAATCCCCGGTCGTTCGCCTCGCGCATCGTCGTCTGCACGCACACCTCCGTGGTCACTCCCCCGAACAGCAGGTGCGTGATGCCCCGCTCCTGCAGGATGTCGCCGAGGGTCGTGGCGTAGAACGCCCCCTTTCCGGGTTTGTCGATCACGATGTCGCCGGGAAGGATGGGCAGTTCGGCCACGATCTCGACGCCGGGCTCACCGGCGATCAGGACGCGGCCCATCGGCCCCGCATCGCCGATCCTCAGCCGAGGCTCGCCGCGCTCGCGCTTGGCGGGCGGGCAGTCCGACAGATCGGGGCGGTGGCATTCCCGCGTATGGATCACGGTCATCCCCTGGGCGTGCGCGAGGTCGAGCAGGCGGCGCGCTCCGGGAAGCGCGGACCTGAGCAGCCCGACATCATTGCCCAGGGTTTCGCCGAAGCCGCCCGGCTCCAGGAAATCGCGCTGCATGTCGATCATCATCACCGCCGTGTGTGCCGGCGGGAATGCGAAGGCGAACGGCAGGGCATCGGCGACCACGGCCATCAAGCGTGCCCCACCATGTGGCGGCCGATATCGAGCGCGCTCGCGCCGGCGGCCGCGGTTTCGTGGACGATTTCGCCGTGGTGCATCACGAGGATGCGGTCCGACAGTTCGAGAACCTCGTCGAGATCCTCCGACAGCAACAGCACGGCCGCCCCGTCATTGCGGGCGGCGACGATGCGCGCCCGCACCTCGGCCGCGGCCTTCACGTCCAGTCCAAAGCACGGGTTCGAGATCACCAGGAGGTCGACCTTTCCGTCGAGTTCGCGCGCCAGAACGGCGCGCTGAACATTGCCGCCGGACAAGGCGGAGATCGGCGCCTGGGCGGAGGGGGTGCGCACCGCATAAGCGGCGATCATTCCGCGTGCCCGGCGGGCCATGGCTCCTGCGTCGAGCCAGAAGCGGCGGCCCCTGGCGCCGTGGTCGAACTCGCGCAGGTTCATGTTCTCGCTGACGCTCATGCCCGGCACGCTGGCATTGCGCAGCGGCTCCTCCGGCAGCACCCGCACGCCGAGCTCGCGCACCGCGCGGCGCCCGCCCGCGAAGGGCGTGTCCTTGACCTGGACGGTTCCCGCCGTGGCGGCGCGCTGGGCGCCCAGAACCTCGACAAGGTCCATCTGGCCGTTGCCGGACACACCGGCGATCCCCACGATCTCGCGCGGATGAACGGCAAGATCGCCGATGGAAAGACCGGGCCGTCCAAGATCGCCGGCGGTTTTCAGGTCGCGAATGCGGAGGCGGGCGCTTGAGCCCGGTACGCCGCGCCGCTCGATCGGCTTGGGGGCGTGGGCCTCGCCGATCATCATGGCGGTGAGGGCGGCGGCGTCGAGGTCTGCCGCGCGCCCCGCGCCGGCGAAGCGGCCCTTGCGCAGGACGGTGACATCGTCCGCGTAGGCCGCCACTTCCTTCAGCTTGTGGGTGATGATCATGACGCTGATCTCGCCGGCATCTACGAGACCGCGCACGAGGCCCAGCACCTCCGTGGCTTCCTGCGGTGTCAGCGTGGATGTCGGCTCGTCCAGCACGATGAGCCGGCGGCTGAGGTAGAGCTGCTTGAGGATTTCCACCTTCTGGCGTTCGCCCGCCGCCAGCGAGCCGACCGGCGCGTCCATCGGCAGGCGGAACGGCATCCGGGACAGGAAGTCCGCCAGCCGGGCACGCTCCAGGCGCCAGTTGATCACGGCCGGGATGTCCGCACGCGCCATGACCAGGTTTTCTGCGGCGCTCATCGAGGGCACCAGCGTGAAGTGCTGGTAGACCATGCCAAGCCCCAGCAGGTCCGCGTCGGCGGGCCGCCCGATGGACACCTCGCGCCCGTCCACCAGGAGGTCGCCCTCGTCGGCCTTGTAGTAGCCGAGCAGGCATTTGACGAAGGTGGACTTGCCGGCGCCGTTCTCGCCCAGAAGGGCATGCACCGTGCCGCGCCGCACCTTCAGCGAGACATGGTCGAGCGCCACGAAGCTGCCGAACCGCTTGGTCAGCCCCACGGCCTCGACCTCGGAGGCTTCCGTCCGTCTCCCTGTCGTCATCATCGCTCCGCCCCTGCCAGCCGGCTGCGGTCCGCGATGATCGCCACGGGGCCGCCGCCATCCGGACCCTGATGCTCGGCACCTCCCGAGACGAAGATTTCGGAGTGGCCGACAAGGCCGGCCAGCACGCCGCCCACGAAAGCGCGGGCATGGCGGGTGGAGGAGATGTCGGAATCGTCCAGCATGGTGTGGCGGCGCCCGCGCAGGCGTCCGCTTCCGCCGGCTTCGGCCTTGGCGAGCAGTGCGAGCAGCGCGCCCTGCTCGTCCCCGCGCAATTGGCCATCGAAGGTGAAGCCAAGCCTCCGCAAGGCGGCACGCACAGGGTCCACGTCGATGGCATCGGCCATGACCGCGTGGTCGATGGCGAGCGGTCCTGTCCAGGCCGGGCTCATGCCGAGGACGACGATCTCGTGGTTCATCAGTTCCACTCCGGCGGAGGTGCTGGCGCGGCCCGACCACAGCGTAGGATCGCGGCCAATCATCTCGTCGGTGATGGCATCCAGCTCCACCTCGCCAAGGGCGACAGCCACGCCGAGGGCCGACGCACCGCGCGAAAGCCCCATGCTCTTGAGCGTATCTCGCGTGACGGCCGTCGCGCCGCGTGCCTCGGCGTCCATCACCCGTCCGGCGGTCAGAAGCGGGCACTTGATCTGCACGAAGTGGACTTCGGCTGCATCACCGATGCTGGCGTCACCCATCGCGGCCCGCACGCCTTCCGCGACCTGGGCGACCTGCGCCACCCGGCCGATATCTTCGGGCCGGAGGTCGGCGGTCTGCGCACTGCCGATGGCCAGCGCCGGACCGGCCCCATCGGACGATGCGCCGTCCTGCCGGGCCAGCAGGAGCAGGTGGGGCGACAGCGCGCCTTCGGTTCCGCCCGACATGACGTAGGATATCGCATCCGCACCGCCCGCCGGCAGGTGCCGCTCCATCAGGCGGTGAAGCGCGCTGACGGCAAAGGCGCGGGTGAAATCGTTGACGCAGCCATTGCCCTCCGTCTTGCCAAGGATGGCGACCACGTTCCGGGAGTCGAGACCTGCCTTGAACGCGCTTTCAATCCCGGAGACATCGTCCGGAGCCGCTGCCGGCACCCGCAGGACGATGGCCTCGCGCGCCATCAGCCGATGACCCGCAGCAGGTCATCCGATGTCGCGACCGCGCCGAACACGCCGCCCTGCATCTTGATCATGTCGATGGCCGCAAGATGGTTCTCCACCTTTGTGGCGGCGCAGCAATCGGACAGCAGCACGCACTCGTAGCCCATGTCGTTGGCGTCGCGCATCGTGGTGTGGACGCAGACATCGGTTGTGACGCCGGTCAGCACGATGTTGCGGATGCCGCGGGTCTTGAGCACGAGTTCGAGGTCGGTCGCCACGAAGGAGCCCTTGCCCGGCTTGTCGATGATGGCCTCGCCCGGCTCCGGCTGAAGCTCGGGGATGATCTCCCAGCCGGGTTCGCCGCGCACCAGGATGCGGCCGCATGGCCCCTGGTCGCCGATGCCGGCGCCGATCCGCTGCGAGCGCCAGCGCTTGTTGGCCGGCAGGTCGGCGAGATCGGGCCGGTGGCCCTCGCGCGTGTGGATGATGTGGTAGCCGCCGGCGCGCATCGCGGCCAGCACGCGGCGGATCGGCTCGATGGGACCCCGCGTTAGCGAGATGTCGTAGCCCATCACATCGACGTAGCCGCCGGGCGCGCAGAAATCGACCTGCATGTCGATGATGATCAACGCCGTGTTCTGCGGCCGCAGGTCACCGTCGAAGGGCCACGGATAGGGATCCGACCCGATGGTGCGGCCGCCGTGCACCATGGCATCGGCGATGCGTTCGTCGAGGCTGCTGCTGCTCATTCCGCTGCCTCCGCCTGTCCCTCGCCGTAATTGCGGGTCGGCTTGGTGTAGCCGCAGGAGGTGCCGTCCTTCTGCTTGATCTCGTCCTCCCACGGCAGCCGGTACCGGCCCGCCGCGAGGTCGTGCATGTAGGTGTAGGGGCAGTCCTGCGCGCCTCCGGCCACCGCCGTGTAGCCGCGATGGCCCAGCTGATAGATGTTGTTCTCGACACCCCAGTTGATGCGGGCTTCGCGCACCAGATCGGGCCGCACCTCCGCGGTGATGATCTCGTCGACGCGGCCGGTCTGGCCATGCGCGATGATGCGGCCATCGAAATTGCAGACCATGGCCTCGCCCATGGAATCGAACGTGCCGTCCGATCCGCACATGCAGACATTGGCCGTGACCATGAGGTTGCAGAAAGCGTTCGACTGGTTGGTGAACGACCAGCTGTCGCGTATCGGCGCTGTGTAGCCCGCCGTGCGCAGCATGATTTCGGCGCCCTTGTAGGCGGCCTCGCGCGCCATCTCCGGGAACATGCCGTCATGGCAGATGATCAGCGACAGCTTGCAGCCGTTCGGTCCGTCGATGACCGGAACGCCGAGATCGCCGGGCTCCCACGGCTCGACCGGCACCCAGGGGTGAAGCTTGCGGTAGTACAGCTTCAACTCGCCCTGATCGTCGATGATGATGCCGGAATTGTAGGGATTGCCGTGCGGGTTGAACTCCATGATGGAGAAGCAGCCCCAGATCCGGTTGTCCACGCAGGCCTTCTTGAAGGCCGCGACCTCGGGGCCATCGAGCCGGCACATGATGGCCGGATTGGTGTCCATGGACAGCCCGTGCAGCGCGTATTCCGGGAACACGACGAGGTCCATGGTCGGCATGTTGCGCCGCGCCTTGGCGACCATGGCCACCACGCGATCCGTCTGCCGCGCCAGATCCTCGGGGGTCACCACCACCGGCAATTGAAGCTGGACGAGGCCGATGACGACACCGGCCGGAGATTTGTTCAGTCCACCCAATCCGTTCATGTATCCAAACCTTCAGCGTGTCAGGGACAGTTCCCCCGGCATGCCGCGCAGCGCGCGGCCGGGGGCGACCGTCAGCACCATGATGAGCAAAGTGAGCACATACGGCGCGGCGTAGAACAGGTAGTAGCCCTGGGTGATCCCGATCACCTGGAGCGAGGGGCCCAGCGCTCCGGCCGCGCCGAAGAGGAGCGCCGCCAGCACGCAGTGAATGGGATCCCAGCGCGCGAACACGACCAGCGCCACGGCCACAAGGCCCTGGCCGGAGGACAATTGCTCGTTCCAGCTGCCGGGATAGGACAGCGACAGGAAGGACCCGCCTATGCCGGCAAGGGCGCTTCCAAGAACGGTGGAGAGGATGCGCACGAGGTTGATGCGGAGGCCGAGCGCGCGGGCGGCATCCTCCGAATCCCCGACGATGCGGACCGTGAGGCCGAGCCGCGTGTTGCGGAAGGACCATGCCATGAGAGCGGCGACCGCGAGGCCGAAGAAGAACAACGGGCTGACATCGAGCGCCGAGCGGATCTGGGGCTGCTCGGACCAGAACCCCAGCGGCATCACGGGGAGTTGGGGCGCGGACGGCTGGATGTATGGCTTGCCGAAGAAGAACGCGCAGCCGAGGCCCGCCAGCATCACGGCGATGCCCATGGCGATGTCGTTGACGCGGGCAAGGCTGCAGACGACGCCGTGCAGCAGGCCGAGAACGCCGCCGGCGGCACACGCCGCCAGCACGCCGATCCAGGGGCTGCCGCTTTCGTAGGAGGCCGCATAGGCGGTCATCGCGCCAAGCACGAGCGCGCCCTCATTGCCGAGATTGATGCGGCCGGATTTTTCCGTGAGGCATTCGCCGAGGCTGACGAACAGGAACGGGGTGGAGACCCGCAGCGCGCCTGCCAGCAGCGCGACCGCCACCATGCCGATGCTGTCCATCAGGCCGTGCCTCGCGGCTGAAACCAGCGGAAACGCCCGTAGATCGTCTCGCTGGCCAGGATGGAGACGAAGATCATGCCCTGCAGCACGAGGACCGTGGCGTCCGGCAGGCCCAGCCGGCGCTGGATCAAGCCGCCGGCGGCCGCGATGCCGCCCAGCAGCAGCGCCATGGGGATGATCGCCAGCGGGTTCTGCCGGGCGAGGAAGGCGATGAGGATGCCGGTGTAGCCATAGCCCGCGATCAGCGACGCGTTGGCGTTGCCGTGCACCGCCGCCACCTCCGCCATCCCGGCGAGACCGGCGCAGGCGCCGCCCAGCGCGCAGGCGATGACGATGAGGCGGCGCGCCGGCAGGCCCTGCAATTGCGCCGCGCGAAGATTGCCGCCCGTGATCCGCCACGCGAACCCCGGAACGGTGCGCTGGACGAAGATCCAGAACCCGATGCAGGCGACGGTACCGAGGATGAGCCCGGGATGGATGCTGGTGCCGGGCAGGGAGCCCAGCATGAAGGCGTCTCCGATGGGACGGGTCGAGGGCTTGTTCAGGCTGGCGGGGTCGCGCAGCGGGCCTTCGACGAAATGGTTGAACAGGGCCACGGCGACGTAGGCGAGCAGCAGGCTGGCGATGGTTTCATTGATGCCGCGATAGGCGCGAAGCCAGCCGGTGAGCCCGATCCACGCCGCGCCGACGGCCCCGCCCGCGACCCCCATCGCTGCTATGGCGAGGACCGGCGGCACGCCCGACAGGGCGGCGCCTGCCACCGCTGCCGCCAGCCCGCCCAGAACCACCGCGCCTTCGCCGCCGATGACGATGAGGCCGAGCTGCGCCGGCAGCGCCACGCACAGCGCTGTCAGCATCAGGGGCGCGGCGCGTTGCAGCGTGTTCTGAAGCGAGAACCAGGAGCCGAATGCACCCCGCCACAACAGGTGCAGGAATTCCAGCGGCGAACTGCCCAGCGCCAGAAGAAACACGCAGAACGCCGCCGCCGCGACAAGCAGCGCGACGAGCGGCACCGCAAGGCCTTCCAGGGCATGGCGCACCGGATAGAACCGGTCGGACGGCGGAACGTTCGCCTCCTCGCGCCGTGCGGTCTCGGGCAGGAGGGCCACCACCGACATGGTCAGCCGACCGAGCCGACCACGCCCTCGACGAGGTAGTCCATGCTCTCGAGTTCGATGGCGTTTTCGGCGTAAGCCTTGCCGGCCGGGATGACCTCCTTGCCCGCATTGTTCTTCAGCGGACCCTGGAAGACCGCGAAGTCGCGGCTGGCCATCATCTTGGCCTTCACCTCGTCGGCGTGCTTGCGGGCGCCTTCCGAGACAGCCGGGCCGTAGGCCGATGTCTTGACGAAGCCGTCGGCAAGGCCGCCGCGCACGAAGTTCGGCAGCGGCTCGCCCTTCTGGGCGGCGGTCACAAAGGTCTTGTAGACCTCGGCCCAGTTCCACTCGGCACCGGTGAGGTAACCCTTCGGAGCCAGCTTGGCCTGGTTGGCATGGTAGCCGCAGGCGAAGATGCCGCGGCGCTCCGCGGTTTCCATGATCACCTTGGGACCATCGACATGGCAGGTCACCACGTCGATGCCCTGATCGGCCAGCGCATTGGTGGCCTCCGCTTCCTTGACGGGAAGCGACCAGTCGCCGGTGAAGATGACGTGCGTGGTGATCGACGGATCGACCGAGCGTGCGCCCAGCGCAAAGGCGTTGATGTTCTCCATCACCTGCGGCACGGGCTTGGCGGCGATGAAGCCGATCTTCTTTGACTTCGAGGTGTGCCCCGCGACGATGCCGCTGAGGTATTGCGCGCCGAAGATGTAGCCGAAATAGGAGCCGGTGTTCTTCGGGTGCTTGGCCTCGTTCCACAGGCCGCCGCAATGCCGGAACTCCACAGCCGGATATTTCTTGGCGACCGCCAGCATATGGGGGTCGAAATAGCCGAAGCTGGTGGGGAACAGCAGGGTCGCCCCGTCCAGCTCGATCATGCTCTCCATGGTCTTCTGCACGTCGAGCGTCTCGGCGACCTTCTCCTCTTCGATCAGCTTGACGCCGGGCATCGCCTTCAGCGCGGCCGCCCCTTCGGCATGGGCCTGATTGTATCCGTAGTCGTCCTTGGGGCCGACATAGATGAAGCCGACGGTGAGATCCTTGGCGAAGGCCGGGCGGATGCCGTTCAGCCCCGTTGCCAACAGCGCCGTGCCGCCTGCGAGACCGTGGAGGAGCTGACGGCGGGACAAGGGGATCTGGCGCATGTGGACCTCGAGCGGCGGGACGGTCTGCCCCGGATGAGCGGAAGCGGCCTGATGCCGGCCGGCCAAAACTATCCGGCACGCGCGCGGCTGCCAGTGTTGGTTTTCGAGCGGCCTGTTGCCTAGACTGCAACACGGGGGCGCAAGGCATGAAGCATCTGAGAACGCTGGAATACATTGCCTCGATCAGCCGCACGGGCTCGATCCGCAGGACGGCGGAGCAGATGAACATCACGCCTTCCGCTCTTACCCGGAAGATCCAGGATTTCGAGGCGGAACTGGGCGCCCCTGTTTTCGAGCGGCTGCCGCAGGGCATGCGCCTGAACTCAGCCGGGGAGCTGCTGGTCCGTCACATCCGCAGCCAGTTCTCGGACTTCGAACGGCTGCAGTCGCAGATCGCCGATCTCACAGGCGTGCGTCGGGGACACGTGGCCATCGCCTGCAGCCAGGCGTTTGTGGACCACCTCCTGCCGGAGGAGATTGCCGCGTATCGACGGCAGTTTCCGCTGGTCTCCTTCAGCATGCAGATGCGGGACCACGCCCAAGGCATCCAGTCTCTCGTCACTTTCGAAGCGGACCTGGCCTTGCTGGTCAATCCGCCGGCGACCGCGGAGATGACTGTTCTGATGTCGGGCAGCTACCCGCTGTGCGCGGTGATGAACCGCAACCATCCCTTGGCGCAGAATGGTCCGATCCGCCTGCGCGAGTGCCTGCAGTACCCGCTGGCCATGCCCGATCGCTCGCTCGCCATCCGTCATGTTCTGGATGCGGCCCTCGCCCGCACTCAAGCGACAGCCGATGTCGCGATCGAATCAGGGTCCATCGAGTTCCTGCGGAACTTTACGCTACGGGAGCAGGTCATCTCGTTTCACATCGCGCTTGCCGGTCCCACCCGCGAAGGCCTTTGCCTCAGGCCGCTCCATCCAAAAGACGTCCCGTTGCTCGCGCTTGTCCTTGGCTATGCAAGAGGTAGAAGCTTGCCCATTGCCGCTTCCAAATTTGCCGAACAACTTTCTCGACGCCTGGCTGCGGACAGCACTGGCTGACGCCACAGCATTCTGAACCTCAGCTAGTGCCCTGAAGAATTAGCTAAGTGATTTTCTTCGCTCGAAAATCCGCAGGTGATGCGACGGGCTTTTCTCAGGTAAACGCGGTCCAGGTTCAACGGAACTCAAGCCTGACGACGGGCTCAGCGAGCTGCAGTAGCCAGCCAGCGCTGGAAGCATTCACCTCCGCGCTGATGCGCAATGTAGACGCAATGGCGGAGGGACAGGCGTCTTGCAGACTCCCGAGCGCAGCCCCAGTTTCGGCTCACATCAGCCCACGTAGCGCGGGAGCGAACCCATGAAAGCCATAGGCTACAGGACACCCGGTGCGATCGACCGCGTGGACGCTTTGGAGGACATCGAGCTTCCGCGCCCCGTTCCCACGGGACGCGACCTCCTCGTTGCCGTCGAGGCGGTGTCGGTGAACCCGGTAGACACCAAGGTCCGACGTAGCGCAACGCCGCCGGAAGGCGAATGGAAGGTACTTGGGTGGGACGCCGTCGGGCATGTGGTGGAGGTCGGCGAGGCCGTCACGGGCTTCAAGTCGGGCGACGCTGTGTTCTATGCAGGCTCAATCACCCGCTCTGGTGCGAACAGCGCGCTTCATCTCGTCGACGAGCGCATCGTCGGGCCAAAGCCTGCTTCTTTATCGAACTCCGAAGCGGCGGCGCTCCCACTCACAGCGCTCACGGCTTGGGAGATGCTCTTCGACCGGCTGGATGTCCGGAAAGCTGTGCCGGGCGCTGCGAAGGCTGTCCTCATTGTCGGCGGTGCGGGCGGCGTCGGCTCCATCGCGATCCAGCTTGTGCGGGCGCTGACGGACCTCACCGTCATTGCCACCGCCTCGCGGCCGGAGACGGAGGCCTGGGTGAAGGAGCTGGGCGCTCATCACGTGGTCGATCACCGCAAGCCATTGGCCGAACAGGTCGCCGCTCTCGGTTTCGGCGCGCCGGCTTTCGTGTTTTCGACAACCGAGACGCATCAGCATCTCGCGGAAATTGTCGAGCTCATCGCCCCACAGGGACGGTTCGGACTGATCGACGATCCTGAGACACTCGACGTCAACGCCTTCAAGCGCAAAGCCGTCTCGATTCACTGGGAGCTGATGTTCACCCGCTCGCTCTTCGAGACGCCCGATATGGACGAGCAGGGCAAGATCCTCGCCGAGATCGCGCGGCTCGTGGATGCGGGCCAGATCCGCACGACAGTGACGGAGCGGCTGACGCCGATCAACGCAGCCAATCTAAAAAGGGCGCATGCGGTGCTTGAGAGCGGTACGGCGAAGGGTAAGATCGTGCTCGAAGGCTTCTGAGCCTTCGATTCAACACGAAGTCCTCAGAGCAGAAGGCACTGATCTCAGCCGATCCCCGGCTCCTCGTCGCACGAACTGCCCGGCGCTTGCCCGGAGCGGCGGATTCCACACGTCACTGTGGCCTGCCTTGAGGGTGCGCGGCCATCGAGCCAGTCATCCGGCCCATGCCGATGAAGCCGGCTCTCATGCGGGCTCTCCCTTCATATGAGCCTTGAACGCATCGGCGTAATCCGGATGCCATCGCGACAGAGCAGGGCGGTTTTCGATGATGTCGCCGACATTCCAGGCGATCCGCCGCTCGTCCGTCTGGCGGGTCACATCATTGTCCGGGCACAGGATGTAGAAGTCGCCGCGCGCCATTCCGGCGAGCATGAAGTCAGCTACCTGCTCGGCCGTCCACGCAGCGGCTGGCTTCTCTGCAATGCCCCGACGCTTTGTGAAGCCGGTATAGGTGAAGCCGGGGACCAGCAGATGGGCGCTCACCCGGCGATGGGTGGCGAGTAGATCGTGTGCCAGGGACTCCGTCAGCGCCTTCAGCCCGGCCTTGCTGACATTGTACGCCGTATCTCCCGGCGGAAGCGTGATGCCTTGTTTGGAGCCGGTGTTCACGATCGTGCACGGCCAGTCTGCCGCCATCATGTCCGGCAGAAACTGCTGAACCCCATAAACCACGCCCATGAGGTTCGTCGCTATCGTCTGCTTCCATACATCCGGGCCGGCAAGGATGCCGCCGCCGCCTTCTCGCCCGGCATTGTTCATCAGCAGTGAGACCGGTCCGATCGCATCAGCCGCCTTCTTGAGCGCGGCCAGATCAGCTCCATCGCTTACATCGGTGGGCACCGGATGCACCTCAATCCCTTGCCCGCGCAGATCCTCTGCGGCCTGGTTCAGTTGGTCCTCGTCTATGTCGGCAATGACGAGGCGCATGCCGGCCTCGCCCAGCCTTCCGGCAACCGCGAGGCCGATGCCGCTTGCGGCGCCAGTGATGACCGCGACGCGGCCGGCTGTGATGGCGGGATGCTGATCCATTGTTGTTCTCCAGTCAGGGATGAAGCCGCTGCCGCTTGAGGCTGCAATCGCGTCAGCAGCGAGGTCGTGGAGTTCCTCCCCTCTGTGAACCCATGTTCGTAGATCTTGTTCACTCGGAGATGACCTCGGTCTCCGTGTTGAAGCTGAAGACCCCGAAGCCCCGGCCGACGAGGCGTGCGCAATCGGGCTCCACAAGGCTGTGCCGCTCTGCCAGCCCCCGCCGCAGCGGCCGCTTGTCGGCCAGTAATCGCAGCCGGACAGCTCACCGCGGGGATTGGCCTTGCCCTACCTCAGTTGGCGATGGAAGGCGTGGTGACGCGAAACTGCACCAGCACGTTCGGGCGAGGTCCCTCAGGAGCGGGAGGCCGGAATGCTCAGCGCATTCGGTTTCGGCACGGTCTGGCCCGGCTTGAACAGGGTGTCGCCCAGCAACGCCTCGAGACGAGCCGCCGTGCGGAGCAGGTCGAGGTCGCTGTAACGGCCGCTCACGATCTGCAGCCCGATAGGCAGGCCAGTGGCACCGCGCAGTGCCGGCAGGGTGAGGCACGGCACTTGCAGCGCGGTCCAGGCGCTGTTCATCATCGGATCGCCCGTTGCCGCCAATCCTGCCGGGGCCTCGCCGGGGGCCGCCAGGCAGACCACGCCGCTATAGGGCGCGATCAGCGCGTCCGTCGCGCGCCTCTGTTCCTCGGACGCGGCAAGGGCGCGGCGATAATCCTCGGCGGTCCAACGGCCGGCTCTCTCCACGCGAGCGGCGAGCGCCGGGTCCATCTTGTCGTGCGCCGCTGTCCATTCCGGTGCGAGCGAGCGGTGCATCTCGTAATCGTGGATCACGTTGGCCGCATCGGTCATGGCGTCGAATTCATCAGGCATGACGATCTCGTCGACGGTCACACCGGCTGCGCGAAGCGTGTCCACGCAGGCCTCGATCGCGGCCCGGGCATCCGGCGTCGCATTGTCCCAGTGCGGCTGTCGGCTGAAGGCGAGCCTCGGCGGCCGGCCGGTGGGCTCGGCCTCGCCAGGAACCAAAGCTCGGTAGACGCGCTCCGCGTCGGCGGTGCTCGCGGCCAGCAGGCCGATCGTGTCCAGCGACGTCGACAGGTTCTTCATTCCCGCCGTCGGAAACCAGCCATAGGTCGGCTTGAACCCGACCACGCCGCAGAAGGAGGCCGGCCGGATGATGGAGCCGAGCGTCTGGGTGCCGATGGCAACGGGCACGAGGCCGGCAGCAACCGCGGCCGCGGAGCCCGCGGAGGAGCCACCAGGGGTGTGCGCCGCATTGCGCGGGTTCAGGGTTGGCGTGGGCGGAGACGTGGCGAACTCGGTCGTCGTCGTCTTGCCGACCACGAAGGCGCCGGCGCGCTTCAGCGCCGTCACGATGGCCGCATCCATACGCGGCTGGCAGCCCTCATAGATCCGGGAGCCGTAAGCGGTGGGCATGTCCGCCGTGTCGAAGATGTCCTTCACCGCGACGGCCACCCCGCTCAATGGACCAGCGGCGTCCTGAGCCGGACCATCGGAAAGCGGGTCGGCGGCGATGTGGACGAACGCCCTCAACCCGGTGTCGGCGTCCCGGATGCGCTGCAGGACGGTCCGGATTGCGTCGGCGTCGCTCATCAATAGCCCCTTCGCTGGTCGATGACGTTGTGCAGCGGTTCCCCCGCGCGATAGCGGCGGGCATTGGCGAAGAACAGATCCAGTGCGAGAGCGACGTAGCCGGGGCCGTCATCCAGGGTGCAGTGCGGGCTGATGACCACGCGCGGCACGGACCAGAGCGGATCGTCCGGCGGCAGCGGCTCCTGGTCGAACACGTCGAGGAAGGCGCCGCCGAGTTCGTTCGCCTCCAGCTTTGCGATCAGCGCGGCATGGTCCATCACCTGCGACCGGCCGAGGCTGACGATGCCGGCATGGGCGGGCAGCAGATCGAGCTCGGCGCGCCCGATCAGGCCGGTCGTTGCCGGTGTGTTGGGCACGATCAGGACCAGGAAATCGGCGCGCGGAAGCAGATCGTGCAGTTCACCGACGCCGTGGCAATTCGGGAAGTCCGGCCGCGCGCCGGCCGTACGGGCGACGCCGATCACGTTCATTCCGAACTGCTGCGCAAACCGGGCGATGGCCCCGCCTAGCCGGCCGGTGCCGAGGATCAAGACCGTCCGTCCACGCACCGTAGGCGTGTAGATCTGCGTCCATTGTCGCGCGCGCTGCGCCTCGATGAAATGCGGCACGGCGCTGTTCAGCATCAGGATGGCGCCCATGCCGTACTCGCCGGCCTTCTGGGCGTGGAGGCCGCTGCCATTGGTCAAGGTGACAACGTCGGAGAGCAGCGGGATCAGTTCGTCCACGCCGGCGAAGATCGACTGCACCCACCGGAGGCGCGGCGCTCCCGCCTTGAGATCGGCGTGGTGCAGATGGCCGCAGACCAGAACCTCGGCGTCGACCAGCCCGGCCCGCAGGTCGTCCTCGCTGCGGCCGAAGCTGACGTCGAGCCGTTCGGCGATCTCGGGATCGCCCGCGCTGTGCCGCCCGTATTTGGCGGCGTTGATGCGGAACACCTCGTTGGGGCCGTCATATTCCTGGATGTGCACACGCAGCTTCGCCGTCACGGCCATGGTCCTGCTCTGTTGGGAGGCGAAGGCGGCCGTCTAGGCCGCGCGCACGATCACCCGGATGGGCGTCGGGTTGTAGGCGTTGCAGGGATTGTGCATCTGCGGGCAATTGGACAGCACGGCCAGCACATCCGTCTCGGCGCGGAGATCCACATGGCTGCCCGGAGGCGAGACATCCGCCGCGACGCCGGCGCCGCCATCCGGCATGATCGGAACCTGCATGAAGAAGTTCACATTGCTGACGATGGCGCTGCGGTCCATGCCGTGGGTCGCCAGTTCGCACAGGAAGTTCGAGTAGCAGCTTTCCGTGGTTTCGACGCCGTAGCGCAGCCGGTTGTTGGGATTGCTGCAGCACCCATAGACGGTGTCGTGCTGGCCCAGGCTGTCCTCGATCACGGTGAACAGGGGCAGCCCGCTGTCGCTGTAAAGCACCGTGCCCTTGGACACATAGGTGTTGCCCTGCACCTTGACGGTGTTCATCGAATTGTAGCGGTCGCCGGGATCGGCGGCGCTGTAGCAGAGGAAATCGACCGCCTGCTGACCTTCCAGATCAATCAGCCGCAGGACCTCGCCGGCCTTGATGACACGGCTCCACGGCGTGCGGGCTGGAACGACGGCGTCGTAGACAACGCCCTGCAGATCGCTCGCGCTGGGAACATCACTCATGGAACTCTCCTGTGTCGAGCCGGCGGGTCTCAGCCATTGACGTAGCGTTGCAGGAACTGCCGTGCCCGGTCCGTTTTTGGGGTGTTGAAGAAGGTGGCGGGCGGGCCGCTTTCCACGATGCGTCCGCCATCCATCAGGATCACCTCGTTGGCGGTCTCGCGGGCAAATCCCATCTCATGCGTCACCACCAGCATGGTGCTGCCGGCCTCCGCCAATACCTTCATCACCGCGACCACCTCGCCGACCAGCTCTGGATCGAGTGCCGAAGTGGGCTCATCAAACAGCAGCAGCTCTGGCCGCATGGCCAGCGCGCGAGCGATTCCCACGCGCTGCTTTTGTCCGCCCGAAAGGTGACTCGGGAACACGTCTCGCTTGCTGGAGAGGCCGACGCGTTCGAGCAGCACCTCGGCTTCAGCCACCACCTCGTCGCGCCTGCGGCGCTGGACATGGATCGGCGCCTCGATGAGATTTTGCAGAACAGTGAGGTGAGGCCAGAGATTGAAGTGCTGGAACACCATGCCAATGCGCGATCGTGCCTTGGCAAGCTCGGAGTTCGTCATCTTGACCACGCCCCCCGGGCGCAGGCCCACACGCTCGCCGGACAGGTAGATCGCTCCCTGGTCGGGGCGCTCAAGAAAGTTGACGCAGCGCAGCAGGGTGGACTTTCCGGAACCGCTGGGACCCAGCAAGCAGACGGTTTCGCCGCGGCGCACCTTCAGCGAGACGCCGTCGAGCACGATGTTCTGGCCGAACGATTTCGTCAGGCCGCTGATTTCGAGAACCACGTCCTCGGTCACCGGTTGGGGATCCGTCATCGCCTTGCCTCCGCCGCGCGCTCAACCACGAAAACGCCGGCCTCGACCAGCAAGCAAAGTGCCCAATAGATCAGCACGGCCACGATGAAGGCTGCGAACGGCACGAAGTACTGAGCTTGGATGCTGCTGGCTGCGTGGGTGAGTTCCGGCACCGCGATGATCGTGAGGAACGCCGAGTCCTTGATGATCTGGATCAGCTGGTTTCCGAGAAGCGGTCCGGACGCGAGGAAGATCTGCGGAAAGATGATGCGAATGTAGAGACGGGGCCCTTGAAAGCCGAACGCGGTCGCCGCCTCCAGGCTCTCGCGCCCCAGCCGACTCCAGACGCTGCGGAAGATCTCCGCCATGTACGCCGTGTTGTAGATCACGATCGTGAACATGCCGGCGCTCCAGTTGTCGAGATTGAGCCCGAAGCTGGGGAGCCCGTAATAGACAAGGTAGGCCAGCATCAGGAACGGCACGCACCGCATCAGGTCGACCATGCCGCGAAAGGGGATTCGCACCGCCCGGTTCCGCGACATCAGAAGGATGGCCAGAAGCGCTCCGAGCATCAGTGCAAGAGCCGCCCCTGCGAGGGACAGGATGACCGTGTTGATCAGCCCTTCGACAAGGAGGTCGGCATGGTCCCAGACGATGCCGAAATCACGGCTCACGCTTCGGCCCCGATCTGGCCATAGCGTCGCTCAGTGATGCGCTGAAGACCCACGAACAGCATGATGACCAATACGTACAGGACGGTGGCGACGATCATCGGCGGCAGCGGGTCATAGGTCTGTGCGCCGATCCGCGTTGCGGCGCGCGTGATCTCCACGACGCCTACGACCGCGATCGCCGGGCTCGACTTGATGAGCATGGTCATCTCGTTGATGAGAGGCGGCAGCGACGAGCGCCAAAGCTGCGGAAAGATGATGCGGCGGAAGCGGAGCAGCGGCGTCATGCCGAAAGCACGCGAGGCTTCCAGCTGGTCCGCTGGGAAGTTGTTCAGCCCGGCTCGCCAGATCTCACAATTGAAGGCGGCCGTGTTGAGGGTCAGCATCACGATCGCAGCCGTGATCGGCCCGATCTCCGGACCGATCGTGGGTACGGCGAAGAAGATCAGCAGAATCAGCGTGACAGCAGGAACCGAGCGCAGCAGGCTGACATAGACCGCAACGATCTTGCCGAGCACGGGCACCCGCCCCCATCGTACCAGCGCCAGCACCAGCCCGAGCGGAACGCCCAGAACGATGCCGGCGCCGGAGATGAACAGCGTCATGCCGGCGCCCTGCAACAGGGAGATAAAAGCGCCTGCGGTCACGCTTGGGTTTCCGTCGGCCGCGGCGGAACCGCGGCGGACGAACGATCAGGGCTCATAGGAATCCGGAAGATCGGGGAAGGATTGGCCGAGCCACTTCTCCTGAAGTTTCGCGAGGTTGCCATTCTTCTTCTGCTCGGCAAGGAAGTCGTTGATGAGCGCGAGCAGCTCCGAATTCCCCTTCTGGACCGCCCATCCCGGCACTGTCCTGCTGGAGACAGCCTGTCCCAGTTCGAAGACCTCGGGCTTGTCCTTCACCAGTGAGCGAATGTTGATGATCGTGTTGATCACGTAGTCGACGCGCTTCAAGGCAAGGTCCTGATAGGCTTCGGGATAGGAGGTGTACTGCACCACCTTGCCGAGCTTGCCGCCCGTCTTGGCCAGCATGGCCTCCAGCTCCGGCAGCTTTTCCAGCTGCGCGCTACCCGACTGCACTCCCACGGTCTTTCCGTCGAGGTCCTTGATGTCCTTGATGCTGTCGTCGCTCTTGCGCTTCACGTAGAAATGCGTGGAATCGGCGATGGGCATGCTGAAGTCGAGGGACTTCACGCGCTCCTTGGTGATCATGGCCGCGGTGACGGCAACGTCATATTTGCCGGTGCTGACGCCAGCCAGAAGGCCCGTCCAAGGAATTACCTGCTGGCGGATCTCAACCGGTGAGGTCTTGCGGAACTCAGCCAGAAGCTCGTTGTCGAAACCAGTCGGCTTGCCGTCTTCCATGAACTCGAAGGGCTTGTAGTCGTCTTCGGTCGCGACGACCATGTAGCCGCGCGCCTTGATCTCGGCGAGCGTCGCAGCTCCCGCAAGGCTGCTCGACAAAGCTACGCCGACAACCGCGGCGAACGCCGCCGCGAGAATGGATCGGCTTAGCGTGCTCTTCATTGAACTCATCGTGGACGTCCTTGCAGCACTGGCCGAATGAACCACTCAACGGCTGGTAACCGGAGTGCAATTAGCGTGCCTTGTGACGGAGGGCACACACGGCATCTCATTGCCTGCGGTCCTGGCGCTCCAGAACCATGTCGATTTCTACCAGGGCGGACCGGCCCAAACGGGAGACGCCTACCGTGGTGCGGCCCGGCATCCGGGTCTCGTCTGCAAAATGGCGGTGGTAGACCGTGTTGAGCCCGGCGAAGTCCCGCTCGAAATCGGTGAGGTAGAGCCGCACGAACACTGCGTCTGAAAGCCGGTAGCCGGCAGCTTCCACAATCAGTCGCAGATTAAGGAACACGAGTTCCGCTTGCGCTTCGATTGTCGCGGGTAACGGCGCATCAGGATCGGCGGGGTTGATCGGCAATTGCCCCGTAACGTGCAGCAGTCCGCCTGCTTCGACGGCATGGGAATAGCGAACCGTCTTGGGGGAGGGCGCGGCATTTGCCACGGTGATGTAGCGAGCCATGTCACGGTTCTCCGAGCGGTGATGCGGCGGGACTTCCCGAAAGTTCGGATGCGATAGCTTCGGCGACGTGCCGTGCTTGCGCCGAAGCCTCGGGAACACCCGTTGCCTCGCCGACGACCGCGCGGGCAAAGGGACCTGCCGCCCAGAGGCAGGGACTGACGCTACCAGAGCGGTTCAGCAGCCTCCCGTGCGCGTCCACAGCCAGCCCTGCGCGCAGGGCGTCGGGCGCCAGATATCCGTTCTGGAGCGCGGATTGGAGGAACGGATTGCCCGAATGCAGGATGTCGCTGTCCGGCCCGGTGCAGTTGATGATGGCATCGACCTCTTCCCGGCGCGGGTCGCCGCGGCGCGGTCGCCAGTCGATCCGGAAACGGTCTTGGGTACTGCCGATGCCGAGGATGTGGCCGGGCGATATCGTGAGCCATCCCGACTCGCGGCCAGAAGCGATGAGGTCGGCCACCTGAGGGGCGATACGGAAGCGATGCACATCCCAGAACGGGCGCAGTCGGCGCGCGATCTTCGCCTGCTCCGGCAGCGGCAATGTCTTCCAGTAGACGTGCAGCTTTCGACGAAGGGAATCGATGACCGTCTGCCATTCGCCGCCCGCCGCTTCGACATTTGCGATGCGGCTGCGCAGAAGCCGCATCAGGCCGAGAGCCGTCGATGGCGGCGATGTTCCCTCGAACAGATCGTATTCGGTGTCGAACCCGGCATGCGGCCTGGGGGTCAAGGCGCGTCGTGAAATCGCATGCACCCGGCCGCGATGGCCATTCGTCCGCAGAGTTACAACGGCATCGCACATGGTTAGCCCAGTGCCGATGATGGCAATGTCAGCGTCCGGCGGGATCGCGGCAATGGCCTCCTGATCCCAGGGATTGCGCACGAGATGCGGCAATGCCTCCGCGCCGCCGCTTAGCGGCCAGCGGAACGGCGGCGCACCATAGGTGCTGCAGACAACCACGTGGTCGAAGACCGCCGGGCCGCCGGTCCTCAGATCGACCCGCCACCCGCTGTCGGTGCGGGACAGCCCCACAGCGGTGTCACGCCTGTGCCTGATGGTGGAACCGGACGGGTTTGCCTGTGCCGCGTCTTCAACCAGGGCAGACATATAGGCGCCAAAGACGCGCCTGGGCGCGTAGGGATCAGGCTCGCCCGCGCGGTGCGGGGTGGCGGGCGCGTTGCCGTCTCGTGCGAGCCACTTGGCAAAGTGCTGCGGATCCTGGGCAAAGACGGTCATACGCTCTGCGGGCACATTGATGCGGTGTTCCGGCCCGCACGAGCCATAGGCTAGCCCCGCGCCGAGCTGTTCGCGCGGCTCTATGATCTCGATGCTCACCGGGGACGGGGCAAGCCGCGCCAGGTGCACGGCGAAAGCTGCGCCCGTGAACCCGCCGCCGACCACACCGATCCTGCGATATCGGCCCTGCGCGTCAGACATCGCGGCGGCCGACCTCATGGTCAAGGCGGTCAACCGCCTTGGTGAAGCACTCAAGCGGTGCCTGCGCAACGCCGATGCCGATCCATCCCTGAACGCCGTCACGGTGCGCGATGCCGGTGTGGATCCTCACGCCGGCGCCCGAAGCCGCAACGCGGCGTGCATCCAGGCCGACGCCCACACCCTCCGCGCCCGCGAGGGCCGGGGAGATGGTGCGGCTGTGTTGGACAAACAGGCTCCGCATCCGCGCCCCAGCCTCCTGCGCATCCAGCCAGGTCCGCTGCATGCTGGCCGCCAACTCCGGGGAGGCGTGGGCGACGCAGCCGCCGAGCCCGTACGTTTCCATGATCGCGCTGTCCCCAAGATCCCCGTGAGCATCGGCAATCGAGAACGGCGGAAAAAAGCCGCCGACGGGCAGGTCCGCCGGCGCGGTGAACCAATGATCGCCTGTTGCCGCAAGTTGTATGCCGCAGGAGAGCCCGTTGCGGCTGATGGCTGTGACGATGCTCGATCCCTCAATACCCCGGGCCGCATCCAGGCAGAGCTTGGCGGATGCCATGGCGTAGTTCAGGAAATGCTGGGGATGCTCGTCCAGCCAAGTTCGTACGGAACCCGGCAGATCCGGCAGGGCCGCCAGGAAGGAGAGCATGCCGCCGACATTGCGCTGGTGGATGTCGTCGCCCAGGTCTACCCCGCGCTTGAGAAGAGGAAGTATCCGCAAGCCATTAGTCGGCAAGGCCAGGGCAAGAGCATCGGCGACAGGGCCCTCGACGAAGCGCAGGCCTTCGGCGACCTCCTGGTTGTAGTAGCCGAAACGCAGGACGTGCCTGCCTTTCTCGGCCAGGGTCGCGAAGGTGCACCGGCCTGTCGTGCCGTCTTCGATCCGGAACAGGCGCTGGCCCGGCCGCACCACACCCGACATGGGAGACACCGTCCCGAGCCCATGGTTGTGGCGCAGCCTGATCTCGCCCCCGAGCACCATGCGGCGCGCGCTGTCCATGTCCCCCGCCCAGCCTTCGTGCACCGCAGCCCCCGCAAGTGCGTTCAGCACGACGACGGGAGGTGCTTCCGCATCCTCAAAGGGCGGACCGGCATGGCCAAGTTCTCCCTCCGCAAGCCCCAGGGCGTCGCGTGCCAGCACCGGTTCACGGATTATCGGGTCCACCGCGAGAATGGCGTCCACCCCCTGCCGGTTGGCGGTCTCGGTGCGGTCGTGAGACGTCATGATCGGCTTTCTTTCCAGCATGGTCGGCGCGTGGCCGCAGCGATGACGGGGCTGCCCATGAAACTCTTGATCAGGAGCGTTTCGCCGGTGGCGACGTTCTCGCGTTCAAGCTGCATCGAAGCATCCGAGACGTGGTGCGGATCGGGTCTTTCCGGGGTGTCGAGCAAGGATTCAGCTGGTCCGCGAGAATGGCAACCGAGCGTACCGCGCATGCGGACGCGGAGTCGGCGATGCTCGCATGGAGATGGGGAGTTGCCAGTGTGGCGAGATCGGGACCGTTCGTCTCGACCCGGCGCGCGGAGTAACGCGCCATCGAGATCGTGCGGTGGTTCTTTGGCGCGCGGGCGCACTCTATCCCGGCGGACGCACGTCACGGCATTACGGTCCCGCAGTTCGGGTCTAGCACTTGCCCGGTGAACGCGTCGCCGTCGCTTGAGGCGAGGAACACCACGGAACGCCCGACATCGCGCGGTCCACCCCAACGTTTCAGCGGGATACGTTCGCGGTTTTCGTCGGTGTATTCGGGGCCGGCCCGGAAGCGCCCGGTCGCGGTCGGCCCCGGTGCGACGCAGTTGACAGTAATGGCAGGGGCCAGCGCCAGTGCCAAGGATTTGGACATGGCCATCATGCCGGCCTTCGCGGCGCTGTAATGCGGCAGTCCGGGGTCGCCTATATAGGCCTGCTCCGAAGAGATGTTGATGATGCGGCCGCCGCCGCGCGCAACAAGATGCGGCACAGCCGATTGGGCGAGGAAAAACGGCCCCTTGAGATTGAGGTCCAGCATCTCATCGTAGTCGGCCTCGGTGATGTCGGCGAGTACCTGGTGATGGGAGTAGCCTGCGTTGTTGACGAGGATGTCCAAGCCACCCAGCCCGGCTGCGGCCTGCGCCACCACCCTGCGGCATTCCTCGGGTTTCGTAAGGTCTCCCATCACGACGAAGGCGTGGCGGCCGAGCCGCTCGATCTCCGCGACGACTTCCTCGGCTTCCTCGTCACGGCGGAAATCGTTGATGGCGATATCGGCCCCTTCCTCGGCGAGACACAGAGCGATCGCTCGGCCGATGCTCTCTCGTCGGGCGGCACCCGTTACGATCGCGAGTTTCCCCTCAAGCCTGCCCACGACACGTCCTTTCTGTTGTTGCTCAAGCCGAGGTCCGCTAGGCGATGCGATCGAGTCAGCCGAGCTATGCCCAGTGTGGAGCGCGAGGACGCAGTGTCGTTTAGTAGTTCAGGTGCAACAGGTCAAAACAACGGGAATCATGAGAGGATCAAAAAGCAGGCTGTTTATGCTCAATCGATGGGCACAGTCTCGGCCGACGTGAGCAAAGGTGAGCAACATCATTGATTAAACTGTGTGCACTAGTTCCTTGGTCGAGGGATACATTGGAAATCCTGATGTAAATATAGCCGTGGCTCTCTGGATCAGGGTGGCCTGAAGCGAAAGCTTGGCACCATCAACCCCGAGGATCGATGTTCAAACATTGGCTTTCCTCGTGGTTTCACGCGACGACAGGAGCAGGCCAGTGAAGACGACGCTAACCGCACGGCTGAGCAGCAAGTTCCCCAGGTTGAGCAGGCAGGCCCTGCTGGGTGCGGCGGCTGCGGTGTTGATCGCCGCTTCGCCAGTCGCGGCCGAACCCGTGAAGATCAAGGTCGGGCATCTCGTGGCGCTCGATATGGCGCCTCTCTTCGTTGCCCAGGCCGGCACCTGCTTCAAGGATAACAATCTCGACGTCGAGACGGTGTTCTTCGCCAACCCCGGCGACAACAACGCTGCCCTGGCCGGTGGCGCGATCGATGTCAGCATCAATCCCTTCACCTTGCCCTTCTTCGCGGCCAATAGCGGCATACCGATCCGGGTGGTGGCGGCCGCCGGCGGCTGGGGCGTGATGGAAGTGATCGCGGACAAGGAAAGCGGCCTGAAGAGCATGGCCGATCTCAAGGCCTATGTGGCAGCGGGCAAGCCGAAGCTGAAGATCGCCACATTGCAGGGCGACACCCTCGAGCTGATCCTGACCCGCGAGTTCGAGAAGAACGGCATCGCCACCGACGCCGTGGAACTTGTCTACTTCAACGACCTCCTGGCGATGGTGGAGGCGTTCCGCACCGGCGAGGTCGACATCCTGAGCCACATCAAGCCCTACACGACCGATCTTGTCGCCTCAAAGGGAGCCGCAGTCCTCACGACGAACGCGTCGGCATGGTCAGCAGGCACTCCGAACACCGTGGTCAGCGTGCTCGACAAGACGCTGACGAGCCGGCCGGAGGTGGTGGAGAGCTACCTCAAGGCCATGATCTGCAGCGCCAAGATCATCAACGAGAAGCCCGACACAGCCGTCGAGCTGTTGTCCAAGGGCTCCTATTTCCGGGTGAAGCCGGATGTTCTGCTGGCCTCGTTCAAGTCCGCGCCAGCGCCGATCTCCTTTGTTCCTGATGTCGATGCGGTGCAAAGCGTGGTCACCGACCTGACGAAGCTTGGCTACGTGAAGGGCACCACCTCCGCGGCCGACATCTTCCGCCTCGACATGATCAAGTCGCTCGAAGGCAAATGAACTGGCACCTTCAAAAAGGCACCTTGGTCGGAGCCGCGTTCGTCGCGGCTCTGATCGCGCTCTGGGAGCTTCTGGGGGCGACGGGCGGGTTCGCCCTGACCGCCGTGCTGCCGCCGCCAAGCCAGTTCTTTTCGTCGGTGATGGCAAGCGGGTTCAAGATCGGCCTCGGCTCGCAGGCCGCTCCGGTGTGGCTGTCGATCCTTTCGACGTTCTACCGCGTCTTCGTGGGGATGATGCTTGCCTTTGTGCTGGCGGTGGCGACGGGTGCGTTGCTGAGCCTGTCGCAGACCGCGACCTGGTGCCTTCGCCCGGTGCTCAACCTGCTGGCGCCCATCGCGCCGATCGCCTGGATTCCCACGGCCATCGTCGTTTTCGGGATATCGAACGTGACGGCGATCTTCATCGTCTTCATGGGCGTCTACTTCATCCTGACGATCGCCACGCTCGCCGAGATCGAAAGGGTGCCACAGGAGTACTCGACGCTGGCGGAGAACCTCGGCGCCAACGCGTTCGAGCGGTGGATCTATGTCATCCTTCCCGCGATCCTGCCGGGCGTGTTCACCCTGCTGCGGACCAATTTCATCGCGGCCTGGATGGCGGTGCTGGTGGCTGAGATGGTGGGGCTGCGTGATGGCCTGGGCGCTATCATCATGATGGGCCGCAACCTGTTCAACAACGAGCTGATCATGTTCGGCATGGTCGTTATCGGCATCACCGGTTTCATCGTGGACAAGCTGCTGGCGCTGATCGGCAACCGGGTTCTGTGGTGGAGGACCTGATGCACGGCACGGCCGCCTCGCAGATCGCCTTTGACGTCGATAACCTGACAATTGCTTTCCCCGGCCGTGGGCCGGGTGCTGGCGCGTTCACGCCGATCGATCGCTTCAACCTCAAGATCACGGCCGGCGAGATCACCTGCATTCTGGGCCGTTCCGGGTGCGGAAAGACCACGCTGCTGAGGTCGCTCGGCGGCTTCATCAAGCCAGAGCCCACCGGCGGCGTGGTTTACAAGGGCCAGTACCTCACGGCGCCAACGCCCGAAGTGGTCCTGATCTTCCAGGAGAACAACCTGTTCCCCTGGCTCAACGTGCGCCAGAACGTGGCTTTCGGTGCCCGGTTCCGGAAGCGTCCGAAGGCGGAGCAGGCTGCCCTCGTGGATCGGATGATCGAGACGGTCGGCCTGGCAGAGGCCGCCGGCGCCTATCCGCATCAATTGTCCGGCGGCATGCGCCAGCGGACGGCGATTGCCCGGGCGCTCGTCAGCGAGCCCGGCATCCTGCTGCTGGACGAGCCCTTCAGCGCGCTCGACATTAGCCTTCGCCGGCGCATGCACGACCTGCTGCGGACCATCTGGCACGACACTCGCAAGACCATGGTCATGGTCACGCACAATGTCGAAGAGGCCATCGTCGTCGGTCATCGCGTCATCGTTCTCGGCGGGCAGCCTTCACGGGTTCTGATCGACGTGGACACCCGGGCGGATGGTCTGAAGGACCGCTACAGCGCCGAGTTCCTGAACCTGCAAAGACAGATCGAGACCGCGATCTACTGAGAGGCCTGCATGAACGGAATCCACGATATGGGAGGGCTCCACGGCTTCGGCGCCGTGGAGGTGGAAGCCGATGAGCCGGTGTTCCATGCCCGCTGGGAAGGTCGCGTCTACGCGATGACGCAGCAGCTCGACACCCGCGGCGTCTACAGCCTCGACGAGCACAGGCACGAGATCGAGTTGATGGGCACGCCGTCCTACCTGCTGGACGGGTATTACGGCCGTTGGCTGTTTGCCATGGAGCGCATCCTGGACCGCAAGGGCATCCTGACGCGGGCCGAGGTTGACCTGCGCTTGAGCGAAATCGGCGCCGACGCACTGGCGCCGACCCGTCCTGATCGCGAGGCGAGACACTGGCCGCTTGCGCCGGAGGAACTCACGCCCTGGGGCGCGTGGCGGCGCGATCGGGATGCAGACATCGTCCCGAAGTTCGCGGTTGGAGACAGGGTCCGGGTGCGCAACCTGCACCCGGAGGGACACACCCGCTTGACTGCCTACATCCGCGGCAAGGTCGGCACCGTGTCGATCGTCAATGCGCAGGCGTGGGTGCTTCCGGACACCCGCGCGCACAACCGCGGTGAGAACCTCCAGCCGGTCTACAATGTGGATTTTCCGGCGGATGAGGTCTGGGGCCCGCAGGCGGAGCCCAACGTCACCGTGAAGGTGGACCTGATGGAAGACTATCTCGAGCGGGAGGTGTAGCCCATGGCTCACGACCATCACCACGATCACCATCATGATGGCCATTCCCATGGTCACGAGGAGCTGGAACGGCCTTGGCAGGCTGTCCGCACGGAGGCTGTCGAAAGCCTGCTCGCCGATCTCGGAATCATCGATCCGGCGCGCGTCGACGAAATCGTCCGATACTACGAGGAGAAGGTAGGCCCGAAGACCGGCGCGCGCGTTGTTGCCAAGGCGTGGACCGATCCGGAATTCAAGGCTCGCCTTCTGGCGAACGGGCTGGAAGCCTGCGCCGAGCTTGGCATCGGCGGTCCGGAAACGGAATACCTCCACGTGGTGGAGAACACGCCCGAGGTTCACAACGTGATCGTCTGCACCTTGTGCTCCTGCTATCCGTGGACCGTGCTCGGCCTGCCGCCGGCCTGGTACAAGTCCAGCGCCTATCGCTCACGCATGGTGCGGGAGCCCCGGCGTCTCCTGGCCGAGATGGGCCTGCCGCTCCAGGACGACGTCCGGATCCAGGTCTGGGACAGCGTCTCCGAGATCCGCTACCTCGTCCTTCCCGAGCGCCCGGCGGGCACCGATGGCCTGACGGAGGAGCAATTGATCGAGATCGTCAGCCGGGATTCGATGATCGGTGTCGCGAAGCTGCCGGTGCAGGATCAGGGGAGCCAGTCATGAGCGGGACCAGCCAGGCCGTCTTCGAGGGCGCCGTCGATCTCGGCAGCCTTGAGTTTCGGGAACCTTGGGCAGCCCGGCTGTTCGGCGTGACTTTGGCCATGTCGGAACGGGGTCTGTTCACGATGAAGGACTTCCAGCACAGCCTCATCGCGGCTGTCGGAGACTTCGAGAAGGCCTCCTGCATCAGGGATGAGGAGGAGTACTATACGCGCTGGCTGGAGGCGCTGTCCGTGCTCCTGAAATCACGTGGCATCATGAAGGACGAGATGCTGTCGGCAACGGAAGAGCGGGTTGTCGAGCGGTTGCTCGGACTGCAGCACGAGCGCCACCATCATCACGAGCACAGCCCCGGCCGCCCCGATGTGATCGCACCGCTCGTCGTCGCCTGACCGGATCGGCCATGCGGCTATCGGAGTTCGACCTCAAGCAGTTGCGTGTGTTCCTGGCCGTCGTGGAATGCGGCGGGTTCTCGGCGGCGGAGGACGTGCTGGGCGTCAGCCAGTCCACGATCAGCACGTCTGTGGCGCAACTTGAACGGAGGCTTGGCTACCGCCTCTGCGACAGGGGGCGGGCTGGGTTTGGCCTGACACCGCGAGGCGAGGAACTTCACCGCAAGGCCGTGGAGCTTTCGAGCGCCGTTGCCGAGTTCGAGGAGGGCGCCCGCACGCTCAAAGGTGCGCTTGCCGGACGCCTCCGCATTGGCCTGATCGACAACATCATCACCGACCAGAAGTGCCCCTTGCTCCCGGCGCTCGCAAAACTCCGCGATGGAACGCTCGGCCCGCGGATCACCATCGACATCCTGCCGCCGGCCGAGATCGAGCATGCCATCGTCGCTGGCCGCATGGATGTCGGCATCAGCGTGGTTGGCCAGCGCCTGCCTACTCTCAGATATCAGAAGCTCTACCAGGAAACCGATCTCCTGTTCTGCGGCAAAACCCATCCGCTCTTCGGCGTGGAGGACGATGCCGCCGTCAGGAACGGCGTTCCCCCCGCCGCCAAGGTGGTTCGGACCTTCCTCAACCATCAGGACTTCCTGCTCGTCAGCGATCAGGAGGACACGATCCGCGCCAGCGTGACCAATCTGGAGGCAGTGGCCTTCCTCATCCTGGCCGGCACCCATATCGGCTTCATGCCGCAGCACTATGCGGCGAGTTGGGTGGAGCGGGGAGAGATGCGCGCGCTTCTGCCGGACGAGTTCCGGCGCGAGTCTGACCTCGCGGTCATCACCCAGGCCTCTGCGCGCCGTACGCCGGTGCTCAAGCACTTCCTGTCCGCCATCGAGGCCAATACATCCGATGGCCCGATGTGAGCATGGACAACCGGGGCTGGTTCGAAGGCGGGCGGGAGGTGAATTCTGCGGGTGTACCGTTCGCTTGAAAGTGCCTCGCAGCCATGATGCCGCTCCACATTGCCGCTGATCCCTATGCCTGGCCGCATGATGGCCAGCTCGAGCCCGCAACCACCGCGCTGCTCATCATCGACATGCAGAACGACTTCTGCCATCCCGACGGATATGTGGCGTCGATGGGGTACGACATCGACGGTGCCCGCCGCATCATACCGGTCATCGCGCAGCTGCGTGCCGCCATCCGGGCGTGGGGAGGGCATGTGCTGCACACGCGCGAGGGGCATCGCCCCGACCTTGCGGACCTGACCTCGCTCAAGCTTTGGCGCTCGCGTAACACAGGCATCGGCATCGGCGGGCAGGGACCTCTAGGTCGATTGCTCGTGCGCGGAGAGAAGGGCTGGGAGATTGTTCCGGAACTTCGGCCGCTGGCCGACGAGCCGGTCGTGGACAAGGCAGGGTACAGCGCGTTCCACAACACGGACCTTCAGCTGCTCCTCACCAGAACAGGCGTCAGGCGCCTGATCCTGACCGGCGTGACCACCGACATCTGCGTGCATTCGACCCTGCGGGACGCCGTCGAGCGAGGTTACGAATGCCTTGTGGTAGCGGATGCTTGCGCGGCGACCGTGCGGGAGAACCACGTGGCGGCATTGAACACGATCGCGACCGAAGGTGGCATCTTCGGCGCAACCGCAAATGCGGGTGCGGTGATCGCAGCGATCAGCAGAGAAGACGCGGTGCCAAACGCTCGTTTCGGCTGATCTCCGAAACTGCGCGTAGGCACAGTCGAAGTCGCGCCGGAGTTCGGATTTGCGTGCCTATCCTTGGCCCAATACGGCACGAGGCCCCACGTCAGCCGATCCAGTAACCCGTCAGCTGCCTCGGGATGCTGCCGCACCACCGCGATCTCCTGGCCTGGTGCCGCGTTGAACCGAACCCGTAAGTTCGGCAGCGGGTGTCTGTTGGGGAACACCTGCGCCATCACGGAGGCGGGGGATTTCTGGACGAAGCGACCGCGCATCAGAGGCTAGTCCGCCAAGTGCGCTTGGGGATGCTGGACTTTGTTCATCTGCCTTGAATGAAGCGCAGGGCTTCATCGAAAGAGATGCCGGTGATGTTGCCGACCGTGATTGCAACCCAGACAACGAGGAAACAGAACAGGCAAATCATTCCGCCCCATCTCTCAAGGGAAGATGTTGGTCCGCCTATCGGGTGTCCATGCGCACCGCCGCCTGCGCCGTTTGAACAATCGTCACCACCATCTCCGCCGCCATCACACATCGAGCAATCCTTCATTCAGGCGATTGGGTGCCCGAAAGCTGGGGATTTGGCCGCAGACCGTGCATCGCGGCATCGCGGCAGGGCATGATCCTTGTGGCGGGGGAGTTCCGGCGTACTTGCTTAGGAAACCAGACCCGTTCCGCGTCGCCCTCCTTCTGGTGGCTCAGCGGAATGCAGAACGCGTGAGCCCCCTCGTTCCCGGCGCTGTCGAGCAGGGCGATATCGGCATGCGAAACGGACACCGAACGGCGCAGCCCGACCGGAGCGACGTACACCGCAGGGCCGTGTCTGCCGCGATTCACTGACGTGATCGGGAACGCGATAGTTTCTATGGGGGCGGCGCTGTTCCAGAACAGCGCGACGTTCGCCACTCGCCGTGTAAGGGTATCGGCCAAGAAGGCGCCCACGCTGCCGAGGGCAAGAACGGAAAAAGAGGTCACGAGCACGGCGCGGATTCGCCCGCATCGTCCGGCGCTGACGTAGCCAGCGCGCGTCGTCACGAACCCCAGCCAAGCGCCCAGGGCACCGAAGAGCAGCCATACGGTGCACAAAAGCTTCTGGGGCAGCGGCGTGATGAGCACGGTTCGGAAGACGATCGCTTCCATCACCCACACGACGAGAACGAGGCTGGCGAAGGTTGAGATGACAACGCCGCCCCGCATCCTCCCGGAGCGTACCCAAGCCTCGGATTTCTCAGAACTCGCCAGCAGGTCTGATGTCATAGGGGCATCTGGGAAATGAACGAGCACCACCTACCCTTACAACCGCTGGGCTAATTATTCGTACACGCCCCTATCAGCAGCACGTCCAGCTTACGCGCTCTGCTAGGAGCACGGTCTGCAGCCACCTTACCGCTCCTCGATCATGTCCCGGATACGGGTGGCAAGTGCTTCGATCGCAAATGGCTTCGTGATCATCAGCATGCCTGGATCGAGGAAGCCGTTCGCGAATGTCGCGTTCTCCGCGTAACCGGTCATGAACAGCACCTTGAGATCGGGTCGATGCTGCCGCGCGAAATCGGCAAGTTGCCGCCCGTTCAGCCCGGGGAGGCCTACATCGCTGACGAGGAGGTCGATCCGCAGGTCCGACTGCAGCAGCTTCAGTCCGGAGGGCCCGTCATGAGCTTCGAGGGCGCGGTAGCCGAGATCCTCCAGCACATCGACGACCAGGCCACGAACAGCTGGCTCGTCCTCCACGACGAGCACCACTTCTCCCCTGTAGGACCGTCGCTCGTCCGCGAGGCCGGCGACCACGAGATCTGCCTCTTCACCCTCGCCGTGGTAGCGGGGCAGGTACAGCTTGACCGTCGTGCCTTTACCGAGCTCCGAATAGATCTTGGCGTAGCCTTCGGACTGCCGTGCAAAGCCGTAGATCATTGAAAGGCCCAGGCCGGTGCCCTGGCCGATAGGCTTCGTGGTGAAGAACGGCTCGAACGCCTTCGCGATCACGTCGGGGGCCATGCCGCTGCCGGTGTCGGTGACGCAGATGCAGACATACTGCCCCGGATGGACGTCGCGGCTCTTCGCTGCGTAAGCCGTGTCGAGATGAGCGTTGCAGGTCTCGATGGTCAGATGCCCGCCGGTGGGCATCGCGTCTCGCGCGTTGATGGCAAGGTTGAGGATCGCACTCTCGAGCTGATGCGGATCGCACCGCGTCTGCCACAGGCCTCCGGCCGTAACGATCTCAAGGCGAATGGCCTCGCCCAACGTACGGCGCAGCAATTCCTCCATGCCGCTTACGAGGCGGTTGGCGTTCACAGGCTTTGGATCGAGGGGCTGGCGGCGCGAGAAGGCGAGCAACCGGTGCGTTAGCGCTGCTGCCCGGTTCGCGGCAGTCATCGCCGTGGTGGCGTAGCGCTCGATCTTGTCCATCTCGCCGCGGGCAATCTTGCGCTGCATCATGTCGAGCGAGCCGATCACGCCGGTGAGCAGGTTGTTGAAGTCGTGCGCGATGCCGCCGGTCAGCTGCCCGACCGCCTCCATCTTCTGGGCCTGGCGCAGGGCTTCCTCGGTCTGCTGAAGTGCTTCGGCCTTCTCCTTCTCGCTGGTAATATCCCGCGCGACCGCATGAATCAGATCTTCCCCGGGAACGGCCGTCCAGGACAGCCAGCGATAGGAGCCATCGCTGTGCTGATACCGATTTTCGAAGCGTAGGGTCGTCTGTCCCGCGGCCAGCTTGCCAGCTTCCGCGCGCGTGGACGCCATGTCGTCCGGATGAACAAGGTCGATGAAGAGCCTCCCGATCAACTGGCTTTCTGTCCAGCCGAGCAGATTGGTCCAGGCCGGGTTCACGGCAGTGATGGTTGCATCGTAGCGGGCAACCAGCATCAGGTCCGTCGACAGACGCCACATGCGGTCGCGATCGGCGGTTCGCTCGGCAACCTGCGATTCCAGTGTCTCGTTCAGTTCGCGTAGGCGCACCTCGTCTGCTTTTCGCGCGGTCACATCGACTGCGGTTCCGATCACGCGGTAGCAGGTCCCGGCCTGATCGAATAAGCCGCGGCCCTTCGCGGCTACCCAGCGGACGATGCCGTCTTCCTTGCCGACGGTGCGGTACTCGACATCATAGAGGAGGCGCCGCTCGGGATCGGAGGCGGCCTGATAAGCAGCGAGCGTCTTGTCCCGATCATCCGGATGCACGCCGTCGTAGTAGTCCACGATCGTGACCGGCACGTCCGGAGAGATGCCGAACATGGCCTTTACCCGAGGCGGCCAGAACATGTTCCCGCTGTCGGTGTCGACGTGCCACTGACCGATCTCGGCCACGTCCAGGGCAAGCCGCAGGCGCTCCTCATTGAGCGCCAGCAGGTCCTCGGACCTCCGCCGCTCCTCGATGTCGAGCACGGAGCCCACGTGCCCGAGGAAGCTGCCGTCTTCAGCAAAGCGGGGCGAGGCGACATCGATCGCCCAGATGTAGGCACCATCAGCTCGCCGGAGACGGTACTCCACACGAAATGGCCCCTGCGCGGCAACCGCCGCAAGGAAGGTGTCCTCGGCCAGTTGCTGGTCGTCCGGATGCGTTGCCTTGGTCCATCCGATCCCCTGCGCCTCAGCCACGGTCTGGCCAGTAAATTCGTACCAGCGGCGATTGAGGTAATGGCAATAGCCGTCCGGCCCCGTCACCCACATCATGACGGGGGAGTGGTCAGCTAAGTTCCGGAACTCTGCGTCGAGTTTATGCTCGAGTGCTTCGCGGAATAGGGACTCAGACATGGCAGCTAGGCATCTCTCAGGTTCTTGGCCCGGGCTCGACTCCATCGGTATGGAACAGCTTGCCTGGCGCCGATAGCCTTCTCTCGAACGGGTCAAGAACAAGTGCGTGGTGCGGGCCGACTGCCTTAGCGCTGCAGGAGACTTCTAGACGAACCGGCCGCACATTGCTGATCTCCCCGCAAAAGCTCGACGCTGTCACGAGAGCCGGTGCCGGTGCTTCACAACAGGACGTTGAACTTGCGTCCGCAAGGCTTTGCAATCTGTAGTGACATGCAAGCTACATACACCACCTGGGATAGAAGGTACGGTTTCGATCTGGATAAAGAACCTGACTTCTCCGAGGGGCCTATGAAGCGCTTTCTTCTCACATCGATGGCACTGCTCAGCGTCGGCACAATGGCGCATGCGGCAGACATGCCGGCTTATGAAGCCGCACCTGCAATGGTGGATCTGCCTGGCCACAGCTGGACGGGCTTCTACATCGGCGCTCAGGCTGGTTATGCCCTCGGAAGCAATGACGACAATGATCTGGAGTTCGATACCGATCTCGACGGCAGCTTCGACGACACCGTTCTGACCGGCGGCGGCGCAGATGCGTTCGCTCCCGGCTTCACATCCGATTTTGATGACGGCTTCAGCGGCGGTCTGCGCATTGGCTACGATCATCAGGTCAGCAACTTCGTGTTCGGTGTGGTCGTCGATGCAAGCTTTGTCGACGTGGCTGACCGCGTAAACGGCCTCAGCGTCACGCCGGCGGACTACACCTTCGAGCGCGAGCTGAACTACCTCGTCACCGGGCGGCTGCGCGGCGGATATGCGTTCGACCGCTTCATGGTCTACGCCACCGGCGGTGTCGCATACGGCGACATCGACTACACCTTCTCCACCAATTCGCCCGCGGCCTTCGCTGGTGCGACTGAGGGCGACAGCGACGCGTGGGGCTACACGGTTGGCGCTGGCGCCGAGATGATGCTGACGCAGAACATCTCGCTCGGCGTGGAGTATCTTTATACCGACCTCGACGTGGACACTCAGACGGCTCGCTTCACCTCTGGCGCGTTTGCACCTGGCACGGACCTGCGCCCTTCGGAAGACGAATTCGACTTCCACACATTGCGCGCCACGATGGCCTATCGGTTCTGAACTAGCTGAACGCTTGGACAAAGGCCGGGATGGAAACGTCCCGGCCTTTGTCTTGCCCTCTTTGAATCGCTGTCCTGCAACGCCTGCCCAGCGTTGCCCAATCCGCTCAAGCCTGCTCTGCAGGCCGTATCAGCCGCAATGGGATGGCAAGTCACTCGGCTCAGCGCTGTCGATGCAGGCTCAATGAGATCGGCTGACCTCCACAACACTGTCCTAGCGGAGCCCCAGTACGCTCTCTCTGAGGCGCAGATCGCTTGTACGATGAGCCATGCTCGCGCTTGGCAGGGTTTTGTCGCGAATGGTGACCCGCTCTGCGCGGTGTTTGAGGACGCTGTAGAGGTTAACCCGATGCTCGTCCATCTAATGGAAGATACCACTTGGGTCCTGAGGACGCCGACGTCGTGAAGCTAGAGACCTTTCTTCAGCGAGTGTTCTTGCGGCAGCCTAGCCATTAAGGGAACCTCTCTGGCGCTGGCTGAACTCGGATCAGTTCATCATGGGGCTGCCGGCGACATCAACAGTCTGCGGTGCGCAAAGGCTGTTGAGTCTGTGTTCGCATATCGACAGAACCGAGGGTTCGCAGTGTGCGCAAACATGAGAATACAGGATGAGCTAGGCGCTCGATCCGATCTCCCACGACGCCCTACTTGCAAGAGCCAATTGGTCAAAGGCGCATAGATCAGAAGAACACGCTCAAGCTCAACCGCAGACGCTGCGCTGCCTGTTTCGGTTATCGAAAGAGGCATAAAAAGACAAGTTCGCCGTATTGGTGGCGGCGTAGCATCGCCTCAGTGCTTCAGCCTCCGGGGCTAGCAGTCCAGTGTGAAATCGCTCGTCATCGACAAGGTGTCGGTTGCGGTCTGACTCAATTGAGCTGCTAAGGACCAGTCTCGAGATCCATCAGCTATCCATGCTCAATTTTGTGGTGATCTGCTGCCTGAGGACGTGCCGTTTGACGCCGGCCCCTGAAATCCAGGTGGCGGCGTCGCTTCCTGCTCGTCATCAGGGTCGCGCCCCTGCGAGCGATCAAGGGTGCGCATGCTGGGCGTCACCGTAAGGCCGTGAAGCAGGATCGACATCAGGACAACCAGGCTCACGACAGCCCATAAGCGGTTCGCCTCGGCCACCGGCATGTGATTCAGCCCGTATGCAAGATAGTAGAACGACCCCACGCCGCGGATACCAAAGAAGGAGATCGTGAGCCTTTCGCCCCATGGCGCCTTGAAACCGATCAGGCCAACCAAACCCGCAAGCGGCCGCACCGCAAGCAGGATCACGAGGGCAGCGCCAACGTCTAGCCAAGTCAGGGGCGCGAGGATTCCGCTCACCATTGCGCCGCCGAACAGCAGCAACAGCACCATCATCGCCAGGCGCTCGATCTGCTCGGTGATGTCGTGCATCTCGCGATGGAAATCGTCGTGGCGCTGTGAATGGCGGAATGTTAGGGCCGTGATGAAGACGGCAAGAAACCCGTAGCATTCGATGAGCTCTGTTAGGCCATATGAGACAAAGGTGGCCGCAAGTGCGATCAGGCCGTCGCCTGTGCGTGCCAACCCGGTCTCTGCCGGAACGTGGAACGTCAGCCAGCCGAAGGCGCGGCCGATCAACCAGCCGCCGGCAATGCCTGCTCCAATCTCCCATAGCACGCCGTGGGCGAGCCATTTTGCTGCCCATGGCTCTCCGGTAGCTGCCGTGAGGCTGAGCGCAATGGCGAGGTTGACGAAGGGAAATGCCAGACCGTCGTTTAGACCGGCCTCGGAGGTCAAGCCGAACCGCACATCGTCCTCTTCACCCGATTTCGGCGGACCCACCTGCACATCAGACGCCAATACGGGATCCGTGGGTGCCAGACTTGCGCCAAGCAGAAGCGAAACGATCCATGGCAGATCGAGGAGGAACACACCTACCAGCGTTATCGCAGCGATGCTGAGAGGCATCGTGATGCCCAACAGCCGCCACGTCACGTGCCATCGCCTCCAACTGAAGACCCGGTCCAGCTTCAGGCCCGCACCCATGAGAGCGATGATGACCACGAACTCTGTGAAGCGTTCGGCGATCTCCGGATACTGCGTCGGCATGGGCCGAAGCGAGACCTGCGGCAGCATGAAGACCGCAGCTCCGATAAGGATGCATATGATCGGCAGCGACAGGGGCAGGCGCTTAAGCGCGATGGGCAACCAGGCAACCAGCGCTATGAGGAAGCCGAGTCCCGTAAGTGCGAGGATGTAGGGATCCGGCGACCAAGTGCTGAGAGCATCCATAGCGCCTCAACTGCAGAAGCCTCGATCTTGATCCAGACGCGATCCTAGAAAGCGGACGAGGGCTGCGGGACACGGGCGACAGGCCGAGCTTGCTTATGAACTTCATCATCAGCTGAAGCTGATTGTTAGCGACAGTCAGCCAAGGGCTTGGCCTGATGTATCCTGAAGGCGGCTTGATGGGCGTGGGTGTTTGCGCAAGCTTGCCTCGGCTTCAACCCAGCGCCTATAGGCCTTCCTCCCGCTTCAGTGACTGCCACCTTGCGCGTCGTTCGGTTCAGAAGCGGATGCCGAGCCTGTTACAGCGTCGCCATCGTCTGGCTCATGACGGAGGAGGATATACCTCGCTCGGCGGCGCGAAAGCCGCCAGAGCCAACGATTAGCGCAAATGTCTCCAATTAATCGACCCGTATAGAGGAGTTCATTGAGCTATTTAGCAGATCAGCTTGATCTGGTTTGGTCAGCTTATAAGCGCAATGTCAAAGCGCCACCTTCGTGATCGGGAACGGAGGGGCTCTCCCTGCCGCTGCCCCGTAACGCAGCTAGAAAGGACGCTTCAAGGAGCGCCCGTTCGGGAGCCAAGACATGAACATCCTCAAGACACTGATCCTCTCCGGCACCATCACCCTGACGGCTGGAGCCGCCCTTGCCCATCAGCCCGCCGGTGCCACCCCCAACAGCCAGCGCATCCAGCAGGGCATCTACGACGCACAGCCAAATGCCCGCGCTCCGGCCACGATTGTGCGGGAGGGACGCGCTTCTGCCGTCGGTGCCGCACCGGTCCGCAAGGAAAAAGCCCGCGAGCCCTTCTACTTCAGCCAGGCGAGCAGCGGCAGTGACCGCAACGCAAACTAGGCGTCGCAAGGAAGACCCAAAGGCCGCCCCTGCGGGCGGCCTTTTTCATGCCCGCTTCGCGGTTGTGTCTGACGGCTGAGTTCACCTGTGCCGGAGGCGAGTTAGACGGGTCCTGCATTAGAGGACTTTCGATGGATGGACCGCTTAGATGCACTGCGCCTGATGCTCGACGTTGCGGAGGCCGGCAGCTTTTACAGCGTTGCACGGCAGCGCTCGATGGCCAAATCGACTTTGGCGCTGGCGGTGACCCGGCTGGAAGAGGAGTTCGGGGCGCGACTTATTATCCGCTCGACACGCAAGCTGACCTTCACCCATGAGGGTGAGATCCTGGTCGCTGATGCACCCCGCATCGTCGCGGATTGGGATGCCGCGCTGAACGGACTACGGGATGACGGTCCGCTTTCGGGCCCGCTCAGGGCCACGGCTAAAAATGATTTCGGGCGAAACCACATTCGGCCGCTGCTCGACAGCTTCCAGCTCCGCGATTCCGACGTCGACGTCACGCTGCGGTTGAGCGACAGTGCGCTGGATCTTATCTGCAAGGGCACATCCGTTCTCCGCCAAGTCGTGGCGAGTACCGGCTGGTGTGAATGGCAGTCCAACTCGGCGCGGATGCGCGTCTGATCGACATGCTGCATGAACTCGCTAAGGACTGCCGGTGTACCCATAGGCCATGGCAGCGCCCCGGCATTCAGCAGGAGCGCACCTGTAACCCAGCGGCTCCAAACGCTTGCTTCCTTGTTTGCCCAAAGCTCGGGCAAGTGGAGTCGCGATCAGGGGGAAGGCCAGACCATCCGCGAACCTTCGGGTGTTCGAGCGAGCTCGGACAGGAATGGAGCAAACTCGGAATTCGGCAAGGAGATGCTGTTCACCCCATCAGGCCGGATTTCGAGGACGCGAACGAACTCCGGCTGACGGCTCGGCTCGGCAGTGAGCCCGATCAGCACCTCGCGTCCTTCGCGGCTCCTGCAGGAGAGTGTGGCACCGTAAGCGTAGGTGCTGAGATGGCAGTTTCGTTGCGCGCGTCGAAGCGCGTTGAGGTAATCATCGAGCAGCCCAAGCTCCCGCAGACCGCCGGGCCTAGCTCGATCCTCAATCACCAATGCCATGGACCGCAGCTCGCTCGGGGTGATCGCAAACCCGTGCCCCGAGCTGACGAGGAGGACGCCAGCGACAATTGCTTGTTTCCCAAGACGCAAGTGCAAATGTACCATCCGCGCCGGACTCCTGATCCCGCTAATGCTTGTCCGCTTTGCGACGGCCAAGGGTTCGTTGAACCGAATCCTTTGCCTGTAAGGTACCTTTACATGGAGGCCTCGTAGTGGCGGGAATGACGAGCGCCCAGTCGGTAGTAGTGGTGGGTACCTGTTTACCTGTCGGCTCACGCGATTGCTGCTTGAAGATCACTGAGCACCTCCAGCTGAGCGAGGATGATGGTGGCGGCCGTTTAGCCGTGGAACGACTTCACCTTGCCATCCTCAAGGTGGAAGACGTCGCAGCAATCTACACGGCTTGCCCGCAGGCGAGTCCGCCAAGGCATAACCGATGGTCTGTGGGCGGCACCGGTCGGGTGCTCGCTACACGCCGAAATTGACCTGCGGGTCAGATGCTCCAACGTTCAAGTGCATCTCGGCCGGCAGCGGAGAGATCGTAGACGCCCCGCCCCGTGCGAACAAACCAGCCGTACACGTTTCGCCGGAGGATTGTGGCGGCGCGTGGCGTGATTTCCCTCAGGTCTTTGGTGCGCTTTGCTCCGGTGGAAAGCGCCGAGGCGCAGGCAAGCGCCTCCTGACGATACGCGGTCATGATCGGACGGCGGGACCCGCCGCCGACTGCAGGATCACCCTGCCGCCGCCGATGTTCATCCACCAGCCGCGCTCGCCTCTTCGGGTCGCGGCGCGGAGAGGGGGAGGCGGGGCTGATCAGCACATGCACTTGATCGTTTGCCGCGATCCCGAGCAGCCCCAGTCCCAGACGGCGGCAGAGTGATCGGAAACGGACATCCTTTTCTCGCCCGTTTCCGCGAGACGACATCCGGGCGGCGAGCCAGACCTCGTCGCATGCCGCGAGACGGTCCACGCCTTGCAGAACAAGCTCAAGGTTGAACTGCAGCTTGAGTTCGCAGATCACGACCACCGGCGGCTCGTCCGGTAAGAGGCCGACGATATCGCACCCGCCGATCTCTCCCTTTACGGTGAAGCCGAGGCTCTCCAGAAAAGCCTTCACCGGCCGATACAGCGACGTTTCCAGCATCATCACTCCTTCACCCCCAACCGGCAGGCGCGATGAAGCCTTTCTCCTCGCTGCAGGTCCAGACAGCGTCCTGGATCAACATCTCCGAGCGGCTTCGCCATGGCGGCGTAATCAGCCGCAGTCGTTCAAAGCGCGCGCCCGCCTGTTGCTGCGGGAAGCTCGGGCGGCAATCCGGCTAGAACGTTGCCACAGCGTTCATCTTCACTTTGTTCGGAGAGGAGGCCGGCCAAGGATGAGGTCGTTCCAAGATCTCGTTGGCCGGACTTCTCCCTCGGCTGCATAGAAGATGCTATCTGGAGACTTCTTCGTTTGGTCGTGTCGAACCAGAAAAATTGGGTGGATCTGCCCTGGCGGCAACTTCGTGCCGCGACGTGACGTCCGGCAACGTCTGACACCGTGCAGCTGCAGCCCGATTAGGATGCGGGTGCGGCGTGGGGTAGCTGCCAAGGTGGCGTAATCATCAACAGATGCAATTGCTTAGCAAGGCGAATGGCGGAGGGAGCGGGATTCGAACCCGCGATACGGTTTCCCGTATACACACTTTCCAGGCGTGCGCCTTCAACCACTCGGCCACCCCTCCGGGTCCGCTTCGTGAAGCGGATGCGACGCTATAGCGGGGTCGCGGCCGGTTCGCAATGTGCTCGGTGGCCCGTCGGCGCAACCCTGTCGCCTTTGTGGAGTTCCTCTCCTGCCACGATGAGGAGCGATGATGACCGAGGCGGCCGTGCTGGTTCCGGAGGACGATGTCTGCCCGGCCTATGATCCGGAGACGTCGGCCGAAAATGCCGGCCTTGTCTATGTGTCCGACGATAAGCCGGGCATCACGCGGCGCAAGGCAGGCAGCGGCTTTGCCTATCGCTCCTCAAAGGGGGAGGCGATCCGCGATCCCAAGATCCTGGAGCGCATCCGCTCCCTGGCCATTCCCCCGGCCTACACCGATGTCTGGATCTGCCCCAAGGCCAACGGCCACATCCAGGCCACCGGGCGCGACGCCAAGGGCCGCAAGCAGTACCGTTATCACCCGCGCTGGCACGAGGTGCGCGGCGAGGCCAAATACGAGCGGCTCATCGAGTTCGGCGAGCATCTGCCGGAGATCCGCACGCGCATCGACGAAGACCTCTCGAAGCGCGGCCTGACGCGCGACAAGGTGCTGGCGACCGTGGTGCAACTGCTCGACACGACCCTCATCCGGATCGGCAATGAGCGCTACCGCCGCGACAACAAGAGCTTCGGCCTCACCACGCTGCGCAACCGCCATGTGGAGGCGGGATCGGACCGGCTGCGCTTCTCCTTCAAGGGCAAGAGCGGTAAGGACTGGAAGTTGACGGTGAAGGACCGCCGCATCGCCCGCATTGTGCGCCAGTGCCAGGACGTGCCGGGGCAGCACCTGTTCCAGTATTTCGACGCGGACGGCACGCCGCATCCCGTCGATTCACACGATGTGAACGCCTACATCCGCGACGTGCTGGGGCAGGGGTTCTCCGCCAAGCATTTCCGCACCTGGGCCGGCACGGTCACAGCAGCGCACGCGCTCCATCAGGCGGGGGGCTTCACCTCCAAGGCGGAGGGCAACCGCAAGCTCAACAAGGCCGTGGACGTGGTGGCGGACCGGCTGGTGAACACTCGGGCGATCTCGCGGCGCTGCTACATCCACAGCGGCGTGATCGAGAGCTATCTGGAGGGCCGGTTCGAGGACGAGTTCGCCCGCGCGGAGGAGGAGGCGGCCGCAATCGAAGGCCTGCCGCCGGAGGAGGCCTTGGTGCTGGCGCTGCTGAAGACGCAGGCCCGGGAGCTCAAGGAGGGCTGAACAGGCCCTCCCTCCTCAGCGCACCTCGACGATGCGCACGGTGCCGCGGCGGTCCAGAACGGTGAGGGATACGTCCTCGCCATGCCGGTTCAGCACCAGGTCCGCGCTTGCATCCCCCACCCCTACATTGGTGAGGAAAAGCTGGTCCACGAAGTCCGGCAGCACCGGGCGGTCGAGAAGGATCTCGCCGGTGCGGTGGTGCAAGGTCAGGCCTAGGCAGGCCTGGATCAGTGCCAGCGGGGTCGCGGCCGCCCAGGCCTGCGGCGCGCAGGCCACGGGATAGCCGATCGGCCCCTGACGCTGGCGGCGCGGAAAACCGCAGAACAGTTCTGGCAGGCGCTGCAGGTCGAGCTTGCCGGCGGCCTCGATGAGGGCCTTCGTCACCTTCAGCACGGCATCCTTGTGGCCGTAGCGCGCCATGCCCAGTGCGATCAGCGCGTTGTCGTGCGGCCAGATCGAGCCGTTGTGGTAGGACATCGGGTTGTAGCGTGCCGCCGTCGTGGCGACAGTCCGGATGCCCCAGCCCGAGAAGGAGGTGGGGTCGAGCAGGGCGTCTACCACGCGCTCGGCGCGATCGGCCCGTGCGATGCCGGTGAGCAGCGCGTGCCCGGCATTGGAGGAGTAAACCTCGCAGCGCCGCTTCTCGCCGTCGAGCGCAAGAGCGTAGGTGCCGAGATCCTCGCACCAGAAGGCCTCCTCGAAGCGTTCCTGTATCGCGGAAGCGCGGGCGCGGTAGCCTTCGCTGACCTCGCCATGCCCCAGCCGCTCCGCAATCTCGGCGGCTGCGAACCACGCGCCATAGACATAGGCCTGCACCTCGCAGAGCGCGATCGGCCCCTGTGCGAGATTGCCGTCGGCGTGGAAGACGGAATCGAGGCTGTCTTTCCAGCCCTGATTTGCGAGGCCGTTCTCGCTCTGGCGATAATATTCGAGGAAGCCGTCGCCATCGCGGTCGCCATAGGTTTCGATCCAGCCCAGCGCGGCCTGGACGTTCGGCCAGATCCTTGCGAGCGTCTCCACGTCATCGGTGCGGCGCAGATATTCGCCCGCCAGCAGCACGAAGAGCGGCGTGGAATCCACGCTGCCGTAATAGAGACGAAACGGCACCTCGCCGAGCATGGCCATTTCGCCGGCCCGCGTCTCGTGCAGGATCTTGCCGGGCTCGGCATCGCGCACGGGGTCGAGATCCCGGGCCTGTGTCGCGGCGAGATAGCTGAGCACACCTTTCGCGAGGCCGGGATCGACCCACAGCATCATGAGCGCGGTGATGATGCCGTCGCGGCCGAACGGCGTCGAGAACCAGGGTATCCCCGCATAGGGATAGAGGCCGTGCTCGGTCTGCGTCGTCAGGATGGCGACATCGGCCATGGACCGGGCGACGACATCGTCCACGAGCTCGCTGGAGCTTGTGATGCGGACGGGCCGGGCGGCGTCCCGCCGAAGCGCGCGGCGCGACTCCGCGAAGGACTTGAAGAAGACGCGCTCGCTGAACGGGGCAGCCTGCGAGGGATCGCAGGCAATGCGGGTGAAGATCACCTTCTTGTCCTGCGGCCCCAGCGTCATGTCGTAGACCGCGAAGGATGGTTCCAGCACGTCCGGTGCGGGGTGGAAGGCCACGCTCGTGGCCCGCGCGATGGCATCGAGGCCCATATACTCGAAGGAGACCTCGCCGGGCCCTGCGATGCGCACCTCGCGCACGCCCTTCACAGGGCGGCGCTGTCCACGTGCTTCGAACAGATCGGCGAAATCGCAGTTGAACAGCACGCTCATGCGCAGGCGCTGTTCGCGGTCTCCGTAATTGAAGATCGAGAGGCGCTCGAACAGCGCATTGTTCCAGATGAACTTGCTGCGGCTGATATGAATCGTGTCCTTCTGCATGAAGACACGGCCATCCTCGGAGAAATCCGGGTTGGTGAGATCCACGGTGAGGGCCGAATTGTCGCTCTCCATATTCGAGGACAGGAGCAGCGGGCGTGCGCCGTTCAGCCGGAACTCGAAATGCGACAGGTGGCGCGTGTCGTGGAAGTAAAGCCCGTCGGGGTTGCCCTCCCAGGAAAGAAGATCCGCGTTCTTGTCCAGGACGGCGAACGTGTCGCCCTGCTTCAGGCGGGCCGGGCGCCCGCCATCATTGGACTCGAGTGCAGATATGAAGAATTGCGGCGCAATCGTCTCGTTCATCTGCCCCTCATACTCCGTGCACCGCCGTCAGGCGCGCACGGCGGCCGCATGTATTGCCGCAAGACCGACGGACGCCTGCACGTCGCCTGTTCCGAGGCTTTCCTCGATGGTGCTGCGGGTGGGCAAAGCCGGCCTGTGCATCAAGGTCTCGTAGAGGGCGACATAGTCCCTCGCCATGCGTTCCGATGTAAAGCGCTGCTCGAAGCGTTCGCGGACGGCCCGGCGATCAAGCGCCAGGAGGCGTGGCACGGCGTCATGTGCTTCGTCCATGCTGTCGACGATGAAGCCGGTCAGCCCGTCCTCCATCACCTCGGGCACGGAGCCGCAGCGGAAGGCCAGAACGGGCGTGCCGCAGGACATAGCCTCGATCATCACGAGGCCGAAGGGCTCCGGCCAGCGGATGGGAAACAGCAGGGCGCGCGCATGGCCCAGGAAGTCGCGCTTCTGGACCTCGTTGATCTCGCCGACGAACTCGACTTCGCCGCCGTCGATCAGCGGCTCGATCACCTCGTGGAAATAAGCCTTGTCGGCCTTGTCCACCTTGGCTGCGATCTTCAGCTTGATGCCGGCCTTGCGGGCGATCTCGATGGCCCGGTCGAGCCCCTTCTCCGGGCTGGTGCGGCCAACAAAGGCCAAGTAGCCGCCTTCGCCGGTGCCGAAGGGCAGCAGGTTCTTCGGCAGTCCGTGATAAATCGTCTTGGTCCAGGACGCGAAGCTGACCGGGCGGCGCTGGTCATCCGAGATTGAAACCAGCGGCGTGCCGGCGAATTCCCGATAGACGGGCGCGAGATCCGGGAGGTCTTGGCGGCCGTGCATAGTGGTCACGATCGGGTGCGTGCCGTTGGCGAAGGTTGGAAAGTGCAGGTAATCGGTGTGGAAGTGCAGCACGTCGAAGTCGTCGGCGTCGCGCAGCACCTTGTTCATCAGCACCATGTGATGGGCGTAGAAATCCTGGACCGTCTCGTCCAGCCGCAGGGCGCGCCTGGAGCCAGCGACAAGCCGTGCGCTGGTAAGGCTGTCGCCGGAGGCATAGAGCGTGACCTCGTGCCCCATCTTCACCAGTTCTTCGGTCAGCCATGAGACAACACGTTCCGTCCCGCCATACATCTGCGGGGGGCAGCTCTCACAAAGCGGGGCTATCTGAGCGATGCGCATGACGAAATCCTCAAACGGCGGGCGTGTGGAGAAAATCATCTTCGGTACGTTATGGTTCCTCGGGTCCAGCGCCGCAAAAAGAGGCATGCACTTCGCGTGGGCACTGCTGCCGGCGGCGGCTTTGCTCGCTGCTCTTGCCGCGGGGGACGCGGTGGCTCAGCAATCGCCCCCACCCGGTCAGCAGCCGATCGAAACCGCGCCGGCAAAACAGCTGTTCGGAGGCAAGCTCCTGCCTGCGGATCTTCGCGCCCGGAGCATCGGCTCCTATGCGAAAGGCTGCCTGGCCGGCGCCCGGCCCCTGCCGATCAACGGACCCGCTTGGCAGGTGATGCGGCTGTCCCGCAACCGCAATTGGGGCCACCCGGCGCTGATCGCGGAACTCGAACGGCTTGCCGAGCAGGTGCAGCGGCGGACCTCATGGTCGGGCCTGCTGGTCGGCGATCTCGCACAGCCGAGGGGCGGACCGATGCTCACCGGCCACGCCTCCCACCAGATCGGGCTCGACGCCGATATCTGGCTGAACCCCATGCCGCCGCGCCTGCTCTCGCCCGAGGAGCGCGAGAAGATCTCCGCCGTCAGCGTCGTCGCACCGGACTGGATGGACGTGGATCCGCGCGTCTGGACCCCCGATCACCTGAAGGTCATCCGTTTGGCGGCGCGGCTGCCGAACGTGGACCGCGTCTTCGTGAACGCGGCGATCAAGAAGGCCCTGTGCCGCGAGGCGGGCGCCGACCGCGACTGGCTCGGCAAGGTGCGCCCGTGGGCGGGGCACAACTACCATATGCACATCAGGCTGGCCTGCCCGGCAGGCATGGAAGGGTGCAAGGGGCAGGCGCCCGTACCCCCGGGCGATGGCTGCGATGCCAGCCTCGCAAGCTGGTTCAAGAAGGCGCCGAAGCCGCCCGGGGCGCCCAAGCCGCCGGTCAAGCCATCGAAGCCGAAGCCGCCGCCGCCGCCGATGCGCCTGTCGGACATGCCGCAGGAGTGCCGGATGGTGCTGCAGGCCGCCGATGCCGACTATTCACCCACGCGAGCGGCGGCGGTCCCCGCCGCTCCGGATCCTGAGCCGCCTCAGGCGACGACGCCGGAACCGATGGGGCAGGACACGCCGGTGCCGCCGACGCCGCAATAACCGCCGGGGTTCTTCGCCAGATATTGCTGGTGATAATCCTCGGCGAAGTAGAAGGCACCGGCCGGAGCGATCTCCGTGGTGATCGCGCCATAGCCCTGAGACTGCAGAGCCCGCTCGTAAGCCTGCTTCGACTCGCGCGCCTGCTCCGCCTGTTCGGCGTTCAGGGTGTAGATGGCGGAACGGTACTGCGAGCCGACATCGTTGCCCTGCCGCATGCCCTGCGTGGGGTCGTGCATCTCCCAGAAGGCCTTGAGCAAGGCCGCATAAGTCACCTGATCGGGGTCGAACACGACGAGCACTGCCTCGGTGTGTCCGGTATGGCCCGAGCAGGTCTCCTCATAGGTCGGGTTTGGCGTGATGCCGCCGGCATAGCCCACCGCCGTCACCCAGACGCCGGGGATGTTCCAGAACTTGCGCTCGATGCCCCAGAAGCAGCCGGCGCCGAACACGGCGGTTTCATACCCTTCGGGGTAGGGGCCCTTCAGCGGGTGCTTGTTGAGATGATGGCGCTCGGCCGTGGGAATGGCCGCCATCCGGCCGGGAAGTGCGTTCTCGGCGGTCGGCAGCGGCGTGGCCTGCTTGAAGAAAGAGAACACGGCAACTCCTCTCGAAAGGGGTTTAGATCCGCCGGGGACGCGGCTTCACAATATCGGGCTTCTTGCGGCCGACGATCAGCAGCAGCAGCCCCAGTATTCCCAGCACGGCGAAGGCCGGCTGCGCGAACAGCCATGCACCCGCCGGATTCCACAGAACCGGGTGAGCCGAGGACAATCCCGCAGCGATGCCTTTCACGGCGTTCGGCCACAGGATGGAAACGGCCTCCGACAGCGAAGACAGCGACAACTGGCTGGCGGCTATCGTGCGCGTCCCGTCGATGACGACCATGACGAACGCGGCTGCGAATATCAGCGTACCGATGAACCGGACCAGGAAGCGCATGCAAAGCCTCGGACTGCACCAAAGATAGGAAGTCAGAGGCCGGGATACCACAGGCCGGACGGCGCTGCTCTGTTCTTGAAAATGCGGACCGCGCACGGAAAAGGGCCGCCTTTCGGCGACCCTTCCGTGACGATGCCGGTTGGCAGGAGGGCTGGGGGTCAGCCCGGCATCAGCACCTTGTCGACCACGTGGATGACGCCGTTCGACTGCATCACGTCGCCGATCTCGACTTCCGACATGCCGCCCTTGGCATCGGTCAGAACGAGCTTGTCGCCCTTCATGCTGGCCGTCAGGCTGGCGCCGTTGACGGTCTTCCAGACAGCCTTGCCGCCGCCCTTCTTGATGTCGGCCATGATGTCGGCGGCCGTGTGCTTGCCGGCGACCACATGATAGGTCAGCACGCCGGACAGCTTCGTCTTGTTCTCGGGCTTCAGCAGCGTCTCGACGGTGCCCTTCGGCAGGTCGTCGAACGCATCGTTGGTCGGTGCGAACACCGTGAACGGGCCCTTGCCGGACAGCGTGTCCACGAGGCCCGCGGCCTTCACGGCAGCGACGAGCGTGGTGTGGTCCTTGGAGTTGACCGCGTTCTCGACGATGTTCTTCGAGGGGTACATCGGCGCGCCGCCGACTTCGACGGACTTTTCGCGCATGCCGTCATTGGTCATGTTGCCGCTCTTCATCGCGTCCTGTGCAATGGCGGGAACGACGGCGAGGCTGGCGGCGGACAGGCACAGTGCCGCCGCGGTCATCATGTAGCGGGTGCTGGACATCTGGGTTCGCTCCTCAGTTTCGCCCCGGTTCTTGCGAGGGGCACGGACGGAGGTACGAAGGCGCACGCGCCCCGGATGCAAAACTTTCTAGATCGAGCGCAGATTTCCTTGCGCCACCACCGGCCCGGTCGGCGCGCCGGTGGGCGAGCCGCCCGACGGCTCGACCGAAATCGCGATGGCCGAGCTCTCGTCGGCATCGCGCATCATGCCCTGCGGAATACTCATCGCCACGGGGCCTGACGAGGCGAAGGTGCCGAGCGATCGCGCGCGGCCGTCGGCGCCGATCATCCAGAGTTCGTGGACATGCTCGGGCGGTGCCTCGCCGGGCACGGCCGGCATCAGCATCACGCGACCCGAGCCGCGATCCACCGACACCATGAAGCCGGAGCGGCCGTCGGTCGTGTTGAGCACCGCGACCATGGGCGGCGGCGCTGCGGGCTGCAGGAACAGAACGGCGCCGATGCCCGCTGCAGCAAGGCTGGACGTCACGAGGCTGAGGCCGCGCCAGAAGGCCAAGCTGTTCCACAATCCTGCCCGGTCGCGGGTCCGGAGCGCACCCACGGGCACGGTGCCGAGTTCCTGCTGGATGCGTGTCCAGACATGGGCGGGCGGGGTCTGCGGCTGGATCTCGTCGCCGAGCGCGCCAAGCCGGCTTTCCCAGAAGCCCACCTCTGCTGCGAAGGCATGATCGTCCGCCGCTCGGCGCTTCAGCGTCTCGCGCTCCTCGCCGTGGACGAGGCCGAGCACGAATTCGGCTGCGAGCGGTGGTGCGCCCGCGCCGTCGTCGTGGTCTTCCGGTCCCATGCGCTCGCTCATCGCTCCAGGCACCCCTTCAGCTTCTGCAATCCGCGCCTGATCCAGCTTTTCATGGTGCCGAGCGGCACGTCGCGGCTGTGCGCCAGATCCTCATAGGTCAGGCCATCCAGGAAGGCGGCGCGAATCGAATCGCGCTGGTTGCCGTCGAGTTCATCCAGGCAGTGCATCAGGCCGGCCCGCTGCTGGGCGTCTTCCAGCGTGGATTGCGCCGAGGGCGCGCTGTCGACGACCATGGCGGCATCTTCCAGCGGCGCCGAGAGCTGCCGCACCTTGCCCGTGCGGCGGCGGTCCAGCGCCTTGTTGCGCGCCACCGCAGCCAGCCAGGTTATGGCCGCGGCCTTGGCCGGGTCATAGGTGCCGGCGCGCCGCCATACCGTGACATAGGTTTCCTGCAACACCTCTTCCGCCTCGCTGCGTTCCTCACAGATACGCAGGCAGACGCCAAAAAGCTTCGCGGATGTCAGACTGTACAGTTCCGCCAGCGCCGGCTGGTCCCCGCGCGCGATCTTCTGGAGCAGTTCGGCGAGCGCGCGGGCGGCGGGCGAGGGGGCTGTCATGTGTGCGCGCAGTATTAGCAGCTTCGCCGGTGCTGAAAAGCCCGTCTGTCGCCCCGCTCTCCTTGCCCGTCAACCATGTGCGATGCTACTCCCGGCCCATGAGTGCCAGCACCATCCCGAACATCCGCAATTTTTCCATCGTCGCGCATATCGACCATGGCAAATCGACGCTTGCCGACCGGCTCATCCAGCTGACGGGCGGCCTGACCGCTCGCGAGATGACCGAGCAGGTGCTCGACTCGATGGACATCGAGAAGGAGCGGGGCATCACCATCAAGGCGCAGACCGTGCGCCTCACCTATCCGGCCAAGGATGGGCAGACCTACATCCTCAACCTGATGGACACGCCCGGCCACGTCGACTTCGCCTACGAGGTCTCGCGCTCGCTGGCCGCCTGCGAGGGTTCGCTGCTGGTGGTGGACGCGTCCCAGGGCGTGGAAGCGCAGACGCTCGCCAATGTCTATCACGCGCTCGATGCCGGCCACGAGATCGTGCCGGTGCTGAACAAGATCGACCTGCCAGCGGCCGAGCCGGAACGGGTCAAGGCGATGATCGAGGAGGTCATCGGCCTTGATGCCTCCGACGCCGTGGAGATTTCGGCGAAGACCGGCCTCGGCATCCCGGATGTGCTGGAAGCCATCGTCACCCGCCTGCCGCCGCCGAAGGGCGACCGCGAGGCGCCGCTCAAGGCGCTGCTCGTGGACAGCTGGTACGACGCCTATCTCGGCGTCATCGTGCTGGTGCGCATTTTCGACGGCACCCTGAAAAAGGGCCAGCGCGTGCGCATGATCGGAACCGGCGCGACCTATGAAGTGGATCGCATCGGCACCTTCACGCCCAAGATGACGGCGCAGGACCTGCTCGGCCCAGGCGAGGTCGGCTTCATCACCGCCAACATCAAGGAGGTCGCCGACACCCGCGTCGGCGACACCATCACGGACGAGAAGAAGCAGACCGCAACCCCGCTGCCGGGCTTCAAGCCGGCGCAGCCTGTTGTGTTCTGCGGCCTCTTCCCCGTCGATGCCGCCGATTTCGAAGACCTGCGCGCCGCCATGGGCCGGCTGCGCCTCAACGATGCGAGCTTCAGCTACGAGATGGAGAGCTCGGCCGCGCTCGGCTTCGGCTTCCGCTGCGGCTTTCTCGGCCTGCTCCACCTCGAGATCATCCAGGAGCGGCTGGAGCGCGAGTTCAACCTCGACCTCATCGCGACCGCCCCGTCCGTCGTCTACGACATCAAGATGCGCGACGGCACCAAGATCGACCTGCACAACCCGGCCGACATGCCGGACACGATGCAGATCGAGGAGATCCAGGAGCCGTGGATCCGCGCCACCATCCTGACGCCGGACGACTATCTCGGCGGCGTGCTGAAGCTCTGCCAGGACCGCCGCGGCAGCCAGATCGACCTCAACTATGTCGGCAAGCGCGCCATGGTGGTCTACGACCTGCCGCTGAACGAGGTGGTGTTCGACTTCTACGACCGCCTGAAGTCGATCTCGAAGGGCTATGCCTCGTTTGACTACACGATCACCGATCTCAGGGCCGGCGATCTCGTGAAGATGCAGATCCTCGTCAACGAGGAGCCGGTGGACGCCCTCTCCATGCTCGTGCACCGCACCCGTGCGGAGCATCGTGGCCGGGCCATGTGCGAGAAGCTCAAGGAGTTGATCCCGCACCACCTCTTCAAGATCCCGATCCAGGCCGCCATCGGCGGCAAGGTCATCGCCCGCGAGACCATCTCCGCGCTCCGCAAGGACGTGACGGCCAAGTGCTATGGCGGCGACGTCTCCCGCAAGCGCAAGCTCCTCGACAAGCAGAAAGAGGGCAAGAAGCGCATGCGCCAGTTCGGCAAGGTGGAGATCCCGCAGGAAGCCTTCATCGCCGCGCTGAAGATGGATGAGTAGCGCCGACGTTCTGCCTTCGAAGCGCGAGCGCTTGAAGCGCATCGTCTTCGCATGCCTGCCGATCTATCTGGACTTCCTCCTGGTGTGGACCGTCGTCCACCTTTGCAGCTACTTCATGGGGCTGGGGACGGAAGGCTATGGCATCACGGCGGTTTCCGCCCTTGTTGCTTTGGCTCAGTCTAAGCTTGAACTGTCTCCTGGCGTGCAATTGCTTGAGCCGGCCCAAGTCGAAAGCGCGGAGGGGCGGCGAACCTGGCCCAATCTTCTGCTGGGGACGCTTCTCATTCTGGAGGGCACGAAGAACCTCGTGCGCTGGACGGAGCTCGAAGCAGTGCTGCCGGTCTATGGTCTTGTCGACACCTCCCCGCTCAAGATCCTGCTCTTGCTGGCGATCGGCTCGCTGTCGATCGCCGCAGGAATCCTCTTGTTGCGCTTCACCCGCTTGGGTCTGGCGCTCGCGGCGGCGATGATTGTTGTCGACCTTGGATCTATTATCGTTGGTTGGCCTCTGTTCAGTGATGCGATAGCGAAGGTGACGATTGCACGCCGGGAACTGCAAGGCCTTCCGGTTCGCCCCGGCGAGATCGAATTCATGCAGACCGTCATGCCGGCTTGGTTGTTGGTCGCATTGGCCCTTTTCATGGTGTTGTTGACCTTCGCTCGCGTCCGCCGCGCTTGAGGCGGCACTTCGTCCTGCTTGGAACGTTGTAAGGGGGAGAAATCCCGGGGAGCAGCCTTGAAACACCTTGAAGCCACCAACTCGCGTGACGGAAGCGCGGCCAAGAGCGATCACCAGCATATCGGAGCCGACCTCTATCCCGGCCCCGATGTCGAGATTGACGGCATTCATGTCGATCTGGACGATCCCGCGCTTCCGAAGGTTATCGAGGACCGTGCCTTTGCCAGCGGCGGCTTCCCCTACGAGAAGAAGCTCAAGAAGGACGTCTACGAGCCGCAGCTGATTGCCATGCAGATCGAGCTGCTGAAGCTGCAGAACTGGGCCAAGCAGACCGGTGCGCGCGTCGTCATCGTGTTCGAGGGACGCGACAGCGCCGGCAAGGGCGGGACCATCCAGCGCTTCACGGAGCATCTGAACCCACGTTCGGCGCGCGTGGTGGCCTTGTCGAAGCCCAGCGAGACCGAGCGCGGACAATGGTACTTCCAGCGCTATCTCGAGCAGATGCCGACCGCCGGCGAGATCGTGCTGTTCGACCGCTCCTGGTACAACCGGGCGGTGGTGGAGCCGGTGATGGGCTTCGCGACCTCCGAGCAGACCGAGCATTTCATGCGCGACGTGCCCACCGTCGAGAAGATGCTGGTGGATGACGGCATTCATCTCTTCAAGCTCTGGCTGACGGTCGGGCGCGAGATGCAGGTCAAGCGGCTGTTCGACCGCCGGCACGACCCGTTGAAGCGCTGGAAGCTGTCGCCCATCGACTATGACGGCCTGCCCCTCTGGGACGCCTACACCGTGGCGGCCGAGCACATGCTGCGCCGCACCCACACCGACCTCGCGCCGTGGACGGTGATCCGCTCCAACGACAAGAACCGTGCCCGGCTCGAAGCCATCCGCACTGTGCTGCGTGGCGTCAATTATGACGGGAAGGACATGGATGCGGTGGGCGTGCCCGATCCCTTGATCGTCGCGGATGCAGCGACTTTTTTAACCAAGAACGGGCAGATTTAGCCGATCGATACCTCCGCTGTGGCCGGTTTGACACAGGGGCGGGCTGCCGTGGTTCCGCCACGGATCGGCCACAGCCCTTGCGCGTTTCCAAGGCTATGCAGCGGGCGTCCCGTTCGTTTGTCCAGCTCACGCGTAGATCGAGTGCCAGTCATGCCCTTCCAGACCCTTCTTCGTCCCGTCTTCGTGTCTGGTGCTTTGGCGGTGTCGCTCGTGCTCGGCGGCTGTGTCACCGATGGTACGCGTGATGTGCGCCACACGTCGAGCCTGCCCACCTACAACCACCACCCCGACATGCTGGACATGTATGGACCGCTTCCGAACGAGAAGTTCCCGATCCCGGCCACCGACATCTCCCATGTCCATCCGCAGTTCCTGCGTCAGGTGGTGGACTATAACGGCCCGGAGCAGCCCGGCACCATTGTGGTCGATACGCAGGCTCGCTTCCTCTATCTCGTCCAGGAGAACCGCAGCGCGCTGCGCTACGGCATCGGCGTCGGCCGCGAAGGTCTTACCTGGGATGGCCGCGCAACCATCAAGCGCAAGGCCATGTGGCCGCGCTGGACGCCCACCGCCGACATGATCGCCCGCGAACCCGAGCGCAATGCGCAATGGGCCGGCGGCATGGAAGGCGGCCTCGGTAACCCGCTCGGCTCCCGCGCGCTTTACCTGTTCCAGGGCAATCGCGACACGCTGTACCGCATCCACGGCACCACGGAGCCGAACACCATCGGCACGGCGGTCTCCAGCGGCTGCATCCGCATGTTCGCGCAGGACATCGTGGACCTGTACCAGCGCGTGCCGACCGGCACGGAGGTCGTGGTCATCCAGGGCGGCATGCAGGATCAGGGGCCGATGGCATCCTACGGCCAGCAGTCGCAGGGCTATTACTACCGCTGATCGCTTCGCATCCCGCTTCAGGCGGCGCTGCCGGCCCTCGGCGGCGCCTCGCCTTCTCCAAGAAGCATGGCGGCAACAGCCGATGCGGGCTGCGCCTTGGCGAACAGGAAGCCTTGCGCCTCCAGGCACCCTTCGGCCTGCAGGCAGGCAAGGTCCAGTTCCGTCTCGACACCTTCTGCCGTGATGGCGATGCCGAGGCTGTTGCCCAGGCTCAGGATCGCCCGGACAATGGCCTGGGAATCCGTGTTCTCGTTGAGATTGGTCACGAAGGACCGATCGATCTTGATCTTGTCGAAGGGGAACGAGCGCAGATAGCTCAGGGAGGAATATCCCGTCCCGAAATCGTCCATCGAGATGCCGATCCCCATGCCGCGCAGGGTCCGCAGCGTGTTCAGCACCCGCTCGCTGCGGTCCAGCACCAGCGCCTCGGTGATTTCAAGATCCAGCCTCTGCGGCGATATTCCCGCCGCGGCAAGCGCGGACTGCACGGTCGCTACGAGGTCGCCGTGCCGGAACTGCAGCGCTGACAGGTTCACCGCGACCTTCACATCGGAGGGCCACTGGCTTGCATCGCGGCATGCCCGACGCAGCACATAGGTGCCGAGCGCGTAGATGAGGCCGCTTTCCTCGGCGATGGGGATGAACTCGCCCGGCGAGACGTCTCCCTCGGCATGTGGCCACCGCACCAGCGCTTCGAAGCCGGAAATCGCTCCGGTTCGGAGGTTGAGCAGCGGCTGGTAATGCACCTCGATGGCCTCGGCCGCGAGGGCGGCGCGCAGATCCAGTTCCAACCGGCGACGGCGCTGCAGGCGCGCGTCCATCTCCGGTTCGAAGAAGCAGAAGGTGCCGCGCCCGTCCGTCTTGGCACGGTAAAGGGCCAGATCCGCGCTCTTGACCAGCGCTTCGCAGGTTGCCCCATCCGGTGGCCCAAGGGCGATGCCGATGGAGAGTCCGACGGAAACGGTGTGATCGTCGATTTCGTAGGGCGCGCCGATGGCCTGGATCAGCCGTGTTGCAAGCGCCGCTGCGGTGGCGGCATCCGGCATGTCGGGTCGCAGGACCGCGAACTCGTCGCCTCCAAGCCGCGCCACGGTATCGCCCTTGCACACCTCGTTCAGGAGGCGCTGGGATACCTGCTGCAACAGCTTGTCGCCCGTGGGGTGTCCGAGCGCGTCGTTCACGGCCTTGAAGTTGTCGAGGTCGAGGCAGAACACGGCTGTCAGCCCCGTGCCGGCGCGACGGCGAAGCTCGTATTCGATGCGTTCGCGGAACAGCACCCGGTTCGGAAGGTCCGTCAGTGCGTCATGATGCGCCATATGCGCGATCCGGCTCTCGACGCGCTCGCGCTCGGTGACGTCGACCACGCTGACAAGCGCGGCCGGTTGTCCGTCATAGGTGAGCGCGCGGGCATAGATGCAGACGGTGATCGGCTCGCCGCTGGCCTTGCAATGGTGCTCGGGCGCGCCCTGAAGATCGGCGCTGTAGCGTCGTACGGCGTGGCTCGGGGCGTCCGTCCGCAGATCTCCAAGCCGCATCTTGAGAAGGGATGTCTCCGCATAGCCATAATGCGCCACGGCCGCTTCATTGGCCGCAAGGATGGCATCCGTCTCCAGATGGTGGACGAACATCGGAACGGGATTGGCCTGGAACAGCAGGCGGAATGATTCCTCGCGCTGCTTCATCTCGGTCACGTCTATGCGCAGGCCGATGATGTCTCCCTCAGGGGTTCGGCGTTCTTCGATCAGGAGGTGCCGCCCTTCGGACGTGCGCTGCTCGTGGCGACCACTGGCGCTGCTGAGATGGAGCATCCGCTCCGCGATCCACGCCTCCTCGCGGCCCACCGCTTCCGGGTAATTGCCGCGGGTCACCCCTACGCGCAGCGTATCCTCCAGCCGCTCGCCGGTGCGGAAGAGGTCGGCCGTCCCCGAATACAGTTCCTCGTATTTCTTGTTCCAGAGGATGTAGCGGCCTTCGGCATCAAGGAAGACGATGCCCTGGGGCAATATCTCCAGCGCGGCCCGAAGGCGGCCTTCCGCCCGTTCGGCCTGCTGGATGGCAAGTTCCGCGCGCTGTTGTGCCGCCAACAGGTCGGCCAATTCCGCGGCCTGATCGGGCCTGGGCTGACGCGGAACTGCATCTGACATCGGAAATCTCGCGGGGTTCAGCCGCAAGCCTATGCACGAGCAGAGTTAACCGCCCGTTTACAGCTTCCGATGTTCAGGCATTCACGGGCACGGCGGCAGGTTTTGCCGTGGGTGTGTCCAAGACTTCGATCAATGTCTTGCGGATGGCTTCTTGGCGATCAAGGCTCGTGATCTTGGATCCGGTCAGGTCGGTCACGTAGAACACGTCCACCGCCTTTTCGCCGAAGGTGACGATGTGAGCGGAGGCGATGTTGAGGTTCAGCCTCGCCACGCCTGCCGTCAGTTCATAGAGGAGGCCGGGCCGGTCCAGCCCGGAAACCTCGATGACGGTGTAGCGGTTCGACCATTCATTGGCGACGATGACCTGCGGCTCCACGTCGAAGGCGCGGGTCCGCCGGTGCCGCTGCTCGGCCTTCTTCTGCATGGCGTCGGTCAGCCACACATCGCCGCGCAAGGCCTGCTCGATGGTCTTGGCCACGCGTGCGGCGCGCCGCCGCTCGTCCTCCTCGTCGGCGAAGGCGCGGTCGATGAAGATCGAGTCCAGCGCCATGCCATCGGTCGTCGTGTTGATGTAGGCATCCACGATGTTGGCCCCCGTGGCCGCGCAGGCGCCCGCGATCACCGCCAGGAGGCGCGGATGGTCCTGCGCCAGAACGGTGATTTCCGTCACGCCATGCGCCGCATGGGTCGTGAATTCCGTGGCCAGCCAGCGTTCTGCTGCGGCCGCCTGCTTTAGAAAGCGGGCATGGGCCACCCGCCGCTCGGGCTCCACCTTCAGCCAATAGGGCGGATAATGCCGGCCGGCATAGGCCTCGTACTCATCGTCCGACCAGTCCGGCAGCGCGGCGCGCGTGGCGCCCTTCGCGGCCGCGACACGCTCGCTGCGGTTCGCGGTCGAATGGCCGCCGGCCAGCACAAGCTCGGCTTCCCAATAGAGCGTGCGGAGAAGCTGCCCCTTCCACGCCGTCCAGACGCCGGGCCCGACGGCCTTCACGTCGGCGACCGTCAGCACCAGCAGCATCTTGAGCCGTTCGAGCGTCTGCACCTTCGCCGCGAAAGCCTGCACGGTTCCGCTGTCGGAGGTGTCGCGCGATTGCGCGGTGTTCGACATCAGCAGGTGGTTCTCGATCAGCCAAGCCGCCGTTTCGGTGTCCGCCGCCGACAGCCCAAGCCGCGGCCCGACCTTGCGCATCACGCGCGCCCCGGCAATCGAATGGTCCTCCGGACGGCCCTTCGCCACGTCGTGCATCAGCACCGCAACGTAGAGGAGGGTGCGGCTCGTGATCTCCGGCAGCACGGAATTCGCGAGCGGGTGTTCCTCGCTGAGGTGCCCGCTCTCCATTTCCGCCAGCACGCCCACGGAGCGGATCAGGTGCTCGTCCACCGTGTAGTGGTGGTACATGTTGAACTGCATCATCCCGACGACCTTGCCGAATTCGGGGATGAAGCGGCCCAGCACGCCCGTCTCGTTCATGCGGCGCAGCACGGTTTCGGGCGCGTTGTGCGAGGTCAGGATCTCCAGGAACAGGCGGTTCGCTTCGCGGTCCTCGCGAAGGCGGCGGTCCACCAGCTTGAGCGACCGCGTGATCAGCCGTGAAGCATCCGGGTGCAGCGCAAGATCGTGTCGGTCGGCGATGTGGAAGATGCGCAGCAGGTTTACGGGATCGCGCTCGAACACCTCCGCGTCCTTCACGGTCAGGCGGTCGCCCGCCACCATGAAGTCGGGCGTTTCCAGTTGCTTCGGCTTCGGGTGCTTCCACGGGCGCAGCAGGCGATCGAGCTTCGCGGGCTTCTTCGCATGGCGCTGTTCCAGCGCGGCGCAGACGATGGCCGTCAGGTCTCCGACATTCTTCGCCACCAGGAAGTAGTGCTTCATGAAGCGCTCGACCGGCGAAAGTCCGGGATGCACCTGATAGCCGAGGCGGGAGGCGATTTCCGGCTGCAGGTCGAAGCTCAGGCGGTCTTCCGCGCGGCCGGTTACGAAATGGAGGTGGCAGCGCACCGCCCAGAGGAAGTCCTCTGCCTTCAGGAACATTGCCAGCTCGGAGCGGGAATAGAGCCCCGCCGCCACAAGGTCGTTCACCTCGCGGACGCGGTAGACGTATTTTGCGATCCAGAACAGCGTGTGCAGGTCGCGCAGGCCGCCTTTGCCCTCTTTGACGTTTGGCTCCACCACGTAGCGCGAGGTCTCGGTGCGGCGGTAGCGCTCGTCCCGTTCGGCCAGCTTGGCGCTGACGAATTCTAGCTCCGTTCCCTGCACGATCTCCTTGTCGAAGCGCACGGCCAGCACGTCGGCCAGTTCCATGTCGCCGCAGATCGCGCGTGCCTCCAGCACCGAGGTGCGGATGGTGATGTCGGCGCGCGACTGGCGGATGCACTCGTCCAGCCCACGTACGGAATGGCCGATCTTGAGACCGAGATCCCAGAGCACATAGAGCATGGCCTCGACCACGGCATGCCCCCAGGCCGTGGTGTCGTTCGGCGACAGGAACAGGAGGTCGATGTCGGAGCCCGGCGCGAGCAGGCCCCGGCCATAGCCGCCAACCGCGATGACGGCGAGCCGCTCGCTGGCGGCGGCGTTCTCACGGGCGGGGTGCACGTGGCGCAGCACATAGCCGTGCAAAGCGCGGATCACCTCGTCCATCTGCAGGGAGATATGCTGAGCGCACAGCCGCCCATGGGCGTTCTCCGCCAGCCAGAGTCGTGCCGTCTCGCGGCCGCGCGCCAGCTCTTCCTTCAGCCTCTGCTTGATGGCCGCGTCGCGTTGTTTGCGGTCGCTGTGCGCCGAAACGATTGCATCCAAGTCACGGTCGAGCTGCGCCCGGTCGATGATCTCGGGAAAGTCGGGTGCAGGAAGATTGCGGAGGGCAAGGTTCATCGCCCGTGATTGTAGCGGTGCGCCCCGGTTGCGAACAGGGGCTTAGCCCGGGGTCCGTAGCGCCTTCAGCGCATAAAGGGCGTCGAGTGCGGCGCGCGGGGTCAGGGCGTCGGGGTCCAGCGCATCCAGCGCCTCGGCAAGTGGATCCATGGTGGGCTCCGGCTCGCTCTCGGCCTGCGGGATGGAGGCGGCCGTGGCGAACAGTGGAAGGTCTTCCAGCACCGAACGCCGGGGCCGGCCACGCTCCGCGCCCTCCAGTTCGCCCAGGATGGATCGCGCGCGCCGCACGACCGGCGCGGGGAGGCCGGCCAGCTTCGCGACCTGGATGCCGTAGGAGCGGTCCGCCGCGCCGGGCGCGACCTCGTGCAGGAAGACGACTTCGCCTTTCCATTCCGCCACGCGCATGGTGACGTTCATGAGCCGTTCCAGCCGGCTTTCAAGCTGGGTCAGCTCGTGGAAATGGGTGGCGAACAGGGCCCGGCAGCGATTGGTGCCGTGCAGGTGCTCGACCGCCGCCCAGGCGATGGACAGGCCGTCGAAGGTCGAGGTGCCGCGTCCGATCTCGTCGAGGATGACCAGCGAGCGCTCGCCGGCCTGGTTCAGAATGGCGGCGGTCTCCACCATCTCCACCATGAAGGTGGAGCGCCCGCGCGCCAGATCGTCGGCCGCGCCCACGCGGCTGAAGAGGCGGTCGACCGTGCCGATATGCGCCTCCGCCGCCGGAACGAAGCTGCCGGCCTGCGCGAGGATCGCGATCAGCGCATTCTGCCGGAGGAAGGTGGATTTGCCGCCCATGTTCGGGCCAGTCACCAGCCAGATCTTGCCGGCCGCCGCATCGCTGGATGAGAGGCAGCAATCGTTGGGGATGAAGGCGGCCCCGGCCAGCGCCTGTTCAACCACCGGATGACGCCCGCCCTTGATATCGAAGGCCAGCGAGCGGTCCACGCGCGGCCTCGCGAACAGCTGCTCGGATGCCAGCTCCGCGAGCGCCGCCGCGACGTCGAGTTCGGCCAGCGCATCCGCGACACCCGCCAGAACATCGCCATGCTGCTGGATGGCGGCGCACAGTTCGCCGAAGACGGCGAGCTCACGCGCCAGCGCGCGGTCGGCGGCGGCGGCGATGCGCGTTTCAAGATCGGACAGCTCCACCGTCGAGAACCGCATGGCTCCCTGCAGCGTCTGCCGGGGCACGAAGGTGGCGTTCCAGGGCGCGAGGCGCAGGGCTTCGCCTGCCGCCGCCGGAACCTCCACGAAATAGCCGAGGAAGTTGGTGTGCTTGATCCGCAGCGTGCGGTTGCCGGTTTCCTCCGCGTAGCGCGCCTGCATGCCGGCGATCACGCGACGGGAATCGTCGCGCAGCGCACGTTGGGCATCCAGTTCGGGATCGTGCCCGGCCCGCACGAAGCCGCCGTCGTGGGTGCGGAGCGGAAGGTCATCCGCCAGCGAGTCGCGCAGCATGGCTGCAAGCGCGGGCGCGGGAGCCGCAAGGCGGCCGCTGACGTTCGCCAGCGCGGCGGGAAGCTCGACGCCCGCAAGCCTTTGGGCGAGCGCGTCGGCGGACAGGAGGCCGTCGCGCACGCAGGCCAGATCGCGTGGTCCTCCGCGCCCGAATGCGAGCCGCTGCACCGACCGCGAAAGATCGGGAGCCGCCTTCAGGATGGAGCGGATGTCGGCGCGGAGCCCGCCATCCTCCTTCAGCGCTTGCACCGCGTCGAGGCGCGCCGCGATGGCATCGGGGCAGGTCAGCGGACTGGCCAACCGTTCGGCAAGAAGGCGTCCTCCGCCGGCCGTGGCGGTGCGGTCCACCGCATGAAGCAGGCTGCCGCTGCGCTCGCCGGAAAGCGTGCGCACCAGTTCCAGGCTTGCGCGAGTCGCGGCGTCGATCTCGAGATAGTCGCCGCTCCCGGACCGGCGGGGCACCGACAGCGGCGGCTGCGCCTGTCGCTGGCTGCGCGCCACATAGCTGGCAGCGAGGGCGGCCGCGCAGAGCTCCGGGCGGCTCAGCCCGCCGAAGCCATCCACAGTGGCGGTGCCAAAGACGTCGCCGAGCCGGCGGGCGGCGGTCGCGCCGTCGCAGATGTCTCGCGCAGCCGGGCTGAGGGGCACGCCGGACGCACGGAGCAGTTCGGCCAGTGCCGGCTCCTCCAGCATGGTCTCGGGCACCACAGTCTCGGCAGGGTCGAGCCGGGCAAGCTCCGCCGCAAGGCTGGCCGTGCTGGCCTCGCTGACGGTGAAGGCGCCCGTCGAGATGTCGAGCGCGGCCAGTCCAAAGACGGCTCCCGTCTCGCCGCTCATCACGCGGGACAGCGCCACCAGGAGATTGGCGCGCCGGGGATCGAGCAGTGAATCCTCGGTGATGGTGCCGGGCGTGACGAGGCGCACCACATCGCGGCGGACGACGGATTTCCCGCCGCGCTTCTTCGCTTCCGCGGGATCCTCGATCTGTTCGCACACCGCCACGCGAAAGCCGCGCGCAATCAGGCGCTGGAGGTAGTCGTCGGCGCGCTCGACCGGCACGCCGCACATGGGGATGTCGGCGCCCGCATGTTTCCCGCGCTTGGTGAGCGTGATGCCGAGCGCACGGCTGGCCTGCTCGGCGTCCTCGAAGAACAGCTCGTAGAAATCGCCCATCCTGTAGAACAGGAGGCAGTCGGGATTTGCCGTCTTGATCTCGATGTATTGCGCCATCATCGGCGTCACGCGGCTGTCCGCCGCTGGTTCACCGATATCTGCAATTGCGCTCATGGGTCTGGCTTAGCAGACCCCGCGCCCGGTTTCACGCGGGAGGGTTCCGCGGCTGTGGATGGCTCAGGCAGCGTGGCGGTTGGCGGTGGCGCCGTAATAATCGATGTAGCGCGGGCTGATGACCGCGCGCGGCAGCACGATCAGCACATCGGTCGTGCCGAACTGGTGATCCACGACTGCTCCGTCGCCCACCATGGCGCCGAGGCGCAGATAGCCCTTGATGAGCGGCGGCAGCGCGCGCATCGCGGCGCGGGGATCCACGGCGTCCTTCGGCAGGATGTCCATCGGCACCCGCCGGCCGGGCACCGCACGGGCGGCCCATTCTCCGGTGGCGAGGTGGTAGTGATGGAGGTAGCTGAGCGGCAGGGCCATCGCCCGGGGATCGATGCCTTCGAGGCTGGCGCAGCCGAACATGATGTCCGAGCCGTGGGCCAGCACATAGGCCCAGATGCCGTGCCACAGCAGCTCGACTGTGCGCTTGTCTCGATAAGGCGACAAGACGCAGGAGCGGCCGAGCTCGAGCATTTTCGCGCCGGGATGGGCGGCGATCAGCGGCGCGATGTCGAATTCGCCGGCGGTGTAAAAACCACCCGCCAGCGCCGCCGCTTCCTGCCGCAGCAGCCGGTAGGTGCCGACAACGCGCGGCTTGGTCTTCAGCTTGCCGAAGGCGTTCAGGCGCGGTGCGTGGTCAACGACGATGAGATGATCGCAGGAGGCGTCGTAGCTGTCCTTGTCCCGCCGGGTCAGCCGGGCCGTGGCGCTCGGCGTCGCCGACATCTCCTCGAAGAAGACGCGGTAGCGCAGGCGCTGCGCGCGCTTGACGTCCTTGCCGGTGCTGGCCAGACGCAGTTCGAGATTGCCGATGCGGCCGAGCGGGCTTGGTAGCTGGACACTGTCCTCGAACAGCATCTCCAGCGGCGCCGCCCTCCAGCGCGCGAGGCCGGCTGCGAAGGGAGGGAAGAGGGAAGCCACGTTCTGCATGCCTTCACTTCCACCACGGCTATCCACACAAACGTGTGACCGATGCGTGTCGGGACGACGACATCACGCAGCCAGCGCAACCTTGTCAACAAGTGTACGGTAGGACAGGGCTTCGGCCAGATGTGGGCGGCCGACCTTCTCGGAACCGTCGAGGTCGGCGATGGTCCGCGCCACCTTCAGCACCCGGTGATATCCGCGCGCCGACAGCCGCATCGCAATGGCGGCATCGTGGAGCAGGCGCGTGCCGGCGGCATCCGGCGCGGCCGCAGCTTCGATCGCGCTGGAGGAGGCTTCGGCGTTGGTGCGGGCGTCAAGCCCAAGCGTCGCGAACCGGGCTCTCTGCGCATCGCGAGCCGCCGCCACGCGTGCCGCGACTTCACGGCTGCCTTCACTGGGCGCCGGCAGCAGCAGGTCCGCAGCCGTGACCGCGCCGACCTGGATGTGCAGGTCGATGCGGTCGAGCAGCGGACCGGACAAGCGGGCGTGGTAATCGTCGGCGCAGCGGGCGCCGCGCCGGCAGGCATGGCCCGGCTCCCCCGCCTTGCCGCATTTGCACGGGTTCATCGCCGCGATCAGCTGGAACCGCGCGGGATAGGTGATGCGGTGGTTGGCGCGCGCCACGGACACATTTCCGGTCTCCAGGGGCTGGCGCAGCGCGTCCAGCACATTCGGCTGGAATTCCGGCAGTTCGTCGAGGAACAGCACGCCATTGTGCGCCAGCGCGATCTCGCCAGGGCGGGGACGGATGCCGCCGCCGACCAGTGCGGCCATGCTGGCGGAATGATGCGGAGCACGGAACGGCCTGCGGTCCGACAGGGCGCCGCCGGCAAGATCCCCGGCCACGGACCTGATCATCGCCAATTCCAGCAGTTCGGGCGGGCTCATCGGCGGCAGGATGGAGGGCAGGCGAGCGGCCAGCATGCTCTTTCCCGCGCCGGGCGGGCCGACCATGATGAGGTTGTGCCCGCCGGCCGCCGCGATCTCCAGCGCCCTTTTGGCGGTTTCCTGCCCCTTCACGTCGCGCAGGTCGAGCGTGTCTGATGTCACGTCGCGCAGCCCCGGCCGGGGACGTGCCATCAGCTGCGTGCCCTTGAAGTGGTTCACGAGCTGGACCAGCGAGGTCGGCGCGAGGATCTCTAGATCGGCGCTGGCCCAGGCGGCCTCCGGCCCGTCGGCAGCAGGGCAGATCAGCCCATGGCCGCGCCCGTTCGCCGCGATGGCCGCGGGCAGCACGCCGGCCACGCGGCTGATCGTGCCATCGAGAGCCAGCTCGCCGAGCACGGTGTAGCCCGCGAGCGCATCAGGCGGCAGGGCGCCGATGGCGGCCATGAGACCCAGCGCGATCGGGAGGTCGTAGTGCGAGCCTTCCTTCGGCAGGTCGGCCGGCGCGAGATTGATGGTGATGCGCTTCGGCGGCAGCGCAAGGCCGGACGCCACCAGTGCGGCCCGCACGCGCTCGCGGGCCTCGTTGACCGCCTTGTCTCCCAGGCCGACCAGCGTGAAGGCCGGCAGCCCCGGCGCCACCTGCACCTGCACGTCGACAGGCTTGGCCTCGATGCCCTCGAAGGCCACGGTGGAAACGAAGGCGACCATGAAGCGCTCCCCCAGCGGATGGTGCCGGGAGGCTGAACGAGTCCGCTGCTCAGGTCAAGAACATTTGCGGAACATCCTCAGCGCCGGCGGTCCGCGCCGGCAAGGATCTTCTCCGCGAGAGCCTCGTAGTTTTCATCGAAATGATGCCCGCCTTCTGTCCGGATCATCTCGATGCCCTTATCGGCAAGGGCGGGGCAGGCGCTGTCCTCTTCCTCCCGTCCGTAGATGCACTGGACGATCGCCGGATCGACGCGCTCCAGCTGCGGCAGCGAGGGATGCCCCGTCTCGCTTGCCTGTCCCAGCCAACCGGCGACGGAGATTTCGTAGGTGGCCTGAGCGGCAAAGCCGAGCAGGGAGAGCTGCGGGATCATCTTCCGCGTCTCTGGCGGCAGCAGGTTGTAGACCTCCGGAAGCACATCGGCTCCGAAGGAGTACCCCACCAGAAGTACGCGCCCGGCCTTCCACCGGGCGCTGTAGCGCTCGATGATCAGGCGCAGGTCTTGCGCCACTTCGGCCGGCTTCCGCTCCGACCAGAAGTAGCGGAGGGAATCCACGCCCACGGTGGAGACGCCCCGGTTCTGAAAGGCTTCCGCGATGGTCTTGTCGAGATCGCGCCATCCGCCATCGCCGGACAGGACCACGGCCATGGTGTCGGACGGCTTCGAGGCGGGGAGTTCAACCAGCGGCAAGCCGGCCAGGCGGTCTTCGGCGGGCGAGGGTTGGCGCAGTCCTTCCAGTGCCGCATTGGCGAGCGCCTGTCCGGCTTCGGTTGGGGCATCCGACAGGTCGACCCGCACTCCACGCGCCACGATGTCGGCCACGGCCCTGCGCGATGCCGCATCGGCGTCGGTGGTGGAGAGTGCGCGGATGGTCTTCACGCTCATATCAGGCGGCGTGCTGTCCGGCCCGCACAGCGGCTTCTTCAGTGACGGCGCCGGCTGCGCGTCCACCGCTATGGCTTCACCGATGGTCGCGGCCGGCGTCTGCTGCGCGATGGACAGGACGAGCCCACCGCCGGCGCCCAAGCCGAGGATCTGGGGGGAGTGGTAGGTCTGGACGCCAAGTTCCCGCTGGATCTGGTAGCTCACGCCCTCGATGTCGCTGACGAGGTAAAGGCACTCGCCGTCATCGGTATCCAGCCGCGCCTTGTAGTCCGGCAGGTTGATGCCGACCACCACCATTCCCCCGGCCTGAAGAAGTTCGGACGCCCGCTGCTCCTGTGTTCCCCAGCCATCCGCGCCCGAGAACAGGAAGGCGACGCCTTTGGGAACCCCGGACGGCGTGAGGATGAGCGGCGAGCCCAGCAGGCCGGTGTCGAGCCGCGGCGGCGCCGAGGTTTCCTGGGCGAAGGCAGGCCCGTTGAGTGCCAGCACGAGGAGGAAGGTGAACAGCCGCCTCATTTCGCGATCACTCCCTTGATGCCGCCGCTGATAAGGGCTGCCACATCGGCAAGCGCGATGGCGGGTTCCAACCCTCCCGGAACCGCGAAATAGCGCGGCTGCCAGTGCGGGCTGAACTTGGCCTTGAACGCGCGCAGGCCCCGGAAATTGTAGAACCGTTCCCCGCGCTCGAACAGGGTGCGGCCGACGCGGTGCCAGAGCGGTGCCGCGGGGCTGGTCGAGAGGCCGGACAGCGGCGCCATGCCCAGTACGAACCAATGGTAATCCTGCGCCTTGAAGTGCAGGCAGAGGCTGGTGAACAGGAATTCCATCGCCACTTTCGGCGCGTCCTTGTGGAAGCGCATCAGGTCGATGGAGGCCTCCTCCCGCGTTTCCGTGGTGAGCAGGTTGGCGAAGGCCACGATGCGGCCCTCGTGGCGCAGCACCGCAACCGGCTGTGCCAGGAGGTAATCGGGCGTGAAGGCGCCGAGGGAGAAGCGCTTTTCCCGCGCCTTGTGGTGATCAAGCCAGGAATCCGACACCGCCCGGAGGTCGGCAAGGATGGCCGGCACGGCGTCGCGTGGCACCACCTCGAAGAAGAGGCCGTCCCGCTGGCCGCGCGCATAGGTCTGCCGAAGCGTGGCGCGCCGGGAGCCGGTGAGGTCGAATCCGGTCAGATCGAGCCGCGCCTCCTCGCCGATCTTGAAGGCATGCAGTCCGACATCTGCGTACAGAGCAAGGTTCTCGGGCGCGACCTGGTAGAAGACCGGCCGGGCTCCCGCCTCGCGCGCCGCTTCCACGAAGCGCCATATCAAGGCGGGCCATGCATCTTCGGGGCCGATCGGATCAAACAGCGCCACCCAGGTGCGGGCGCGCACGCCGTACATGATGAAGGCGCGCCCATCCTCCGAGAACATCAGGCTCTTGTCGCCGGTGCGCGCCAGGTTGGCGTCCGCCCGGCCCTGCATCTCGATGATGGCGGGGGCACGCGCCATGTCCTCGGCCGAGGGAAGGGTGGCGAGGTAGCGCGCGTGGCGCAGCAGCGTCCAGCCGCCGAACACCAGCGCGGCGAGGGTGATGCCAAGCAGTGCCCGCAGCGAGCGCGGCGCCTCTCCTGTGAATTCGAACTGCCACCAGAGCTGATGGGTGTAATCGACCTCGCTATAGGCGAAGAACAGCACGGCAAGCGCGGCCGCGAGCACTGAGCCGATCCCGATCACCCAGGCCGGCGACAGCACCTGATGGGTGAGGAGCGAAGGCCGGTTGAACTGTGCGCGCGTAAAGATCAGCGCCGCGCCCACGAGGACCAGCAGGCCACCCTCGACATAGGCGACGGCCTTCAGCAGAGACAGCACGATGGCCGCGCCGATGGCGAAGAGGGCAGCCCACCACGCCCCGCTGAGCCGGAAGGCAAGACCGCGCGCCACCACCAGCATGCACAAGCCAAGCACGCTGGCCAGGAAGTGCGACGCCTCCAGCACGGGCAGCGGCACGTAACGCGACAGCAGCGACAGAACCTCGCCGCTGGCCGGCGTGACGCTGGACAGGATCAGGATGGTGCCCAGGCAGAAGGTGAGCGCCGACAGAACGGCAGGCGCGGCGCGGGCCGCGACCCGCAATGCATCGCCGCTGGGCGCACGCGCCATGCGGTGTGCGGTCACGGCACTGGCCGCCAGCGCCGCCACGGCGAGCGGAAGCAGATAGTAGATGGCTCGGTACAGGATCAGCGCGCCTAGCACCTGGTCCACGGAGGCGGTGCGCCCGACCACCGCGATGATGACGGCGTCGAACACCCCGATGCCGCCGGGAACATGGCTCAGCACGCCCAGCCCGACCGCGACCACATAGACCGCGATGAAGGCGGGGAGAGACAACCCCGAATCCGGCAGCAGCACCCACAGCGCCGCGCCGGAGCAGAACATGTCGAGCGCCGCGACAAGGATTTGCAGCACGAGGATGTGCGGCCGGGGAAGGCGCAGCGTCCGTCCGAAGAAGCGGGCCTCGCCGCCGCGTGCCGAGATGACGATGAGGCCGATCACGACCACGCAGACCGCGGCACCCGCCATCTGCAGCAGGGATGAGGGGATGTTCAGCGGCGCCGCGACGGCATCCGCCACGAACAGCAGGCCGAGCGCGGTGATGGTGGCGATGCCGATGGTGAAGGTCGCCGTGACGAAGGCGACGATCTTGCCGATGTCCTCGGCGTCGAGCCCGAGAGGCGCGTAAAAATGGTAGCGCACGGCGCCGCCGGTCAGCGGCCCGAAGCCCGCGACATTGCCCACGGCATAGGCGAAGAACGATGTGAGGCCGACCTGGGTGTAGGGCAGTGGCCGGCCGATGAACCAGAGTGCGGACACATCGTAGAACGACAGGGCCACGAAGCTCGCAAAGGTCCAGAGGACGGCAAGGCCGATCTCCGCCCACGATGTCGCCGACAACTCACGCAGCACGTCGGCATAGGTGATCTCGGCGGCGAAATGGCTGAGCGCGAGCCAGACGAGCCCGAGAATGGCCGCGACGCCGAGCCCCGTCAGCACATGGCGCCAACGTCCCAGCCACCGCCGGATCGGACCGGGTTCGTCTTCCGAAGCAGCAGCGGCTTCGGCGTTTTCAGCGGACATGCGGCACCGGTTGAGGGGACGATCCGGGATGGCGGCGTTCAGGCGCCGCGCCGGTGCTCGATCCTGTCCCAGATGATTGCGGCGATATCCGGTCCTCCCAGGCGGCGGATGGAGCGCAGCCCGGTGGGGGAGGTCACGTTGATCTCCGTGAGATAGTCGCCGATCACGTCGATGCCGACGAAGAGCAGGCCCATCTTTTTGAGGAAGGGTCCGATGCGCTCGCAGATTTCGCGCTCGCGCGCCGTCAGTTCGGTGGCCGCCGCCTGGCCGCCGCGCACCATGTTGGAGCGCAGGTCGTCCGCTGCCGGAACGCGGTTCACGGCGCCCGCGAACTCGCCATCCACGAGGATGATGCGCTTGTCGCCCTTGGCCACGGCGGGAAGGAAGGTCTGCACCACCCAAGGCTCGCGCCATGTGGTGGAGAACATGTCGATGAGCGATCCGTAGTTCTGGTCCTCGCGACCGATGCGGAACACCGCAGCGCCACCATGCCCGTAGAGCGGCTTCATCACAATCTCGCCCTGCTCCTCGCGGAACCGGGCGATCTCCTGCGGATCGCGGGTGATGATGGTGGGCGCCATCAGGTCCGGGAACTCGGTCACGAACACCTTCTCGGGTGCATTGCGAACCGAAGCCGGATTGTTGACCACGAGCGTCTGGGGATGGACCCGCTCGAGAAGGTGCGTGGTCGTGATGTAGGCGAGGTCGAAGGGCGGGTCCTGCCGCAGCAGGATGACGTCGAACTCCGACAGCTTGCCGCGCCGGCTTTCGCCCAGCGTGTAATGCGCTCCGGCCTCGTCGCGCACTTGAAGCGGCTCGGACCGAACGAAGGGCGTGTCGCCCACCAGCGCCAGCCGGTCCGGCGTGTAGTAGTGCAGCTCATGGCCGCGCGCCTGCGCTTCCAGCAGCAGGGCGAAGGTGGAATCGCCGGCGATATTGATGCGCTCGATGGGGTCCATCTGAACGGCGACGCGCAAGGCCATGATCGAATCCGTAGCTGAGGGTTCAGAAGCTGCTGAACGCGGCCTCTAGATGGCGGGGCCGACGGCGGGGCGCAACCAGCACCGCGTCGAAGCGCATGTCATAGCCGACGAAGTGTGGATGGCGCGAGAGGAACGCTTCGGCCCCGCGCACGATGCGCGCCTGCTGGGACGGACGGATGGAGTGCGCGGCATCCTCCAGTGTGGCACGGGCCTTCACCTCGACGAAGACCAACTGCCGCCCGCGCCGCACGATGAGGTCGATCTCGCCGACCGGCGCGGGATAGCGCCGCGCCACGACGCGATAGCCTTTCAGCATCAGGAGCAGCGCGGCCATCCATTCGGCCCGCTTGCCCAGCGAATAGGCCTTCTGGCGCGCCGCGGCCCGATTGGTCACGTCGCGGACTTATCGGCGAGCTTCAGCGCCCGGGCATAGACCTCGCGCCTCGGTGTGCCGCTGGCCTTCGCAACTTCGGCCGCCGCATCCTTCACGGAGCTCGATTTGAGAGCCTCGCGGAGCGCGCTGTCGAGATCGTCGACGGAAGCCGCTGCGCGTTCCGGTGGCGGGCCGACGACCAGCACGATCTCGCCCTTGGGCTGGGCTTTGTCTGCGTAAGCCGTGGCAAGCTCCGGAAGGGTGCCGCGCCGCACCTCCTCGAAGCGCTTGGTCAGTTCACGGGCGACGCTGGCCTGCCGCGGACCGAGCACCTCAGCCAGATCGGTCAAGGACGCCGCCAGTCGCGGCCCTGTCTCGAACATCACCAAAGTGGCCGGCACGTCCAGGATCTCCGCCAGCCTCGCGCGCCGGGCGGCGCTTTTCGGCGGGAGGAAACCCTCGAAGAAGAAGCGATCGGTCGGCAGGCCGCCCAGCACGAGCGCCGCGAGAACGGCGGATGCTCCCGGCAGGGCGGTCACCGGCAGGCCCTCGCCGGCAAGATCGCGCACCAGCTTGAATCCGGGGTCGGAGACGAGCGGCGTGCCGGCATCCGAGACCAGGGCCAGCGCCTCGCCGGCTTGCAGCCGGGCCACCACCTTCGGCCGCATCTCGGATTCGTTGTGCTCGTGATAGGCCAGCACCGGCGTGCGGATGCCGAAATGCGTCAGCAGCTTGCGCGTAACGCGGCTGTCCTCCGCGAGGATGACATCCGCGCCGGCCAGCGTGCGCAGGCCGCGCAGCGTCATGTCGCCGAGATTGCCGATCGGCGTCGCCACGACCGACAGGCCGGCGTCCGCCTTCGGTGCCTCGAAGACGTGTCCGTCGATCCAGTATTGGCGGCTGCTTGCGCCGGGGGGCACTGCCGTGCGGCCGGTGCGTGGCGCTGGGCTTGGCATTGGTGAATCCGTCGGTTACCAAGAGGGAAGACGTTTACGACGCGCCTGCTGCATCGGCAATGCAGCGCACCCGACAAGCCGCCGTGCTCGCATATGAGCCGCGGCCGCCCACGACGATCTGTGAGGCCCGATGATCATCGCCGCTCCCCTGTTCCGGACCTTGCCCCGCTTGGCGGTTCTTGCCGTCGCGGCCCTCGGCCTGGCTGGATGCATGGGTGGAAGCGGCGGAGGACCACGCACGACCGCAGGAGCCTCGGCGGATTCGACCTTCGCTGCGCCGACGACCGCGATCCAGAGCGAGCAATTGGGAGCGCCCGGCGCGCCCGCAGGTTCGGCGACCGGACCGAAGGCCGCGCTTATCCTCCCGCTCTCCGCCAGCGGTAATGCGGGCTCGGCGGCACGTTCCATGAAGAACGCTGGCGAGATGGCGCTTGCCGAGCTTGGCGGCGGCAATCTTCAGCTCATCGTCAAGGATGATGGCGGCACCCCGTCGGGCGCGGCAGCCGCCGCGCAGCAGGCCTTGGCGGAAGGCGCCGAGATCATCCTCGGGCCCCTCTACGCACAAGGCGTGGTCGCGGCAGGGCAGGTGGCGCGCCAGTCCAACATTCCGCTCATTGCCTTCTCGACCGACGCGAGCGCGGCCACCACCGGGGTCTACCTGCTGAGCTTCCTGCCGCAATCCGACGTCAACCGCATCATCGCCCATGCCGTGAAGAACGGCCGGCGCTCCTTCGCCGCCATCCTGCCGGAAGACGCCTATGGCAGCGTGGTCGAGGGCGCCTTCCAGGAAGCCGTGGCAAAGAACGGCGGCCGCGTGGTGGCTCTTGAGCGCTACGCCTCGGGCACGGCAAAGGCGCGCGAGGCGGCGGCCCGTGTCGCCCAGAACGCCGGCACCGCCGACGCCATCTTCGTGCCGGACGAGGCGCCCGCCATCGCGGAGGCCCTGCAGAAGGGCGGCATGGACCTCAAGCGTGTAGCGCTGCTCGGCACCGGCCTGTGGGACGATCCGTCGGTGCTGTCCTCGTCGGCGCTGGCCGGCGGCCAGTTCGCGGCTCCCGACACGGCGGGATGGCGTGCCTTCCAGCAGCGCTATCAGGCGAAGTATGGCGAGGCGCCGGCGCGCACGGCCACGCTGGCCTATGACGCGGTGTCGCTTGCTGCCGCGCTCAGCCGCTCCGAAAGCGGCCAGCGCTACACGGCGCAGGCGCTCACCAATCCGTCCGGTTTCCAGGGCGTGGACGGCATCTTCCGGCTGAAGTCCAACGGGCTCAGCGAGCGGGGCCTTGCCGTGCTGCAGGTTGGTGGCGGCACGGCACAGGTCGTGGCACCGGCACCGAAGAGCTTCGCCGGCGCGGCGGGCTTCTAGGCCGCCAGATCGGCCACCACGGCGTCCAGCACCGGGAAGCCTTCCAACGTCACCTTGAGCCGGCCCGGTGCGGGGCGGCTGATGAAGCCGTTGGCTTCCAGCGCACCGATGCGGCCGGGATCGAGGCCGAAGCCGGCCAGCCGCTCGAAGCGCTCCACGTCGATGCCTTCCGCGAGCCGCAGCCCCATCAGCAGGTATTCGTCGGCCACTTCGATGGTGTCGAGCGTCTCGTCTGATGTGACGCCGTGGCCGGTCTGCTCGACGCGCGAGGCCCAGAGCTCCGGCTGGCGCTCGGTCGACATCGCATGGCGGCCATCGGCCAGATTGATGCGCGAATGCGCGCCGGGTCCAACGCCGGCCCATTCGCCGGAGCGCCAGTACAGCAGGTTGTGGCGGGATTCCGCGCCCGGGCGCGCGTGGTTCGAGATTTCGTAGGCCGGCATGCCGGCCGCGCCGCACACCTCCTGCGTCACATCCCACAGCGCGCGCGAGGTCGCCTCGTCCGGCATCACCAGCTTACCGGCCTGATAGAGCGCGTTGTACGGCGTGCCTTCCTCAATGGTCAGCTGGTAGAGCGACAGGTGCTCGCCCGCGCGCGCCAGTGCTGCGGTGAGTTCCGCGTGCCAGTCCGCGGGCGTCTGGAACGGCCGGGCATAGATCAGGTCGAACGAGGAGCGGTCGAAGGTCGTCTGCGCGATCTCGATGGCGCGGAACGCTTCCTCAGCGGAATGCAACCGACCCAGCCGCTTCAGCTCGGCATCGTCGAAGCTCTGCACGCCCAGCGAGACGCGGTTGACGCCCGCAGCGCGGTAGCCGGCGAAGCGCCCCGCCTCGACGCTGGACGGATTGGCTTCCAGCGTGATCTCGGCGCCCGCTTCCATCGGCCAGGTGCGGGCGATGGCGTTCAGCACCGTCTCGACCGTGTGCGGCTTCATCAGCGAGGGCGTGCCGCCGCCAAGGAAGATGCTGCGCACGCTGCGGCGCGGCGTCAGAGCTCCGAACCAGGCGATCTCCTGCGCAAAGGCCGCCGCGAACCGCTCCTCATCCACCGGCTGGTGGCGGACATGGCTGTTGAAGTCGCAATAGGGGCATTTGGCGGCGCAGAACGGCCAGTGGACGTAGACGCCGAAGCCGGGATCCTCGCTCAACGGGCCGGCGCCTCGCGGAAGCAGCGCTCGGCCAAGGCCAGGAAGGCGCGCGCGCGGTGGGACAGGCCGGAACGGCGCTCCCAGTCCACGCCGTGCTTTTCCTCTGCGCTCATCTCGCCGAACGTCCTGTCATGCCCCTCGGGCAGGAAAACGGGATCATAGCCGAAACCAAGCGTGCCGCGGGGTGGCCAAACCACATTGCCCACAACCGATCCTTCGATGGCTTCCTCGTGCCCGTCCGGCCACATCAGCGAGAGGGCGGCAATGAAGGCGGCGCTTCGGTTCGTGGCGCCGCGGCCCTGCAGATCAACCTCTATGCGCTGCATCGCAGCCGCAAAATCCTTGCTCGGCCCCGCCCAGCGCGCGGAGAAGATGCCCGGCGCTCCCCAGAGAGCCTGCACCGCGATGCCGGAATCGTCCGCTAAGGCCGGGAGGCCGCTTGCGGTGGCTGCGGCTTCCGCCTTGATGCGGGCGTTCTCGGCAAAGGTGGTGCCGGTCTCGTCCGGCTCCGGCAGGCCGAGTTCGCCTGCGGACACCAGTTCGAAGCCGAACGGCGCCAGCAATTCGCGAAATTCGCGCAGCTTGCCGTCATTGTGCGTCGCGATGACGAGGCGGCTGCCGCGGGGCAGAAGACGGCTCACGCAACCGCCTGCTTCTGCAGCGCCACCAATTCGGCCACGCCCTTCTTCGCCAACTGCATCATGCCGAACAGCTCGTCCTCGCTGAACGGCGCACCCTCGGCGGTGCCCTGCACCTCGACGATGCCGCCGGTGCCCGTAATCACGAAATTTGCGTCGGTCTGCGCGGTGGAATCCTCGGCATAGTCGAGGTCGAGCACCGGCACGCCACCGACAATGCCGCAGGACACCGCCGCCAGGTTCTGGCGCAGCGGGTTCACGGAGATCATCTGGCGCGTCATCATCCAGTTCAGGCAGTCGTTCAGGGCAACCCAGGCGCCGGTGATGGACGCCGTGCGTGTGCCGCCGTCGGCCTGGATCACGTCGCAGTCCACGGTGATCTGGCGTTCGGCCAGCCCGCGCAGATCGACCACGGAACGCAGCGAGCGGCCGATCAGGCGCTGGATTTCCTGCGTGCGTCCGGACGGCTTGCCGGAGGTCACCTCGCGGCGGGTGCGCTCGTGCGTGGCGCGCGGCAGCATGGAATATTCCGCCGTCACCCAGCCCTTGCCGGAGCCGCGCAGCCAGCCCGGCGCGCGCTCCTCGACCGAGGCGGTGACGAGCACATGCGTCTCGCCAAACTTCACGAGGCACGAGCCTTCCGCATAGCGCGCGACACCGCGCTCCAGCGTGACGGTGCGCATCTCATCGGGCGCGCGGTTGGACGGGCGTGCGGACATCGGGATCAACCTGTGAGCGGAGTGTTGCCGCCTGTTTGCCCCAGCCGCACGCCGGGGGCAAGGTTCGCCGTCCCGCATCCCCCGCCAACGTCATCCGGAGCCTGTCGAAGGATGGTCGAGGGCACTGCGTCCAAGCGTGCTTCGACAAGCTCAGGATAAGGGCCGTTCCTGCTGCCTCGGCGGCAGAGAAAGATCAGTGCTGGAGGATCTTCGACAGGAACTGCTGGGCGCGGGCGCAGCGCTCGGTGCTGAAGAACTCTTCCTTGCCGGCATCCTCGACGATGTGGCCCTCGTCCATGAAGATCACGCGGTTCGCCACCTTGCGGGCAAAGCCCATCTCGTGGGTCACCACCATCATGGTCATGCCCTCATGTGCAAGCTGCACCATGATGTCGAGCACTTCGGAGATCATCTCCGGGTCGAGCGCCGAGGTGGGCTCGTCGAACAGCATGGCGATGGGGTTCATCGCCAGCGCGCGGGCGATGGCGACGCGCTGCTGCTGCCCGCCGGAAAGCTGGCCCGGAAATTTGTGGGCGTGCGCCTTCAGGCCGACGCGTTCCAGCAGCTTGAGGCCGGTGGCCTCGGCCTCGTCGCGGGGGCGGCCCAGCACCTTCCGCTGCGCCAGCGCCAGGTTCTCCGTGATGGAGAGATGCGGGAACAGCTCGAAATGCTGGAACACCATGCCGACGCGCGAGCGCAGCTTGGGCAGGTTGGTCTTCGGATCGTTGACCTTGATGCCATCGACGACGATGTCGCCCTGCTGGATCGGCTCTAGAGCATTGACGGTCTTGATGAGCGTGGACTTGCCGGAGCCCGAGGGTCCGCACACCACCACCACGTCGCCCTTGGCGACATTGGTGGTGCAGTCGGTCAGCACCTGGAACTTGCCGTACCATTTGCTGACATTGTTGATCTCGATCATGGCGGGACCTCAGCGGGGAATGGCGATGCGCGCCTGCAGGCGCTTCACCAGCCGGGAGAGAGCGAAGGAGACGAGGAAGTAGACGACGGCCGCGAAGATATACATCTCCACCAGCCGGCCGTCGCGCTGCGCCACCTTGGACGCGGCGCCCATGAAATCGGTGATGGACAGCACGTAGACGAGCGAGGTGTCCTGGAACAGCACGATGGTCTGCGTCAGCAGCAGGGGCAGCATGTTCCGGAAAGCCTGCGGCAGGACGACGTAGCGCATCACCTGAGGATAGGTCAGGCCCATCGCATAGCCGGCCGAGACCTGCCCGCGCGGGATGGACTGGATGCCCGCGCGCATGATCTCCGAGAAATAGGCGGCTTCGAACAAGGTGAAGGTCAGCAGCGTCGAGGCGAAGGCGCCGACCTGCACCGGCCGCGAGGCGCCCGTCATCCACTGCCCGATATAGGGAACGAGGAAATAGAACCAGAAGATGACCAGCACGAGCGGCAGCGAACGGATCAGGTTCACATAGGCAGTGATCGGAACTGCGATGAACTTGGGCCCGGCGAGCCGCCCGATGGCAAGCAGCGTGCCGAGCAGGATGCCCATGACGGAGGCGAGCACCGTCAGGGTCAGCGTGAACGCCATGCCGTCGAGGAACAGGTATCCCAGCGAGCGGCGGATGACGTCGAAGTCGAAATCGGCGAGCATGATCAGTGTTCCGCGATCATGCCGGGCACGGCGACCCGCCGCTCAAGGAAGCGCATGCCGGTCACCACGATCATGTTGAGGACGAGGTACAGGATGGTCGCGGCCGTGAAGGCCTCGAACACCTGGAACGAGTATTCCTGCATGGCGCGGGTGCGTGCCGTCAGTTCGAGCAGGCCGATGGTCAGGGCCACCGAGGAGTTCTTGATGAGGTTCAGGAATTCCGAGGTCAGCGGCGGCAGGATGACGCGGACGGCGCGCGGCAGCAGCACATGGCGGTAGGTCTGCGCGGTGGTGAGCCCAAGCGCGGTGCCGGCCATGCGCTGGCCCACGGGAAGCGACTCGATGCCGGCCTGCACCTGCACGGCCACGCGCGCCGAGGTGAAGAGGCCGAGGCCGAAGATGGCCGTGTAGAACGGCGCGTCCGACATCTGCTTCAGCCACAGGCCGGCGGATGCGGGCACGATTTCCGGCAGCACGAAGTACCACAGGAACAGCTGCACTAGCAGCGGGATGTTGCGGAAGAACTCGACATAGGCGGTGCCGAAGCCTTGCCCGATGCGGGATGGCAGGGTGCGCAGCACACCGATGGAGAAGCCCATGACGAGGGCGATGGTCCAGGCGAAGATCGAGACCACGATCGTGGTCCACAGCCCCTGGAGCAGAAGGTCGAGATAGGTGCCGGTGCCTTCCGGGGAGAGTTCCCAGAAGATGTTCCAGTTCCAGTTATAGCTCATTGTTGTGCACCGGCCGGGGAAACTTCCGGCGCCGGGGCGCCGGAAGGTCTGGTTGTTTTACCGTTGCGTGGGATCAGCGGTAATCGGCCGGGTCACCCGAGCTGGTCGGGTTGTCGATCACCTTCTGGAAGGCCGCGCCGATTGGGATGTTCAGCGTGATGTTCTTCGGCGGGATCGGCTTCGTGAACCACTTCTCGTAGATGCCCTTGATCTCGCCGCTCTTGTAGATGGCGGTCATGGCGTCATCGACGACCTTCTTGAAGGCCGGGTCTTCCCTGCGGAGCATGATGCCGTAGGGCTCGACCGAGAGTGCCTCTTCCGAGATCTGGTAGAGCGAGGGATCCTTCGAGTTCGCCGCAAGGCTGGCCAGCAGGATGTCGTCCATCACGAAGGCCTGCGCGCGGTCGGTCTCGACCATCAGGAAGGCTTCGGCATGGTCCTTGGCGGGCAGGATCTTGATGCCGAGATTGCGCTCGGTGTTGATCTCGTTGATCTGCTTGATGTTCGTCGTGCCCGACGTCGAGACGACGGTCTTGCCCTTCAGGTCCTCAAGGGTCTTGAGGTTGTTCGCCTTCTTGGAGACGAAGCGATTCGCCGTCACGAAATGGGTGATGGTGAAGGCCACCTGCTTCTGGCGCTCGAGATTGTTGGTCGTCGAGCCGCATTCGAGGTCGACCGTGCCGTTCGCCATCAGCGGGATGCGGGTGGCCGAGGTCACCGGGTTCAGCGCGACCTTCAGGTCGGGCATCTTCATCTCGGTCTTCACGGCGTCGACGATCTTCATGCACAGGTCCATGGCGTAGCCAACAACCTGCTGCTTGTCGTCGTAATAGGAGAAGGGCAGCGAGGAATCGCGGTGGCCGATCGTGATCGTGCCCGTGTCCTTGATCTTCTTGAGCGTGCCGGTCAGTTCCTGGGCGCCGGCAGGCGCGGCAATGCCGACGGCTGCAGCGATGAGAAGCGTTACGAAGCCTGTACGCATGTGTTCTCCTGTCGAGCTTAGGTGCCCGTTTTTTGGCCTTGCCCACGGCCTGCACAGATCGTGCCCTTTCGCATGCCTCTATGTCTAGGGCATCGCACCGCGAAAGCGCCTCTTTCGCATGATGGTGAAGGGGGCTACGGGTGTGCACGGTGCAGAGCCGCGCATCATCCGGAATTGCAATAAGGCAAAAGGCGAGGTCAGCAGTGTCGCGGCAACGATCCGAGGATCCGGGACAGGCATACGGATTGTCCCAGCTGAACGAGCGCTCGCGCGAGATCTTCCGGCAGATTGTCGATTCCTACCTCGTCACGGGCGAGCCGGTCGGCTCCCGCAACCTGTCGCGCAGCCTCACGGCTCCGCTGTCGCCGGCCTCCGTCCGCAATGTGATGGCCGATCTGGAAAGCCTCGGCCTGATCCACGCCCCCCACACGAGCGCGGGACGGCTGCCCACCGAGAGCGGCCTTCGCTTCTTCGTCGATGCAATGCTGGAATTCGGCGATCTGTCCGACGAGGAACGCCGCAATGTGCAGACGCGCGTCGCGTCGCACGGACGCTCGGCGGACGACATCCTGCAGCAGGCCTCTTCGCTGCTGTCAGGTGTCTCACGCGGCGCTGGTGTGGTGCTGACCACCAAGCAGGATGCGCGGCTGAAGCATATCGAGTTCGTGCAGCTTGATCCCCGGCGCGCTCTCGTGGTGCTGGTGGGGGAGGACGGCTCGGTGGAGAACCGGCTGGTGCCGCTGCCCATCGGCCTGCCGGCCTCCGCCATGGTCGAGGCCACCAACTTCCTGAACGCCCGCATTCGCGGCCGCACGCTGCTCGAGGCCCGCGCCGAGATCGAGGCCGCGCGCACGGCGGCCAGCGAGGAACTGCACGAACTGACGGCCGGCCTTGTCTCAGCCGGTCTCGCGGATTGGGGCGACGGGGACGCCGATCAGCGCCGCCTCATCGTGCGGGGACAGTCGAACCTGCTGGAGGATCTGCGCGCGCTGGAGGATCTGGAGCGGGTGCGGCTGCTGCTGGACGATCTTGAGAGCAAGAAGGAGGTCATCGAGCTCCTGGGCCGGGCAGAGACCGCAGAGGGCGTCCGCATCTTCATCGGCTCCGAGAACAAGCTGTTCTCGCTCTCCGGCTCCTCAATGATCGCGGCGCCGTTCCGCGACGATCGTCAGCAGATCGTCGGCGTGCTGGGTGTCATCGGCCCGACCCGGCTGAACTACGCGCGGATCGTGCCGATGGTCGACTACACCGCCCGCGTGGTGGGGCGGCTGCTGGGCGAGGGCTAAAGCCCCGCCACATCAGTGCAGGCTGACGGTTTCCAGCTCATGCTCCCACGCATTGGCGAAGGCAGCTTCCATGGAGTCCGTGACGAGGATCGGCGTGCCGTCGGCGCCGACCAGCGCGAAGAGCTGCACGCCCGGCTCCAGGTCGGGGGCTTGCGGGAAGAGGCGGTTCACATCGTCGGACAGCATGGCGCGCACATAGGCGATCTTGCCGCCGCCAAGGCCAGCCAGCTGCGAAGGCGTAATGAAGACGCCGTCGGAAATCGTGGTGTTGTTGTTGTCGATCATCTCTACGCCTCCGGCCCCTTATGAGCGGGCCATAATGTCGATCCTGCGCACGGAACGCTCGGGCTCCGGGCGGGCAAGATCGATCGTCAAAAGACCGTGCGACAGGTCTGCGGCCAGCACATCCATGCCTTCCGCCAGCACGAAGACGCGCTGGAACTGTCGCGCGGCGATGCCGCGATGCAGGTATGTTCTCGCATTCTCCTCCACCTGGCGTCCCCGGATGACCAATTGCCCGTCCTCGATGGTGACGTTCAACTGGTCGGCCCGAAAGCCGGCGACGGCAAGGGTGATCCGGATCCTCTCCGGCGCATCCTCATCGCCCGCGATCCGCTCCACATTGTAGGGCGGATATCCGTCCCCGCCTTTGACGGCCCGGGACAGGGTGCGTTCGATGTCTTCGAAGCCGAGCAGGAGGGGACTTGATAGCGGCGTGATACGCGTCAATGTCAAAGCCCTTCCATGAGCAGCTTTGCGAGGGGAGACCCTGAAGCGGCATCTCTTGAGGCCTAAATTGGTGGTCGCCGCATATGGTTGCAAGACTGGTCCCGCCGCCCGGCCTTTGGTCCCGGGATCGTGAATAGAACCCTTCCGCCATCTTCCTTTCGTGCGGATCGCTACAATATGGATCGAACCTTCCGCGAAAGCCCCGACATGCAATCCATCATCGCGGCCGATGGCGTCACCAAGACCTACGCCAACGGCTTCCAAGCGCTCAAAGGCGTCGACCTGCACATCCGCCCGGGCGAAATCTTCGCCCTTCTCGGCCCTAATGGAGCGGGCAAGACCACCCTCATCAGCATCATCTGCGGCATCGTCAACGCCACCAGCGGCACCGTGCTTGCGGACGGTCATGACATCTCGCGCGACTACCGCGCCGCCCGCTCCACCATCGGCCTCGTGCCGCAGGAGCTCTCCACGGATCTGTGGGAGACGGTCTGGTCCACGGTGAAGTTCAGCCGCGGCCTGTTCGGCAAGGCGCCGAACCCGGCCCACCTGGAGAAGGTGCTGCGCTCGCTTTCGCTGTGGGACAAGAAGGATACCAAGATCATGGCGCTGTCGGGCGGCATGAAGCGCCGTGTCATGATCGCCAAGGCGCTGTCGCACGAGCCGCGCATCCTGTTCCTCGACGAGCCGACCGCCGGCGTCGATGTCGAACTCAGGCGCGATATGTGGGAGATGGTGCGCGGCCTGCGCGCCAGTGGCGTCACCATCATCCTCACCACCCATTACATCGAGGAAGCCGAGGAGATGGCCGACCGCATCGGCGTCATCCGGGGCGGCGAGATCATCCTTGTCGAGGACAAGGCGGTGCTGATGCGCAAGCTCGGCAAGAAGCGCCTGTCCCTGCAATTGCAGCAGCCCCTGACGGCGCTGCCCGCCGACCTCGCGGACAACGGCGTGACACTGTCGGAAGATGGCGAGACGCTGACCTACACCTTCGATGCGCAGGGTGAGGACACCGGCATCGCGGGGCTGCTGCGCCGGCTGGAGGCGGGCGGCATTGACATCAAGGACATGCAGACGCACCAGTCCTCGCTTGAGGAAATCTTCGTCGAACTCGTGGGAGGCCGGGCATGAACCTCCACGGCGTGAAGGCCATCTACCTGTTCGAGATGCACCGCATGTGGCGCACGATGCTGCAGAGCATCGCCTCGCCGGTCATCTCCACGGCCCTCTATTTCATCGTCTTCGGGTCGGCCATCGGCGGGCACATGGCGGCCATCGATGGCGTCAGCTACGGCGCCTATATCGTGCCCGGCCTCGTCATGCTGGCGCTGCTGACGCAGAGCATCATGAACGCGAGTTTCGGCATCTACATGCCGCGCTTCTCGGGCACGATCTACGAGGTGCTGTCGGCTCCGGTTTCCCCGTTTGAGGTTGTGGCCGGCTATGTCGGCGCCGCGGCGTCGAAGTCCATCATCCTCGGCCTGATCATCCTCGCGACCGCACGTATGTTCGTGGACTTCAGCATCGAGCACCCGTTCTGGATGCTGGGCTTCCTCGTGCTGACCTCGGTGACGTTCAGCCTGTTCGGCTTCATCATCGGCGTCTGGGCGGACGGCTTCGAGAAGCTGCAGCTCGTCCCGGCAATGGTGGTGACGCCGCTGACCTTCCTCGGCGGCAGCTTCTATTCCATCTCCATGCTGCCGCCGCTCTGGCAGAAGATCACGCTGCTCAATCCCGTCGTCTACCTCGTCAGCGGCTTCCGCTGGAGCTTCTACGGCACGTCGGACATCGGGGTCATGGCCAGCTTCGGGATGACCTTCGTCTTCCTCATCCTGTGCCTCGTCGCCATCTGGTGGATCTTCCGCACCGGCTACCGCATCAAGCAGTGATCAGCCGAACAGCGGCGGCAGCACGACGCTGCCGCCGTCCCAGGTCAGCTTCAGGCCGACAAGCACCATCAGGCCGTAGATGATGCCGTAGAAGTTCTCGGCCGGGACGCGCCGCACCAGCAGCACGCCGGCCCAGGCAGCACCCACGGCCAGCGGCATCAGCACCGCCGAGGTGGTGAGTGTGTTGATGGAGAACTGGCCCAGCGCCATGAAGGGCGGCACCTTCAGCCAGTTGATGATGAAGAACAGCAGGGACATCGTGCCGACATAGATGTCGCGCGGCAGCCGTTGCGGCGTCAGGTAGATCTGCGTCGGCGGCCCGCCATTGTTGGCGATCATGCTGCTGATGCCGGTCAGCACGCCCCAGAAGATCCCGCTTGGCAAATGGCGCTGCCGGGGAGGCGTGTCCTTTGGCGTCAGCAGGTGGCGAAGGCCGAAGATCACGCAGATCAGGCCAAGCGTCAGTTCCAGCATCGCATCCGAGATATAGGCCGCGATCAGGTAGGCGATGCCTATGCCCACCACCGCGCCGGCCAGCAGCGCGCCGAGATTGCTCCAGTCCCACTTCCGCCAATAGGCCCAGAGCGTGACCACGTCCTGCACCATCAGGAGGGGCAGCATGATCGCCGCGCCTTGCAGTGGCGGGATGGCGAGCGCGAGGATAGGCAGGGACAGCGCGCCCATGCCCGAGAAGCCTCCCTTGCCGAGGCCCAACAATATGACGGCAGGGATGGCTGCGGCGTAGAAGCCGGCATCGGTGATCATGGCCGATTGGGCTTACGATCCGGAAGTGCCCGCCGCAAGCCGCGCCAGCGCACATCGGGCAAGCGCCTGTGGCAGATGTCCCGCCGGTGTCATGTTTATCGTGCAAGCTGAATGACTGTTTCAGAGCCGCGATCGACGCTGTGGAGCGCGAGGGAATATGGGCCTTGCCCGCGCGTTACCGTGTCCCAGCTATGCGGAGGAGGACTGGCGATGAACAGGGAGGATGGCCGCAAAAAGCTGGACGAGGCGTTCGACGCGCTCGAAGAGGAAGTCCCGCAGGCAATGCGTGGCACCATTGTCTGGTTGCGCAGCCCAGGTTCGCGCTGGGTGCGCATACCGGTCGGCATATTGTGCCTCATCGCCGGATTCTTCTGGTTCCTGCCGGTCGTCGGACTGGAGTTCTTTCCCATCGGCCTCCTGCTGATTGCACAGGACGTGCCGTTCCTGCGCGGGCCCGTGGGCTCGCTGACCCTCTGGCTTATCGGCAAGTGGCGGGATCTGAGGTTCTGGTGGGCGAAGTTCCGGGCGAAGAACTAGGCCGGACACCGGCGGTCTGAGTGGTGCCGAGGCACGTGCTTCCACGTGCGGCAATTGCTACACGCTCGCGCATGCCTCAGGATCTGCTGCAAACCCGCGCATCCAAACCGTTCACCGGCGCCATACCCGCGACGGTATGGATGCTGGGCGTGGTCAGCCTGCTCATGGACATCTCGAGCGAGATGGTCGGCACGCTGCTCCCGCTCTACCTGACGGCCGGCCTCGGGGCTTCGGCGCTGGCCATCGGCTTCATCGAAGGGCTCTCGGTCGCCGTGGCCACAGCCACAAGGCTGCTCTCCGGCTTCTTCACCGACTGGAGCCGCAAGGCGAAGCCGCTTGCCGTGGTGGGATATGGCCTTGGCGCGCTGTCCAGGCTGATCTTCCCGCTGGCGGCCAGCATCGATCTGATCGTGCTCGCGAAGTCCATGGACCGGGTGGGGAAGGGGATCCGCAGCACGCCACGCGATGCCATCATCGCCGCCGTAAGCCCGCCGGAGATCCGCGGAGCAAGCTTTGGGCTGCGCAAGTCGCTGGATACGGTCGGCGGCTTCCTGGGGCCGATCATCGCCCTGCTTCTGATGATCCTCTTCGCGGGCGACATCGTCAGCGTATTCTGGGCTGCCGCCATACCCGGAGCGCTGGCGGTGTTTGTGTTGGTCGCGTTCGTGCGGGAGCCCAGATCCGTCGAGCCCCCGAAGCCCTCCGACGTCCGGGTCGCCTCGGCGCTGAAGCTGAACGCCGCCGTCTGGGGCGTGATCGGCCTTGCGGCGCTCATCATGCTGGCGCGTTTCAGCGAGGCCTTCGTGCTCCTGAAATCGCTGGAGGCCGGGTTCACGCCCACCTGGGTGCCCTTGGCCATGGTCATCATGCACGCGGTCTATGGGCTGGCGGCCTATCCGGTGGGGCGGGTGTCGGATCGCATCGGCTATGGCGGACTGCTGATCTTCAGCCTGGCCTTCCTTGCGGCGGCGCATCTCACGCTGGCATGGGCGGCCACGCCATGGGTCTTCGTGCTCGGCACGGTGTTCTGGGGCCTGCATATGGGCTTTTCGCAGGGCCTGCTGGGCGCGATGATCGCGCACGCCACGCCGGAGCGGCTGAAAGGCAGCGCCTTCGGCGCGTTCAACTTCACAACGGGTGTCGTCATGCTGGTCGGGAACACGGCAGCGGGCTGGCTGTGGCACAGCATGGGCTCCGAAGTGCCATTCCTCGTCGGAGCCGCGATCTCCGTCTGCGCGATGCTGTGGCTGTTGGTGAGGCCCCTGCGGGGCGCCCGGTAGCGCTGCGCGGGCCTACGCGGCCGGAATGCTCTCGCGATCACCAGACGCAAACCCAGACTTCCGGGCCACGCTACCGGCCCGTTGCGACGGCCTGGGATCGGTAAGGATCAGCCAGTGCGGCTTCAGGCCGGCTGACGGGAACGTCTGATGAGGTCATCTTCTCGAGGCGCTTGGCACCTGACGTGGCGAGGATCTGCCGGAACGAGGGATGCATCCCGCCGTCCACGTAGCTTCTCGCCGCCTCGGCGGACGGCGAGTTGAGGGCTGCCTCGTCCCTGAGGGAGATCGCAGCCAGGCGATCAGCCGTTTCGGCCTCGGCCCCGAAAGCCGGGCACCGGCCTAGCGGATCAAGCTCCCCATCGGGCGGCGCATTGAAGACATACCGGCGGCCGCAGGCGCGCACGACGGGAGGCTGCCGCAGTATGTCGAACCTGTCGGATCCTTCCTTGAGGTTCCGCCAGAACGGCATGTTCGGATCGGCACGATGGCGGCTGAGGTTCTGGGGCGTCATGCGGAACGGGAGAGCCTGGACCTGGAAACCGTCCTGTCCGGCCGCCAGTGCGTCCCTGACCACGGCGTAGACTTCCTCAACTCCGTGATCGGTCATGGCGTAACAGCCTGACGAGCTGCAGGCGCCGTGCACCATGAGTGCCGTTCCCTTCCAGCCAAGCGCGCTTTCGAGCCTGTTGGGGAAGCCCAGATCGAACGAGAGGTTGAACTTCGAGCGCGGGTTCAGCATCGCGCTTGTGACGGTGTAGAAGCCCTCGGGCGCCTGACGGTCGCCTTCGGCCATTTTCGGACCGAGCTTTCCTGACCAGCGGCACAGCGGATAGGTCTTGAGCAGCGCGAACTTGCCTGTGCGGTCCCGCTTCCAGAGCTCCAGCTCGCTTTCCTGCTTGTGAATGCGGATGAAGATCGGATCTGCGGGCGTCATGCCGCGAGCCTTCATCTCGGCGACGAGGCGTGGCGGTATGGGATCGAGTCCCCGCACGTCGAGATTTCGGGAGGCGCAGCCGGAAAGGGCGATCAGAAGGAAAGCCAGTCCGCACAACTGACGAAGCATGTCGATGATCCAGTCACACTGCGTCGGGCGACGCAGCGGCGTATGTGCCGCCCAATTGCGGCCAAACGCGGTTCATCGAACATGGAGTTGGAAACAGCCCACCGTCGGGAACCGCCGGCCCGATCCCTGAAATCTCAGGGCTTCCGAGCGTCGCGAACGATGAATTCAGCACGTGCCGACCGGCATCGGGAAAAGTGGTGGAGCCAAGCGGAATCGAACCGCTGACCTCTTCAATGCCATTGAAGCGCTCTACCAACTGAGCTATGGCCCCAAACTTTTTGCAGCACCGGCTGCTGGTAAAGCCGGTGGATCGTTCCCGGAATCAATCGCGCCGGGAACGGGTGCTCTAGAACCACAGATTCGTGGCTACCTCAAGTCTCTTCATCGCCGACGATGTCGGGATCGATCAGATCGGACACATCCGAGCCCTCGTCCTCGTCTTCCTCGAGGAAGGTGTCGGCCTCGTCGTCATCATCCGGGATTTCGTCCTCGATCTCGAGGTCTTCGTCCGCGGCGGGAGCCTTCTTGCCGGCAGCGTTCTCGTCCTGATCGGCGTCTTCCAGGCTGATCAGTTCGACATCGCCGGCCTCCGGATCCAGCAGCTCCTCGCCCTCGTCAGGACGGCTGTCGACGGGTTCGGCACGGGCTGCGGCACGCGACAGCGCCGCCGAGCCGGCGAGCGCCGCGACCGGAACCACCATGCCGGTATAGGGCGAGATGATCGGGTTCTTGTTCAGGTCGTAGAACTTGCGGCCGGTCACAGGACAGACGCGCTTGGTTCCGAGTTCGGGTTTTGCCACGAAAAAGGTCCGCTCATTTCAGGAGTGGGGCGCTGCATGCAGTGCCGTGTCTTGCAAGTCAAGTAGAGGCAGCGGGCTGTGGCGGCAAGAGCATGTGCATGTTAGAGCGGGCGCCCCGTCTTTGCAGCACCCGGCCGCCATGTCTCACAGCCATCCTCCCGCGCCTCTCGCCGCCCGCCGTTCCGGCCCGCTGATGGGGCGCGTTCGCGTTCCCGGCGACAAGTCGATCTCGCACCGCGCCATGATCTTCGGCCTCCTGTCGACGGGCCGGACCACCGTGGAAGGCTTGCTGGAAGGCGATGACGTGCTGGCCACGGCCACGGCCTGCCGCGCGCTGGGCGCGACCATCGAACGGACGGGCGAGGGGCGCTGGACCGTGGACGGCGTCGGGGTGGGGGCGCTGCTTCCTCCGTCCGAACCGCTCGATTTCGGCAATGCCGGCACCGGCTCCCGTCTCATGATGGGCGTGGTCGCGGGCCATGGCATCACCGCCGTGTTCGACGGCGATGCCAGCCTGCGCAAGCGCCCGATGCGCCGTGTGCTGGATCCGCTGGTGGAAATGGGCGCGGATGTGATGGACGCAGCCGAGGGTGGCCGCCTGCCGCTGACCCTGCGGGGCACCGCCGATCCGATCCCGGTCTCCTACGAGACGCCGGTCCCCTCCGCGCAGGTGAAGTCCGCCGTGCTGCTGGCGGCGTTGAATTCTCCCGGACGCACCACGGTCATCGAGCGCGAGGCGACGCGCGACCACACCGAGAAGATGCTGCGCCATTTCGGGGCCGATGTGACGGTAACGCAGGAAGGCGAGCATGGCCGCCGCATCGTGCTGGAAGGCCGTCCCGACCTAAAGGGCACCCATGTCAGCGTTCCGGCCGACCCATCCTCGGCAGCGTTCCCGCTGGTCGCTGCGCTGATCGTGCCCGGTTCGGACGTGGTCATCGAGAGCATGATGGACAATCCGCTCCGCACCGGCCTGCTGACGACGCTCCTCGAGATGGGCGCCGACATCGAGGTGCTGGACCGCCGCTCCGAGGGCGGCGAAGACGTGGTGGACCTGCGTGTCCGCGCCGGCCGCCTCAAGGGCGTGGACGTGCCGCCGGAGCGCGCGCCCGCCATGATCGACGAATACCCGGTCCTCGCGGTGGCGGCGGCCTTCGCCGAGGGCGCCACCCGCATGCGCGGCCTTTCCGAACTGCGCGTGAAGGAAAGCGACCGCCTGGCCGCTGTCGCGGACGGCCTTGCGCTGTGCGGCGTCACGGCCCGCATCGAGGGCGACGATCTGATCGTGGACGGCGGAGCGGTGCAGGGCGGTGGACCTGTCGCCACCCATCTCGACCATCGCATCGCCATGAGCTTCCTTGTCATGGGGTTGGCCTCGGAAACCCCCGTCACCGTGGACGACGGCACGATGATCGCGACAAGCTTCCCAGCCTTTTCCGGTCTTATGGAAGGGCTCGGCGCGAAGATCGGACCTGCGGCATGATTGTCGCGATCGACGGACCCGCGGCGTCGGGCAAGGGCACGCTCGGCAAAAGGCTGGCGGCCCATCTTCGGCTGGCCCATCTCGACACGGGCCTGCTCTACCGGGCGGTCGCGCACCGGCTGCTGGCGGCCGGCGGCACGCTTGACGATGAAGCCGTCGCGGCTGAAGCGGCGCGCAACCTCGACATCCGCACCCTTGATCCCGAAGCCCTGCGCGGACCCGGAATGGGGGAGGGCGCCTCCGTGATCGCCGCGCTTCCGGCGGTGCGCGCGGCCCTCGTCGAATTGCAGCGCGATTTCGCCAACCAGCCCGGCGGCGCCGTGCTGGACGGGCGCGACATCGGCACCGTCATCTGCCCCGATGCCCACGTGAAGGTGTTCGTCACCGCTTCTGCGGAGGAGCGGGCACGCCGCCGCCACGGCGAGTTCCTGGGCAGGGGCGAGAGCGTCACCTACGAGGAGGTTCTCGCGGACATCCGTGCACGCGATGCACGCGACACCGCACGCGCCACCGCGCCGCTGCGCCCGGCAGAGGACGCGTGCTTGCTCGATACCACGGAACTCGATATAGAGGCGGCGTTTCGGGCTGCTCTCGCCATTGTCGAGGCTGCCGGGCAGAGGCTTGCCTCTCGCGGCTGATACCAGCCGGAACACCACGAACACGCGTCCTGTCCGCCGCCCGAGCGCCGGCCCGTTGTCCAGAGCGACAGCGGCCAAGTTCGGCGGACGGGGCTTTTGCCACACGAACCGCCGGTGCTGAAGGATATCCTCACCACATGAATGCTACCACCACGTCCGCCAATCCGAGCCGCGACGATTTCGCAGCTCTCCTTGAGGCCAGCTTCCACGATCACGACGTTGCCGAAGGCTCCGTGATCAAGGGCATCGTCACCGCCATCGAAAAGGATGTTGCGGTCATCGATGTTGGCCTGAAGACGGAAGGCCGCGTTGCGCTGCGCGAATTCGGCGGCCATGGCCGCGAGCACGGCCTGAACGTCGGCGACGAAGTCGAGGTCTACCTTGAGCGTGTCGAGAACGCGCTCGGCGAAGCCGTTCTGAGCCGCGACAAGGCCCGCCGTGAAGAGAGCTGGGTCAAGCTCGAAGTTGCCTTCAACGACGGCACCAAGGTCGAAGGCGTCATCTTCAACCAGGTCAAGGGCGGCTACACCGTCGATCTCGACGGCGCCGTTGCCTTCCTGCCGCGCAGCCAGGTCGATATCCGCCCGGTGCGCGACGTCGGCCCGCTCATGGGCATCCCGCAGCCGTTCCAGATCCTCAAGATGGACCGCCGCCGCGGCAACATCGTCGTGTCGCGCCGTACGGTTCTCGAAGAGACCCGCGCCGAGCAGCGTCAGGAACTGGTGCAGAACCTTGAAGAAGGTCAGGTCATCGACGGCGTCGTCAAGAACATCACCGATTACGGTGCGTTCGTGGACCTCGGCGGCATCGACGGCCTGCTGCATGTCACCGACATCGCATGGCGTCGCGTGAACCACCCGACCGAGGTGCTGACCATCGGCCAGCAGGTCAAGGTCAAGATCATCAAGATCAACCACGAGACCCACCGCATCTCGCTCGGCATGAAGCAGTTGCTCGCCGATCCGTGGGAGGGCATCGAGGCCAAGTACCCGGTCGAGGCCAAGTTCTCGGGCCGCGTCACCAACATCACCGACTACGGCGCCTTCGTGGAGCTGGAGCCGGGCATCGAAGGCCTGATCCACGTCTCCGAGATGTCGTGGACCAAGAAGAACGTGCACCCCGGCAAGATCGTCTCCTCCTCGCAGGAAGTCGAAGTGCAGGTTCTCGAGGTCGACGCCTCCAAGCGCCGCATCTCGCTGGGCCTCAAGCAGACCCTGCAGAACCCGTGGGAAGCTTTCGCCGAGAACTTCAAGCCGGGCGCCGAGGTTGAGGGCGAGGTCAAGAACAAGACCGAGTTCGGTCTGTTCCTGGGTCTCGACGGCGATGTCGACGGCATGGTCCACCTGTCGGATCTCGACTGGAACCGTCCGGGCGAAGTTGCCATCGAGGACTACAAGAAGGGCGACATGGTTCGCGCCGTCGTTCTCGACGTCGATGTCGAGAAGGAGCGCATCTCGCTCGGCGTGAAGCAGGTCGGCGGCAATCCGTTCGACGAGGCACGCAGCGGCGAGGTTCGTAAGAACGCCATCGTCACCTGCGAAGTGACGGCTGTGAACGAGGGCGGCCTCGATGTGAAGATCATCGACACCGACCTGACGGCCTTCATCCGCCGCGGCGATCTGGCCCGCGACCGCCAGGACCAGCGTCCGGAGCGTTTCACGGTTGGCCAGCATCTCGATGCGCGCGTCACTCAGTTCGACCGCAAGGCCTCCAAGGTGGCCCTGTCGATCAAGGCCCTGGAAATGGCGCAGGAGAAGGAAGCCATCGCGCAGTACGGCTCGTCCGACTCCGGTGCTTCGCTCGGCGACATCCTGGGCGCGGCTCTGAAGCAGCGTTCGGGCAACGAGCAGGACGAAGACTGAGCGGATACGTCAGTCCTTCCACTGACGTGAATGCAGAGGCCCGTCCGGATATATCCGGGCGGGCTTTTTGCGATTAGAAGACCGGGAAGATCCGGAGAGTGACATGGCCTTCGATGCGGACGGACTTGTGGAACGCAGGCGGCTTCGCCGCCGTCTCGGCTTCTGGCGTGTAGCGGCCATCGCCTTCGCGGCCATCGCTCTTGTGGCGGGCGGGTTGAAGCTCAGCGGCTTCACGCCCGGCAAGGCCACCAGCCATGTGGCCCGCGTGCAGCTGTCGGGCGTCATCCTCGGAAGCGACGAGCGGCACAAGATGCTGCAGGAACTGGCGAAGAGCGGCGCGTCCGCCGTGCTGCTTGAGATCGACAGCCCCGGCGGCGGCGTCACGGCATCGGAAGAGCTCTACCACGACATCCGCAAGATCGCGGAGAAACGCCCCGTCGTTGCGGTCCTCGGCTCGCTTGCGGCATCCGGCGGCTATGTCGCGGCCATCGCGGCCGACCACATCGTTTCCCGGCAGACATCCCTGACCGGCTCCATCGGCGTTCTCGTGCAGTACCCGGAGGTCTCCGGACTGCTCGGCAATCTCGGCGTCGACGTGAAGGAGGTGAAGAGCGCACCCCTCAAGGCCGCGCCCAGCATGTTCAAGCCCACCTCGCCGGATGCGGAAGCCGCCCTGCAGGCGCTGGTGATGGACAGCTTCGACTGGTTCCGGAACCTAGTCGCCGAACGGCGCGCACTCGAGGGCGAGCGCCTGACCCGGGTGGTGGACGGACGCGCCTTCACGGGACGCCAGGCCCTGGAACTCGGCCTTGTTGACGAGATCGGCGGGGAAGAGGAGGCGCGGGCCTGGCTCGAACGCGAGCGCGGCATTTCGACATCCCTGCCGGTGCGGGACTGGACGCCGGAGAAGTCGGGACTGGCTGGCTTTGGCATCGCTGGCGATGCTGCCGCCTTCGCAGCGGATCTGCTGGGCTTTCCCTCCCTCGCCCAGAGCATTCGGCTGGCCGCTTCGACCCGGCTGGAAGCTGGCGCGCTTGACGGTGTCCTGGCGATCTGGCACCCTTCGCAGTTGAAGTAAAAAGAATATAAGATGCAGGGACTTAGGGGGAGCGCGGGTGATCAAGTCTGAGCTTGTCGGGCGGGTGGCCGCAGCCAATCCGCATCTGTACCAACGGGATGTGGAAAACGTCGTCAACGCGATCCTCGACACCATCTCCGATGCCCTCCAGCGCGGCGACCGGGTGGAGCTTCGCGGGTTCGGCGCCTTCTCGGTAAAAAGCCGTCCGGCGCGCACCGGCCGAAACCCAAGGACGGGCGCGCACGTTTCGGTTTCCGAGAAAGCCGTTCCCTTCTTCAAGAGCGGCAAGGAAATGCGCGCGCGGCTGAACCGCGCCGGCATCGATTAGGAACGTCGCGGACATGCGCAACCTGCTGACCCTCATACTGGTGCTGCCCGTCGCGGCGCTCCTCATCCTGCTGGCACTGGCCAACCGCGCCCCGGTGACCCTGTCGCTCGACCCGTTCTCGCCCGAGGTTTCGGCCTATTCCATCCAGCTGCCGCTGTTCGTGGTGATCGTGGCGGCCATCGCGCTCGGCCTCATCATCGGCAGCCTGGCCGACTGGATCAGCCAGGGCCGCTACCGTCGCGAGGCGCGGGACCGGAAATACGAGGTTCGGCGGCTTGAGGAAGAGGCGGCGCGGCTCCGCGCACAGGTGCCGGTCTCCACGCTTCCCGTGCCATACGGCGATCAGGCACGCTGAAGCAGTGGAGTGCGGCGTGCTGGCGGGTTGCAATCCGCCGCGTGTGGACCAATTGATCCACCATGGCCACCGAGATCAAGATCTGCGGCATCCGGACAGCGGATGCGCTTGACGCCGCCCTTGCGGCGGGCGCGGATCACGTCGGCTTCGTCTTCTTTCCGCCCAGCCCGCGCGCCGTCTCCGTAGAGGAAGCGGCCCAGCTTGCGGACATCGCACGGGGCCGGGCACGCGTCGTGGCCTTGGTCGTCGATCCCTCGCACGATCTTCTCGCAGAGATCATAAGGGAGGTCCGCCCGGACGTGGTGCAGTTCCATGGCCGCGAGACCCCTGAGCAGATCCGCGAGTTCCGCTTGCCCCGGGGCGTGGAGGTCTGGAAGGCGCTGCCGGTTTCCGACGCGTCCGATCTCGAAATGCTCGCCGACTATGCGCCGCTGGCGGAGCGCATCCTGTTCGACGCCAAGCCACCGAAGGACGCCACGCGCCCGGGCGGCCATGGCAGGTCATTCGACTGGACGCTGCTGCGCGGTCTTGACCCGAGCGGCGGCTTCATGCTTTCCGGAGGGCTCAATGCGGACAATGTTCCGGATGCGCTCAAGGTGAGCGGCTTGCGCGCCGTCGACGTGTCGTCCGGCGTGGAAACCGCGCCCGGCGAGAAGAGCCCCGATCTTATCCGCGCCTTCATCCAGGCCGTGCGCGGCGCCGATGCCCGGCAGGAGAAACAGTCGTCGTGAACGTGCAGCCGAATTCCTTCCGCACCGGCCCGGACGAGACCGGGCGCTTCGGCATCTATGGCGGCCGCTTCGTGGCCGAGACCCTGATGCCGCTGATCCTGCAGCTCGAGCAAGCCTATGAGGATGCGCGCAACGACCCGAGCTTCCAAAAGGAGATGGACGGCTACCTGACGCACTATGTGGGCCGTCCCAGCCCGCTCTATTTCGCGGAGCGGCTGACGGAGCATTTCGGCGGCGCCAAGATCTACCTGAAGCGCGAGGAGCTGAATCACACCGGCTCCCACAAGGTGAACAATGTGCTGGGGCAGATCATGCTCGCGCGGCGCATGGGCAAGCAGCGCATCATCGCGGAGACCGGCGCCGGACAGCACGGCGTCGCCACCGCCACCCTGTGCGCGCGTTTCGGCCTGAAATGCGTGGTTTATATGGGCGCGGTCGACGTGGCCCGTCAGGCGCCGAACGTGTTCCGCATGAAGATGCTGGGCGCCGAGGTCATCCCCGTTCACTCCGGCTCCAAGACCCTGAAGGACGCGCTCAACGAGGCGCTGCGCGACTGGGTCGCCAACGTCCACGACACCTTCTACTGCATCGGCACGGTGGCGGGCCCGCACCCCTATCCGGCCATGGTGCGCGACTTCCAGTCGATCATCGGCCACGAGACGCGCCAGCAGATGGAGGAGATGGAAGGCCGCCTGCCGGACAGCCTGCTCGCCTGCGTGGGCGGCGGCTCCAACGCCATGGGCCTGTTCCATCCCTTCCTCGACGATCCCTCGGTGGAGATCTACGGCGTGGAAGCGGCCGGTCACGGCCTCAGCGGACTGCACGCGGCCTCCATCGCCGGCGGCAAGCCCGGCATCCTGCACGGCAACCGCACCTATCTGCTGATGAACGATGACGGCCAGATCGAGGAAGGCCATTCCATCTCGGCCGGTCTCGATTATCCCGGCATCGGGCCCGAGCATTCCTGGCTGCACGATGTGGGCCGGGTCCAGTACCTGTCCTGCACCGATGAGGAGGCGCTGGAAGCTTTCGGCCTGTGCTCGCGGCTGGAAGGCATCATTCCCGCCCTCGAGTCCGCGCATGCTCTGGCCAAGGTGGCCGACCTCGCGCCCAATAAGTCGAAGGACCATCTGATGGTCGTCAACCTCTCCGGGCGGGGCGACAAGGACGTGCCGCAGGTGGCCGAGATCCTGGGAACCAGCCTGTGAGCCAGACCCGCATCGACCGCCGCTTCGCGGCCTGCCGCAGCGAGGGCCGCGCGGCCCTCGTCACCTTCGTCATGGCCGGCGATCCCGATCCGGCGACATCGCTCGCCATCCTGAAGGCTCTTCCGGAAGCCGGGGCGGATGTCATCGAGCTCGGTATGCCCTTCACGGATCCGATGGCCGACGGTGCGCCCATCCAGGCTGCCGGCCTCCGGGCGCTCGCCGCCGGGCAGGACCTCGCCAAGACGATCGACCTGGTGCGGGCCTTCCGCGCCGGCGATCCGGACACCCCCGTCGTGCTGATGGGCTACTACAACCCCATCTATGTCCACGGCGTCGACCGGTTCCTGTCTGAAGCGCTTGCGGCCGGTGTCGATGGCCTCATCGTCGTGGACCTGCCGCCGGAGGAAGACCCGGAGCTCTGCCTGCCGGCGCTCGCAGCCGGTCTCAACTTCATCCGGCTGGCAACGCCCACCACGGACGAGGCCCGGCTTCCCGTCGTGCTGCGCAACACGTCCGGCTTCGTCTACTACGTCTCCGTCACCGGCATTACCGGCGGGGCTGCGCCCGATTTCAACGCGGTTGGCCGCGCCGTGTCGCGCATCAAGAGCCACACCGACCTGCCGGTTGCGGTCGGCTTCGGCGTCAAGACCGCCGCCCATGCGGAAGCGGTCGCCCGCAATGCCGATGGCGTCGTGGTCGGCTCGGCATTGGTCGATACGGTGCGCACCAGCCTGGTTGATGGACGCGCCACGGAAAAGACAGTCTCCGCCGTTACCGACATCGTGCGTTCGCTATCGGCTGGCATCAGAGCGGCCCGCGCCGCCGCCGCCGAATAGCGTCTAGGGAGCGCCCGCAATGAACTGGATCACCAATGTCGTCCGCCCGCGCATAAAGGGCTTCCTGGGCCGCCGCGAGGTGCCCGAGAACCTCTGGATCAAGTGCCCGGACAGCGGCCAGCTCGTCTTCCACAAGGACGTGGAGGCCAATCTCTGGGTCATTCCCGGCTCCGAATACCACATGCGCATGAAGGCCGATCAGCGGCTGAAGAGCGTGTTCGACGACGGCGAGTGGGAGGAGATCCACTTCCGCGACGTGGCCGTGGACCCGCTGAAGTTCCGCGACGAGAAGCGTTACGTCGACCGCCTGAAGGATGCCCGCGCCAAGACGTCCATGCAGGACGCGGTGCGTGTCGGCGCCGGTGAGCTGGAAGGCCTGCAGGTCGTCGTGGCCGTCCAGGACTTCGACTTCATGGGCGGCTCTCTCGGCATGGCTGCCGGCGAAGCCCTCATCGCGGGCCTCGAGGAAGCCGTGCGCCGTGAGGCGCCCTTCATCCTGTTTGCGGCCTCCGGCGGCGCGCGCATGCAGGAGGGCATCCTGTCCCTGATGCAGATGCCGCGCGTCACCGTGGGCGTGCAGATGCTGCGCGAGGCGCGGCTGCCCTACATCGTGGTGCTGACCAACCCCACCACCGGCGGCGTCACGGCGTCCTACGCCATGCTTGGCGATTTCCACATCGCGGAGCCCGGCGCCCTCATCGGTTTCGCCGGTCCGCGCGTCATCGAGCAGACCATCCGCGAAAAGCTGCCGGAAGGCTTCCAGCGCGCCGAGTACCTCAAGGAGCACGGCATGGTGGACATGGTGGTGCACCGCCATCACCTCCGCAGCACCCTCAGCCGCCTGTGCCGCATCCTCACCAAGTCCCCGGCGGTGGCGATGGCGGAGCCCATCATCACCCCGCTCGACGTGCAGCCGGTGGAAGCCGCGGCCGCCGAGTGATCGACGGGCGTCTGGACTGATGGGCACCGAGAGCAGCGCCATCCTCGACCGGTTGGTGGCGTTGCATCCGCGCCGCATCGACCTGTCCCTCGGACGCATGACCGATCTTCTGGAGCGCCTGGGCCATCCAGAGCGGCAGGTGCCTCCGGTCATCCATGTCGCGGGCACGAACGGCAAGGGCTCCACGGTCGCGTTCCTGCGCGCCATGCTGGAAGCAGCCGGAAAGCGCGTCCACGTCTACACCTCGCCGCATCTCGTGCGGTTTCACGAGCGGATCCGCCTTGCGGGCACGCTCGTGGAGGAGGAGACGCTCGTCTCCGCGCTGGAAGAGGTGGAGCGCATCAATGACGGCGCCGCCATCACGCAGTTCGAGATCACCACCGCTGCGGCGTTCCTGCTGTTCGCCCGTGTGCCGGCGGATGTGCTGCTGCTTGAAGTCGGTCTCGGTGGCAGGCTCGACGCGACGAATGTCATCGACAAGCCCCTGGCCTCGGTGATCACCTCTATCTCGATTGACCATACCGGCTTCCTCGGCGACACCGTGGAGCAGATCGCCATCGAGAAGGCCGGCGTGATGAAGCGCGGCGTGCCTGCCGTCATCTCGGCGCAGGGCGACGCGGTCCGCGACGTCCTCGAGGTCTGCGCCGCCCGCGTGCGCGCACCGTTGCTGATCTCGGGGCAGGACTGGCAGGCGCGGGAAGAGCGGGGGCGCTTCGTCTTCGAAGACGAGAATGGGCTGCTCGATCTGCCGCTGCCGCGTCTCGCCGGTCGTCACCAGCATGAAAATGCCGGCGCGGCCATCGCGACCCTCCGCGCGCTGCCGGATCTCGGCATCTCCGCGTCCGACATCGAGACAGGACTGCAGACCGTGCAATGGCCCGCGCGCCTTCAGCGCCTCACCACCGGCACGCTCCTGGACCTGCTGCCGGAAGGATCTGAGCTCTGGCTGGACGGGGGCCACAATCCCGATGGCGGCCGCGTCGTCGCATCCACCATGGCGGAACTGGAAGAACGTGTCGCACGTCCCCTGGTCCTGATAGCCGGCATGCTGAACACCAAGGATTCGGAAGGCTTCTTCGAGCCTTTCAGCGGCTTGGCTTCGACTGTGCTGGCGGTACCGATCGCCGGCAGCGAGAACAGCCTGCCGGCGGAAGAGGTGGCAGCTTCGGCCGATTACGCCGGATTGCCGGCACTGCCCTATGCCAGCCTCGAAGAGGCGCTGCGGGCGGTCGAGTTGGAAGACGACAACTTGCCGCCTCGCGTGCTCATCACGGGATCACTGTACCTTGCGGGCGAGGTGCTGGCCGCAAACGGCACGCCGCCGGAATGAAAGAAGCCCCCGTGAGGGGGCTTTTTCCTGCGAGTTCCGGGCGATCAGATCGCGCCTTCGATCCACTGCGACAGCTTCGACTTCGGTGCGGCGCCGACATGGTTCGAAACCTGCTGGCCGTCCTTGAACATCAGCAGAGTCGGGATCGAGCGAACGCCGAACTGTGCGGCGGTTGCCGGGTTTTCGTCGATGTTCAGCTTCACCACCTTCACCTTGCCGGCGAGTTCGGTGGAAATCTCTTCCAGCGCCGGGCCGATCATGCGGCACGGGCCACACCATTCCGCCCAGAAGTCGACGACGACGGGGGTGTCGGACTTCAGCACGTCATCGGCGAAGCTGGAATCGGTGATCTTCACGGTGGCCATGATTGCATATACCTCGAATCAGAGTGGCCGGGCGCGGCCGGCGGCGTTGACGGGAACGTAGGAACCCTTCCCGAAAGCGTCAAGGAAGGGGCGGCAGGGCCAGGATGCGGGCCAGCATTGCATTCAACTGGGCCTCGCCAACCACGGCCAGTTCTCCGGTGCTGGTCCAGAGCACGGCGCATTCCACCCGGCGCCCGGTGAACAGCTCGCGCAGTACCGCGCCGTAGAGGGCCAACTGCGCCACGTAGTGATCGGGCACGCGTGCGGGCACCGCGCGCTCGCTCTTGAAATCGACCAGCAGGACGCGATCCTCTTCCACCAGCAGGCGGTCCACCCGCCCGGCGACGAGCAAGGACGTGCCATCCGCCCGCGAGAGCTCGCCCGTCAGCGGCACCTCGGCGCGGGCGGACGGTCCGAGCAGCGCGGCCAGATGGGGCTGCAAGGTGATGTCCACCGCCTCGCGGGCGATGTCGGCCTGCTCGACAGCCGACAGACCGGGAGCCCTGCGAGCAAGATAGCGCGCAGCCGCCGTTCCGCGCGTCTCCGGCGGGAGGCGCGGCAATTCCTCCAGCAGACGGTGCAGGAGGCGCCCGCGTTCCATGCCGCCGGCTTCGCCCGGAGTGGACGGCACATGCGGCAGCGCGCGGGAGGGAGCCAGCCGCACGGCCGCCGGGGCCTCAGCCCGCGCAGGCGCACGCAGCCAGACGGGCAGGTCCGGGGAGAGGGGCACGGCGGGCGCACTTGCCTCCGCCTGCACCGCGTCTCCCGTGCTGTAGACGACCATTTCGCCGCCGAATGCCCCCACGTGATGCCGGGTGCCGAAAGGCTGGTCCAGCGCACCGGCCACCAGCCCGTACCAGGAGCCGTCCCGCTTGGTGCGTTGCCCCACATGGCCGGCAATGACCAGGCGATCCTCCGCACGTGTCAGGGCCACATAGAGGAGGCGGCGGTGCTCTCCTTCGTCCTCGGCGGTTTCGGCCAGCCGGGCAGCCGTCAGCGGCGGCGGATCGTCGTCCTTCTTGGGCGACCACAGCAGGAGCTCGGCCTCGCCTTCGCGGCGGCCGGGTTCGTCCACGCCGTAGATGACGGGGGCCTTGCTGCCCTGCCGGGGACAGCCGAAATCCGCGAGCACCACCAGTCGGGCCTCGAGCCCCTTGGCGCCGTGCACCGTCATCACGCGCACTTCCGAGCCACCGGTCTCGAGGTCGCGCTTGATCTCGGCGGGTGCTGCCCGCATCCAGGCCGCGAAGCCGAACAGGCTCGGCGTCTCGCTCTCTCCATAGGTAATGGCGAGGCGCAGGAACTCGTCCAGCACGTCATCCACTTCCGCGCCCAGCCGCGAGCGGAACGCGCGCCGTCCGCCGCCATGGCTCAGCACGCCTGCGTAGAAATCGAACGGGCGCTGCCGCGCCGCCGTCGCGGCCCAGCGCGACAAGGTCCGGTCCGCTTCCACGAACGCCGCTTCTGGCGAGTTCCGCAGGGCCGACCGAAGACCACCCGCGCGCTTCGGCGCGAGGCGCATCAGATCGTCGTCGTCGAAGCCGAAGAGCGGGCTCTTCAGCACGCCGGCCAGCGCAAGATCGTCCGCCGGCTGCACCAGCACATCGGCCAGCGCCAGAAGGTCCAGCACCGCAATGTGGCCGCCGAGAACCAGCCGGTCCGCGCCCGCCACGCGCACATCGGCGTTCTTCAGCTCGCGCAAGACCGCTTCGAAGAGCGGCCCGCGATTGCGCACCAATATCAGGATTTCGCCTTCCGGCACGGCGGGGCAGGGGCCCAGCACATCCTCGCCGCGGGTCCATCCTTTCACGGCCCCGGCGATGCGCCCCGCAAGCTGCACCACCGGACTCCTCTCCGCCACCGCATCGAGCGGTGCGTTCCAGGGCTTTTCCTCGTCGCCCTTGTCGGCCGGCTCGATCAGCGGCCAGACCTCCACGCGGCCGGGCGCCCCGGTGCGCGCCGTGTCATGCGCCGTGCCCACGGCCTCCGAGGACAGGCCGGCATGGGCCTCAGGCGCGGCAAAGGTCTGGTCGACGGCCTCAAGCACGGCGGAAGCAGACCGGAAGCTCTGCGTGAGAGGCAGGGGATGGAAGACCAGCCCGGCCTCCACGTGCATCTGCGTGTAGGTGCGCCGCCAGCGGTCGAACTCGGCCGGCGCCGCGCCCTGGAAGCTGAAGATGGACTGCTTCTCGTCGCCCACCGCGAAGACTGTGCGGCTCTGGGTGCGCGCACCTTCGCCCGCGGTGAACTCCGCGGCCAGCCCGGCGATGATCTCCCATTGCTCGGGCGAGGTGTCCTGCGCCTCGTCCACGAGGATGTGATCGATGCCCTGGTCCAGCTTGAAGTGCACCCAGGCAGCGCCCGTGTCGCGGATCAGCGCGCGCGTCGCGGTGATGAGGTCCGTGAAGTCCAGTGCCCCACGCCGCGCCTTCTCAACGGCGTAGCGCGACCACACGGCATCGGCGATGGTGAGCAGCGCCATGCTGCGCTCGCCAGTGGCGGCGGCGCGGCGGCGCGTGATCAGTGCCGCGAGCCGCTCGCGTTCCTCCAGCAGGAACTCGTAGAGGTCCGGCCGCGCATCGCGCAGCTTCTTGGTCACGAACTGCTTGTCGGAGCGGGGCTCCAGCTTCTTGGTCAGGCACAGGCTCAGATAGGCGGTCCGCCGCCCGTGAGGGGATGCCGCAGCGCGCGCCTCCTCGATGCAGTCGGCAAGCTTGTGGTCGTTCGCCGTGCCGCTGCGCAGCCAGCCGAGGAGGTCGGGCCAGCGGGCGACGGCCGCCTGCTCGTCCACGATCTCGGCATTGATGCTCTCCACCGTCTCCCCGGGCATGAGACCAAGCGCGGCCGCGATGCGGTTCGCCGTGCGGGCAGAGGTGTCGGCGCCATCCTGACGCATCAGTGCGGCCACCTGCTCGCCCCGGCGCAGCATCTCGCCGAGCGCCCTGTCGATGGTACCGTCGCCGGCTTCCGTGAGAAGCGCGCCCAGCGCACCGGCCACGGCATTGCTGCTGCCGTCGGCGGCAAGGGCCAGGACCTCCGCGCGGGCGGCGGCCACAAGCTCCTCACGCTGGCGGTCGTCCAGCACTGTGAAGGACGCCGGCACCCGCGCCTCGAACGGGAAGCCGTGCAGCACGCGCTCGCAGAAGGCGTGGATGGTCAGCACCTTCAGCCCGCCCGGCGTTTCCAGCGCCCGTGCGAACAGCCGCCGCGCGCGCGCGCGCAGCACCGCGTTCGCAGGCCCGGCGCCCAGGCCGTCCAGCGCCTTGTCCAGTTCCGCATCCGGCAGCGTCGCCCAGGCCGAAAGCCTGCTGAACACGCGGTTCGACATGTTCGCCGCCGCGGCCTTGGTGAAGGTCAGGCACAGGATGCGCGACGGCTCGACACCGGACAGCAGCAGCCGGATGACGCGGTTGGACAGGACGGTGGTCTTGCCGGAGCCGGCATTGGCCGACACCCAGGCCGAGGCCGTCGGGTCGGCGGCAAGGAGCTGGCGTTCCTTGGTGATCTCGCTGGCGAAGAGCGGCTTCATGCCTCCGAACCCTCGTCGCTCTCGGGCGCGATGGACCATTCCGCGTAGCGGGCCAGATGGTCGTAGGTGCCCTGGATGCCGCGCATGAACTTTGGATAGGTGTGGGAGCGGTAGGGCTGCTCCTCCCGCTCGAAATCCTCCATCAGCGCTTTCAGCTTGGCCAGCGCCTCATCCGCGAGTTCCGCGGGCGTGCGGGTGTCGGTGTCCACCCGATGGGCGTCGCCGGGCTGCGCGCCTCCGGTGAGGCGGACATACAGGTAGTCCTCCACCTCACCTGACAGGCCGTCCTCGAAGGCGCCATGCCGCAGGATGGCGCCCTCCAGCAGCAGCTGCGGCGAGAAGCCGGCGCAGACCTCGCGGTCGCCCGGCCGCGCGCCCGTCTTGTAGTCGAGGATCGCAAAGCTTCCCGAGGCCAGCTGGTCGAGCCGGTCCGCACGCCCCGACAGCGTGAACTCGCCGCGCGTGCCCAGTGGCCAGGACAGGCGACCCCGCTTCTCGGTGAAGGGAGCCGCGATGCCCGGCCGGCGCGTGCGCTCCCATTCCACGAACCAGCGCGCGATGCGCTGGAACCGCGGCCACCACAGGGCGCGGATGTCGGGAAAGGCCCAGAACGGCTCGAAGGCCTCGCGGCCAATGGCGCAAAGCTGCTCCGCCGCATCCGGCGCGAACACATCGCGTTCCTCGATGAAGCGCGACAGCGCCCCGTGGATGATGGTGCCACGGTCGGAGGCCTGCGGCAGCACGCCCACCGGTTCCAGCGGCTGCAGCCGCAGCACGTGGCGCGCATAGATCGCGTACGGATCGCGGATCAGAGTCTCGACCTCGGTGACCGAGAGCCGCAGCGGGCGCAGGTCGAGCGGCGGGCGGGGCGCAGGCGCGCCGGCGCGTTTCACCGGTGCATCGTCCAGCGCCCGTGCAAGTGAGAGGTAGCGGTGGCCGCGCTCCTGCACCGGCTTCCACGTCTCTCCGGACACCGCCGCCAGCCGCTGCACCCAACGTGAGGCGACACTCGGCGCGCCGCCGCTCTTCAGGGCCCGCGTCAGGAGCACGTCGGGCCCGCCGAGCGCCATCTCGAAGTCGTGGGCCGCGAGGCCGATGCGCCATTCCGGCGGGGGCAGGCCCAGAGCCGCGCGCATGGGGCGGGAGAGGAAGGGGTCGTTCACCGTCTGCGGCGGCCACACCGTCTCCACCAGTCCGCCCAGCACCAGCCGGTCGAAGCCGAGCAAGCGGGCTTCCAGCGTGCCGAGGATGCGCAGGCGCGGATGTCCCGGCGTCACGGGCCGGGCGGCGCGGCCCTGAAGCATGGCGCGGAACACGGCGGGGTAGTCGGCCAGCCCAACGGTGAACTGCACGGCCTCCGCGCCATCGGCCTCATCGAAGAACGCCGCGAGCGTCGCCCAGTCCGGGTTGTCCTTCTCCCCGCCCAACGCCGCTTCGATGGCGCTGCGGTGCGCAACCAGCAGATCGTGGAGCGGCGCCTCGCGCCCTCCGCGTCCCAGTGCGCAGAGCGGTTCAAGGGCGCGGTGCAGGCACTCGATCAGGCGCGAGGCCGCGTCCCAGTCTTCCTCGGCCAAGGCGTTGCGGGCTGGGTGCGCGAAGCTCTGCTGCTCGCGCGCCTCACCGCGTGCCAGCGCAATGGCGTGGCCCAGCCCCGCCGCGCCGGGAGGCGGAGTCGGGCCCCGCAGCGCGCCGAACTCAAGAGCCGTCGCACCGCGCCGCCGCCCGGCGGGGTCCAGCCCGAAGCCGGCCTCGGGATGGCCCAGCAAAGCCAGCACATCGGCCGGAGCGAGGTCGTCGCGCGCGGCATCCGCCAGAAGCCGGGCGAGGATGCCGATCCGGCTTTCGGCGAGCGGAAGCCCAGCGCTGTCCTCGACCTCAACGTTCCAGCGTCGCAGTTCGGCCGCGACGCGTCGGGCAAGCGTCCGATCCGGCGTGACCAGCGCAACCGTGTGCTCAGGATGCTCCAGCGTTTCGCGCAGGGCGACCGCGATGGCCAGCGCCTCCTCGCGCTCGTTCGCGGCTTCGACCAGCGTCAGCCCGGCCAGGGCCTCATCCGCCTGCCGGGGCGCATCGCTGGCCCAGGTCTCGGTGCGCTCGGACGGCAGAAGCGCGCGCGAGACAAGGCTGCGCCGCGCATCGCGGGCCACGTCCGGGCGCGACAAATGGCCGATCTCGCCGCGTTGCAGATCGAGCCTCTCGAGAAGCCGGTAGAAGGCGTTCTGCGGATGCGTCCATGCCGCAGCCGATGCGGGGCGGTCGCCGGTGCGCCCGCCGATCTCGCGCCATGTGTCGTCGTCGGCATCGGTGTCGAGGCCCTGCAGCACCACTGCGCCGCGCGGCAGACGCGACACCGCCGCCATCAGGTCCGCCGTGGCGGGAATGGAGCCGGTGGAGCCGGCGACCACCACCGGACATTCCGGCCGCTCCGCGCGGATGCTCTCGGCCATGGCGCGGAGATGGAGGTTGCGGCGCTCGGCGGCTCCGATCAGGCCGGTCTCGGAGAGGTAGGCCGGCCAGTGCTGGGACGCGATCTTCAGGAAATCCCGCGTCAGGTCCCAGATGCGGTCATGCTCGGAGGGGACGAGGCCGACCAGCATGCCCCAATCGACGTTCTCCGTCTCGAAGCTGTCGATCAGGCGGCCGAGTTCGGTCGCCAGAGCCACGGCGCTGCCCGGGCTTGTGGGGATGAGGTCGGCCTCTTCGGCGCCCGGGGAAAGGTTGGCGGCGACATGCCCGGCCCAGGCCCTGACGAGACGCGCGAGGAACAGGCGGCGGGCGGTTTCGCCGACCGAAGGCGGCAACTCGGCCGGTTCCTGGCCGTCCTCCCCGAACGGGTCGTCCTCATCCGCGAACTCGCCCAGCGCGATGATGCGGGGCAGCAGCGCGAAACCGCCCAGCCGCCGCGTGAAGATGGCCTCGAGCTCGCGCGCGGCGCGCCGTGTGGGCAGGTAGATGCGGGCATCCATCAGGCCCAGTGGATCGTTCCGCAACGGTGGCCCGGCAACGAGGCCGCCGTCCAGCAGGTACTCGGCCAGCACGTCCAGAAACGGCACGCCCGACGGAACGGTCAGGACATTGGATCGGCTGCGTTCAGGCGGCGCTTGTCGCATAGCATGTCTCGGCCTCGGCAATGGCCTCGGGCGTGCCGACATGCATCCACAAGCCTTCCAGGCGCAAGCCGAACAGACGGCCGTCCCCAATGGCTGTGTTGAACAGGCGGTTCAGGGAGAACGCGCCCTCCGGCGCGTCCCTGAACAGGCGGGGGTGAAGCACGGCCGCGCCCGCATAGACAAAGGGCGCGACGCCGCGCTCGGGACGGCGCGCGAGGCGCCCCTCCGGGTCCAGCAGGAAGTCGCCGCGCCCGTCATAGCCGACGCTGGTGGTTGAGGCCGCAAGCAGCAGCAGGCCGTCCATGCGGTCCCCGTCAAACGCCTGTGCAAGGCCGCGCAGGTTCGGGCGCATGCCCTCGATCCAGATCGTGTCGGCGTTCATGACGAAGAACGGCAGCTCTCCCAGATGTGGCAGCGCCTTGCGGATGCCGCCGCCGGAGTCGAGCAGACCGTCCCGCTCGTCAGAGAGAATGATGCGGGGATGCTTGCGGCCCGCAAGATGTGCTTCCAGCACGTCCGCATGGTGGTGGAGGTTCACCACCACCGTCTCGGCGCCCGCGTCCTCCAGCCGGTCGAGCACATGGTCGATCAGCGGCTGCCCGCAGACCGGCACCATCGGCTTCGGCATGGTCAGGGTCAGGGGCTTCATGCGCGTGCCGAGGCCCGCCGCCAGCACCATGGCAGAACGTATCGAGGTCATAGGGGAGGCGCAGCCTCGAGGGAGCCGAGGGCATCCACATACCAGCCGCGCAGCTCTTCAAGGGACGGATGCGCGAGGTTGCGGCGGAGATAGCCAAGCATGCGCGGCAGGTGCCGCAGGTAGCCGCGCTTGCCGTCGCGGACCGCGAGCCGGACGAAGATGCCGAGGATCTTGGTCGCACGTTGCGCGCCGAGCGTCGCATAGGCGCGGGCGAAGTCGTTGGGATCGAACACCTGCGGCGCCTTCTTGCGTGCGCCGACATAGCGGGAGAGGAGCTGCATCTCCAGCGCCTCGGGAACATCCACGCGGGCGTCCTGAAGCAGCGAGACCAGATCATAGGCCGGGTGGCCCATCACCGCGTCCTGAAAGTCGAGCAGGCCGATACGACGGATACCCTCGCGCTCCGGCAGCCACATCAGGTTCGGTGAGTGGTAATCGCGCAGCACCCAGGTCGCCTGGCTGCCCTGCACGGCGTCGAGGGTGTCGCGCCAAAGCTGGAGGAAACGGGCGCGATCTGCTGCCCCGAGCGGCGCACCCGCGGCCGGGATGTACCAATCGGCCAGCAGTTCCGTTTCGATCAGCAGCGCATCGAGGTCGTAATCGGGAATGGTGTAGGAGCCGTCGCCATAGGGGATCTGGCTGGAGCGTTCTCTGCCGTGGAGCTCTACCAGCACATCGGCCGCCACGGTCAGTCGCTCGGCCGTGTGCGCGCCGCCGACCAGCACGGTCTCGCCGCCGAAATCCTCCGTCAGCAGCAGCCCTGCAGGCGCGTCGGCCGAAAGCACCTGTGGCGCAGAGAAGCCGGCCTCGCGCAGCGCCCCCGCCACGGCGATGAACGGCACCACGTCCTCGGCAAGATGCGCGAGCCGGCTATATGGCTTGCCATCCCGGATGGCGGGACCGTCCGGGCGCGCAGGAGCGTCCATCAGGATGGCGCTCGATGTACCCGTCACCAGGCGTTCATAACGCCGGGAAGACGCGTCGCCCTGCAGATACAGGCGCTGCGCGGTGCCCCATCCGGCCTCGTCGAGGAAGGCCGCCACCTGCAAGCCGCGTTCGATGCGCTTCATCCAGTCGTCGGACGCCCCGATCTCGACGCGGCGTGAGTCCGACGGCCGCTCCGGATCGATGGAGAAGGTCAGCCGCAGGGCGCCGCTGGCGAGATCGCTGCCGGCACGCTCCGGCCATTCCACGAGAGCGATGACGCCGCCACCAACCTCGTCCCAGCCGATCTCCAGCAACTCCTCGGGATCGGCGACGCGGTAAAGGTCCGCGTGGAGAACGGTGCCCCGAGGCGTGTCATAGGTCTGGATCAGGCTGAAGGTGGGGCTCGGCACGTCGAGCTCCGGATCTCCCGCGATGCGCCGGATGACCTGCCGGGCAAAGGTCGTCTTTCCCGATCCCAGATCGCCGGCCAGTGCCACGACGTCGCCGGGCTTCAGGAGCGGAGCCAGGGCTGCGGCCAGGCGGGTGGTGGCGGCCTCATCCGGCAGTGCGAGAGCCGTGGCTGTGTCCGAGGTGCTTGCCATGGTCACTCGGCCGCGAGACGTGCCGCGCCGGCATCGAGCGGCAAGGTGCAGGTGATGCGGGTGCCCTGGCCCTGCGATGGGTCGATCCAGACCTTGCCGCCATGCAGTTCCACGAACGAACGCACGATGGACAGGCCGAGCCCGACTCCCCGGTGACGCGAACCCTCGGTGTGGCTTTCGAAGCGGTCGAACACCTTCTCGATGACCTCGGCCGGAATGCCCGGACCATTGTCGCTGACCGTGAAGGTCATGCAGTCATTGTTGCGGCCCACCACAAGGCTGACCTTACCGCCTTCCGGGCTGAAGCCGATGGCATTGGACAGCAGGTTGAACAGCACCTGCCGCACGCGGTTCTCGTCGGCCACGAAGCTGCCCGCGCCGGCCGGAATGGAGATCTCCAGCGTCAGCCCGGCACCGGCGAGGCGTCCGCGCACGCCTTCCACGGCGGACTGCACGGCGGAGCGCACATCTACGCGGCTGAGCTCCAGCTCCATAGCCCCGGCATCGATGGTGGCGAGGTCCAGGATGTCGTTGATGATGGTGTAGAGCGAGGCGGAGCTTTCGAGGATGTGCCCGGCATATTCGCGCTGCCGCGTGGTCAGCGGCCCGGTCGATGGGTCGGCCAGCAGTTCGGTGAAGCCGATGATGTTGGTCAGCGGCGAGCGCAGCTCATAGGAGACGTGCTTCACGAAGGCGTTCTTCAGCCGGTCGGCCGCTTCCAGCGCCTCGTTGCGGTCCTTCAGCGCGCGCTCCATGGCCACGCCGGCGCTGACATCGGAGAAGGTGACGATGGTCGCTCCGTCCGGCATCGGCACGCTGGCGATGTCGATGCTGGCGCCGTCCGCCCGCTCGATGCGCCCTGACACTGGCAGGCGGCTTTCCTGCATCGCGGTGACGGCGGTGGTCAGCATCTCCCATGGCTCGGGCGGCTGGTGCAGCACGCGGCACAGCGAGAAGATGCGCCGCGCGTGCGGCGAGGCGGAAAGCTCGGTCGCCGGCAGCTTCCACATCTGCGCGAACACCGGATTGTACAGCCGCAGCCGCCCGTCCGAGCCGAACACCGCCACGCCGTCGCGCAGATTGTCGAGCGTCTCGCGCTGCACGCGGATCATGGCGTTGTAGCGGGATTCGAGGTCGATGCGCTCCGACACGTCGTCGAACAGATAAGTCACGCCGCCTTCCGGGTTCGGCGTCTGCACCACGCGCATGGTGCGGCTGTCCGGCAGGTGCCACCAATGCTCGCGCGGCTCCACGGAGCGGTAGGCCTCCTGCAGCTGCGCCTTCCATTCGCGGTAGTTCGAGGGCTCCGGCAGGGCCTCCTCCGCGCGCAGGCGGTCCAGGATGGCGCTGTCGGTCGGCTCCTGCTGCAGGAACATGGAATCCAACCGCCACAGCTGGCGGAAGGCGTGGTTATGGAAGGCCAGCCGCCCGTCCGAGCGGAAGATGGCGACGCCCGTGGTCAGCTCGTCCAGGGTCTTGCGGTGCGAGGCCACGCGACGCGACAGGTCCGTGCGCATGTCCTCCAGATCGGTGACGTCGACGGCGAGCCCCGCGCGCCCCGAGCCCTGCCGGATCTCGTGGATGTCGAAGACGTGCCGCTCCCCGGCGGCGATGGCCGGCGTCTTGTAGCGGAACACGCCACCGCCGGTTGCCGCGGCGGCACCCGCCTTTTCGCGGACGGTGGTGTCGAACAGCTCCATGCCAGCGGCCACGGCGGCGTCGGCGTCCACCGCCTCGACTGACCGCACATAGGCCGCGTTCACCCAGGACAGCTTGCCCTCGGCATCGCGCATCCAGGCCGGTTGCGGCACGCCGTCGAGCAGCGCCTTCAGCCCGGCCAGCTGGGCCTGTGTTGCATGCTGGCGGGCTTCCAGCTCCGCGATGGTCAGGCGCTCGCCCTCGAGGCTGCGGATGCGCACCACGGCGCGCCCGCCCACGGCACGGCCGTCAAGCGCCACATAGCCGCCGCGGCGCGTCGGCACGCTGGTGTCGAAGCCCTCGCCGCGCTCCCGGAGCGTATCCACCAACTGTTCCACGCGGGCGGCCTCCTCCGGCCCGAGCCAGGCGCCGAAGCCCAGCGCGCGCCGGCCCCCGGGCACGCCCGTGGTGGTCGGCAGCGCGCCTGTGACTTCCAGCTCCTCGCCATGGCCAAAGGTGGCGATGATCTGCGGCTCGGCGGAGAGCAGCGCTTCCGAGCGGTCGAGCCGGGACTGCAACTGGGCGATGGTGCCCCGCAGTTCCGCCTCGCGTTCCGTGGCACGGATCCGTGCGCGTGCGAACACATAGGTCGTGGCGGTGGTGACGAGGACGAGGCCGAGCGACACGGCCAACTGGCCAAGCTCGGAATGCGTGGAGCCGAAGGGCAGGGGCGCGGCGTCAGCCGTGGCCGGCCACAGAATGGCGGCAGCCAGCGGCGTCAGCACCCCCCGGCGATCCCTTCTGGACCGGTCCTGCATTGCACGCCTCGCCGATCCACTGGCCGCACCCCACGGCCACCCCCCGAATCGGTTTCAATGTACCTGCATCGCGACTCGCGCCCAACGGTTCGTGGCGAAGGCGAGTCTAAAAAGAGAAACGGGCCCGTCGCCGGGCCCGTTTCTGTGGATAAGGTTAATTTTGCCTGGCGGATCGCTCAGTAGCGATAGTGATCCGGCTTGAACGGGCCGGTCTGCGGCACGCCGATATAGGCGGACTGCTTGTCGGACAGCCGGGACAGTTTCACGCCCACCTTGTCGAGGTGCAGCGCCGCCACCTTCTCGTCGAGGTGCTTCGGCAGCACGTACACTTCGCGGCCGTAGCGCTCCGGGTTCACGAACAGCTCGATCTGCGCAAGCGTCTGGTTGGTGAACGAGGCCGACATCACGAAGCTCGGATGGCCGGTGGCGTTGCCCAGGTTCACGAGGCGGCCTTCGGACAGGAGGATGATGCGCTTGCCGTCGGCGAACTCCACCTCGTCCACCTGCGGCTTCACATTGTGCCACTTCAGGTTCTTCAGCGCCGCGACCTGAATCTCAGAGTCGAAGTGGCCGATATTGCAGACGATGGCGCGGTCCTTCATGGCCCGCATATGCTCGATGGTGATGACGTCGACATTGCCCGTCGCGGTCACGAAGATGTCGGCGCGCGGCGCGGCATCTTCCATGGTCACCACTTCATAGCCTTCCATGGCCGCCTGCAGCGCGCAGATCGGATCGACCTCGGAGACGATGACGCGGCAACCGGCATTGCGCAGCGAGGCCGCCGAGCCCTTGCCCACATCGCCGAAGCCCGCGACCATGGCCACCTTGCCGGCCATCATCACGTCCGTGCCGCGGCGGATGCCGTCGACCAGGCTTTCCTTGCAGCCGTAGAGATTGTCGAACTTCGACTTGGTCACCGAGTCGTTCACGTTGATGGCGGGCCACAGCAGCAGGCCCTTCTTCTGCATCTCGTAGAGACGATGCACACCCGTGGTGGTCTCTTCCGTCACGCCGCGGATGGCCTGGGCGCATTTCGTGTAGAAGCCGGAGCCGGTGGCGACGCGCTTCTTGATGGCCGCGAACAGCACTTCCTCTTCCTCGTTGCCGGGGGTGTCGAGGAAGGCGGTGTCGCCGGCTTCAGCCCGGGCGCCGAGATGGACCAGCGCGGTGGCGTCGCCGCCATCGTCCAGGATCATGTTCGGCACGCCGCCATCGGCCCATTCGAAGATCTTGTGGGTGTATTCCCAATAATCGACCAGGCTCTCGCCCTTGATGGCGAACACCGGCGTGCCGGACGCTGCAATGGCCGCCGCCGCATGGTCCTGCGTCGAATAGATGTTGCAGGAGGCCCAGCGCACATCGGCGCCCAGCGCCTTCAGCGTCTCGATCAGCACACCGGTCTGGATCGTCATGTGCAGCGAGCCCGCGATGCGCGCGCCCTTCAGCGGCTGCGACGGCCCGAACTCCTCACGCGTCTTCATCAGGCCGGGCATCTCGATCTCGGCGATCGTCAGCTCCTTGCGGCCCCAATCGGCGAGGCCGATATCGGCAATGGCGTAGTCGTTATTGGGCGCGGCGTGGACGTTCATGCGGGCTCTCCTGCGGATTTGGCGGGCTGTGTAGCACGCGCAGGAATGCCGGGCAATGTTGGTATAAAGATGTCTTTATGTGGGGCGGGACGCTTAGTGAGGCGGTTCGGTAGAGCGCTAGTCGCTTCTCACTTCGGTACAAAAATTCCTTCTTCGAGGTTCCTGATCGACATTCCTGCTTCGCCTGCCGCCGGATAGTCACCCGATTCAGCAATGAGCTGAAGTTGACGCCGTCCTTCGACCGGCTCAACGGCCAGCGAAGACTTAACAGCATTCAACCGAACCTGCATGTTGGGATGGTCATAAAGCTGCGCCAGAGCACGTCTTTCATCTCCTGGGCGGCTCTTCAGTTCATCTGATATCGTTCTTAGTACATCGAATATGCGATTGATCTTTCTTTGCTCGTCGTAGAGCCAAGCCTGATCCTGTTCCAAGGAGTAGGCTTCGAACTGATCCACCAGATCTGGCGTCGTCATACTAGGCAAATTCATTCGGCTGCTCATGGCAAGAGAACTCCGTGATCAATTAGAATACTCAGACCAACCTTACGTCTTGTTGCCCAATCTTTGTCTTTCAGCCAGTCTCGAGGGGACATGTCGCCATAATCGATATCTTGAGCCAATGACCTGCCGTGACCGTGATCCGGATGCGCGGATCTCTCAGCAAGAGCTTCAATCCAGCCTGTTGCGTAGGGTGGGCAAAGGCGCGACGCGCCGTGCCCACGCCTTACCGCCATGTCGATGATTAATGGTGGGCACGCTGCGCTTTGCCCACCCTACATCTCCTGCATCTACCGGCGCAGCCTAGTCGTCAGCGGTGCCAGGCCGTGCATCCTCATAATATAAATAACGAAAATTTCTGGAAAGTAGGATCTATGCAGTCCATCGATGATTTCGTGCTGGCGCAGGTACAGGCCCATCTTTGGCCATGACTCTCCGCCTAGAGCATCCAAGGTGATTACGACTTCCCAATTATCGAAGTCGGTGAGTGTCCTTCTTAAAGAAGTGATCACCTCAGGAGAGAGCAATGCGAGATCCATGATAGTGACGACGTGTTGATTTGAGCCCCAATTTTCATCAAAGACCCAGTACCTCCCGAGATCCCAGTCGTCGGGTCCAAACACCCTCAGTATACGCTTGAGACGACGATACATCCGAAGCCAGTCGCACTGTTGCTGGAGGTTTGCGTGATCGCTCATCAATCTCTCCCTCGTGGTGCTCTCTTATCCAGCAAGCGTAGGGTGGGCAAAGGCGCGTAGCGCCGTGCCCACGCCTTCCGGCCCCGCGCCACCCGTGGTGGTGGGCACGCTGCGCTTTGCCCACCCGACGGCCTTACGCCGTCACTCTCCGTAGGTGCCGGGCATGTCGCGCATATCGCCTCCCCAATCCGGCGGGAGATGGCCACGCGAGACGTAACGGTGGAAGCTGCTGTGCGGCCAGTCGGCCACGCGCGGCACAAGCCCATGGCGCACCGGATTGAAATGCACGTAGTCGATGTGTCGATCGAGGTCGGCATCGCTCCTGACCGTGTGTTCCCAGTAGCGCCTCTGCCAGATGCCCTTCTCGCGACGCTCCACCTTGGGGGCGGATCTTGACGGCGCGGCAGGAAGGCTACGTGAGAACCCGGCCTTGATGAGGCTCCAGCGCCGCGGGTATTCGCCGTCACCGTTCGGCAGTCGCCACAGCGCGTGGAGATGGTCCGGCAGAACGCAGATCGCGATGGTTTCGAACGGCAGCCGCTCCTGCACCGTCCTGTAGGCCCTCCGAAGCACATCGACGTGGCGCACAAGCGTGTCAGCCCGGCGGTCCGCGAGGGTGACTGTGAAGAAGAACGTCCCACCCGGCAGGAATACGCGGCGATAGGTCGACATATCTGAGCACTCGCAGGGTGGGTAAAGGCGCGAAGCGCCGTGCCCACAATGCCAAGATGAAGCTAGTGGGCACGCTTCGCTTTGCCCACCCTACGATGGTACTCCTCAATCCACCTTGATGCCCTTTTCGCCGATGCTGATGTTCAGCGTGTTCTGGTCGCGCTCATAGGCCTGGTAGGCGAAGACACCGACGACGGCGACGAGGACGATGATGACGGCGATGAGGACGGAGCGGGACATGGCGGGTTCCTGAATTCCTGCGAGCGGCCGCGCCTGCGCGCGTCCGGTGTGAAAGGTTGGTCGTCTCCCGCTGTACCCCATCCGTCCGGCCACGGGTATGGGGCGCGGCCTTCGCCGGGACGCCGGAATGTGCGGCCGGGCCCGAACCACCCCATTCGCAGCGCGCCCCGGCGAAGGCCGGGACCCATACGCCCCGAAGCCGCGGACAGATCGACCCGAGCGCCGCTAGGCAGGCACGCGCGCCGCCTGCGGAACGTCGACGTCCACCGACGTCGCCCCTGTGTCGCCCGGCACCTCGCCGATCGCCGCCTTCACGCTGTCCGTAACCGGCCCCGAGCCATCCGGCCCGTCCTGCGCGGGCATGGAGCTATCCCGATCCACGCCGCCCAGCACATGCGCCGTCATCGCACTGGCGATCTCCCGCTCTCCCATGATGACATGGGTCGCGCCGCGCTGTTCCAGATAAGCGATCTCAGCGTCGTTGTGGGCGCGGGCCACGATGTCGAGCCCGGCATTGGCGGCGCGGGCGCGCTCAATGAGGGCGCCGGCCTCGAATGCGTTGGGCACGGCGCTGATGAACCAGGTGGCGCGGGCGAGGTCTGTGGCTTCCAGCATGCCGCGTTCGGCGGCGTTGCCGAGGATGGCCGGCACGCCGCGTTCCCTCAGTGCCTCGACCCGGTCGCCGTTCTCCTCGACTACGAGCAGGGGGATGCCGCGCGCGATCAGCGCCTCGCCGATCAGGCTTCCGACGCGCCCGAAGCCGATCAGCACCGCATGTCCGGAGAGGTCGAAGCTCGGCAGTTCGGTGGTTTCCTCGTCCGGCTTGGCGGTGGCGTCCTGCGCCGGCTCCTCCACCCCGGCCTCCTTCTCGGCGGCCTTCACCTTGGCGGACCAGCGGTCCAGCACGATGAAGAAGACGGGGTTGAGCAGGATGGAGACGATGGCGCCGGCAAGAATGAGATCGCGCCCCTCGTCCGGCAGCAGGCCAAAGCCGGTGCCGAGCGCGGCCAGGATGAACGAGAACTCGCCGATCTGCGCGAGGCTGGCCGCGATAGTGGCCGCCGTCAGTTGCGAATGCCCGAACAGCCGCACGATGCCATAGGCCGCGAGCGTCTTGCCGACCACGATGATCAGCACCGTCGCCAGCACCGTGACGGGATGGGAGATCACGATGGTCGGGTCGAACAGCATGCCGGCGGACACGAAGAACAGCACTGCGAACGCATCGCGCAGCGGCAGCGTCTCCTGCGCGGCCTGATGGCTGAGCTGGGACTCGGCGAGGATCATGCCGGCGAAGAACGCCCCCAGCGCAAAGGACACCCCGAACAATTGCGCGGAGCCGAAGGCGATGCCGAGCGCGATGGCCAGCACGCCCAGCCGGAACAGTTCACGCGAGCCGGTGTGCGCGATGTAGTGCAGCACCCAGGGCACGACGCGGCGGCCGACCACGATCATCAGCGCCACGAAGGCCAGCAGCTTAGCGCCGGTGAGGAGAAGCGATTGCCACAGGTTCAGCGGTCCGAAGAAACCCGCGAGCCCCCCGGCTCCCGCATCGACCGCCTTGCCGCCGAGCATCCCCGACAAGGCCGGCAGGAGGACGAGGGCGAGCACCATCGCGAGGTCTTCGACGATGAGCCAGCCCACCGCAATGCGCCCGCGCTCGGTCTCCACGAGCCGGCGCTCCTGAAGGGCCCTCAGCAGGACCACAGTGGAGGCGACCGAAAGCGCGAGGCCGAAGACAAGGCCGCCGCCAAGACCCCAGCCAAGGGCGTAGGCGAGCCCCACGCCGAGCGTTGTGGCCAGAGCGATCTGCGCGATGGCTCCGGGAATGGCGATGGCCCGCACCGCGAGCAGGTCCTTGAGGGAGAAGTGCAGGCCCACGCCGAACATCAGCAGGATGACGCCGATCTCGGCCAATTCGTTGGCGAGGCCCTGATCGGCCACGAAGCCGGGCGTGAAAGGGCCGATGAAGACGCCGGCCAGCAGATAGCCCGCGAGCGGCGGCAGGCGCAGGCGGTGCGCGATGGCACCCAGAACAAAGGCGATGCCCAGGCCGGCGACGATGGTGGCGATCAGCGGCGTGTGATGAGGCATCGGTCTCCGGGCAGGCGAGGGATTGGGAGCTTTCCTATAGTAGGAATCCCCTGCGGCTGCCGAAACCCGAAGAACTACTCGTCTTCGCCGAATTTGTCGGCGAGCAGCGCCTGCAGCGCATCAAGGCACTCGCGCGCCTCCACCCCTTTGGCGGTTACGGTGATGGTGCTGCCGATGCCGGCAGCCAGCATCATGAGGCCCATGATCGAGGTTCCACCGACGGTCTCGCCATTGCGGCTGACCGTGGTTTCGGCCTCGTACAGTTCCACGCATTGGACGAACTTCGCCGATGCTCGGGCGTGCAGGCCCCTTTTGTTGATGATGCTGAAGTCGCGGCTGAGGACGCCGTCGGGCGTCTGGAATGCAGCGGGCCGGCCCGAGGATCCCGAAGGGTTCATTTGCCGGCGAGCACGCGGCTCGCGACCGAGATGTATTTGCGCCCGGCATCCTGGGCCTGGGCCACGGCCTCCGAAAGGACCAGTTCGTCGCGCACCGAAACAAGCTTCACCAGCATGGGAAGATTGATGCCGGCGACGACCTCGATCTTGCGGCCGTTCATGCACGAGATCGCAAGATTGGAGGGCGTGCCGCCGAACATGTCGGTGCACACGACGACGCCCCCGCCCGTTTCGACGCGAGCGCAGGCGTCCATGATATCCTGTCGACGATTTTCCATATCGTCTTCAGGACCAATCACGACGGTCTCAATCTGGGACTGTGGGCCCACGACGTGCTCGAGCGCTGCACGAAATTCGCAGGCGAGCCGCCCATGGGTTACCAGGACGATGCCGATCATCTGTTCCTCGGGGCGTGCCCCATATGTCGGTACGCCCGGTCCGGCTTCAAGAGAGGCCAGTCTTTCCATTATGTTCCCGCGGCGCAAGGGGTTCATATCCGTGAAGCACGAAATGGTCGTGCTTGAGAATGGTCAGTATAGCCTCGAAAGCAGTTTCTACGAAATGTGTTCGCAAACGCGGCACTGTGACGCCCCACAGGCTTTCGCTTCGGTCCGATGCTGCAGGCAGACGCGGCACCTCCGAGACGGGGACCAGGTCGACGATCAGGCCGATCTTTTCCTCAGGCGTGTGTTGCACCCGGGCGATACCAAGGCCCCGAATCTCCAGCAGGCCCGCAAGCTCTGGAGGAGCTCGTCCGAACAGTTCACCTTCTCGTCTTTCGATGAAGGTGCGGTCGTCGGCCACCAAGGCTGCCCTGTAGCCGTGGAGCGGCCCGCGCAGCAGTAAGATGTGCGCGAGGCGCGACTTGCCGGCACCTGACGCGCCGCGAATCAGAACGCCTATCCCACCAACCGATACAAAGGATGCGTGGACGCTTGTGTCGCTCATTTGGAGGCCGCCGGCAGGCGCAGGATGAAGCGGGCACCCAGGCGAAGGGGATCGTCAAACTCATCGTGTTCGGCCGGATGCACCCGGTTTTCGGCCCAGAGGCGGCCTCCGTGCGCTTCTACGATCTGCTTGGAGATCGAGAGCCCGAGACCGGAATTCTGGCCGAAGCCCTGTTCCGGGCGGTCCGTGTAGAAGCGCTCGAAGATCCGCTCGAGCGCGTCGGGCCTGATGCCCGGGCCATCGTCCTCGACGACGATCTCGATCTCGTTCTTCACCCTCCGACAGGAAACCCGCACCTCGCCTCTCGGCGGTGAGAAGGAGCGGGCATTGTCGATGAGGTTGGTGATGACCTGGCCGAGCCGCGAATCATGGCCGGACACGAGCAGGCGGTCGCGTGCCTTGCGATCCCTTGGCACTTCGAGCCGAATGACGACGTCGCCATCCCGGCGCACTTCGTTCTGGATCTCGACCACAGCCTCGAGCACTTGCGCAGGGTCCACGATCTCGCGGTCGTTGCGCTGCAGTTCGGCGTCGAGGCGCGACGCATCCGAGATGTCGGAGATCAGGCGATCGAGCCGCCGGACATCGTGCTGGATCACCTCCAGCAGCCGGGCGCGCGAGTGATCGTTCTTGGCAAGCGGCAGCGTCTCGACGGCCGAGCGCAACGAGGTTAGTGGGTTTTTTAACTCGTGTGCGACGTCGGCGGCGAAACGTTCGATCGCCTCAAGGCGGCTGTAGAGCGCGTCCGTCATGTCCCGGAAGGCCGCAGACAGATGTCCAATTTCATCGGTGCGGTCCGAAAAATCCGGGAGGTCGGCTCGCCGGTCAACGCGCTGGCGCACGCGTTCCGCAGCGTTGGCGAGGCGGCGCATCGGGCCGGCGATGGTGCTGGCAAGAAGAACCGAGAGCACCACCATCACAAGCGCCGCGACGAGGAAGACACGGAAGATGCCGATGCGTTCGGCGGTGACGATGTTGTCGATGTCGCCGCCCTGCGTGGACAGCAGCAGCACGCCGGCGATGGCGCGGAACCGCTGGATTGGCACGGCGACCGAGACGACCATTTCGCCGCGCTTGTTCACGCGGGCTTCCGTGGCCGGCGAGCCCTGCAATGCGCGCACGACCTCGGGATATCCCCTGCCGCCGACGAGTTCCTCATAGGTCGGGAGATCCTGCCGGAAGAGCCAGTTCTTGACGGTCTCCACGGTGCGGTCGAGCAGGCGCTTCTCGCCTTCCAGCTGCGGGGAGGGCAGGTCGAAGCGCAGGATGTCCCCGCGACTGTAGAGGCTCTGCGAATCGAGCAGCAACTGCCCGTCGCTGTCATAGATGCGAGCCCGCGTCCGGGTGGGGGAGACCAGCCGGCGCAGCACCGGCGCCACGCGCTCGGGATTGATCGGGAATTCGAGGCTTTCGAGGTTCTCGCCACGCGAGCGGGTCATCTCTCCGGGCGAGATGTTCATCAGCTTGTCGGGATCGACCCACACCTGATTGGTGTCTGCCGTCGCGGAGGCCGCAACCGCTCCGGCGATGATCTCGCCCTGGATAAGCAGGCTCTGGACGCGGGCATCGATGAGGCCCGCCCGGAACTGGTTGAGGTAGAGAATGCCGAACAGAAGAGCGACGAGGCCGGCAAGATTGAGCACGACGATGCGTCGTGTCAGGCTCGAAAATCCGTAGCGGTCGAGCAGCCGCATCAGCGGTCCCTGCGTCCGCCTCCGGGCCGCCTGGGGTGTTGCCCCCGCCGTGCCATCTCCAGGGTGTGCTTCGATGCTCATCGTCTGCCAGCCCTGTCCAGGGCGCTAGACTTCCTTGAACCGATAGCCGACGCCGTAGAGCGTCTCGATCATGTCGAAGTCGTCGTCGGCCGCCTTGAACTTCTTGCGGAGGCGCTTGATGTGGCTGTCGATCGTCCGATCATCCACATAGACCTGGTCGTCGTAAGCCGCGTCCATCAAAGCATTACGGCTCTTCACAACGCCGGGGCGGGTAGCCAAAGCCTGAAGGATCAGGAATTCAGTGACCGTCAACGTCACGCCTTCACCCTTCCAGGTGCAGGTGTGGCGTTCAGAATCCATGACGAGACTGCCCCGCTCCAGCGTCTTGCCCTGGGCGTCGGCGCCTTTCACCGGAGCGCTGCCATCGCGCGCCGCGGCACGGCGCAGCACTGCCTTGACCCGCTCCACCAGGAGACGCTGGGAGAACGGCTTCTTGATGAAATCGTCGGCGCCCATTTTGAGGCCGAACAGTTCATCGATCTCCTCGTCCTTCGAGGTAAGGAAGATAACCGGCAGCTCGGACTTCTGGCGCAGGCGGCGCAGCAGCTCCATGCCGTCCATGCGAGGCATCTTGATGTCGAAGATCGCGAGGTCGGGCGGGTTTGCCTTCAGGCCTTCCAACGCGGAAGCGCCGTCGGTGTAGGTGGAGATGCGATAACCTTCGGTCTCCAGCGCGATCGACACTGAAGTCAGAATGTTGCGGTCGTCATCGACCAGAGCAATGTTTGGCATAACGCCCCTGCTTGCCTCGTCCTTCAAAGATCAGCCTTGAACGCGGGACGAGTGGCTGAAATATGGCCAAATCTACACAGGTCAACAAGATAATGCCACAACCTGCGGATCTGCCAAACTCGCGTATAAGCTTCCCGGCCTCAAGTTTTCGGGGAGACGAGGGTATGGAGAACTCACCAGAAGGCACCGATGAGGACACCGCAGCCGCGGAAATTCGCATACTGCTCAGGTGTGCGCGGCAGGGCAGCCTGGCTACCTTGGACACTGATGCGGGTCATCCCTATGTCTCGCTCGTTCTGGTCGCGACAGCGTCGGATGGCGCTCCCGTAATGCTGCTGTCCTCGCTGGCTCGGCACACGCGCAATTTACTCCAAGATGCGAGGGTCTCGCTTCTCCTGACCCAGGGGGCTGGGGGCAATCCGCTGGTCCGCTCCCGGGTTACCCTGGTCGGCCGCATTGCTGCGGACAACGAGCCGGAAGATCTGGAACGTTTCCTGCTCCGCCAGCCGGAGGCGGCAGGATATGCCGGGTTCGGCGATTTTCGCCTGTTCAGGCTGGAGCCGGAAAGCGCCCATCTCGTTGCGGGCTTTGGACGCATCGAAACCGTCGCTGCCGGCAGGTTCATGATGGCGGGTCCGGTTGCTGCTGCCGCCGTGCGCGGCGAAAAGGGCGCCGTCGCCCACATGAACGCGGACCACAGGGATGCCCTGGCGCTCTACGCCGAGGCGTTTCTCGACGCGCCGGGCGGCGGGCAATGGCAGATGGACGGCTTCGACCGCGACGGCATGGAGATCAGCAGCGAAGGTCGGGTTCGCTACCTGCCATTCCCCGCGCCGATCGACGGTCCCGGCGACCTGCGCCGTACCCTGGTGGCGATGGCCGATCGGGCGCGTCTTCTCACAGGTGGAAGAACAACAGCGTGAGCAGCATGAAGAGCGGGATCAGGATTGCCCCGGACCACAGTATGTAGCCGAAGAAGCTCGGCATATTCACGCCGCGGCTTTTCGCGATGGCCAGAACCATGAAGTTGGGCGCATTGCCGACATAGGTGAGCGCGCCCATGAAGACCGCTCCGCCCGAGATGGCCGCGAGCGTGCTGGTCGCCTGCACCATCAAGTGCTGCGCATCGCCGCCGGCAAGGTTGAAGAACACGAGATAAGTGGGTGCGTTGTCCAGGACGCCGGACAGGAGGCCCGTCATCCAGAAATACATGCTGTCGATCGGTGCGCCCGACGGGTCCGTCACCAGATCGACCAGCGGCGCCGCCGCGCCGTCCCGCCCTGCGCGCAGGATCGCGATCACGGGAATGATGGTGGAGAAGATGCCGGCGAACAGCTTCGCAACCTCGCGGATGGGCTCCCAGTCGAAGTCATTGCCCCGGCGGATCTCGGGCGATGTCACGCGCAATGACACGAAGGCCAGTGCGAGGATGATGCCGTCACGTACAAGATTCTGAAGCTCGACTTGCGTTCCGAAGACGTCGAAGGAGATGCCGGGCTTCCACATGCCGCTCATCAGGATGGCGGCGATGACGCCGATGAGCAGCGGGACATTGGCCAGCCCGATCATGCCGATGCGTCGGGTGTCCGGTGTCGGATCCGGACGGCGCGGCTGCCCTTCCTTGCGGAACATCGCCGTGTCCAGCATGAAGAAGATGCCGAGAAGCGCAACCGCGAGAACGAGCGTCTGGGGGCCGAGATGAACCGAGGTCCAGAAGAACTCCACGCCTTTCAGATAGCCGAGAAAGAGCGGTGGATCTCCCAAGGGCGTCAGCGATCCGCCGATGTTCGACACCAGGAAGATGAAGAACACGACGGTGTGCACATTGTAGCGGCGGTTGTCGTTGGCGCGCAGGAGCGGCCGGATCAGCAGCATGGACGCGCCCGTTGTGCCGATCACGCTGGCAAGCAGCGTTCCGGTCGCGAGCAGGGCCGTGTTGGTGGCGGGGCTGCCATGGATGTTGCCAACGACGAGCAGCCCGCCCGAGATCGTGAACAGCGCAAAAAGCAGCACGATGAACGGGATGTATTCGAGCAGGGCCGCATGAACGAGGTCGTGGAAGGCCAGACCCATGCCGAACGTCGCCGCATAGGGCACCAGGAAGCACAGCGCCCAGAACAGGGCGACCTTGCCGTAATGATGGTGCCAGAAGCTGCTTGCGAGCAGGGGGAACAATGCGATCGAAAGGAGCATGCCCGCGAATGGCAGGCCCCAGAGCGGTGACAGTCCTGCCGTGACGGGCATCCCGGCCGGCACTGCCGCCTCGGCAGCAAATGATACCAGCAAAGCAGGCACGCTGATCAGGAGGAGGCGGATCATGTTGGGCTCGACGCTTCTTCGGTGAAAACTGGCGCATCCAGGACTTCGCGCAGTTTCCGCGCCAATTGGTCCATGGTGAAGGGCTTGGGCAGCAGGTTTACACCGGCGTCGAGCACGCCGTTATGCACCACCGCGTTGCGCGTATAGCCGCTCGTGTACAGCACCGGGAGCCCCGGTCGCCGGCGCAGAACCTCCTGCGCCAGGAGGGGTCCGTTCATCTCGGGCATCATCACATCCGTGAAAAGCAAAGAGATCGACGGATCACCATCCAGCAGCTTCAGCGCCTCCCGGGCATTCTCGGCCTCAAGCACCCTGTAGCCGAGCTCGCGCAGAGTCTCGGAATTGATACGCCGCACATTGGCTTCGTCTTCCACCAGCAGGATCAGTTCCGTGCCGGTCGGCAGGGCCGTTTGTTCCTGCTCCTCCACCTCGTTCAGCGCGCCCATGAAACGCGGGAAGTAGAGCTTCACAGTCGTGCCGTCGCCAAGCTCGCTGTAGATCTTCACATGCCCACGCGACTGGCGGACAAAGCCGTAGACCTGGCTGAGCCCCAGCCCGGTGCCTTGGCCCGGTCCCTTCGTCGTGAAGAACGGCTCGAAGGCCCGGGCGATGACGCCGGGGGTCATGCCCTCGCCAGTGTCGGTGACCGCGAGCAGCACATACTGACCAGTGGGGATGTTGTGATCCGACGAGTACAGCTCGTCGATATGAGCGTTGCAGGTCTCGATGGTGATCTTGCCGCGCCCACCCATGGCATCGCGCGCGTTCACCGCGAGATTGAGCAAGGCGTTCTCGAGCTGGTTGGGATCAGCATGGGTCCGCCACAGCCCGCCGGCCAGCACGGTCTCCAGTTCGATCCCGTCGCCGATCGCGCGCATCAGCAGGTCTGACATCCCCCCCACGAGCCGGTTCGCGTCTACCGGCTCGGGCGAAAGGGGCTGCTGGCGGGAGAACGCGAGCAGCCGGTGCGTCAGCGTGGCTGCTCGCTGCGCCGCTTCGAGCGCATTGTCGGCAAAACGCTCCACATTGGTGCGGCCCATCTGCAGCCGTCTGCTGAGAAGGTCGAGGTTTCCTGTGATCACGGCCAGAAGATTGTTGAAGTCGTGAGCGATGCCCCCGGTGAGTTGGCCCACAGCTTCCATCTTCTGGGCCTGCCGCAATTGCTGTTCGACACGCTCTCGCTCTTCCGCCTCGGCTCGGAGCTTTGCATTGGCGTCCATGAGGTCCGCCGTGCGCGCGCCGACTTCGCGCTCCAGCGCGCCGCTGAAATCCCGCAGTTCCCGCTCCCGCTGGCGCAATGCGTCGGACGCCGCTGCCATGGCGTCGGCTATGCGCTGCACCTCGGGAATACGGGTACGGACAGGCTCCACGGGCTCGCCGCGTCCAAGCTCCGCCGCGCCTGCCGCCAGAAGGCGCATGGGGCGAACGATCCGCCGCGCATAAAACGATGCTGCCAGGACCGACAGCGCCGTCAGGCCAAGCCCGAGCATCGCAAACAGCATCAGGGAGCGGCGCAGCGGGGCATCGAGGGCTGCTTCCGGAACGCCTATGGCGACGCGCCAATCGGAAAACGTGCTTCGGGAATAGGCGCCGAAAATGCGAAGGCCGTCGACCGCCGTGCCGTTCCAGGTGCCCTCATTCGCGTTGGAATTCGACAGGGTGTCGTCTGCGGCGAACTTGTTGGCGAAGTCCTCATGTCGAACGCTGCGAGCCACGATCCGTCCGTTCCGGTCGATCACCCCCACAACCGCAGTGCTCTGCGGGCTTTCCCTCAGGATGATGTCGCGAATGCGCTCCAAGGGCACGCTGAGGCTGAGCATGTATTTGCGCTCGCCGTCCTGCGTGACGGGAATGGTCACGGAAACAAGCAGCAACCCGGAGTTCGGCCCTGTATAAATGTTGGACACGAAGAAGCGGCCCTGCCGCATTGCGGCTTCTTCTCCCTCCACGTTGAAACGCAGGAGGGGCTGTCCGAAAGGCACGCGAACATTCACGACCTGCATGCCTGAAAGATCACGCAGGACGACCGCGGCACCCTTCTGCTCGTACATGCGGGAAGCCTGTGCATGGAACGCTGCCATGTCTCCGGCGGCGAGCGAGGGTGAGAGCGCCAGCACGTCCAGCGCAGCCACCATGTTCGCCAGTTCCCGGTCGACGACGACAGAGATCCGCCGGGCCGCGGCGAGCGCATCGTCTTCCAGGTGCGCGCGTTCGGACGTGGCGAACTGGAACAGCAGGAATCCCGTGAAAGCCAGGATCGGGACCAGCAGCGCCAATGCGAAAAGAGAGAGCTGCCGCCTCACATACTGCCTATGTTCTTTCGGGTCCCCTGACGGGACACGTGGTACGTTGCACTGATATCGGACCACCGGGCCGGCGCAAGCCCATCGGCCATCCCTGATGCGCTTCGCCTTGCCTCAGCCGCTCTTTTGACTTGCGGGCAGAGCCGCGTGTCTAGTAGCCCCCATGGTGTGGCGGTGTTGCGGGCCACGGACAATACCGGATGCGGGAGTGCATGATGCTGAACGAAGTCAACCGTTCGGGGGCCACGTCGCGCCAGACGGCCGATCTTCTGTCGCTGACGGCCCGAATGCGGGAACGTGCGGCGGAAGACCCCTTCGGCAATCCTGTTCTGGCGGCGGCGCTGGCGATCTCGCGCCGGATGGACGACGGTGAGTTGACGGAAGCCGACATCCAGCAGGTCATTGCCGAACTTCGGGACAGCGCCTTTCGCGACCGCGCCGAGCGTCTCGCGCGCTATGTCGGAGGCACCGAGCCGTCGGCGGCCGAGGATGCGTTCCGCACCATCGCAGAACGCCTGACGGGCGCCGACGCCAAGCCCGGCGGACTTGCCCGCAACCGCGCTTTCTTCGAGCGGACCCGCTTTGCGGCCGTGTTCACGGCTCATCCCACGTTCTCCTCGCCCGCACCTGTGTTCCATGCCCTCGCGGAACTCGCCTGCGGGCGCGACACGGAGGAGGCATTCGAGTCCCACCGGCCCAAGACGCCCATCCTTGAGGAAGAATTCACCCAGGCCATCGCGGCGATCGCGAACGGCCGCGATGCGATCGACCAGCTCAATGCCGCCCTTCTGGCCGCCGCGAGCAAGACGTGGCCTGGCGAGTGGACGTCCATCGTGCCGAAGGCCGTCGTCCTCGCCAGTTGGGTTGGATACGACACCGATGGTCGCGTCGACATCAATTGGTGGGACACGTTGCGCCTGCGGCTGCGCATGAAGCGGCTGCAACTGGTACGGCTGGAGGACGCCGTCGAGCATTTTCCGACCGCGACGGCGCTGATCGAAAAGCTGAGGGTCGCCATAGCCTGCGTGGATCGCCAGATCGCCGCGGTGCCGACAAAGGCCGATCCCGAACTGGTGGCCGACTTCGCCAACGAACTGATCAGCCACCGGGAGGGCGCGCTCACCAGCACCAGGCCGCTGATGGCGCTGTTCGAGCAAGCCATCGCCGAAGCCGCTCCTGACGATCAGCTCGCGCTCTCGGTCGCCCGTGCCGGTCTCGCGTCCCACGGGATGTCGCTGGCAAACACGCATGTGCGGCTGAATGCGGCGCAGATCCACAACGCGGCGCGCCTGCGGCTCGGTCTCGAAGACCCGCCAGCCGACCCGTTCCGCCGTCGCGTCCTGCTATCGGCCGTCAACAGCGCCCTGGACCAGGTGCGGGCGACGCCCGTCGACTTCGGCGCCATCCTCGCGGAACAGGCGTCCGCCACCAAGCTGATGATGACCGTTGCGCAGATCGCAAAACACATCGACGGCGAGGCGCCGATCCGCTTCCTCATCGCGGAAACCGAGAGCGGCTACACGCTGCTGTCCACGCTGTGGCTCGCCAAGCTGTTCGGCGTGGAGAAGCATATCGAGATCAGCCCGCTCTTCGAAACCGCGGAGGCCCTGGAACAGGGGTCCCGCGCCATCGAGGAGGCTCTGCGCAGCCCGCACTATCGCGCTTATCTCCGGGACACCAAGAAGCTGGCGATCCAGTTCGGCTACTCGGATTCGGGCCGCTATATCGGCCAGCTGGCGGCGACCTTCCTCATCGAGCGGCTGCGCCTCAAGCTGTCCGAACTGCTGGTCAAGTACGACCTGTCCGAGGTCGAGTTGATCCTGTTCGACACCCACGGCGACAGCATCGGCCGCGGCTCGCATCCGGGCTCGCTGACCGACCGGCTGAAATATCTCTCGCCCTCCACCAGCCGCGCCACCTTTGCGCGCGCGGGCATCTTCCAGCGCAATGAGAGCTCCTTCCAGGGCGGTGACGGCTATCTGCTGTTCGGCACGTCCGAACTGGCCCTGTCGTCCATCGCGCGCATTGCGGAGCACGCCTACGACGTGCTGCCGAAGGGCGACGATCCGATCTATCAGGAGACGGATTTCGCGGCGGACTTCTTCGCCACCATCGCCGCATCCATGCACGAGCTGGTGGAAGACCCCGGCTATGCCGCGATGCTGGGCGCCTTCGGCCCCGCGCTGCTCGATCCGACGGGATCGCGTCCCGCGCTGCGCCAGAGCGATGGCATCGCGGGCCCGGCGGTCATCAAGCATCCGCGCGAACTCAGGGCTATCCTCAACAACGCCATCCTTCAGCAGATGGGCTGGTGCGCGAACACGCTGCAGGGCATCGGGGCGGCGGCCTCGCGCCAGCCGGAACTCTTCCAGGAGCTCTGCGCAAAGAGCCCAAGGTTCCGCCGTTCGCTGGATCTCGTACGCCATGCCCTCGCGCATTCGGACCTCGACGTGCTGCGCGCGGGCATCGCGTTGCTCGACCCCGGTCCATGGCTCGACCGGGCCGCTCATCTCGAGCATCCCGAGGACGCGCAGAACCTCGTCACCGTCGCGCGGGCTCTGGACCAGCTTCATGTCTCTGCCCCGGTGCAGGCCATGTTCCGCCGCATCCAGACGGATTTCGTGCAGCTGCGCGCCGTGTGGCCGCACGCGCCGCACATGCAGAACCGCGAAATGCTGCTGCACGCGCTGCGCATCGCCCTTATCCAGCGCATATGGCTTATCTCGACCGACATACCGGACTTCTCGCCCCGCCACGGGCTGACCCGCTCGGCGCTCCAGATGCGGCTGCTGCAGCTCGACGTGCCGGCGGCGCTGAGTGCGCTCGGCGAGATCTTCCCGAACGAGGCGGACCCCACAGCGGGACGCGATTTCGGCGAGCCCCACGGGCCACGTGCCGCCGTGTCCTACGCCAAGGAGCACGACACAATCTTCAAGCCCATCGGCCGGTCCTTCGCCATGGTGCGCGAGATCGGCACTGCCATCACGCATGAACTGGGGGCGTTCGGCTGATCGGGGCGTTTCAGCCGCCCCGTCAGGCCGACTTCAAGGCCATGGGAGCGGCGAAGACCGAGTAGCGCCCCCGACCGTTCCGCTTGGCATCGTAGAGAGCGGCGTCGGCGTTCTCGAAGAAGGCGACTGCGTCCGGGGCGAGGGATGTGTCCAGGACGGCCAACCCGATGCTGACGCTGACCGGCACATCGGCGCTCTTCCACCTCAGCGGTGTCGCCCGGACGGTGCGCACCACATCGTCGGCGATGTCCTGCGCGTGCCGCAGTGTGGTCGCCGCGAGGACGACGCAGAACTCGTCTCCTCCGAGGCGGATCAGGACATCGTCGGTTCGCAATTGCCGCTTCACGAGATCGGCAATGTGGCGCAGGCTTGCATCCCCGGCGGCGTGGCCGAAGCTGTCATTGATCTGCTTGAGGCGATCGAGGTCGATGATCATCAGGCAAAGCGGCTCCCCCGTGCGGGCGGCGCGCCCCACCTCGGTTGGCAGATGCCCCGCGAGGTAGCGTCGGTTATGAAGCCCGGTCAGCGCGTCTTCGGTCGCCAGGTGGGCGATCTCACTGCGCAGGCGGTCGATCGTCATCATGACGAGGCCGAAGTTGCAGACGACTTCTGAGAACACCAGCCCGAGAAGGCTGATGCTCGCGATCTGGGTCACGGTCGCCTGCGCAACGGGGTAGCCTGCGAGAAGAGCGATGTTCGACAGGCATGTGAGACTGTTGACCGTGATCGCAACGAGGATGCCGGCGCAGGCCATCCCGCTGCCGACGGAACGGCGCCCTTTCGCAAGCAGATGCGCCATGGCCATGCCGAGCGGCAGGATCTGCGCCGCGGTGTAGATAGGATTCCGCCCCCACCACGGATGAAAGCTCGCGGCCATGGCCGCAACGCAAAGCAAGGTGAGCAGCACGGCAACCCGCCATCCCGACGCCTGCCCGTGGAACACCCTGACACCCATCCAGACGCTGAACAGGCCGAACAGGACGAATGCGTTGGCAGCCAAGGTTGGGATCGCGAGCCCGGCATTTCCCTGCAAGGCGAGCACGACGCCGCTGATCACGGAGAGCACACAGGAAGCCAGCCAAAATCGCGCTGGCCGCAAGTCACGATAGCTGACGGCGATCGCAGCCCAGATTGCGCACAGCGCGATCGAGTTCAGGAAAATGACGACATAGAGCGTCAGGAAATCCATGGGATCGGCGTGCGGCTCCGGAGCGCGGCTTCGATGGCGCCCGTATCAGCCGATAAATGCAGGTAGTCGCTTAATAATCCGTCGCTGATACCCGACGTATTCTACCCGAACCCGTCGCGCTTCAGCTTCTGAACCGCACCGTCAAGCGCCTGCAAGAAGTCCGAACGGTCGCGCGGCGAGAATGGCTTCGGCCCGCGCGTGGTCTGGCCGGCGGAGCGCAGGTCGTCCATGAGGTTGCGGGTGGCAAGCGCCATCCCAATGCTGGCGGTGGTGAAGGCGCGGCCGGTGTTGCCGATCACCTCCGCACCCGCCTTCACGCAACGGTCGGCCAGCGGCACATCCTGGGTGACCACGATGGAGCCGGCCGCGGCACGCTCGGCGATCCAGTCATCCGCCACGTCGGGCCCGGCGGGTACGATCACGCGTTCGATCATGGCATCGCGCGGTGTGTTGATGAAGGCGTTGGCCACGACGAAGACCTTCAACCCATACCGCCCTGCGACACGGTAGATCTCTTCCTTTACCGGGCAGGCATCGGCGTCGACAAAGATGGTGATGGGGCCGGGCATGGGACCTCTGGAAACAAGAAGGGCCGCCTTTCGGCAGCCCTTCCATTGTCATACCGCGCTGCGGACAAACCGCAATCAACGCAGCTCAAGCGGTGCGGACACCAGAGGCAGTCCAGACCGCGATGACCAGCGCACGCGGAGAAAGACAATGAGACACTGGATCACCTCCTTTCGGTTGTTGCAGACAGGCAAAGAGTGGGATGCCGATCCTTGCGCCGCGATTGGACAGAATGTCGCAGGCGTGCCCCATCCACAGGCGTGATCAAGAAAGGTGCACTACCGAACCTTATTGAGCTGCGGCCAGGCGCTGCGGGCCTGTGTTGACGTGGAAATCCGGGCCGTTGGTGGTCGCCGCGACATAGCCCTGCCGGATGACGAAATCCGAGAAGTGCTCGCCGCTCTGGCGATTGGCCGCAAAATCTTCGAACAGCGGCTGTAGGGCCTCCAGCGCTTCCTCTTCCGTGACGTCCTTCAGGTACAGCTTCGAGAGCCGCTCGCCGTTGAAGGCCGCGCCGAGATAGAGGTTGTAGCGGCCCGGGCCGGTGCCGACGAAGCCGATCTCCGCAAGATAGGGACGGGCGCAGCCGTTGGGGCAGCCTGTCATCCGAACGATGATCTCCTCCTCGCCCAGCCCGAGCGCGTTGAGGCGTTCCTCGAACAGGGTGATCAGGCTCGGCAGGTAGCGTTCGCTTTCAGCCAGCGCGAGGCCGCAGGTCGGCAGCGCCACGCAGGCCATGGCGTTGCGGCGGATAGCCGACGCTTCGGAGGTAAGGCCGTGCTCCGCCACCAGTTGCTCAATCTGGGCGCGTTTCTCGGGCGAGACATTGGCGACGATGACGTTCTGGTTCGACGTCATGCGGAACTCGCCGTCGTGGATCTCAGCGATGCGGCGCAGGCCCGTCATCATCTGTGCGCCGCCGGGCACGTCCTTGATTCGGCCGTTCTGGATGAACAGCGTGAGGTGGGATCTGCCGTCCTCGCCCTCTGTCCAGCCAAAGCGGTCGCCGGTTCCGGTGAAGCTGAACGGTCGCGCGGGTTCGAAGGGCACGCCGGCGCGCTTGCCGACCTCCTCGCGCCACGCGTCCACGCCCCGTGTCTCGACCGTGTACTTGACGCGCGCATGGGCGCGGTTGGTGCGGTCACCCCAGTCGCGCTGAGTGGTCAGCACGGCCTCGGCAAACTTCAGCGCGTCGTCCGGCTTGCAGAAGCCGAGCACGTTCGCAGTGCGCGGGAAGGTTTCCGTGTTGCCATGGGTCATGCCCATGCCGCCGCCGACGGTGACGTTCCAGCCCTGAAGCTGCCCGTCCTCGCCGAGGATCGCGATGAAGCCAAGATCGTGCGCGTAGATATCGACATCGTTCTGCGGCGGCACCGCCACCACGGTCTTGAACTTCCGCGGCAGATAGGTGTGGCCGTAGATCGGCTCGATGACCTCGGCAGTCTCCTCGCCGCCCGCGATCTTCTCGCCGTCCAGCCAGATCTCGCGATAGGCACCGGTGCGGGGCAGCAGGTGATCCGAGATGTTCTTGGCCAGCTCGTAAGCCGCCTGATGCGTCCCCGACTGGTGCGGATTGGAGGCAGATAACACGTTTCGGTTCACGTCGCCGCATGCGGCGATGGTGTCGAGCAGCACCGAATCCAGCCTCTGGATGGCCGCCTTGGCGTTGGACTTGATGACACCATGGAACTGAAAGGTTTCGCGGGTCGTCAGGCGAAGCGTGCCGTTCGCATAGATGCGGCCGATCTCGTCCATCGCAAGCCATTGCTGCGGCGTCGTCACGCCACCCGGGATGCGCACCCGGATCATGAAGGAGAACGCCTTCTCCAGCTTCTTGCGGGTGCGTTCGGCGCGCAGGTCGCGCTCGTCCTGCAGGTACATTCCGTGGAACTTGACCAGTTGCTGGTCGTCCTCGGAAATCTCGCCCGTCACATCGTTGGCGAGGCCTTCGGCCAGCGTTCCGCGCAGATAGCGGCTGGCTTCCTTCAGGTATTCGTTGCGGGCGAGCTTCTCGGTCATTTCGCGTCGTCTTCCGGCTTGATCGGAAGACCCATCCAGGGGGTTGAGCGATCCTCCGGCCGTGCCGAAGGATGACGGCGTTCTAGTAGACGTCCTGCAGGTAGCGCTTCTCGGCTTCCAGTGCGCGGACGGCAGCCTCGGCATTCTCGGCGCTCAGCGCCTTCACGTCCGCGAAGGCCTTCACCAGCGTGGCGCGAACGTCGCGGGCCATGTTCTTGGCATCGCCGCACACATAGAACTTGGCGCCGCCTTCCAGCCAGTCAACCAGGTCGGTGCGGCGGTGCCACATGCGGTCCTGCACATAGACCTTCTGCGGGGCATCCCGTGAGAACGCCACGTCCATGCGCGCCAGCGAGCCGTCGGCCAGCGCTTCCTGCCATTCCAGCTGGTACAGGAAATCGTGCGTGAACTGGCGGTCACCGAAGAACAGCCAGTTGCGCCCCGAGGCGGCGATGGCGCGGCGCTCCTGCACGAAGGCGCGGAACGGCGCGACACCGGTGCCCGGGCCGATCATGATGACGTCGCGGTCGGGTTCCGGCAGGCGGAAGTGCTTGTTCGGCTTCAGCTTGGCCCGGACGCTCGCGCCCTTCTTCAGCCTGTCGGCGATGTAGGAGGACGTGACGCCCATGCGCTGCCGGCCATGAGTCTCGTAGCGCACGGCGGCGACCAGCACATGCACCTCGTCCTCGAACTCCTTGCGGGAGGAGGCGATAGAATAGGCGCGCGGCGCCAGCGGACGGGTGATGTCGAAGATCTGCTCGACCGAAAGCTTCACCGGATGCGCCGTCACGAGGTCGATCAGCTGGCGGCCGGCGATCCAGTCGCGTGCATGACCCCCCGCGATGAGCGCCTGCACATCCTTGTCGCCGATGGCCGCCGCGAACTTCTCCAGCGTCTTCACCGAGAGCGTCGTGATGTCGCGGTCGCGGATCAGTTCGTCCCTCAGCACGTCGTTCCCGGCATGGCCGGTGGCGTTGAGGATCTCCTCCGCCAGCGCGGGCTCGTTCAGCGGGTAGATGTCCAGCGCATCGCCGGGCTCGTAGGCCATCTCATCCTCGAAACCGAGCGCGAGGTGGATGGTCTCCTTGTCCGAGCGGGAGGAGTTGAGGTTGATGTGGTCGACGACTTCGAGTTCGGCAGGCGCATCCGGCACCACGGCCTGGCGGGCGCCGAAATCGACCTCGATGACGTGGCCGGCATCGGCGGTCTGCGCGGGAGCGATGATTTCGAGCGTGGACTCGATCCAGCCGGCGGCGGGAGCCGCGAAGTCGAGATCGCAATCCACGCGGTCCGCCACGCGGGTGCCGCCAAGAGCTTCCAGCCGCTCGTCGATGTTGCGGCCGATGGCGCAGAAATCGACATAGGCGGTGTCGCCAAGCGACAGCACGCTGAACTGCAGGCCATCCACGCGCGGCGCGGTGTCGCCCATCAGCATTTCATAGGTGTGCACGACGCGGGACGGCGGATCGCCTTCACCCCAGGTGGCGGCGATGACGAGCAGCTTCTTCGCCTTGGTGAGATCCTCTGGCGTGAGGTCGGCCATGTCCACGATGTTTGGCTTGAAGCCCTTCTTGCGGGCGGCCTTGGCAGCGTCAGCGGCCAGTTTCTCCGCGTTGCCCGACTCAGTCGCGAACAGGATCGTCAGCGGCTCGCTTGTCTTCGAGGCACGGGCTGGCTGGGCCGCCTGCGCGCCGCCGCCTGCTTGCGCATCGAGCCCGGCGAGAAACCCCGCGAGCCAGGCGCGCTGGATGGGCGAGGAGGGGGCGATCACGCGGTTGAGCAGCGTGATGTCCTCTTCGCTGAAGGGCGCGGTGCTGGGAATGGGACGATAGGTCATTGGCTCTGGACGCGTTCCGGCTAGGCCCTGAAGGGGCGGCTACACATAGACGATGTGAAATGCGGTGTAATCTACAAAATGTAGAAGTATTTCAAGCTTTCCGGATGCGGAAGACAAGCTGCCCATCTTCCGCAAGCTGATGGACGAGTTGGTCGCCGGTTTGCCGCAGGAGATGGGGAATGTCGATGGCGGCCATCGGATCCGTGACGACGACGTCCAGCACGTCCCCCGGGTGAATGCGCTCCAGCGCCTTGCGTGTCTTCAGCGCCGGCAAAGGACATTTCAGGCCCTTGAGATCGAGGACGGTGTCAGCCATCCCGCTCCGTGCCATGCGGCAGGGGCGGCGGCAAGAGCGCGGCGGCCACACCTAAGGGGGTGCATCGAGAGGTGTTCTCCCCTAGATGAAGGCGCAATCGGGAGTGGCTGGGATGCGTGTTATGGGATTGGCAGGCTGGAGCGGTGCGGGCAAGACCACGCTGCTGGGCAAGCTGATTCCTGAGCTGGTTACACGCGGCTTGCGGGTCTCTACCATCAAGCATGCGCACCACAATTTCGACGTCGACACGCCGGGCAAAGACAGCTGGGTGCACCGTGAAGCTGGCGCGACGGAGGTTCTTGTAACCTCCGCAAATCGCTTTGCCCTCATGCGCGAATTGAGGGGCGCTCCCGAGCCATCTCTCGGGGAACTGATCGGCAGGCTCGCGCCCGTGGATCTCGTCCTGATCGAGGGATTCAAGCGCGGGCCGCATCCCAAGCTGGAGATATGGCGGGCGGCGAACGGCAAGCCCTTCCTGCACCCGGAAGATCCGACGATCGTGGCGGTGGCAGCCGAAGGTGGCGTGGCGGACGTGCCGCTGCCGGTGATCGACCTGGAGGATACGCGGCGTATCGCGGATATCGTCCTGATCGAGGCCCGGCCTTTTCAGCCGGAGCGGGTGGACTGATGGCCCAACTCTCCAACGATTGCTTCAAGCCCGGCTCAAATGGCTCGATGAGCATCGAGGAAGGGCTCGCGCTGATCTCCGAAAGGGTGCGGACTGCGGTCGAGATCGAGGTCGTGCCGCTCGAGCTGGCGGATGGGCGCGTCCTCGCGGGCGACGTGATCGCTCCGCTGAGCCTGCCGGGCTACGACAATTCCGCCGTCGACGGGTGGGCGGTGCGGCACGCGGATCTTCATCAGGGCCGCGAGACCGTGCTGCCCGTCGGCGTTCGCATCGCCGCCGGAGACCCCGCCGATCATGAACTCGGCAGAGGCGAGGCGGCCCGCATTTTTACCGGCGCTCGTATGCCACGTGGGGCGGACACAGTCTTCATGCAGGAGGATGTGCGCGAGGAGAACGGGCAGGTCCTGCTGCCCGCCGGCCTCGGACACGGCGCCAACCGGCGGCTGGCGGGAGAGGACATCGCGCTCGGTGCCCCCGCTCTCGCCGGTGGAACGCGCCTGCGGCCCCAGCACGTAGCCCTCGCCTCGGCGCTGGGCTTCGCGGAACTTCCGGTGCGACGCCGTTTGCGGGTGGCGCTGCTGGCAAGCGGCGACGAACTGGTGGCGCCGGGACACCCGCTCGGCTCCGGCGCACACTACGAATCGAACCGCGCGATGATGCGTGGGCTGCTAGGACGCGCGGGTTGCGAGGTCACGGATTTCGGCATTCTGGGCGATGATCCGGAAACGCTTGAGCACGCCATCCTGTCTGCCACCGAAGCGCATGACCTCGTGCTGACGTCGGGCGGCGTTTCGATGGGCGAGGAGGACCACACACGGGCCGTGGTCGAGCGGATCGGCACGCTGGTGCAATGGCGCCTCGCCATCAAGCCCGGGCGCCCGATCACCATGGCGATGGTTGGCGGCACGCCCTTCGTGGGGCTGCCCGGAAATCCGGTGGCCGTCTTCGTGACCTTCACCCAGGTCGTTCGCGGGCTAATCGCCCGATTGTCCGGAGAAGACTGGACGCCTGAGCCGCTTCTGGCGGTCCGCGCGGCGTTCAGCTACCGCAAACGTGCTGGCCGGCGAGAGTTCGTGCGGGTCAGCATCCTGCGCGGTGCCGATGGAGTGGCAGAGGCCATGCTGCATCCGAGGGAGGGATCGGGAGCCATCACCTCCCTGACAGAGTCCACAGGCCTCGTCGAACTTGCAGAAAGCTGCACCGAAGTCGCCCCGGGTGATCTCGTGGGTTACCGCCCCTATTCGGAGCTTTTCTAGCCGCCTGCGAGCGTCTCCGCCAAGGCCACGTCCTCGGGCGTGTTGACGTTGAAGAAGGGATCAATAGCGGTGGCGTCCCACCATTCGGTGGCGGCGCCGAAGCGCTCCATGATCCTGCCCATCTTTCGCATGTCGTCGTGGACAAGCGCCTGACGCAGTTCCGCCCGCACGTCGACCGGCCAGAGGGCGTTCACGGGATGGGTGCGGCCGCCGCTGCCCGCCTGAACCAAGGCGGCACCGCTCCTGATCCGGCAGGCGTGGAGCCTGCCCACCAGATCATCCGGCAGGAAGGGCTGGTCGGCCGCCACGCTGACGGCCCAGGAAAGGTCAGGCCGGTACATCGCGCACCAGTCTAGGGCGGCGAGCACGCCCGCAAGCGGGCCGGGAAAGCCCGGAAGGTCATCTTGAATCACCGGCAACCCGACTCCCGCGAAACGGTCAGGATCCCCATTCGCATTGAGGACACAGGCTGCCGTCTGCGGGCGCAGCTTCGCAGCCACGCGTGCCGCCATGCTTTGTCCTTGCACATGGACGAGGGGCTTGTCGGCGCCACCCATTCGCCGGGCCAAGCCGCCTGCGAGGATGATGCCGAGCGTTGGAACCGGCTGGATCATGATGTCACCATGCAACCTAATCGCACGAGGCGTCCAATTTGATGGAACCCTGCGGGGCAATGTCCGTTAGCGCTTCAGGGTGCGAGGTACCAACGTGGTTTCGATTAGCGGAAATGCAGTGGAGAAGCCTAAGTTCAGGGTTTTGATCGTCGAGGACGAATTCATCGTAGGACTTCATCTGGAAAGCATCCTTGAGCGACTGGGTCATGAAGTCGTGGGTGTCGTCGCGGATGAGGCGGAAGCACTGCACCTTGTCGCCAGCGAACGGCCCGACCTGATCGTCACGGACATTCACCTTGCAGGCGGCGGCGATGGCTTGAAAGTCGCGCGTGCAGGCCAGGAATCCTACGGTGCACGCTCGATCGTCATAACCGGGCATCGGGACGGCGGCACATTCCTCCGTGCCGAGGAAGCGGGTGCACAGGCCTTTCTCCGTAAGCCGTTCGGGCTCACCGAGGTGGAGACTGTCTTTTCCCGCCTCTGACGGTCAAAGCCGCGCCGGTTCCCGCAGCGGCACAATCCCTGCCGCAAAACGGCCGGTAGCCTCTTCGGCCTCGTAGAATGCTGCGGCAGCTTTTTTGGCGCCGATGGCAATGAAGCGCACCTCCGTCCCAGGGTTGATGCGGCCTGCCAGCGGCAGGTCCGCCGAGATCACTGTCGCGATCTTCGCGTAGCCACCTGTGGTCTGGCAGTCCGCGAGGAGCAGGATCGGCTCTCCGGACGCGGGCACCTGTATCGTTCCCGGCACGACGCCATCGGATATGATGCCGGCGCCTCCGTCGTGAACCAGCTTTTCTCCGCTCAGGCGGGCGCCCATGCGGCTGATGTCGCGGGTAACTGTGAAGGGCTGCGACAGGAATAACCGAAGCGCATCCGCGGTGAAGCGATCATCCTGAGGGCCGCGCATCACGCGAAGTACGAGAGTTTCCGGGTATCCGGGTGGCTGCAGCAAGGTGTGGTGCGGTCCGAAGCGTGCGGAGAACACGTGCAGGCGGTCTCCATCGGCAAGAGGTCGACCCTCATGCCCTCCGAAGCCGCCGCTCACGGATGTCGAGCGCGAACCAAGTACCTCGGGGACGTCGATTCCTCCCGAAAGGCTGAGATAGGCCGCCCCGCTGTCGCCGAATGGCGGCACGCGAATGATCTCCCCGGCCTCCACGTCAACTGTCCTCCACGACGGCCAATGCACCGCGCCGCCGGCCGCTTCGACGATGAGACCGGCCGACGTGCCGCAGAGTGCCACGCGAACCGTACTCAGCGCGCGCAAGACCGGCGCCGGGCTGCGGATTTCCAGGGCAGCCGCGCCGTCCGTGTTGCCGACAAGGCGGTTGGCCAGTCGAAGAGTCGCGCGGTCGAGCGCCCCTGACCGGCTTACCCCAAGCGTCAGGAAGCCCGGGCGTCCCAAGTCCTGAACACTGGCCTGCAGGCCAGCCTCAAGCACTTCGAGAGCGGCGTTCACGCGTCGGGCTCCAGCCAGTAGCCATCCGCTACGTCGGCCGACAACTCTGCAAACCGCGCGCTGTTGATCGGGCTGAACGTCACCACGTCTCCCGCCGCCAAAGGGCAGGGCATTGCCCTTTCCGGATCGAACATCCGCACCGGGGTTTGGCCGATCAGCCTCCAGCCCCCGGGAGAAGCGGACGGGTACACTGCTGTCATGGCGTCCGCCACGGCAACCGACCCCTGCGAAACGCGGGTGCGAGGCCGGTCGAGCCTCGGCTGCCTCAGGGCTTCCTCCACCTCGCCGAGATAGGCAAATCCCGGCAGGAACCCCAGCATGTGCACGTGGTAGGCTCGCCCGCCGTGCCGAGCGACGACCTCTGCCGCCGGGAGGCGGCAAAGATCCGCGAGTTCATCGAGATCGGGCCCGGCCGCGCCGCCATACAGGACCGGTATCGTGAAGCGACGGCGTTCTGGCGGCTCCTGAACATCCCCGTCCAGCAGCGCAAGAATCCTGGCCTGCAGAGCGGCACTGTCGCGCGGGGGTGCATCCAAATGCACGGTGATGGAGCAGAACGCCGGCACAACTTCGCGCACGCCCGGCAGCGCCGCGTTCCGCAAGGCCGTTGCCGATGACAGCACCGTCTCGCTGGTCGATCTGCTGACGGCGTCAGCCATGTCGATGGTCAGCGCAAGATCGCCGAGGGTACGGATTTGAACCCTAAGATTTTTTTCCAATCCAGACGCCCTGAGCCCTCGCCGAGTCACAGGGCCACTATATACCTATTGTATTAGAAGCTGTGGCCTGTGGAGGAGCGGGACCGTGGCACGACGGATCGACATTAACGCAGACCTGGGAGAGGGCTTCTCCAACGACGAGGCGCTGCTTGGCTTGGTGTCCAGCGCCAACATCGCTTGTGGCTTCCATGCTGGAGACGCCGCCACCATGCGGCAGGTTTCCCGGATGGCCGGCGAGCGCGGTGTGTGCGTGGGCGCCCACCCCAGTTTCGATGATCTCCCCGGTTTCGGACGACGTGTCATCCGCATGAGCGCCTGGGAGCTTGAATCCCTGGTTGCCTACCAGATCGGCCTTCTGGCCCAGGCGGCCGAGGATTCCGGGGTACGCCTCACCCACGTGAAGGCTCATGGCGCGCTCTACAACGTCGCCGCTGAGGACCAGATGCACGGCTTGACGATCGGGCGAGCCATCAAGGCGGTCGATCCGAACCTGATCTATCTTGGACAGGCTGGTTCCTGCATGGCATGGGCGGCAGAGCGTCTCGACCTGGCTTTCGCAAGCGAGGCCTTTCCTGACCGCCACTATGACGATGATGGCCGCCTGATGCTGAGAACCGTGCCGGGCTCCGTCATCTCCGATCCCAATGCGGTCACGGAGCGCATAGAGCGAATGATCCAGGACGGCGAAGTGATCGCGATGTCCGGTCGCCGCCTGAAGATCAGCTTCGACTCGCTGTGCATCCATGGCGATGAGCCCACCTCCATGGTCGTCGGACGGGCCGTCCGGCGGGCGGTGGAGGACAGCGGCTTCGTTGTGACCTCGCTCCGCGACGTGCTGGCAAGCCATGCCACGCTCGACGAGGATCATCCGCGCATCAGCGCATGATGGTGAGGCCTGAAGACATTCGGGCGTCGATCTCCTTGACGCGCCGCTCGTAGCGCGCCCAATCGATCTTGCTTCTGCGGCCCCGTGAGGCCTTCGGTCCACCGCTGCGCACCCGGCCAGCCGACGCCACCGTCCCGCGGGAATCGCCGAACGTCGCGGGCGGGACGACCCCGGTGACCGGGAAACCCTGCGCGGCCAGGAGTTCGCGGACACGCACGCAGTAAGCTACCGATTTGTGCGAGAAGCGCGTCTCGCCATGCCCCGCGCGATATTTCATCACCGTGGTGCAGATGTCGCCCGACGCCTTGCGCCACGCGCTGCTGAGGTACTCCACCGCGTAGCGCGCATTGGTTGCAGGGTCGGCCAGTTCCTGATTGGTGCCGTAGAAGCCCAGCATCCGCGCCGTCGATGGCAGGATCTGCATCATGCCGATCTCGCCGTCATAGCCACGTGCGCCGGTGTTGTAATTGCTCTCCACGGTGGCGACCGCGTCCGCGAGTTCCGGAGGCATGCCCGCCTTGGCGGCGGTGGTGCGGACAATGGCCTTGAGGTCCGCGCGGCTTACTGCAGCGGCAGCCGCCTCCTGCGCGCCGGCCGGGTCGGCCGAGGCAGAGAGGGTCAGCCAGAGGATCGGCAGCGCGAGAAGATGGATCATGTCCCGCTATAATGCTTCAACCGGTCAAAAGGATCGATCACACGGCTGTTAATGACGGGCTGACTGGCGCTTTCTCTGCGTTTCCTGCCGCGCCTCGTCATATCGCTCCACAACAGTGCGGGCGATGATGGTCACCACGGCAAGGCTGGCGAGCACGGTGGCAGCTGCGAAGGCGCCGGCCGAGTTGTAGTCGTGGTAGAGCAGTTCGATCTGCAGCGGCAGGGTATTGGTCACGCCGCGGATGCTGCCCGAGACCACCGATACCGCGCCGAACTCTCCCATCACCCGCGCATTGCACAGGATGGCGCCGTAGAGCAGCGCCCAGCGCACATTTGGCAGCGTGATGCTGAGGAATGTGCGCAGCCCGGATGCGCCGAGGCTGATGGCGGCCTCCTCGTCGTCGGACCCCTGAACCTGCATAAGCGGGATCAGTTCGCGTGCCACGAAGGGTGCGGTGACGAACATGCTGACCAGGAAGATGCCGGGCAGCGCGAACATGATCTTGAGGCCGGACGCCTCCACGAGCGGCCCGAACAGGCCCTGCGCCCCGTAGACGAACAGATAGGACACGCCCGCGATGATCGGCGACACCGAGAAGGGGATCTCGATAAGGGTGATGATCAGGCTGCGTCCCGGGAACCGGAACTTGGTGACGGCCCAGGCAGCTGCGATGCCGAAGGCGATGTTGATCGGCACCACGACGAGCGCCGTCAGCACCGTGAGCCAGATCGCGCTCTTTGTGTCCGGATTGGACAGGTTCGCCAGGTAAACGCCCATGCCGGGCGACAGCGCCTGCACGAAGATGATGACCAGCGGAGCAATCAGCACCAGGAGCGTAGCAATCGCCACGAACCCGATGATCAGTCCACGGGTCAGCGGAGCGTCTCCGACGCGAACGACGGCATGGGTGCGGTGGGGCGTGCTGCGCTGGAAGAGCATCAGTCCTCGCGGCCGATATAGCGCAGGTGCCAAGCCTGCAGAAGGTTGGTGAAGGTCAGCAGCAGGAAGGCGCAGAGCAGCAGCGCCGTCGAGATCGTGGCTGCGGCCGGATAATCATACTCTTCGAGCCTGATGAAGGTCAGCAACGCTGCGATCTCGGAATAATTGGGCTTGTTGCCCGCTATGAAGATGATCGCCCCGAACTCGCCGATAGAGCGCGCAAAGCCCAGCGAACAGCCCGCCAGGAAGGCCGGGAAGATGGCGGGGAAGATGATGGCGCGGAAGATCTTCCAGTCGGAGGCTCCGAGCGTGAGAGCTGCTTCCTCGACTTCGGCGCTGACATCCTCCAGCACCGGCTGCACCTGGCGCACCACGAAGGGCAGGGCGGTGAAGGCCATCGCGACCGCGATGCCGAGCGGCGTGAAGATCACGGTTACGCCAAGCTGCGCCAGCGGCGCTCCGAACCAGCCATTCTGCGCGAAAAGGGTCGCAAGCGCGAGGCCGGCCACCGCCGTGGGCAGTGCGAAGGGCACGTCCACCAGCGCATCGAGGATGCGCTTCCCGGGAAACTGGTAGCGCGCCAGCACCCAGGCGAGCGCCAGTCCGTAGACGGCGTTGAACAAGGTGGCGCCAGCCGCCGCCAGGAAGGTCACCTTGAAGGCGGCGAGGGTGCGTGGGGAGGACAGGATGGCGAAGAACCGCGTCCAGCCGATGTCCATGGCCTGCAGCAGCAACGCGCACAGCGGCAGGAGGACGATGAGGCTGAGATAGCCCATCGTCACGCCCATCGCGAGCGGGAAGCCGGGAAGTACGCTGCGGCGCCAGCGGGTCGTTGTCATGAGGCGTGGCTTAAAGGCGCAACGTGAAAAGCGCCAGACGGTAAGCCGTCCGGCGCTCTGATAGCATCGTGATCAGCGCTTATCGGGCGTCGAACACCTGGTCGAACTTGCCGCCCGAAGCGAAGTGCACCTCGTTCGCCTTCGTCCAGCCGCCGAAGACCTGATCCACCGTGTAGAGCTTCACCTCGGGGAACTTGTCCTTGTTCGCGGCAGCCACCGTCGGGTCGGTCACGCGGTTGTCGAAGCCGACGATGATCTCCTGGCCTTTCGGCGAGTACAGGAAGTCGAGATAACCCTTCGCGAGTTCCGTCGTGCCGTGCTTCTCGGCGTAGCGTTCCACGACAGCGACGGGGAACTCGGCCTGCAGGCTGACCGGCGGCACGACCGTCTGGAACTTGTCGGCCCCATACTGCTTCACGATCGCGGCTGTCTCCGCCTCGAAGGTGATCAGCACGTCACCCGTCTGGCGCTCCACGAAAGTGGTGGTTGCTCCACGGCCGCCGGTGTCGAACACCGCGACATTGCTGAGAAGCTTCTTCACGAAGGCGTCGGCCTTGGCCTCGTCTCCGCCGTTCTGCTCCAGTGCAAACGCGTAAGCCGCCAGATAGGTGTAGCGGGCATTGCCGGACGTCTTCGGGTTCGGGAACACCAGCTTCACGTCATCGCGAACGAGGTCGTCCCAGTTCTTGATGTTCTTCGGGTTGCCCGTGCGCACCACGAAAGCCGGCAGCGAATAGAAGGGGGAAGCATTGTTCGGGAAGCGCTTCTGCCAGTCGGGCGCAACCAGCTTGCCCCGGTCGGCCAGGATCTGCACGTCCGTGACCTGGTTGAAGGTCACGATGTCGGCTTCGAGGCCCTCGAGGATCGCGCGGGCCTGCTTGGAGGAGCCGGCGAAGCTGTCGTTCACCTTCACGTCCCTCCCGGTCTTCGCCTTCCAGTCCTTCACGAACTCGACGTTCACGGCGGCGTAGAGCTCGCGGGCGATGTCGTAGGACACGTTGAGCAGGGTGTTGGCATCCTGCGCACGGGCGGTGGCGGAGAACAGAAGCGCGCCCGTGATGGCAGCGGCAAGAAGACGGCGCATGAAGGATCGTCCCGATTATCTAAGGTGGCCTGACTTCCCATATGCGCGCGCGGTAGTAAAGGATTATCACCGTCAAAAACCGATGAAGCGTAAGAACCACAGAAAGCAAGCGTAGTTCGCAATGGGGGAACTCGTAGGGGCGGTCGGGGTTCTCCGCACAACCCCCTTCTCCAGCATCAGGACATACAGATGGACGCGCGCACCGACCAAGCCGCCAAGGACAAGGTTCTCGAGCTTCTGAAGGACGCACGCATCGCGATGATGGCAACACGCGGTGAAGGCGGCGTCATGCACGCACGCCCGATGGGCACGAACCATGCCGAGTTCGACGGGGAGCTCTGGTTCCTCACGGATCTGTCGTCGGAGAAGGTGGCCGAGATCGAAGCCGATCCCGAAGTCCTTCTGACTTATGCCGATCCGGCCAAGCAGAACTATGTCTCCATCTCCGGCAGGGGTCAGGTGCTGCGCGACCGTGCGACGATTGAAGCGCAATGGTTCGAGGCTGCCCGCACATGGTTTCCGAAGGGCAAGGACGATCCGAACCTGGCCGTCATCAAGGTGGACGTGCAGCTGGCCGAATACTGGGACTCGCCGTCGAGCACGCTTCTCTACGCCTACGGCTACCTGAAGGCCGTGACCACCGGCGAACGCCCGAAGGGCGGCGAGCACGAGACGGTTTCGTTTAGCTGACGCGGGGCAACATCCCGAGCTTCGAGCGCAGGGTAATGCTTTGGGCCGCGTAAATGGTGCAGAACGGCGCTTCCCGGCGCCGCCTGGACCATAAATGCTCGACCAGCCCCAAGCACCCAACGATCTCGCTGCACCGCCATCATCACCCGCAAGCGCGCCTGCGCGTCCGGTCCGCCGTCGCCGCAGGCGGTGGCCGATATTCCTCCTGCTGCTGATCGCCTGCGCGGGCGTGGGCGGCTATTTCTACTGGCAAGATGGGGCTCCGAAGGCCGAGCCCGCGACGGTTGAGGTTACTCGCGGCACCGTCACGGATTCCGTGGCGGCGCTCGGCAATCTGCAGCCGCTCGAATATGTCGATCTGGGCGCGCAGGTCTCCGGGCAGGTGAAGAAGATCCCGGTGGTCGTCGGAGACGAGGTCAAGTCTGGCGACCTTTTGGCCGAGATCGATCCGGTCGTGTTGAACACCAAGGTGCTTGCGGGCCGTGCCTCGCTGGCTGCGCTGAAGGCTCAGCTCGCGGACAAGGAAGCTCAACGCGACCTCGCAAACCAGAGTCTGGAGCGCCAGAAGCGCCTTCTGACGACGAGGGCCGTCTCCGAGTCCGCCTTCGAGTCGGCGGAGGCGGGATCGCGCTCGGCCGCGGCGCAGGTCGACATGCTGAAGGCGCAGATCCAGCAGACGGAAGCCACGCTGCGCGGCGACGAAGCGACACTCGGCTACACCAAGATACTGGCGCCAATGGACGGGACGGTCGTCTCCGTCGATGCCCGTCAGGGCCAGACGCTCAACGCGACGCAGCAGGCGCCTGTGCTGATGCGCGTCGCCGATCTTTCCACGATGACAGTGTGGACGCAGGTGTCGGAGGCCGACATTTCGCGGCTGACGATTGGCATGCTCGCGCAGTTCACCACCCTTGGTTCGGGGGAACGGCGTTGGGAGGGCAGATTGCGGCAGGTTCTACCGACGCCGGAGGTGACCAACAATGTCGTCCTCTACACGGCCCTGTTCGACGTGGAGAACCCGAAGCGCGAGCTGATGACCCAGATGACGGCCCAGGTGTTCTTCGTGGTCGCGGAAGCAAAGGACGTGCTGACGGTTCCCCTCTCGGCTCTGCGCGAACGCGGCCGGCCGGGCAGTGGACGCTACACCGCCCGTGTGGCAGCGGGCTCCGGGGTCGAAGAGCGGCCAGTGGAGATCGGCGTCAAGAACCGGGTGACGGCGGAGATCAGGTCGGGACTGAGCGAGGGCGACAAGGTCCTCGTCAACGATGGAGCGGCCGGGGGAGCCTCGGGTGGGCAGCGGCGCACCGGTGGTCCGCGCACGCCGGGTCTGCGCCTGTGAACGAAGCGGGCTTCCGCACGGCCCCCATCCAGGCGGCCGAGCCGCTGATAGAACTCCGCGATGTCGGAAAGACCTATGGCGGGGCCGTGCCCGTGGAGGTGCTGCGCGGCATCTCGCTCGCCATCTATCCCGGCGAGTTCGTGGCGATCATGGGTGCGTCCGGTTCCGGCAAGTCGACGCTGATGAACATCCTCGGCTGCCTCGACCGGCCAAGCCGCGGACAGTATCGGTTCGCTGGCCGCGATGTCTCGGAATTCGGGCGGGACGAACTGGCGCGCCTCCGCCGCGACGAGTTCGGCTTCGTCTTCCAGAGCTACAACCTCATCGCCGCCGCCACCGCCATGGAGAACGTGGAGGTTCCGGCGATTTATGCGGGCCTGGTGCCGGAGGAACGCCGCGCGCGCAGTGCCGAACTGCTTGGGCGGCTGGGCCTCGAGGAGCGGCTTGACCACCGGCCGAACCAGCTTTCCGGCGGCCAGCAGCAACGGGTCTCCATCGCACGCGCGCTGATGAACGGCGGGCGCATCATCCTTGCGGACGAGCCGACGGGCGCGCTGGATACGCGAAGCGGCGCGGACGTCATGGCCCTGCTGGCGTCCCTGGCCGATGGGGGCCACACCGTCATTCTCATCACCCACGACAAGGAGGTGGCGCAGCACGCCCGCCGTCTGATCGAGATCCGCGACGGCCGCATCGTATCCGACACTGGGCCGGAACCGCGTCGGACGACGGGCGGGCCCGCGCTGCCCGCTCCGCACGGCGGCAGCGCCCAGACTTCGCTGCTGGATGAAAGCGCCGAGGCCGCAAAGATGGCTGTCCGCGCCTTGCGGAGCAACATCTTCCGCACGGTGCTGACGCTTCTCGGCATCATGATCGGCGTGGCATCGGTGGTTGCCATGCTCGCGGTGGGCGAGGGGGCCAAGCAGCAGGTGGCCCAGCGCATCGGTTCCCTGGGGTCGAACCTCCTGATGATACGCCCCGGTGCGCCAAACGAGCGGACGGGCGAGGGGGGAACGATCGCGACGCTCATCCCCGACGATGCGGACGCCATCGTTCAGGAGATCCCCAACGTCATCGCCGCGGTGCCGGAGCGCTCCGGCAGCGTGACGCTGCGGCTCGGAAACCGGGATTACCAGACCACCGCCAGCGCAACATCACCCGATCTGCCCACCGTGCGAAACTGGCCGGTGCAGTCCGGGAGTTTCTTCACGAGGGAGGATCAGGACGCGCAGGCCACGGTGGCCGTGCTTGGCCAGACGGTCGCGAAAAACCTGTTCGGCGAATCCGATCCGCTCGGCAGCTTCGTCCTCGTGAAGAACGTTCCGTTCCAGGTGGTCGGCGTGATGTCGCCGAAAGGCGCGTCTCCCGGCGGCGGCGACCAGGACGATACCATCATCGTTCCAATCACCTCGGGCGGGCTCAGGCTGTTCGGCGAGCGCTTCGTGCGGATGATCACGGTCGCCGCCGAGGATGTGGGGCAGATCGCGCAGACGGAGGCCGATATCCGCACCATCCTCACGAAGCGTCACGGGCGCGAGGACTTCCAGATCCGCAACATGGCCTCGTTCATCGAAGCCGTGAACGCCACCCAGCAGACCTTGTCGATCCTGCTGGCGTCGATCGCGTCCATCTCGTTGCTGGTGGGCGGCATCGGCATCATGAACATCATGCTGATGAGCGTGACCGAGCGCACCCGCGAGATCGGCATCCGCATGGCAACGGGTGCATCCACGCGCAACATTCTGCAGCAGTTCCTGACCGAGGCCGTCGTGGTGGCGGCATTCGGGGGAACGTTCGGCGTGATGCTTGGCTTCGCGGCCGGCTTCGCCATCCAGGCCGCCGGACTGCCGCTTCAGTTCACGCTGTCGCCTGTTCTCATGGCGTTCGGCTGTGCGGTTCTGACAGGCGTGGTGTTCGGCTTTGCCCCGGCTTTGAAGGCTGCGAGGCTTGATCCAGTGGCTGCTCTATCAGCGGAATAAATCCGCTCAGGCCAGTGCCTTCTCCAGCACGCTCTGCATCTGATCGGGCGAGCATGGCTTGCTCAAAAAGGCCCTGGCACCGACAGCTTCGGCACGTGACCGGGTGCGCGCGTCGGCCTCCGCGGTGAGGAAAACGACGGGCGTGTCCCGCTCCTGCTTGATGGTACGAGCCGTGTCGATCCCGTCGACGGGACCAAGAATGCTGATGTCCATCAACAGCAGGTCTGGATAGTCCAGGCGGGCGAGACGGCACGCCTCCTCGCAATTGCTCGCGGGGCCAATGACGCGATAGCCCATGGCCTCGATGGAGAAGGCGAGGTCCATCGCGATGATGGCTTCATCTTCGACGACTAGAACGGTCTGCATGAGCATTCCCGATCAATGTAAGCCTTGCGGCTTGTTTCAACAGTTACTTGTGCAACTGGCTATCGGGGAAGCTTGTTCCAAAAAGGTACAATTTTACAAAACTTCTCACTTCTCATGGTTTCCGGTTCCTTTACGAAACCGTTTCATGAGACGGGAAGGTTAGGCCGCGTTGGAGGATGCGGAGGGTTGGGTGAGAACCGCGTGAAGTGCTGCCGGGTCGCGCGTCGCCCGCAGCTTCTGCGCCGTCGATTGGTCGCGCAGCACGCGGGCCACGCGAGCAAGAGCCTTCAGGTGGTCGGCGCCGGCACCCTCGGGCGCCAGGATCAGGAAAACGAGGTCCACGGGCTCACTGTCCAGCGCATCGAAATCGATGGAGCGTTCGAGGCGGGCGAACATGCCGAACAGATTGGTGATGCGCGTCAGCTTGCCATGAGGGATGGCGATGCCGTTGCCGACGCCGGTGGAGCCCAGCCGCTCCCTCTGGAGCAGGGTCTCGAAAATCTCGCGCTCAGGCACGTCGACAAAGGCCGCCGCACGCGCTGCGAGTTCCTGGATAGCCTGCTTCTTGTTGCCAACCTTGAGCGTCGGAATGACCGCGCCGGGTAACAGAAGATCGCTCAACATCGAAGAAGGCTCATTGATGTTACCGCTTGCGTAGGCGCGCTCACGGTGAGGCGTCCTGCAACGGCCCAATCGTGGGCCCGCCGCGATACACAGAGGTACGGAGGGCCCCCACCGAAGTCAATGCAGCCGGCCGATGAAGCGGGGGACGGCGCCGTCTCAGGCCGAGGCGACCTTCTCCCTGCGGCGTTGGACCGAGGATGGAATGCCCATCGACTCCCGGTACTTAGCGACCGTTCGCCGGGCGATATCCACGCCATTGTCGCGGAGCGACTGCACGATCGCGTCATCGGAAAGTACGCTAGCCGGCGGTTCGCGGTCGATCATCTGGCGAATGCGGTGGCGAACGGCCTCGGCGGAATGCGATTCCTGATGCCCGGTCGCCGAAATGGCGGCCGTGAAGAAGTATTTGAGTTCGTAGAGCCCCCGCGGCGTCGCGATGTACTTGTTCGAGGTGACGCGGGAGACGGTAGATTCATGCATCCCGATGGCGTCGGCGACCGCGCGAAGATTCATGGGGCGCAGGCGGTGCACTCCGTGGCGTAGGAAACCGTCCTGCTGGCGCACGATCTCGGAGGCCACTTTCAGCACGGTGCGGGCGCGCTGCTCAAGACTGCGGGTCAGCCAATTGGCATTCTGCAGGCACTCGGCAAGAAAGGCTTTTTCGCCCGGAGCCATGGGGTGCTGCGAAATCCGTGCGTAGTAGGTTTGATTCACAAGCACGCGCGGCAGCGTCTCTGTGTTTAGCTCGATAAGCCAGCTGCCATCCGGCGCGGCGCGCACAAGAACGTCCGGTATCACGGTCTGCACATGGCCGCCGCCAACCAGAAGGCCCGGCTTGGGATTGAGGCGCCGGATTTCCGCGATCATTTCGTGGAGGTCGTCGTTGTCCACCTCGCACAGCCGCCGCAACGCGGGCAGGTCACGTCGCGCGACGAGATCAAGATGTTCGAGGAAACGCTCCATCGCCGGGTCCAGGCGGTTGCGCTCTCGCAGCTGGATGGCGAGGCATTCCCTCAAATCCCGCGCGCCGACGCCGCACGGGTCAAAGCCCTGAACCATCCTCAAGGCATGGACGATTTCTTCCCTCGTCACACCCAGCCGCTCGGCGAGCAGAGCCGGGTCGTCACGGAAATAGCCAGCCTCGTCTATGCAATCGATGACGCCGCGCCCGATCATCCTGACAGCCGGGTCGGTGGTGGCGAGCCCGAGTTGGGCTTCCAGATGTTCCGGCAGGGAAAGCTCCGCACCCGGCAGGCTTTCCAGGCTGGCGTCCATGTCGTCAGCGCCCGCGCCGAGCCCCGCCCACGACGATGCTACATAGCTGTCCCCGGAAGGCTGTGCCGCCGGCTCGTCGGGAAACATGTTGACCAGATCGGCGCCCATGTCCGTCTCAAGCGCTGCGCGGCTTTCCGGCAGGTCGTGCTGCAGCCAGTCGGCCGCCTCCGGAGCAGCGCTCTCCGCGGTCGCGGTCCCACCGTCGGCTCCGATGGGTCCATCTGCTTCTGCGCGCTCCAGAAGCGGGTTGCTCTCGATTTCCTGTGAGACGTAGTTCTCGAGATCCAGACTCGACAGCTGGAGCAGCTTGATGGCCTGCATCAGCTGCGGCGTCATGACGAGCGACTGGCTCTGACGCATCATCAGTCTGGGAGAAAGCGACATTGGCTCCTGATCGCTAAGGGCGCCCGGCGAAATGGGCCATTTCTTGCATGCTGGCCCGGTGAGCTATTTAAAGCCGGAATTCCTCGCCGAGGTAAAGCCGTCTCACATCGGGGTGGACCACGATTTCCTCGGGTGTGCCATGCATCAGCACCTGCCCTGAGTGAATGATGTAGGCGCGGTCGATGAGCCCGAGCGTCTCGCGGACATTGTGATCGGTGATCAAAACCCCGATGCCGCGCGCGGTGAGGTGGCGCACCAGCAGCCTGATATCGGCCACCGCGATGGGATCGACGCCGGCGAACGGCTCGTCCAGCAGCATGAAATCGGGATTGCTTGCCAGCGCACGTGCGATCTCCAGACGTCGCCGCTCGCCGCCGGACAGCGCAATCGAAGGCGATTTGCGAAGCCGCGCAATGCCGAACTCGTCCAGCAGGTCCTCCAGCGTCTCGGCGCGTCGGCGGCGATCGGGCTCCACGACCTCAAGGATCGCGCGGATATTGTCCTCGACGTTCAGGCCACGGAAAATGCTCGCTTCCTGCGGAAGGTAGCCGATGCCGAGCCTCGCGCGGCGGTACATCGGCAGTGGTGTGACATCCTGGCCGTTGAGTTCGATGCGTCCCGCATCTGCGGCCACCAGGCCCGAGATCATGTAGAACACGGTGGTTTTCCCGGCGCCGTTCGGCCCGAGCACGCCGACGGCTTCGCCCCGCGCCACCGCAAGGCTGACGCCCTTCACGACCTTTCGGCCACCATAGCTCTTGGCAAGGCCATGAGCCTCCAGCCAGCCGACGGCATCGCCGTGCAATTCGGGTGAAGGGTCGGCTGGGCGGCGGCGAAAGCCGAACATGAAGGACATGCCCGCTACTGGCCCGGCCGTGCCTGGCCGGGCGTGAACACGCCCTGCACCCGGCCTCCACCGCCGCTTGCGCCTTCGAGACGCGATTGCTGGGTGGTGAGGTCCACCACCAGACGATCGCCGCGCAGCACGTTCTGGCCCTGCACCACGACCACGTTGCCGGTCAGGGTTGCCCGATTGGCGGCCATGTCGAACACGCCGCGATCTCCGGAGGCCTTCTGCTCGCCGGACGAGACCTGCACCGCGCCTTCCGCTTCCAGCCGGCGAATATTGCGCCCCATCGGGGATACCGGAGCGGATGCCGAAGCAGCAGGAGCGGCGCCGGCTCCGCTGTCATAGAGGATGGTGAGCTGGCGGGCGCGCAGTGCGGACTGACCCTGCTGAACCATCACGCCGCCGGAGAACACCGCCGCCTGGTCGCGTTCGCGCACATCGAGCTTGTCGGCTTCAATCTTGACCGGCTGATCCGACTTGCCGGAGAAGCCGGTGAAGGCGGACGTAACCGATTGCTGGGCAAGAGCGGCGGTCGAGAGCGCCACGCCAGCCAGCAGGGCAATAGCCGCGTTGCGGAATCGGCCGCTCATTGCGCTGTCCTCGTCGGGGCGGTGGCGGAGCCCTGCGGTTGAAGGATCATGACCACACTGCCCTCGAAGGTCGCGGCGTCGCCGTTTTCCGTGACACGCATGCGTGCCGCCGTCAGCGTCATGCTCCCGCTCGCAAGTTCGACCGGAGCGTTGGAGATGATTTCTTCCTGCGGAAACCGGATGTTCGCTTCGCTCATGCGCACCCGGTCGCCCTTGTCTGTGTCCAGCCGGATGTCTTTCCGGAGGTCGAGGGCTTCCGCCTTCGTGTCCAGGACGCCTTCCTCGGCGGCCAGAACAGCCCAGCCATTGCCCTGCAAGTCCATCCGAGCCTCTAGGGAGAACAGCCCCAGCACACCGGGATTGAGCAGGTTCTGTTCGGCTCGGGAGGCGGTCACCTCGTAGCCGCGGCGGTTGTCGCTGAACCCGGTCATCCGAGGTTTTTCCATCGTAATTCCGGTGCCAGTAAGGCCGATGCCGGCGAGGTCCAGGTCCGGCAACTCGGCCTCGGGCGTCAGCAGCATGGGCAAGGCTGCAAGAAGCGGAAGCGCGACGATGAGGAGCGGGAGTGCGAGCCGCAAAGCGCGCACGATCCGGCTGTGCCTGCGCGCAGCGGATATCGCGCGCGCCCGCTCATTTGGCACCACGAAGAAGGTACTCTGGTCGGCGAACGTCACGCGTCAGCGTCTCCGGCGCGCAGCGCCTCAGGAGTGCGAGAATATATCCTGATCCTCGAAGCCCGTCAGGTCGAGCGCGGCGCGGATCGGCAGAAAGGCAAAACAGGCGTCAGCCAGCGCCGTGCGGCCTTCACGCTGCAGCAGCACTTCCAGCTTTTCCTTCAGTTGGTGAAGGTAGAGCACGTCCGATGCGGCGTAGGCGAGTTGTGCCTCCGTCAGGGTTTCGGCGCCCCAGTCGGAACTTTGCTGCTGCTTGGAGATGTCGGTGCCGAGCAGTTCCCGCACAAGGTCCTTGAGACCATGGCGATCCGTATAGGTGCGCACCAGCCGCGAGGCGATCTTCGTGCACCACACCGGCTCAGGCATGACGTTGAAGGTCTTGAAGAGGACGGCGACGTCGAACCGCGCGAAGTGGAACAGCTTCTGAACCGAGCGATCGCGAAGCAGGGCTTCCAGATTGGGCGCGCGTGTCTGCCCCGGAAGGATCTGGACGAGCTCCGCATTGCCGTCGCCGCCCGAGATCTGGACAAGACACAGCCGGTCGCGGTGGGGCTTCAGGCCAAGGGTCTCTGTGTCGATGGCGACAGCGCCGGAGAAGGTGAGGCCATCGGGAAGATCGCCGCGGTGCAGGCGGAAGGTCATCAGCGTGCCGTTTCGCAGGAGGAGCAGAGCGCGCCTTCAGGGCGCGCGCGAGACGTCTAGGGGCTAGCACCGCATGTGCCCGCGGAGCAAGCGCGCGAGTGCTGGCCGGGGCAGAAGCGGTCTGGGTGAAGCCTTGTGCAACCTGCGCGTTCTTCCAACCAGCGCACGAATAGGATAATAGTCCTTAAACACATCGTCGCTTGGCGCCGAAGGGAGGAACTGAACATGCAGCCTGCCGATTTTTTCCGAGCCGCAGCGCGGCAGCCCGAGCGCTTCGCCATTCTTCATTATTCCTCGGAGGGCCTCTACGACAGCGGCGGCCTGGCTTCTGCGTCCCCGCGGATTACCTCCATTGCGGCCATGGAGCTCGAAAGCCGGCGCATCACGAGCTTTGCTCCTCACGCCATCGCCGAGGAGCTCGCGGTCACGGATGAGAATTCCTGCCCACGAATGGATGACATCGAACGGGTCATGATCGACCGCCTGCACGCGTCCCTTGCTCTTCATCGCGACCGCTACGTCATCCACTGGAACATGCGCGACCTTGTGTTCGGCTTCGGGCATCTGCAGCACAGGGATCTGGTCTTGGGCGGAGCCGGCCTTGCGCTGGTGCCTGAAGAACAGAGGATTGATCTGCATGCCATCCTCAAGCAGCGCTATGGGCCGTCCTTCGCGCCAGTTCCGCGACTCCCCGGCCTCATGCAGCTGAACGGCTTCCGCAGGGATGTCGTGCTTGGTGGACCGGAAGAGGCGCAAGCATTCCGGTGCGGCGACTACATCCGCATGCACCGCTCGACCATCAGCAAGGTCGAGTTCATGGCTCACGCGATTTCGCTGGCTGGGAAGAGGCGTCTGAAGACACAAGACGCCGGCGTGGTCGCGCGGCTGGACAGGATGCTCGACAGCCGGGCCGCACGCATGACCTCCCTGACCTCGTCCTGTCTTGGCGTCGGCGCCATCATCAGCCGCTTCATCTTCTGAGAGGCTGCGGCCCGATGGTGCTGGCCAGTCATCATGATGTGTGGTCCAAGCTCGGGGCAATTGCAGTGGGCAGGAAAGTATTCCCGAATGGCGTCGCCTCCGGAACAGAGCGCAAGTGGATGGGCCAGCGGCCTGCTCGGGGTAATCATCCTCAGCGGGTCGCTGCCGGCCACGCGCGTGGCTGTGGCTGATTTTTCGCCCCTGTTCCTCACCTCGGCCCGCGCGGTGATCGCAGCCGTGCTCGGCGCCGTGCTGCTCGTGATCCTGCGGCAGAAGAGGCCCGCCCGCGCGGACCTCGTTCCGCTCGCCATCGTCGCGGGAGGTGTCGTTCTCGGCTTTCCGCTGCTGACGGCGCTCGCTTTGCAGCACATCACCTCGGCGCATTCCATCGTCTTCATCGGTCTCCTGCCGCTGGCCACGGCCATCTTCGGCGTGCTGCGGGGTGGAGAACGGCCGCAGCCGGTGTTCTGGCTGTTCTCAGTCCTCGGAGCTCTGTCCGTCGCCTGCTTCGCGCTCGCGCAGGGGGGAACCGCGTCGTTGACCGGGGACCTGCTGATGCTCGCGGCGATCGTGCTCTGCGGCCTCGGCTATGCGGAAGGGGCAAGTCTCTCGCGCAAGCTCGGAGGCTGGCAGGTGATCTCCTGGGCGTTGATCCTCTCATTGCCGGTGATGGCGGTGCTGGCCGTGATCACGCTGCCCGGCACATTCGCCGGCGTAGGAGCGCCCGCCTGGCTCGGGCTGGGCTACGTGTCCGTCTTCTCGATGCTGGTCGGATTCGTGTTCTGGTATCGCGGACTGGCCCTCGGCGGCATCGCCGGTGTTTCTCAGCTCCAGCTTCTACAGCCCTTTTTCGGGCTGGTGCTCGCGGGCCTGCTTCTCGGCGAGCCGGTCAGTTGGCTGATGATCGCGGCGTCGGCCGTAGTGGTCGGGTGCGTCGCCGGAGCCAAGCGCTTCGCCTGATCGCGTGAGGCGTCGGCTATTTCCAGCCCAGCGCCGGTGCGACATGCGTCAGCACCGCTTCCAGAACATGGGCGTTGTACGCCACCCCAAGCTGGTTGGGCACGGTCAGCAACACGGTATCGGCTTCGGCGATCGCTTCGTCCGCACGCAATTGCTCGACAAGACGGTCGGGCTCGTCGGCATAGGACCGCCCGAACACCGCGCGCATATTGTCGATGATGCCGACCTGGTCGCTGCTTTCGCCGCGCCCGAAATAGGCACGGTCCTGATCGTTGACGAGGGCAAAGATGGAGCGGGAGACCGACACGCGCGGTTCGCGCGCATGGCCTGCCTGCTTCCAGTTCTCGCGGTAGAGGCGGATCTGGCGTGCCTGCTGGACGTGGAAAGGTTCGCCGCTCTCGTCCGCCTTCAGCGTCGAGCTCTGCAGGTTCATGCCGGCCCCTGCCGCCCATACCGCCGTGGCGTTCGAGGCGGAGCCCCACCAGATGCGCTCGCGCAGGCCCGGCGCGTGCGGCTCAAGCCGGAGCAGGCCGGGCGGATTGGGGAACATGGGCTGCGGATTGGGCTCGGCGAAGCCTTCGCCGCGCAGCAGATCGAGGAACGTCTCGGCGTGGCGCCGACCCATATCGGCCTCGGTCTCGCCGGCTTCCGGCACATGGCCGAAATGCCGCCACCCGTCGATGACCTGCTCGGGCGAGCCACGGCTGATGCCGAGCTGGAGCCGCCCCCGGCTGATGAGATCGGCCGAGCCGGCGTTCTCCACCATGTAGAACGGGTTCTCGTAGCGCATGTCGATGACGCCGGTGCCGATCTCGATGCGGCTGGTGCGTGCGCCGACCGCCGCGAGAAGCGGGAACGGCGAGGCAAGCTGCTGAGCGAAGTGATGGACGCGGAAATAGGCGCCGGCAGCGCCCAGTTCCTCCGCCGCCACTGCGAGATCTATGGACTGGAGCAGCACGTCCGACGCCGAGCGCGTGCCCGAGCGCGGTGAGGGCGACCAATGGCCGAAGGAGAGGAATCCGATCTTTTTCATCGTCTCTTATCGCTCTGATCCATGCGCTCTTCATCCTGTCGGATGGTCTACTCTGCCGGACTGGCGACCACCGCGGCATGTCCTGCCGCCACCGCGTGATCGCCGTGCTGCACCAGTGGCCGGTTGCCGCTGAGCCGGCGCACGATCACATAGAACAGCGGCGTCAGGAACAGGCCGAAGAACGTCACGCCGATCATGCCCGAGAACACGGCGACACCCATGGCATGCCGCATCTCGGCGCCCGCGCCGACCGACAGGACAAGCGGCAGCACGCCCATGATGAAGGCCAGAGAGGTCATCAGGATGGGCCGCAACCGCATCCTGCTGGCCTCAACCGCGGCTTGTGCCGGAGTGCGGCCCTCGAACTCCAGTTCTCGCGCGAACTCCACAATCAGGATGGCGTTCTTGGCGGACAGGCCGACCAGCACGATCAGCCCGATCTGCGTGAAGACGTTGTTGTCGCCCGCCGTCAGCCACACGCCGAACATCGCCGCAAGCAGGGCCATGGGCACGATCATGATGATGGCGATGGGCAGGGCCAGGCTCTCATACTGCGCGGCCAGAACAAGGAACACGAGCAGGATCGCCAGCGGGAACACATAGATCGCGGAATTGCCGGCGATGATCTGCTGGTAGGTCAGTTCGGTCCATTCGAAGCTGATACCGGCCGGCAGCGTCTCCGCCGCGATGCGGGCGACCGCATCCTGCGCCTGGCTCGTGGAGAAGCCGGGTGCGGCATTTCCGTTCACGTCGGCGGAGAGATAGCCGTTGTAGCGCATCGCGCGCTCGGGACCGGCGCTCCAGTTGACGTCGAGCACGGCCGAGAGCGGGATCATCTCGCCGCTGGCGGAGCGCACCTTCAGGCGACCGATGTCCTCGGCACGGGCTCGGTAGTTCGCGTCCGCCTGCACGCGCACCGAATAGGTGCGGCCGAACTTGTTGAAGTCGTTGACGTAGAGCGAGCCCAGATAGATCTGCATGGTCTCGAACACGTCCGTGACCTTGACGCCGAGCTGGCGCGCCTTGGTGCGGTCGATGTCGGCATAGAGCTGCGGAACATTGACCTGATAGCTGGAGAACAGGCCCAGCAGTTCGGGCGCCGTGGCGGCCTTGGCGAGGAACGCCTTCGTTGCCTCGTCCAGCGCGGCATAGCCGAGGCCGGCACGATCCTGGATCTGGAACTTGAAGCCGCCGATCGTGCCGAGGCCCTGCACGGGAGGCGGCGGGAACATGGCGATGAAGGCTTCGCCGATGCCCGCGAACTTCTGGTTCAGCTGCATGGCGATGGCGCCGCCGCTGAGCTCCGGCGTCGTGCGCTCCTCGAACGGCTTCAGGCCGACGAAGACGATGCCCGAATTGGAGCTGTTGGTGAAGCCGTTGATCGACAGGCCGGGGAAGGCGATGGCCGTCTCCACGCCGGGCTGAGCGAGCGTGATCTCGCTCATCTTGCGGATCACGTCCTCGGTGCGGTCGAGCGTGGCGGCATCCGGCAACTGCGCGAAGCCGACGAGATATTGCTTGTCCTGACCGGGCACGAAGCCGCCCGGCACGGCACGGAACAGGAAGACGGTGGCGCCGACCAGCACAAGATAGATCACCATCATGAGCGTCTTGCGCCCGAGCAGGCGCGAAACGCCGCCGCCATAGGCCCGGGAGCCGCGCGCAAAGCCCTTGTTGAAGCCGCGGAAGAGCCAGCCGAACAACCAGTCGATGATGCGCGTCAGCCGGTCCTTGGGCGCGTCATGGCCACGCAGCAGCATGGCCGCGAGGGCGGGTGACAGCGTCAGGGAGTTGACCGCCGAGATGACCGTGGAGATGGCGATGGTCAGCGCGAACTGGCGGTAAAACTGTCCCGTAAGACCGCTGATGAAGGCCAGCGGCACGAACACCGCGACGAGCACCAGCGCGATGGCGATGATCGGCCCCGACACTTCGCGCATGGCCTGATAGGTGGCATCGCGGGGCGACAGCCCGTTCTCGATGTTGCGCTCCACGTTCTCGACCACGACGATGGCGTCGTCGACGACGATGCCGATGGCCAGAACGAGGCCGAACAGGCTGAGCGCGTTGATGGAGAAGCCGAACATGTGCATCACGGCAAAGGTGCCGACGATGGATACGGGCACCGCCATCAGCGGGATGATGGAGGCCCGCCAGGTCTGCAGGAACACCACCACCACGATGACGACGAGGACGATGGCTTCGATCAGGGTGTGGATGACGGCTTCGATGGAGGCGCGCACGAACTGCGTGGTGTCGTAGACGATGGAATAGTCCACGCCGTCCGGCATGTTCTGCTTGAGCTCTTCCATGGTCGCGCGGGCGCTGTCGGCGATCTGGATGGCGTTGGAACCCGGCGCCGCGAACATCGGCACGGCCACGGCGTCCTTGTTGTTCAGCAGCGAGCGCAGCGCGTAGTCCGATGCGCCCATCTCGATGCGCGCAACATCGCGGAGGCGGGTGATCTCGCCACTCGCGCCGGTCTTCACGACGATGTCGCCGAACTCCTCCTCGGAGGCGAGGCGGCCCTGCGCGTTGACCGAAAGCTGGAGGTCGATGTCCGGCGCGCCGGGCGAGGCGCCGACCACGCCCGCCGCGGCCTGCACGTTCTGGGCGCGGATCTCGGCCACGATGTCGCTGGCGGACAGGCCGTGCTCGGCCACCTTGGGCGCATCCAGCCAGATGCGCATGGAATAGTCGCCGGAGCCGAAAAGCTGCACGTCGCCCACGCCCTCGATGCGCTTCAGCCGGTCCCGCACGTTCAGCACGGCGTAATTGCGCAGATAGGTCATGTCGTAGCGCCCGTTGGGCGAGGTCAGATGCACGACGAGGGTAAGGTCGGGTGAGCTTTTGATGGTTGTGACGCCGAGGCGCTGTACCTCTTCCGGCAGGCGGGGCAGGGCCTGCGCCACGCGGTTCTGGACGAGCTGCTGCGCCTTGTCGGGATCGGTGCCGAGCCGGAACGTCACCGTCAGCGTCATAAGGCCGTCGGTGGTGGCCTGGCTCGCCATGTAGAGCATGCCTTCGACGCCGTTGACCTGCTCCTCGATCGGTGTCGCCACCGTCTCGATGCTGACCTTGGGATTTGCGCCGGGATAGGTGGCGCGGACCACGATCTGCGGCGGCACGACATCGGGATATTCCGAGATCGGCATGGAGAACATCGAGATCAGGCCGCCCACGAAAATGAGGACGGACAGCACGCCAGCAAAGATCGGGCGGTCGACGAAGAATTTGGAGAAGTTCACGTTAGGGCCCGATCCGGGATGTGCACGGCGCTCAGCGCTCGGCGAGATCTGTCTTGGCGGCTGTGTGGTTGGTGGCCATCGGCACCTGCTGGGGCTCGACCAGCGCGCCCGGACGGATGCGCTGGAGGCCGTTGACGACGATGCGCTCCCCGGCGGTGAGCCCGGCGGTAATGACGCGGAGGCCCTCCGTCGCGCGGCCGATTTTGACCTCGCGGTAGTTCGCCTTGTTGTCGTCTCCGACCACCATGACGAACTTCTTGTCCTGATCGGTGCCGATGGCCCGCTCGCTGACGGCGATGGCGTTCTCCGGCTCAGCCTCGCCAAGGCTGACGCGGGCGAACTGGCCGGCCATCAGGCTGCCGTCGGCGTTCTCGAACACGGCGCGCATCCGCACGGTGCCGCTTGCGGTTTCGACCTGATTGTCGACGAATTGGAGGGTGCCGCGCGTCCGCGCGGTCCGGGTGGCGGTGGTGATCTCCACCGGAATGCGGCCGATATCCGTTGTTCCGCCTGGTCCCGAAACGGAGTTCAGGGCGCGGCCGACAATCGCCTCATCGGCGCTGAACGAGGCGTAGATGGGATCGACGGAGACAAGGGTGGTCAGCACCGGCGCGCCGGGGCCGGCAGCCACAAGATTTCCGACCGTAACCTCAAGCTTTCCGACCCGCCCGGTAACGGGAGCGCGCACCTGCGTGTAATCAAGGTTTAACTGCGCCGTCCTCAGTCCTGCCTTTGCGGCCTGCACGTCGGCCTGCGCGCTTGCGAACGCATTGGTGCGCTGGTCGAGGTCGCTCTGCGACAGGAAGCGGGTGTCGGTGAGGCGCTTGCCGCGGTCGAACTCGTTGCGGGCCAGAGACAGACGCGCCTCGGCGGCCGCCAATGCCGCTTTCTGGCGCTCGACTTCAGCGGCATAGGGGTCGGGATCGATCGTCAGCAGAAGATCGCCCTTCTTCACAAGGCTGCCCTCGCGAAAATGTGCGCTCAGCACAGCGCCCGACACGCGGGAACGCACGTCCACCCTCTCGACCGCCTCAAGGCGACCGGAGAACTCGTCCCAGGACGCGGCTCTCTTCTGCTCGACCACTGCGACGGAAACCGGCACGGCCGGCGCCGCCGGTGCGGGATCGGCGGCTTGCGCACCCAGACCGGTGACTGCGAAAAGACTCCCGGCACTGCCAAGTGCAAGAACCGGCAGCATCAGGAGAGGCAAGAGGGTGCGGCGTCGACCGGGCGTGGTGCTCTGCATGGTGTTGCTCAAACTTCTGTAATGAGCGACACAGATGAGGCTATGGAACCCCAGGGTCAAGGGCCTTATTTAACGAATAGCACAAAACAGATTAGCCGAGGAGGTCCTGATGACGATTGGTCGCCCGCGCGGCTTCGATACTGACGAGGCGCTTGATCGGGCGCAGTCGGTGTTTTGCCGGCTGGGTTACGACGCGGCTTCGGTGTCCGAGTTGACAAAGTCCATGGGCATAAACTCGCCCAGCCTCTACGCGGCGTTCGGAAACAAGGAGGGGCTCTTCCGTGCGGTGATGGATCGCTACATGCTCCAGCGCGTGCAATATCTCGAAGCCGCGCTCGAGGCATCCACTGCGTGCGAGGCTGTGCAGCGCATCCTTGCCATCGCCGCCCGCCTCTACAGCGAAGAGAAGAACGGCGCTTCGTGCCTGGTGATGCGTGGCGGCGCCACTTATGGCTGCACCACGGTCGCCGATGATCTTTCCAGCAGGCGAGAGCGTGTCGAGACCGCATTGCGGGAGCGGTTCCGGCAGGCGGTTGTTGATGGGGATCTCTCGTCACACGCCGACCCCGTGGCGCTTGCACGCTACGTCATGGCGGTCCTGACCGGCATGGCCGTACAGGCCGACGAGGGTGCTGGGCGAGAAGATCTGGAACAGATCGCGGCTTTCGCCATGGGCGGGTTCCCGGCGGCAGGCGAGCGGACATAGGCCGCGCCGGGATCGCCGCGTCAGCGCGGCCGCGCGTACAAGTTCAGGCGAAGATACCGTTCATCGTCTGCCGGGGACTTCAGGAAACTGGCTGATCGGCAGACCGCACATCAAGGACGCTCCCGCGGGCACCGACGATCTCCACCCGCGCTCCGGCAGGAAGATCCGGGCCGGCAACGCTCCACCAGCCATCTTCGATCGACACGCGACCGCGTCCATTGACGATGGCTTCGCTGAGCGTCGCGGTGCGGCCTATGAGCCGATCTGTGCGCTTGTTTATCTGGCCTGCTCCAGAACTCTCGCTTCGCTGTCCATACCAGCGGTGCCCGACAAGAGCAGCAAGCACCGACACCACGATGAAGCCGAGCAACTCGCTTTGCCAGCCAAGGGAGGGAAACAGAAAGGCGTTGGTGCCGATGAGCAGGGCGCCGATGCCGAAGAACAGGAAGTACACGCCGGGCAGAAGCAACTCCAGACCGAGCAGGAGCAGCCCCAGGATCCACCATCCGTAACTGGCGACGAAGTCCGCCATCGTGTCAGCCGCGCTCGCCAGCGGCAGGAACACCTACGCTTCGGCGCCGGGCGCTCTGCGAAGAAGGCGGCGCCGTTGTCCCCGGCACCTGTGCTTCCGGAAAGCTGGCGCGTGCGATCTCCGCGATGCCGCCGATGGCGCCGATCAGCGAGGAAGCTTCCAGCGGCATCAGCACGACCCTCTGGTTGGGCGCCGACGCGATCTTGGCCAGTGCTTCGGTGTATTTCTGGGCCACGAAATAGTTTATGGCTTGAACGTCTCCGGCGGCGATCGCCTCGGACACCATGCGCGTCGCATTGGCTTCCGCTTCAGCGAGGCGTTCGCGGGCTTCGGCTTCGCGATAGGCGGCCTCGCGCTTGCCCTCGGCTTCCAGGATCTGCGACTGCTTCTCACCCTCGGCGCGAAGAATCTTCGCTGCGCGGGCGCCCTCCGCCTCAAGGATCTCGGCGCGCTTCTCGCGCTCGGCCATCATCTGGCGACCCATGGACTCCACCAGATTGGCTGGCGGATTGATGTCCTTGATCTCGATGCGGGTGATCTTGATCCCCCATGAATGCGCCGCCTGGTCAACGACGCGCAGAATGCGTTCGGAGATGGCGTCCCGGTTCGAAAGAAGATCGTCCAGGTCCATGGAGCCCATGACGGACCGCAGATTGGTCATGACAAGGTTCAGGATGGCATTCTCTAGGCCCGATACTTCGTAGGCGGCCGCAGAGGCGTCGAGGATCTGATAGAAGGCCACGCCATCCGCTGCAACGGACGCGTTATCGCGGGTGATGACTTCCTGCGTCGGAACATCCAGCACCTGCTCCATCACGTTCATCTTTTTCCCGACGCGCTCCACGAAGGGCACGATCAGGTTCAGCCCCGGCGTCAGGGTTCTCGTGTAGCGGCCGAAGTTCTCGACGGTCCAGTGATAGCCCTGCGGGACGATCTTGATGGCCGCGAACAAGGTAAAGGCGGCAACAACCGCAAGAACGATGATCACTATGCCGATGCCTGACAGGCCGAACGCGTCCGTGGGCATGAGTTCTCTCCGTTGATGGGGCAGTCGAAGTCTATACATCGATATTGCTGTCGACCCACTGCGACGGGACGTCGGGCCGGGAAGAATCGTCCTGCGGATCAGCGCCCTTCAGGTTGTAACCCGTTGCCGCGTCTCACCAGGTGCAGCGCGCGCCTGACGGCCCAGACGCCCAGGATCAGCATGATGCCGAGAGCTGCCAGGTAAACAGGTCCCGCCGCCTTGGCAGGTCCATGGATCTGGTGGTCGGCAGTCTGGACCAGCAGCACGATACCAAGCCCGCAGAAGGCGCCCCATGCCGGCAGGTGCCAAAGGGCGCCGTCGGTTCTCGATCGCCATGCGGCCCAGACCAGCGCCAGAGCCACTGAAAGCTCATCGAGCGCCATCGGCATGAACCGCTCGCTCCCCCAATAGCGAGCAATCTCGCCCGCGGAGATGACGAGGGCGACCACGCAGGCCAGTACATTGAGTGCTCCCATGGGCGTTACCCTAGTCGGCGGCGCGAGTCGGGGGCAACAGCAGAAGTCGGTGCGCTCGTTCCTTCGGCTGTTCTCATCAAGGGCTGGGTTCGGCGGAACCGTGGGGGCTGAGGCAGATTCTCCCTGACATCTCGCGAAGGGAGTTTGAGCGTTGGCCAGCAAAGACGATGGGCTTTGGGAGCAGGTCGAAGCTTCTCTGACGGAACTGGTGAAGGCGAAGGAGCGGCTGGACTGGCAGAGGTCGCTGCCGCGCGATCATGCCGGCCGGATAGGCGCTGAAGAAGCGCTTGAGCAAGCCCGTAGTCGATTCAACGAGGCCGCCGCCCGGAGGCTCGAAGCTCTCGGCGACTGATCGGGAACGAAGGGTCGGGTCGGCTTGAGACTGCTTCCGTGTGCTCCGCGGCGAGGCACCCGTTCTGCGCCCGGCCGAGCAGGGTGAAGCCTTTGCCGGCTGCGCTGCGATGTCCCTAGTTTCGGACGACGGGGGCAGGTAAGCAGGGCGAGGCGGGAGGTAGCAACAATCGTTGTTCCCGCACATCGGAGCCCGGCGGATGAGCGCACTTGCAGCGGAACTCGAACCCAAACTCTTGCTCAAAACGCTGCGGGCTTTTCGAAGAGGGGACTTCTCGGTTCGCCTGCCTCTGGAATTGACCGGGATCGAGGGCGAGATCGCGGAAGCCTTCAACGACATAGCCGAGCTCAACCAGGGCCTTTCCCGTGAACTCGAACGTGTGGCCCGCACTGTCGGAAAAGACGGGCGGATACATGAGCGCGGCAAGTTGCCCAACGCGTCCGGCGACTGGAACAGCTGTATCGACTCGATGAACGCCATGATCGGCGATCTGGTGCAGCCCACCACGGAAGTGGCCCGCGTCATCGGTGCTGTGGCCAAGGGTGACCTCGGACAGGTCATGCAGTTGGAAGCTGACGGGCGCCCCCTGCGAGGTGAGTTCCTGCGCATCGGCAAAGTGGTCAACACCATGGTCGGGCAGCTCGGCTCCTTCGCATCCGAGGTAACGCGCGTGGCGCGCGAGGTCGGCTCCGAAGGAAAGCTGGGCGGTCAGGCCGAGGTGAAGGGCGTCGCCGGCACGTGGAAGGACCTGACCGACAACGTGAACCTGATGGCGGCGAACCTGACCGGCCAGGTCCGCAACATCGCGGAGGTCACGACCGCCGTCGCGAACGGCGATCTTTCGAAGAAGATCACGGTCGACGTGAAGGGCGAAATCCTCGACTTGAAATCGACCATCAACACGATGGTGGACCAGCTCAACTCGTTCGCGTCCGAGGTCACCCGCGTCGCCAAGGAAGTGGGCTCCGAGGGCAAGCTCGGCGGCCAGGCCCAGGTGAAGGGCGTGGGAGGTGTCTGGGCAGACCTGACCGACAACGTGAACATGATGGCAGAGAACCTGACCAATCAGGTTCGCAACATCGCCGAAGTCACGACTGCCGTCGCCCGCGGCGATCTTTCGAAGAAGATCACGGTGGACGTGAAGGGCGAGATCCTGGCCCTGAAGCTGACCATCAACACCATGGTCGACCAGCTGAACTCGTTTGCTTCGGAAGTCACACGCGTTGCGCGCGAGGTGGGCACCGAGGGCAAGCTCGGCGGGCAGGCGCAGGTGGAAGGCGTCGGCGGCACGTGGAAAGGCCTGACCGACAACGTCAACATGATGGCCGCGAACCTCACGGGTCAGGTCCGCAACATCGCCGAAGTCACGACGGCAGTGGCAAACGGCGATCTGTCCAAGAAGATCACCGTTGATGTGCGGGGCGAGATCCTGGAGCTGAAGAACACCATCAATACGATGGTGGACCAGCTGAACTCGTTTGCTTCCGAAGTGACGCGCGTCGCCCGTGAAGTGGGTTCGGAAGGCAAGCTCGGTGGTCAGGCGCAGGTGCGGGGCGTCGCCGGCACCTGGGCCGACCTCACCGACAACGTGAACCTGATGGCCGACAACCTGACAGGCCAGGTGCGTAACATCGCCGAGGTCACCACGGCGGTGGCGAATGGCGACCTGTCCAAGAAGATTACCGTCGACGTCAAGGGCGAGATCCTGGACCTGAAATCCACCATCAATACGATGGTGGATCAGCTCAATTCGTTCGCGTCCGAAGTCACCCGCGTCGCTCGCGAGGTCGGATCCGATGGCAAACTGGGTGGTCAGGCCAAGGTCGAAGGCGTTGCCGGCACCTGGAAGGACCTCACCGACAATGTGAACCTGATGGCGGACAACCTCACGGGTCAGGTCCGCAACATTGCCGAGGTCACGACGGCGGTCGCGAACGGCGACCTGTCGAAGAAGATCACGGTCGACGTGAAGGGCGAGATCCTGGAACTGAAATCCACCATCAACACGATGGTGGACCAGCTGAATTCGTTCGCTTCGGAAGTGACGCGCGTGGCGCGTGAGGTCGGCACCGAAGGCAAGCTCGGCGGCCAGGCCGATGTGAAGGGTGTCGGCGGCACGTGGAAGGGCCTGACCGACAACGTGAACATGATGGCCGCGAACCTGACCGGGCAGGTCCGCAACATCGCCGAGGTCACGACGGCTGTCGCGAACGGCGACCTGTCGAAGAAGATCACAGTCCCCGTGGAGGGCGAGATCCTGGAGCTCAAATCCACCATCAACACCATGGTGGACCAGCTCAACTCCTTTGCCTCCGAGGTGGTGCGTGTCGCGCGCGAGGTCGGCATCGAGGGTAAGCTCGGTGGCCAGGCCGATGTGAAGGGCGTCGGCGGCACGTGGAAGGACCTCACCGACAACGTCAACATGATGGCGAGCAACCTGACGGGTCAGGTGCGAAACATCGCGGAAGTGACCACGGCGGTCGCGAACGGCGATCTGTCCAAGAAGATCACCGTGGACGTGCGGGGCGAGATCCTGGAGCTGAAATCCACCATCAACACCATGGTGGATCAGCTCAATTCCTTCGCTTCGGAAGTGACGCGCGTGGCGCGTGAGGTGGGCTCCGAAGGCAAGCTGGGCGGTCAGGCCGAGGTGCGTGGCGTTGGCGGCACGTGGAAGGATCTGACCGACAATGTGAACATGATGGCCGCGAACCTCACCGGCCAGGTGCGCGGCATCGCCAGCGTCGTCACCGCGGTGGCGGAGGGCGATCTCAAGCGCAAGCTCGCCGTGGATGCGAAGGGCGAGATCGCGGCGCTGGCCGACACGGTCAACGAGATGATCGACACGCTCGCGACCTTTGCCGATCAGGTCACGAACGTGGCGCGTGAAGTGGGCGTCGAGGGCAAGCTCGGCGGCCAGGCCAAGGTGCCGGGCGCCGCCGGCCTCTGGCGCGACCTGACCGACAACGTGAACCAGCTGGCGGCCAATCTGACCACGCAGGTGCGCGCGATCGCGGAAGTCGCGACGGCGGTGACGAAGGGCGATCTGGCCCGGTCGATCTCCGTCGAAGCCTCGGGCGAGGTTGCCTCGCTCAAGGACAACATCAACGAGATGATCCGCAATCTGCGGGACACCACGCTCAAGAATGCCGAACAGGATTGGCTGAAGACCAATCTGGCCAAGTTCACCCGCATGCTGCAGGGCGAACGCGATCTTGCGACGGTCTCCAACCTGATCCTGTCGGAAATCGCTCCGCTCGTGAATGCGCAGCGCGGCGTCTTCTACATGGTCGAGAAGAACGGCGAGGAGCCGGTGCTCGACCTTGTGGCAAGCTATGCCTTCACCGAGCGCAAGAACCTCTCGAACAGGTACCGGTTCCGCGAGGGGCTCGTCGGCCAGTGCGCCTATGAGAAGAAGCGCATCCTGCTGACGAGCGTGCCCAGCGACTACATCACCATAGGCTCCGCTCTCGGGGAGGCCGCGCCGCTCAACATCATCGTCCTGCCCGTTCTGTTCGAGCAGGAAGTCCGGGCCGTGATCGAACTGGCCTCCTTCAGCCGCTTCAGCGAGACCCACCAGTCGTTCCTGGACCAGCTCACCGAGTCCATCGGCATCGTGCTGAACACGATCGCGGCGAACATGCGCACCGAAGGGCTGCTCAAGCAGTCGCAATTGCTGACGACCGAACTGCAGAGCCAGCAGGAAGAGCTAAGGACCACCAATGACCGCCTGGAGCTTCAGGCGGCCTCCCTGCGCAAGTCGGAAGACCTGCTGATGAACCAGCAGGAGCGCCTGCAGCAGACCAATGAGGAGCTTGAGGAGAAGGCGCGCCTGCTCGAGATCCAGAAGCGCGAGGTCGAAGGCAAGAACCGCGAAGTCTCGGTGGCAAAGTCCGCGCTCGAGGAGAAGGCCGAGCAGCTTTCCCTGACGTCCCGCTACAAGTCCCAGTTCCTGGCGAATATGAGCCACGAACTGCGGACGCCGCTCAACAGCCTCCTGATCCTGTCAAAGCTGCTGATCGAGAACCCGGAAGGCAATCTGAGCGACAAGCAGCGGGAATTCTCCCGCACCATCCATGCTGCGGGCACGGATCTCCTGTCCCTCATCAATGACATTCTCGACCTGTCCAAGATCGAATCCGGGACCGTCTCCCTGGAGATCGGCGACATCGGCTTCGAGGATCTGGTCGATCACCTGGAAAGAACGTTCCGGCAGGTGGCTGGCGAGCGCAAGCTCGGCTTCGAGATCGAGGTCGACCCGTCGCTGCCAACCATCATGCGAACCGACGCAAAACGCCTGCAGCAGGTGTTGCGGAACCTGCTTTCGAATGCATTCAAGTTCACGGAGCAGGGTTCCGTCACCTTCCGCGTCGGCTCCGCCGAAGGATCCCCGCTGCGCGCGGGAAGCGACTGGATAGCGTTCTCAGTGACCGACACAGGGATCGGCATCCCCGAGGACAAGCAGCGGATCATCTTCGAGGCATTCCAGCAGGCCGACGGGACGACCAACCGGAAATATGGCGGCACCGGCCTCGGCCTTGCCATCAGCCGCGAGATCGCACGCCTGCTGGGCGGCGAGATCGTGGTGTCGAGCCAGCCAGGAGAGGGCAGCACGTTCACGCTGTTCCTTCCTGTCGAAGCTCCCGTCAGCAGCGTCCTTTCTGGCGTCCAGCCGTCCGGCTACCCAAGCACCTCCTCCTCTCCGGCGATGGGCCGCACCCCGTCTGCTCCGATGGCTCTCTCGGCATCCTCGGATGACCGGCACGGCATCGGCGCAGGCGACCACATCGTCCTCATCGTGGAGGACGATGCCATGTTCGCGTCCGTGTTGCTGGAACTGGCCCGCGACCAGGGCTTCAAGGGCCTGATCGCGCAGGACGGCGCCACGGCGCTGGCGCTCGCGCACCGCTACAAGCCACACGCCATCACCCTCGATATCGGCTTGCCCGATATGGACGGCTGGGCGCTGCTGGACCTCTTGAAGAACGATCCGCGCACGCGGCATGTCCCGATTCACGTCATCTCCGTCAATGCGGAGAGGAAGCGTGGACTTCGAGCCGGTGCGTTCGGATTTCTGGAGAAGCCGGTGGATCGCGAGGGGCTCCTGCGGGCTTTGGCGCGGTCCAAGGAGTTCATCGCTCGCCCGGTCCGCAAGGTGCTGCTTGTCGAGGACGACGCAACCCAGCGCGGCAGCATAGAAGCCCTGCTGAGCAGCAGCGAAATCACCGTCATGGGTGTTGGCACTTCCGAGAGCGCACTGGAGATGATCGGCGCAGGCTCGTTCGACTGCGCAATCGTGGATCTCGGCCTTCCTGATCTGCCCGGTGCTGATCTTATCGAGCGTATTCGGGCAACCGAGGCCGGCGCAGACATGCCGGTCATCGTCTACACAGGCCGGGAGCTCAGTTCGGACGAGGCGCGCCGCCTTGATCAGATCGCGTCGACCATCATTGTGAAGGATATCGGCTCGCCGGAGCGACTGCTGGACGAGACGGCGCTCTTCCTGCACCGCACCATCAGTTCGGCGCCGGCTGAGGAGCAGATCCGGGTGGACCATGTCGAGCCCGGCTCGCTCAAGGGGCGCCGGGTTCTCCTTGTGGATGACGACCTGCGCAACATCTTCTCGCTGACCAGCGCGCTCGAGCAGCATGGGCTCGAAGTCCTGTTCGCGGAGAACGGGCGCGACGGGATCGACTTGCTCAAGGCAAGTCCTGGGCTCGATGCCATGCTGGTCGACATCATGATGCCGGGCATGGACGGTTACGAGACCATGACGGAAGTCCGGAGCTATCCCCAGTTCCAGACCCTGCCGATCATTGCCGTGACGGCGAAGGCCATGGTGGGGGACCGCGAGAAGTGCATCGAGGCGGGCGCATCCGACTATGTCTCGAAGCCGATTGATCTCGACCAACTTCTGGCCGTGTTGAGGGTGCAACTTGAACGGCGTCACTCCCGGGATGATAGCCAGGCCTCTGCCCCGGCGGCTGGCGGGTCGGCGGACATCCAGGCTTCTTGATGAACGACATGCTCCCGGTTGTGCCAGGCGATCCAACGGTCGGAGATGATGCCCCCCTGGGGCTGATCCCCGCCAAAATCCTAATCGCCGACGATGAACCGCGCAATCTGCTGGCCGTGTCGGAGATTCTGGCAGGGCCGGGCCTTGAGCTCGTCGTGGTGGATTCCGGTGAGGAGGTTCTCCGCCAGATCCTGAGGCACGACTTCGCGGCGATCCTGCTGGACGTGCGGATGCCGCGCCTCGATGGGTTCGAAGTGGCCACGATGGTGCGTGCGCGGGCGCGGTCGTCGCGAGTGCCGATCGTCTTCATGACGGCCTACAGCAAGGACGATCTGCACATCTTCCGTGGCTACTCGGCGGGAGCAGTGGACTACGTCTTCAAGCCTATCGAGCCGCTGATCCTGAAGTCGAAAGTTGCGGTCTTCGTTGATCTCTACCGCAAGACAGAAGAGATCAAGCGTCAGCACGCGGCCGAGAAGGAGCTTCTTCTTGAGAACCTTCGGGTTCGCAACGAGCGGCTTGACGCCGAGCGGGCGCTCCGGCGCGGCGAGGAGCATCAGGCCCTCGTGCTTCGCGGCTTGCCCATCGGCCTTTACACCAGTCCGCTCGGGGAAGCCGGGCGGCCGCTGCACTTCACCAGCGATAATGTCGAGCGTCTCAGCGGCTGTTCCCGATCGGCATTCGAGGACCCCTTCTTCTGGGAGAAGAACCTGCACCCGGAGGATCGTGACCGCGTGCTCGCCGAGCTCGACGCCGCCAACCAGACCAATGACGCGACGATCGAATATCGCTGGCGCTGCGCAGCCGGTGACGATCGGCACATCCTGGATCGGGTCGTCATGATCCGCGATCCGGATGGTACCCCACGCGAAACCTTCGGCATGTGGTTTGACATATCGGAACGCAAGGAACTTGAGCGGCGCCTTCAGCATGCCTCCAAGCTGGAGGCGGTGGGGCGGTTGACGGGCGGCATCGCGCACGACTTCAACAACATGCTGAACGTGGTGATCGGCAATCTCGATCTTCTGAAGCGAACGCTGAAGGACGACGAGAAGGCACAGCGCCGCGTCGAGAATGCCATCGAGGGGGCGCAACGCTGCGCGGACCTCACAAGCCGGCTGCTGGCGTTTTCACGTCGCTCTCCGCTTCAGACCACAATCCTGCACCTGAATGAGGTGATGCCGTCGATCGTTGAACTGCTGCAGCGGACGCTGGGCGAGCGCATCAATGTCCTGCTCGAACTCCCTGCCAATCTTCCCAGCATCCGGGTCGACCGCTCCCAGTTCGAGGCGGCGCTTGTCAACCTCGCCCTGAACGCCCGGGACGCGATGCCGGATGGCGGTGCGCTCCGGATAAGGGTGCATCCCAGCGAAAGGGAACCGGCTCCGGGGGCCGAGTGGGGCTTCGTGGAAATCAGCGTCGAGGACACCGGCACGGGCATGCCGCCGGATGTCGTGGACCGGGTGTTTGAACCTTTCTTCACCACCAAGGAAGCGGGGAAGGGGACCGGCCTCGGCCTCAGCATGGTCTATGGCTTCGCCCAGCAGAGCGGCGGGGACATCGTCATCGACAGCCGGTTCGGCGAGGGGACGAAGATCCGCCTGTCGTTTCCGGCCCTGCCCGCGGATCACGATGGAGCGCCGGAGAACCTCGCCGATGGCACAGATGTGCTGGATGCCGACGGACAGACCATCCTGGTCGTCGAGGACGAGGAGGCGGTCCGCCACGTCACGACATCCACGCTGGAGGCGCTGGGATTCCTTGTGGTCCAGGCTGTCGACGCCGAAGAGGCTCTCGCCGCCCTCGAACGAGAGCCGGCCATCCGCCTCGTGTTCAGCGACGTGAGAATCCCCGGCGGGCTATCGGGCATCCAACTGAGCCACTTGATCCGCGACAAGCATCCCGATGTCGCGCTGCTTTTGACATCCGGCTTCATGGAAGAGGAACACGATCTCAACGGGTTCGAGTTTCTGCAGAAACCCTATCGCACGGCGGAACTGGTGGCGAAGCTCAGCACTGTATTCGGGCTTTGTGCCAATCGCTGAACATTGGCGCCCTCAGGCGATCCGAGGTGACCTGATCTTCTGGCACTGACAAGCCTCTGGCGAGGCCTGCTTTGCATTCTCGACCATGCCAGCTCGTGAAGTGCCAAGCTGCCGGGCGCTTTGGATCGGAAAATCAGAAGCCGTTTCCCGAAAACTAATACTGCACTTATCCAAGGCGCCGGGCCAGATTGGCAGCCCTGTCCTGACGGCTACGTGGAGAGGGCGCATGGTGGAAGCGCAGCAGGGCGCCGACAGAGGGGCTGAGATCCGCAGCGGTTTTCTCGCGGGCATGAGCTTCGCGGCGGCCACCGTGAACATCGTCACGACGGACGGGCCGGGCGGCCGCTTCGGCGTCACGGTGTCGGCCATGGCGTCGGTCTCCGCCGACACCCCCCGCCCAACGCTCCTTGTCTGCGTCCATCATTTGAGCCCGGCCACGAAAGCCATCCTTGAGAACGGCGTGTTCTGCGTGAACGTGCTGCGGGACGACCAGTCCTACATCTCGGACTGCTTCGCGGGCCGCTACAAGACGGCCGATGGCGACAAGTTCTCCTGCACGGAGTGGACGACGCAGGTGACCGGCGCTCCCCGCGTGGTCGATCCTCTGGTGGCGTTCGATTGCCGCGTGGTGTCCAGCCAGCAAGTCGGCACGCATTTCGTTCTTTTCGGCGAAGTGGAGGCCATCTTCACGGCGGGTGCCGGGTCGCCGCTGATCTATGCGAACCGCGCCTATGGCACACCCTCGCGGATCGAGCCTGCCGCTCCCGTCGCCGCCGAACTCTCGGACACGCTCAAGCTCGGCATCTTCCACACCTTCGGACCCTATGTGGTGCCCGCCATACTGGAACGGCTCGCCGCCTCCGGCCTGCATCCGCAGCTGAAGCTCGTCGAGGGCGATCAGCGCCGTGTGATGGAGAGCCTGAAGTCCGGCGAGGTCGATGCCGCGCTCATCTACGACATGGACGTTCCCCAGGGCGTGGACGTGGAACGGCTGAGCGCGCTTCATCCCTATGTGCTGCTGCCCGCCGGCCATGCGCTGGCGGAGCTTCGCACCGTGTCGCTCCGTGAACTCGCCTCCGAACCGCTGGTGCTGCTCGATGCACCGCCGAGCGGCGATTACTTCAAGCGTATGTTCGCTGATGCAGGCCTGGAACCGCAGATCCGCTTCCGCTCGTCGTCCTTTGAAATGGTGCGGGGACTGGTTGGCCGAGGGCTCGGATGTGCGCTGCTTGCGACCAAGCCCGCCTCCGCGATGTCCTATGATGGCCGGGCCCTGGTGACCAAGCCGCTGACCGAGGAGCCGGAGCCCAGCCACATGGCGATCGCCACGCGTTCGGGAGCTTCCCTTACAGCCGGCGTGCAGGCCTTCCTCGCGGAATGCCGCGCTCTCTTCCACCCCTCTTGATCCCGTTCGGAAGACAGGACCAGCAATGACCACGCACACCCGCATCCGCCAGTTCAACACCCGCGACACCTATCCCGAGCAGAAGCTCGACAATGATCTGTGCCAGACGGTGGTCGCCAAGGGCACCATGGTCTTCGTGCGCGGGCAGATCGGGCAGGATCTCGACACCGGCGACAGCGTGGCCATCGGCGACGCTGAAGGCCAGACCGAGCGGGCGATGGCGAACATCAAGATGCTGCTGGAGGAGGCGGGCTCTCAGCTGGAGCACATCTGCAAGATCACGATCTACATCATCGATCCGCGTTACCGGGAGCCGGTCTACCGCACGGTCGGCAAGTGGCTGAAGGGCGTCTATCCGGTTTCCACCGGCATCGTGGTTTCGGCCTTGGCACGTCCGGAATGGCTGGTCGAGGTCGACGCCATCGCGGTCATCCCGGACTAGCCTGAACGGGAGCGGCGGCGTCTTGGGTCCAGCCCTTGCAGTTGCCGCGCCTCCACCTCAGAAGGGTAGGTGATGCGCTACACGTTCCGACAGCTGGAATATTTCGTCGCCGCCGGCGAGACCGGCAGCATCACCTTGGCTTCGGAGCGCATCCACATATCGCAGCCGTCGATCTCCACGGCGATCTCGCATCTGGAGCGCGAACTCGGGGTGCAGCTTTTCGTGCGCCACCACGCCCAGGGATTATCGCTCACCCCCACAGGGCGGCTTATCCTTCAGGAGGCCAAGCGCCTGGTGGAGCAAGGCGAGGGCATCTACGCATTGGCATCGGAGGCGACGGCTCTGGTGCGCGGCCGGCTGAATGTCGGCTGCTTCATCACCCTGGCGCCGATGATCATGCCGGAACTGACGCATTCCTTCACTGATGCGTTCCCGGCGACACAGATCAAGCAGATGGAGAACAGCCAGGAGGCGGTGCTGGACGCGTTGCGGCGCGCGGAGGTGGATATCGCGATCACCTACGATCTCCAGATCCCCGACGAGATGCACTTCGAGCCCCTCGCCAGTCTTCCACCCTATGTGTGGGTCGGCGAGGCGGATCCGCTTGCGCAGCAGATGGCGGTCACGCTGGAGGAGCTGGCGGAACTGCCGCTGGTCCTGCTCGATCTGCCGGTCAGCCGCGACTACTTCTTCTCGCTGTTCATGGCAGAGGGACGGGAGCCGCTGGTGGGCACACGCACGACCTATCAGGAGGTGGTGCGCACCATGGTGGCGAACGGCTACGGCTATGCGCTGGCCAATGTGCGCCCGCGCTCCGATCTTGCCCTCGACGGCCGCCGCATCGTCAGCGTGCGGCTGTCAGGCGAGCACCGCCCCATGCGGATCGGGCTCGCCACGCTCAAGGGCTTCCGGAAGTCGCGCCTCGTCGAAGCTTTCGAGGCGCATTGCCGGTCCTACATTTCGGACAACTACATTCCCGGCATGGGCGCGCCCGTCTGGGCGCGGCGCACGCGGCTCTAGATCATACCGGCTTGTCGAACGGCACCGTTGCGGCCATTGACGGACGAGCAGAGAACTCCGTGAACCACGCCGCCAGACGCGGGCGCCCCGTGCGCCAGTCACGCTCCGCAAAGCGGAAGTCCAGATAGCCCAACGCGCAGCCCACGGTGATGCTGCCGATCGTCAACTCGGCCAGGTCTTCGTTCGTGCTTTCAAGATGATCGAGAGCGCGGTCCACCTTCACAAGCTGTGCCGCACGCCATGCCGGCCATTGCATCTCCTTGGGCCGTGCAACGGTCTCGTAGCGGGCAAGCACCGCGGCATCGAGCAGGCCATCTCCAAGGGCCTGCAGCGTCAGGGCAGTCCAGCGCCGGTCGCCGCGCGAGAACAGACCGCCGCCCGACGCGGTGTCGAGATATTCACAGATCACCCGGCTGTCGAAGAGCAGTTGGCCGTCCCGCGTCCGGGCGGCCGGAATCTTGGCCAGCGGGTTGAAGGCGGCGATGCGCTCGTCCCGGTTCACGGGATGCGCCGCGCTGTCGAGGGTAGCAATCCGGTCGGCCAGGCCGAGCTCGTGTGCGCACACCATCACCTTGCGCACATAGGGCGAGGTCGGCGCGTGGAAGAGTTCGATCAGGGACGTGCTCATGGCTGCTGGTCCTCGGCGCCGATGGCGGCAAGCGCCGCTCTGGCAACTTCGATATCCTGAAGGCCCGTGCCGGACCCGACCCCGACGCCGCCGACGCAGATGCCGTCGAAGATGATCGGCAGGCCGCCTTCCAGATTGGTCAGGCGCCCGCCCCCGGCGATGGCGAGCTTCAGCTCGAGCGCCGGGTCGAGGCGCGAGGTGGGCTGGCGATGGGAGGCGGCGGTGATCGCCTTCGACATGGAGGTCTCGCGCGACAGCAGCTTCGCACCATCCATGCGGATGAAGGCCAGGAGGTTGCCGCCGTCATCCACGATCGTGATGTTCTGCGGCACGCCAATGCTCTCGGCATATGCAACGGCCTCCGCCAGCGCCTTGAGGGCTGCGGCATGGGTCAGCTTCAGGGAAGGCTTGGTGACGCTCATCGTGGTTTCCAGCTGTCGAAAGGCTCTTGGATGGCTGCGGCGAGGCGCTCCATCATGGAGGAAGCGGCGCGGCGTTCGCTGCACTGGGTTCATTCGTCCGGATTGTGGTCCTGCGCCATGTCCTAAATGCCCGCTCAGCCTTTTTCACACGTTCAGGCCTGCTCGCCCGCGCTTTCCTTCGGGAACGCAGCGACTGCATCAGGGCGGATGGCAAGGCCGACCCGCTGGCCCTTGGGCCATTGCGTCATCGCGTCCACGCCCGGGCAACGCACGAGCACCCATTCACGGGCGCGGCCGGGCACATCGATGTAGAGGTCGACATGGTCGCCCTGGAACACCTGCGCCGCCACGGTGCCGTTGAGCCGCCCCGCGATATCCGGCGTTTCCACGGCGATGTGCTCAGGCCGCACGAAGACATCGAGCGCATCACCCTGCGACAGCGCTTCGGTGGGCTGCGCCGTCACGCTGAAAGCCGCATCGCCGACGCTCACGACAGAACGGTCTCCGTCACGGCTCTCAAGCCTCCCCGCGAAGACGTTCACGTCGCCCACGAAAGACGCCACGAAACGGTCGCCCGGCCTGCTGTAGATTTCGCCGGGCGCGGCGATCTGGCGGATCCGGCCCGCCGACATCACGGCGATGCGGTCCGACATCGACAGGGCCTCGCCCTGATCGTGCGTGACGAAGATGGTGGTGACGCCAAGCCGGCGCTGGATCTCCTTCAGTTCCACCTGCATGGAGCCGCGCAGGTTCTTGTCCAGCGCGGAGAACGGCTCGTCGAGCAGCAGAACCTTGGGGCGGATGACGAGGGCGCGCGCCAGCGCCACGCGCTGCTGCTGGCCGCCGGACAACTGGCGCGGCCTGCGCTCGCCATAGCCGGTGAGTTTCACCATCGCCAGCGCCTCATCGACGCGTTCCGAGATCTCGGCGGGGTTCACGCCGCGTGTCTTCAGGCCGTAGGCGATGTTCTTCGCCACCGTCATGTGCGGGAACAGGGCGTAGTTCTGGAACACGATGCCGATCTCGCGGCGGTGCGCCGGCGTCTCCGTCACCAGCGTGCCATCGATGAAGATCTCGCCGCCGTCCGATTCCAGGAAGCCGGCGACAAGGTTGAGCAGCGTGGTCTTGCCGCAGCCGGAGGGTCCGAGCAGCGTCATGAACTCGCCCGGCGGGATCTTCAGCCAGGCCTCGTGCAGGGCCGTGGAATCGCCGAACCGCTTGGTTACGCCGTCGAGCTGGACTGCCATGCGCGTGCCGGCGGCGGACCGTTCAGTGACCGTCGACATTGAGCACCTTTCCAAGACCGAAGAACGCGTTCGCAAGGCTGAGCACGGCTGCCGTCACCACGATGTAGATAACCGAGAGGGCGGCAAGAGTAGGATCGGCGTATTCGCGGACGTAATTGTACATCGCCACCGGCAAGGTCTGCGTCGCCTGCGTCGACACGAACAGAGTGGCGGTGAACTCGTTGAATGACAGGATCGCCGCGAACAGCCAGCCGCTGATCAGGCCCGGCACCAGCAGCGGAAGCGTGATCGTCAAAAGGATGCGCAGCGGGCTCGCGCCCAAGCTGGCCGCCGCCATTTCGAGCCGCGTATCGACGTTCTGCAGCGAGATCAGCACGCTGCGCATGACGAAGGGCAGCACCAGCACGACATGCGCGAACACGACGAGCGGGAATCCGCGGCCCGCGCCGCTCAGCGCCGACAGCATCAGCAGCCCCAGCCCAATGGTGAAATGCGGGATGACGAGCGGCGAGAGCAGGATGCTCTCCAGCGTCCGCTTCAAGGGAAAGCTGTAGCGGTTCAGCGCGTAGGCGAAGCCGGCCCCGATGACGAGCGCGATACTGGATGCCCACACCGTCACGATCAGGCCGTTCCAGAAGCCCTTGCGGAAGTCGCCATACTCCACCGCACGCTGGAACCAGCGCAGCGAATACGCCTTCGGCGGAAAGCTCAGGATGGCCTTGTCGTTGAAGGCGGTCAGCGTCACCACCAACGCAGGCAGGATGATGAAGGCCAGGATGAGGAGGACGAGGATCTTGCCCGAGACGTCGAGCGCCATCCGGTCCAGCGAACGCCGCATCACTGCGCTCCCATGCGTTCGAGAGCGCGCGTGCCCTGCCGCATCAGCGCGATGGCCGCGAAGGTCAGCGCCAGCCCTGTGAGGGACAGGCTGGCCGCGAAGGGGAAATTGAAGCTCGCGAAACCAAGCTGGTAGACCAGCGTGGACACCGTGTTGACCTTGCCGCCGCCGATGAGCTGCGGCGTGGCGAAGGCGCTGAATGTCCAGGCGAAGGCCGTGCTGAAGCCGGCCACGATGCCCGGCATGGAGAGCGGCAGCGTCACGGTCATGAAGGTGCGGATAGGTCCGGCGCCGAGGCTCTGCGCCGCCTTCTCGTAGTTGAGGTCGATGTGCGAGAGGCCGGCGGCCAGCATGATGACCATGATCGGAAGCGTGACGTGGACCAGCGCGACGACGACGCCGAAGGTCGTGAACATCATCTGCACCGGGCGCTCGATCACGCCGAGTGCGAGCAGCAGGCTGTTCACGAAGCCGTTGTTGCCGAGCACGATCATCCAGGAATAGGTGCGGACCACCTCGCCGAGGAACAGCGGCGTGACGGCGATGATGAGGATGACGCTCTTGAGAGCGGGGCTGCGCACGCGCACCAGCGCATAGGCGACGGGATAGCCGAGAAGCAGCGTGAACGCCGCGGTCTCCAGGCACAGCACCACCGTTTGCCAGAACGCCAGCGCATAGAGCGGGCGCAGCAGCGTGGTGAAGTTCTCGAGGGTGAAGCCGCCGACATCGAGCGAGCCGGGCACATAGGCCCGCACGCTGTATTGCAGCACCGCGAACATCGCGGCGAGCAGCCCGAACGCCAGCAGCACGGCCGGCGAGACGAAGGGGCGGAGGAACGGTTTCGCGGTCATGGCGCCATCGTAGCGGACGATGCGGCGGCCAACGCCGCCGCATCGATTGCGGTCAGCGTGCGATCATGTTCTCGGCGAACCACTTGCGCCACTCGGCCGTCTTCTCGGCGCGCAGCTTGTGGTCGATGATGATCGACTGGTTCCACTGGTCCTGCGTCGTGAAGATGCCCGGCAGCTTGGCGATCTCCGGGTCGAGCTTGGCGTTCGTCACCACCGGGCTGCCCTTCTTGAGCTCGGCGATCTTGGCCTGCACTTCGGGATCGAGCGCGGTGTTGATGAACTTGTAGGCAAGCTCCGCCTTCTTGGAGCCCTTCATGATGGCCATGGTGTCGATGCCGAGCACCGCGCCCTCCTTGGGGATCGCGAGCTCGATGTTCACGCCCTGGTCCTTCATGTAGTAGGCGTTCATGGAGAGCACGACCTGCACGGCGGTCTCGCCGGTGGCGAACAGCTGCTGGCTGTTGGCGTCGTTCGTGTAGAAGGCCTTGAAGTTGGGCTTCAGCTCCAGCAGCTTCTTCTCGCCGACCTGCCAGTTGGAAGCATCGCCGCCGGACAGCTTGGCGGCCACGTTGATGATGTGGCTGGGGTCGAAGTCAGGCGAGGCGATCTTGCCCTTCAGCTCGGGCGACCACAGGCCTTCCCAGCTCTCGAAGCTGACTCCCTTGGGCAGTTGATCCGGCAGGTAGCCGATGGTGTAGACATAGGCCCATGAGCCGATGTGGTAGGGGCTGATCTTGGCCTGCGGGACCAGATTGGCCGCATTCGGCACCTTCGACAGGTCGAGTTCGTCGTAGAGGCCGCTATTGGCGTAGAGCCAGCCGACATGCGCCGTGGTGAAGGTGATGTCGCTCTCGGGCGTGGAGCCCGCCAGCTTGGCCTGGTTCAGCCGGTCCATGGTGCCACCGGTGATGTATTCGACCGCGACGCCCGTCTCAGCCGTGAACTTCTTGGCGATGGCCTCGTCGATCAGGTCGCGGAAGCTTCCGCCCCAGGTGCTGACGACGAGCTTTTCCTGTGCGGAGGCCGGCGCGGCCAGTGAAGCAATCCCCAACGCGGCTCCAACAACAGCCGACAGAACAGAAATCTTCGTCATGGATGATCCATCCCTATAGAACGTGAGCAAGGGCAAAACCCCTGATCGAAGGAAGCAATTTCTGTGCCATGACGTGTGCCCGGCAGTGTAAGAGACCTCATTCCACTGCCGAGCAAAGCCACGCTTTATCGCATGCTGCGATCATTACTGTTTGGGCGCATCGATACGATCTGAAAGGTCTGCCGACTTCTTGACGAAATCGAGCGGCCCGCTGAAGTCGAAGCTGTTGTAGACGGCCGCCAGATGGTTGAAGTGCGGCGCTTGGGCGAACTGCACAAATGTCAGGCGATGGCCGGCATAGTCCGAGTTCAGCAGGTCGCGCGCGAAGGCCAGCAATTTACGGCGGTCGTCGGACTGCCAGTTCTGGTTCAGCGAATAGAACTTGTCGAGCCACTGGCCGCTGCCCTCGGCGGCGAACGCATCGGAATTGGGTGTGATGCAGATCTGTCCGCCACACAGTTCGCGGGCAATGTGCATCATCGCGGGCAGTTGCGAGCAGGCCAGCACGCGGCCGGCATAAAGCATGGACTGCTGCGGCATCAGCAGCCCGCCGGGGCTGCGCTCCGCCATCGCCAGCGAGGCGGTGAGGTGCGCGTTGATGCCCTCGCGGTAGACGACGAGGTCCGCCAGCTTCTCGCGAACGGCCTGCAGCTTGTCGAGACCGGTCTGCTTGGCGTTCCACATCGCCGCGCCGATCATCATGTCGGCATTGTAGAGCAGGCGCAGCACATAGGGGAACGCAGAATAGCGGTGCAGCGTCTGGCGCACGAACTGGGCGGCGCGGGTGTGCCGGTAGAAGAACACGTCCTCCCACGGGATCAGCACGTCGTCGAACACCACCAGCGCCTCGACCTCGTCGAAACGGTTGGCGAGCGGGTAGTCGGTCGGGTTCGACTTGCCGGCGAAGCCGGAGCGGCAGATGTGCTTCACGCCCGGTGCGCCCATCTTGACGATGCAGCCCACGGCATAGTCGGACAGCTTCTCGGTGGACCATGCGCCGACTGTCGGCTTCAGATAGGCCTGGTCGGCATAGGCCGCGGCCGTCTCGTATTTCGCGCCCCGGATGATGATGCCGGCATCCGTCTCCTTGGTGACATGCACCATGAGGTCCGGATCCTGGTCCTGCGGGGCCAGCGAGCGGTCTCCCTTCGGATCGGTGTTGGCCGAAACGTGGAAGATGTCCTTCTCGATCACCGCCTGGATGTGGTGGTCGATATTGGCGGCGAAGCGGGGATCGATCTCGGCCAGCACGTCGCGGCCGTCCGTCAGCGACCACATCTCGCCGATCGTTTCGTCGCCCACGCGGGTGACGACGCCGCCGATATCCTTCAGCACCTGATCGACCGCGACCAGCTTGTCCTGCCAGTCCTTGGCCTCACGCGGCGGCTTGTAGAAGATGGAGTGGCGCTCGCCACCCTCCTCATAGCTCAACGTGTCGCGGAACTGCGCCTCGTACGCCATGTCGTACATGCGCGCCTTGATGTCGATGATGGGCTTCAGCGCGGGATGCTTGGTGACATCCGTCACGCGCTCGCCTTCGATCCAGACCTCGCGTCCATCGCGGAGGCCTTCACGATACTGATCACCGGTGCGGATCATCCAACCAACTCCCTGTCTGCCTGGAGAGTGGAGCCGGCCGCTGAATCAATAAAATAGTTTTATCAGGAAATCGGCTTCGGCTTTTCCGAAGCCTCAATATCCCCGTCGGGGATCCACCAAGCTCTTCACGGGCTCCGCGCAGCGCACGCGGCGGATGTTCTCGACGATCTGTGGAGCGGCCGAGCGGGGCAGCGCCACGGAAGCCAGGTGCGGCGTGATCAGCACATTGTCGAGGTCCCACAACGGACTCTGCGAGGGCAGGGGCTCGTTCTCGAAGACATCGAGCGTGGCGTCCGCGATGCGGCGGCTGCGCAGCGCTTCCACGAGCGCAGGCTCATCCACGACCGCACCGCGCGACACGTTCACGAACTTCGCACCGTCCGGCAGCAGGGCCAGTGTGTGCGCATCTAGCAGGCCGCGCGTCTCCGGTGTCAGCGGCAGCATGCACACGAGGATGTCGGTTGAAGCGAGGAAGCCCGGCAGCGCCTCCATCCCGGACACGCAGGCGACGCCTTCCAAGGCTTTCGGGCTGCGCGACCACCCCCGCACGTCGAAGCCCTGTCGCGCGCACTCCATGGCCGCGGCAGCGCCAAGTTCGCCCAGGCCCATAATGCCGACGCGGATGTCCTCCGCGCTGGTGGGATGGACGTAGTGCCACTCCCGCCGCCGTTGCGCCCGCTCGAAGACGGGGATCTCGCGCGCGTGCCGCAGGACGGCGAACAGCACGAAACCGGCCATCATCCGCGCCATCATGGGATCCGACAGGCGCGTGATGGGAACGTCCGGAAGGTCGGTGCGCCCAACCAGGGAGTCCACGCCGGCGCCGAGGTTCACGACAAGACGGAGGTTCGGATAGGCGGCGAAGAAGCCCTCCGGCGGCTTCCACACAAGGGCGTAACGCACGGCAGCCGGATCGGAGATCTCATGCGCCTGCAGCACATCGAGGTCCGGCAGCTCGGCCTCGATGGCGGTTTTCCAAGGCGCGAATTCGTCCGGCCCGCTGTAGAAGACCATGCACTCGCGTTGGCTCATGCCGTCTTGGCCGCCTTCTCGGCGATGAGTCGGCCGAGGGCGGTGATCGCCAGCTCGTACCCGAGCGCCCCCAGCCCCGCGACCACGCCGGTGGCGGCCTTCGACACGAAGGAATGGTGCCGGAAAGGCTCGCGCTTCCAGATATTGCTCATATGAGCCTCGATGATCGGCCCGTCGAAGGCCAGCAGCGCGTCGAGGATGGCGACCGAGGTGTAGGTCAGCCCGGCGGCGTTGATGACGATGCCGTCCGCCCCGCCGCGTGCCTCCTGGATCCAGTCGACAATCTGGCCTTCATGATTGGACTGCCGGAAGTCGAGCGTCAGGCCGAGCGAGGCGGCATGGGCCTCGCACCCGGCTTGTATACTCGCAAAGCTCTCGGTGCCGTACAAGCCCCGGCTGTCAAGGCCATAGAGATTGGCGTTGGGGCCGTTGATGAAGAAGATGGTGGGCATGGTGGCCTCTCGCGGATCGCAGGGGTGCCGGCTCAGAGATCGCCGGGGACGCCGTAGCTTGGCGCGTCCGAAGGGTTGAGCGCGCGCGTCACATAGGCGTCGAGTTGCGGGGCATAGAGCGCCCAAAGCCCGGACAGTTCGGCGATCGGGCAGCCCTCCGTCCAATCCACCCTGAGATCGGCGACGGGCCAGGACACCGCGTCCACGATCTTCAGGCCCGCCGAACGGACCGGCCCGGCCTCGCCGCCGGCAGCGAGCGCCGCCCGCAGGGCGATGAGGAGCCTGTCGGCAAGATGCCCGGAGGAGGCGAGGAAGGCGTCCACCATGGCTTGCGGAACGCCGGCATCTGCCAGGAGATTGCCGCCACAGGCGACATCCGTGTCACGTGCCTCCGCCCAGATGCCGAGCGCGCGCGGGCCGGAATGGATCGCCGTGCCGCCGGCTACATCTACCGCCAGCACCTGGCGATATTCCATGTAGGGACGTGAGGAACGCAGCTCCTCGATGGCCCCGGCGGCGCCCATGCCCGATGCCATGAGATCGAGTGCCTCTGTCCCAAGCATCGGGTCGGTCACGTTCTGGCTGCTGACGGCGCCGACGCCTGCGCGTGCATGAGCGCAGCGTGCCGCCACGGCAGGCGAGGACGAAGACACCGCCACGCCGAACATGCCGGTCCGGTTGCACCGTGCGACGATGGAAAAGGTCATGCAGGGCTCCGCTCACATCCCGCTGGAGAATGCGCTGCCCGGCTGCTTTGGGGAAGAAGGCTCTTCCGTCGCCTTGCTTCGTTCTAATGGAAGCAGAGGTTCAAGGCGGCCGCTGTTCGTCCCGATGCAGAGCGACTCACCCCTTCAAAGAACGACACGGCAATCTCCGAGAGAATCCCGCTCGACCGGTCATGGGCGCCTCACGCAGTTCGCCATCTACCCCTCACAGGAATAGCTATCTCGATATGTGAGCGAGGCTCTGGGGTCGCCGCTACGACGCAGGGCGATAACTTTACGCAGAATTGAATCAGTGGCGCTCCGGGCTCTGTAGGTGGCGGCGCCAGCCTGAGGATTCCTAGTTCGCGATGGCTCTTAGCGGCTGACCGGGTGTCTCCGCTGCCAGGCTCGCAACGAGGTCCGATGAGGGCCTGGGGCGCGCAAACAGAAAGCCTTGAACGTGGGTACAGCCTGCGATCCGGAGACATTCGAGCTGCTGCTGGGTCTCCACACCTTCGGCGGTGGTGGACATCCCCAGGCTTTCACCAAGCCCAACGATCAGACGGACCACGGAAAGAGCATCCGGGCGGGTATCAAGGTCTCTGATGAAGGACCGGTCGATCTTTATCTTGTCGAATGGGAAACTGCGCAGGGTCGCGAGCGAGGAATAACCCGTGCCGAAGTCATCCATGGCGACGCGGACGCCCAGTCCCCTCAGTTGCCGCAACGCCGATGACACACGTTCCCCGGAGTCCAGGAGCACCGACTCGGTAATCTCGATTTCGAGGCGATTTGCCGGGAGGCCAGCCGCTGCCAGCGCCATGACCACGGTATCCAGCAAGCCATCGCTCTTGAACTGAACCGGCGAGAGATTCACCGCCACAATCAGGTGAGGTTGCCAGCCGGCTGCTTCACGACAGGCGTGTCGAAGAACCCAGTTGCCCAAGGAGTTGATGATGCCGGCCTCTTCCGCAATCGGAATGAACTCCGCAGGGGAGATCTGGCCTCGCTCCGGATGGTTCCAACGCAGCAATGCTTCGTAGCCGCTTATCTCTCCGGTCTCGGTGATGAGGAAAGGCTGATAGTGAACATCCATTTCCCCCCGATCCACCGCTTTGCGGAGATCGCTCTCTAGGGCTTTGCGCGCCTTGAGATAGGCGTCCATCTCTGGCTGGAAGAAGCGGGCAAGGCCTTTCCCGTCAGCCTTCGCCTGATAGAGGGCGATGTCGGCGTGCTGTAGCAGTTCCTCCGCCGTGTTTGACGCGCCAGGATGTCTTGAAGCGCCCAGGCTGACGCCGATCTCAATCTCACGGCTACCTATGACGTAAGGCCTGGAGAGAGACGACAAGAGCGAATCCGCCAATGCAGTGCCATTCTCCTCACCAGCGGGGAATGTGCAGACTACAGCGAATTCGTCGCCTCCTAAGCGTGCTGCGAGATGCTCCTTCACAATGCAACTTTTTAGACGCTCTGCTACGACCTTGAGGAGTTCGTCGCCTACGTGATGACCCAGGGTGTCATTGACGTCCTTGAAGCCGTCTAGATCCAGAAAGAAGACCAGTACGTCACATGGGTCGGACTGCAGCCCCGCGAAAACGCTTCGCAGTCGCTCCTGGAACAGAGCACGGTTCGGCAGATCGGTTAGTGGATCGTGATGAGCCATATGGGCCAACTGAGCTTCGATCCTCCGCCGCTCAGTGACATCTTCATAGGTGGCAAGCCAGCCACCGCCTTCGAGTGGCTCGTGTGAGACGGAGAACGCACGTCCGTCCTCGATTTCCAGGGTGAAGGTGCCAGCTCGGCGTTCGTTGATAAGGGCGTTCTGCCTGGGATAAAGATCGGCGAAGGCAGCGTGCATCTGCCGCGCCCGTGCAGCGTCGATGATTCTGCTGGCAGATGCGCCCTCCAGCAGATCCTTCGGAAGTCCTGTGAGGGCGGCGAAGCGCTGATTATAGACCGCGAGGTGGTTGTTTGCATCGAAGGTACACAGTGCCTGCGACATGTTATTCAGCGCCGCATCGAAGCGTGTGTTCTGAACCTGAAGACGCTTGGTAGTCGCCTCGAGGTCTGTTGTCGCGTCTTCAAGACGCTGATGAGCAATCTTGAGCCTTCGATTATGAGAGACAAGCAGGGCGACGAGTATCAGGCCGCAGACGATAATGGCTGCTGCGAGCAGACTTGAGATTGTATTCAGCCGCTGCATTTCTCCACGATCTTCTGCCGCTCGCTCTGCGCCGAAGGCATTGGCTCTCGAAGCAATGGCCGTGAGTTGCGCGTCCAGGGGCTTAAGTGCTCTCAACGCTTTATCAACGTCGCCTGGACCGAAGCCGTACACGGTGATCAGGTCGTCCACGACGGTCAGTGCCGCTCTCAAGTCGGTCAGGAATTCCAGGTTCTGCGGATCGCTGCGCACGAAGTTCCTGAGGCTTCGCCCATTCCCGGTTTCGGCGCTACCGTTGGCTTCGAAGGTCTGGAGCCGACTGAACATGACATCCAGGCGCAGCTGTACCTCCGTCAGGTCAACTCCAGAGCCTGGAACGGCGAAGCGTGCAATGGTGTGTTCCAGGCGCATGAACTCCGCCACCATCTGGCTCACAGTCCAGGCGGAATTGTATCGAGACACTTTCTGCAGCGCAGATTGCCGCTCCAAAGTGACGGCGCCGACATAGAACAAAGCCGCTGCCAGACAACAGACGACAGCGGCAAGGCCCCACTGGAAAGCTCGTAGAGAGTTGCCGCGCCGGAGGCTCATCATTTGACTACGAGGCGGGAAAGTTGCCAGGCCGAGCGGCCGAAATAGGTCTGACTTTGCAAATCCGGGTTGCTATCGAACGGGTAAATGATGAAGAGCGGACCATGGTTTCTGACGGACAGGTACTGTCCTTCCCTCTTGAGTGCGAGAATCACACCGTGCTCGGAAAAGTCGTTCATCGGAATTTCAGTGACGTAGTCGTTCAGCGCAATCGCAGTAACCTTGGTGCCTTGAGCTTGCACGAGTTCCATCAAGCGAGCTATCGGCACCCCTTCAAACGTACTCACGCCATCGTACCAGGGCGTCTTCGTCTGGATTTGGGTCATCCCCAGCGCCTCCAGCATCTCTCGGTCGAACTCAGCCACGCCAGGGCTGTTCGTGGCGCCAATTTTTCCGGAGATGGTCAGGATCGTCGTGCCCGCAGGCTTCTGCAACGGCTCTGCGCTTGCGGCAGAACCGACTCCCAGGCTGCAAACCAGGATCAGCAGTGAATAGATCATTCCCCTCACAGCGATCACTCCTAAAACAGCCGATCATCCGCCGAACAACCTAAGGCTGAATGAACGCCAGCTGCTAAGGATCAGCCTATCGACAAGAACGACCTTCTCTCCGAACGAGAGCTGAGATCCAGCAGCGCTCCCGAAAGGCTGTTTGGTCGGTCTCCCAGATATGATCAGTGAGGGATGGCTCCTCCTCTTATCACCCCTCGAAGAAACATCTCAGAGCTAAGCGTGGAAGCGGTCGGCCTAGAGGCTCACCCAGAGGACCTCTATCCATTAGCGGAGGCGTAAGATGGTGTCGGGGCAACAGCGCTATGGGTCGGTGTCATAGTCTATCTCGATGTGCGCGCGAGGCTCTGCCTCCGCCTGTCTGACCTTCACTTCGCTGGGTCGGAAGTCCTGAACGAGCAACAGACGCTGGCGGTCTTCTCCGTGATCAGAAACGAGGCGGCCTCTGGTCCGATGAGAAAGCTCGGCCGCATCCACACCATCCGGTCGCGGAGATCGGCTGGAATGCACTTCACGAAATGAGCGTCGGAGGAGCCTTCACGTCGCAGCGGACGGACGAAGCGAAAGAGCATTGTCGCGCACCGTTGTTACACAGTCGGCCAAGCGCAACAGTCTTACAAGGCTAATCCCTTTGGTCTGACGGACCATTCTAAGGGAGTGGTGCCCAGGAAAGGACTCGAACCTTCACGACCGTTAAGTCGCTAGCACCTGAAGCTAGTGCGTCTACCAATTCCGCCACCTGGGCACGGAGGTGGCTATAGGCCTGGATTCGCGCCGGGTCAACGGCATGCTGGACGGTTCGTGACGCTTGGCTTACGAAGGCGGCCGTCAGCGTCTTTGGAAGGGTTCTGAGCGATGCCCCGCGTCATGGTTTCGGATCGGATCGTCACCGTGTTCGGCGGTTCAGGCTTTGTCGGGCGGCATGTCATCCGCTGTCTGGCAGAGCAGGGGCTGCGTGTCCGCAATGCGGTTCGCCGGCCCGATCTTGCGGGCCATCTGCAGCCGCTTGGTTCTGTCGGGCAGATCCATTCGGTGCAGGCCAATATCCGCGACGCTCGTTCCATCCGCAACGCCGTCGAAGGTGCCGACGCGGTGGTGAACCTCGTCGGCATCCTGCACGAATCCGGCCGGCAGACCTTTGATGCGGTGCATGTGCAGGGTGCGCGCCGCATCGCGGAGGCTGCCTCGGCCGCTGGCGCCAGCCAGTTCGTCCAGATCTCGGCCATCGGTGCCGATGCGAACTCCGCATCCGCCTATGCCCGTAGCAAAGCGTCCGGCGAGGAGGCTGTGCGCGCCGCTTTCGCCAGCGCCGTCATCATGCGTCCCTCCGTGGTTTTTGGCCCCGAGGACAGCTTCTTCAACCGCTTTGCGGGCATGGCCCGCATCTCCCCGTTCCTGCCTCTCATCGGCGGTGGCGGGACGCGATTCCAGCCTGTGTTCGCGGGCGATGTTGGACGCGCCGTTGCCAAGGCGGTGGCCGGCGAAGTCGCTCCCGGCGTGTATGAGCTCGGCGGTCCGGAGGTCAGGACCTTTCGCCAGCTGATGGAATATGTGCTGCAGGTGACGGGCCGGAAGCGGGCGCTGCTGTCGATCCCCTTCGGCGTGGCCAATATGCAGGCCAAGGTGCTGCAGGTGCTGCCGAACCCGATGCTGACGACCGACCAGGTCGCGGCACTCAGGACCGACAATGTGGTCTCGGACGTGGCGCAGGCCTCTGGCCGCACGCTGGAAGGGCTGGGCATTCGTCCGGCAGCTCTCGAGACGATCGTCCCGTCCTACCTCTACAGCTACCGCAAGGCCGGCCAGTTCACGGACATGCACGCGTCCTGACGGGCGCGTTCCCGTCAGCCGAAGACCAGCAGGCCGGCAATGCCCGCCGAGCCGACCACGATGCGCCACCAGCCGAACAGCGAATAGCCGTGGCGGCTGAGATAGGCGAGCAGCCCTCGCACCACGATCACGGCCATGACGAAGGCGGACGCGAACCCGACCGCCGTGACCATGATGTCGTCGCCCGTCAGCGCATCCCGGTTCTTGTAGACGTCGTAGACGAAGGCGCCGGCCATGGTGGGCATTGCGAGGAAGAACGAGAACTCCGCCGCCACCTTCTTGTCGGCACCCAGCAGGAGCGCCGCGACGATGCTGGAGCCCGAGCGGGACACGCCCGGGATCATGGCCAGACACTGCGCCAGTCCGATGAGGAAATAGGTGTGGAGCGGGAGCGCCGTCACGTCGGTGTGGCGCACTTCGAGATCCACATTGTCGACCCAGATCAGGACCAGTCCGCCGATCACGAGCGCGATGCAGACGACCATCGGGGTCTCGAACAGTACCGTCTTGATGAAACCGTGCGCCAGCACGCCGATGACGGCTGCCGGAAGAAAGGCCACCAGCACGCCGATGACGAAGCGCCGGGCCGTGGGATCATGGGGCAGGGCCATTGCGATTTTCGTCAGGCGGCTGGCATAGACCGTGAGAATGGCGAGGATCGCGCCCAGCTGGATCAGCACCTCGAAGGTGCGCCCGGTCGAGGTGAAGCCGAGGAAGTGGCCCAGCAGCAGGATATGGCCTGTGGAGGACACCGGAAGGAACTCGGTGATGCCCTCGACCACGCCCAGAACGAGGGCGTCCATGATGCGGCCCATATCCATGGTCTATCCTTGCGCTGGCGCGAATCGGTTGCCGGTGGGGATGCGTGGTTCTATAGGGAGCGCGCGCCGTCCGCCATCTGCACCCATCTGCCGACGTCGCCGCGGATGCCCTGATCTATCCCGATATGGCGATTCTCTACCATCATCCCTTCTGCCCTCATTCGCGCTTCATCCGCCTGTCCATGGCGGAGATGGGCATGGAGTGCGACCTGCTGGAAGAACGCCCGTGGGAGCGGCGGGAGGGTTTCCTGCTGCTGAACCCGGCCGGCACCACGCCGGTGCTGGTGGAGGAGCAGATGTCGGCGGTGCCAGGTGCGACGGTTATCGCGGAATGGCTGGACGAGACGCGCGGCCTTGCGCTTGGCGACCGGCGTCTCCTGCCGGAAAGCCCGCAGGCGCGCGTCGAGGTGCGGCGGCTCGTGAACTGGTTCGGCCGCAAATTCGCCGAAGAGGTCTCCGAACCGCTTGTCAGCGAAAAGATCTACAAGCGCTTCATGCGGGCCGAGCACGGTGGCTCTTCGCCGGATGCGGCGGCGATCCGCGCGGCGAAGTCGAACATCCGCTACCACCTGAAATATATCGGCTATCTCATCCGGCAGCGGAACTGGCTGGCTGGGCCAAGCCTGACCTATGCCGACCTGTGCGCCGCGGCCCATATCTCCGCCGTGGATTACATGGGTGACGTGCCATGGGATGAGGACGAGCATGCCCGCGAGTGGTATGCCCGCGTCAAGTCACGTCCAGGGTTCCGCACGCTGATGACGGACCGGGTGCCCGGCATGCAGCCCTCTCCGGTCTATGCCGATCTCGACTTCTGAACCCAAGGCTTCCGACCGCCTCGTCATTCTTGGCTACGGATTCTGCGCGCGGGAATTCGTGAAGCGCCATGGAGACCGTTTCAACGACATCCTTGCAACCGTTCGAGATCCGGGCGCCGGAGCGTCGAACCAATCCGGCGTGCGGTTCGAAAAGCTGGACACGGGCTACGCTCCGGAGCCCGCGCTTCTGGAGGCGGTGCGCCACGCAACCCATGTGCTGGTTTCGGTGCCCCCGGGGAGGGACGGAGATCCCGCGCTCGCGCTGCTTGGCGAGGAGATCGCCGCCGCGCGGCATCTTCGCTGGATCGGCTACCTATCCACCACCGGGGTCTATGGAGATCATGCCGGTGCCTGGATCGACGAGACCGCGCCGACCAATCCCGTGAGCGCGAGAGCCGTGCGGCGGCTGGAGGCTGAGAACGGCTGGCGCGCTCTTGCGGGGCCGGGGCGGGTTGTGCACGTCTTCCGGCTTTCGGGGATCTACGGGCCTGGCCGCAATCCGCTCCTGTCGCTGCTGGAGGGATCGAGCCGCGCGCTCGACAAGCCCGGCCAGGTGTTCAACCGCATCCATGTCGAGGATGTCGCGGAAGCCGTGGCGGCTGCCATGACGCGCCCCGAGGCGGGCCCGGTGTTCAACCTGGCCGACGACGAACCCGCGCCCCAGCCGGAGGTGCTTGCCTATGCGGCAAAGCTTCTTGGCTTGGGGCCGCCAGAGGTCGTTGCGTTCGACGCCGGGCAGGCGGCGATGTCCGAGATGGCGCGCAGTTTCTGGGCCGAGAACAAGCGTGTCGGCAACCGGCGTCTCGTCACCGAACTCGGCGTCCAGCTCCGCTATCCTACCTACCGCGAAGGCCTCCGCGCCCTGCTGCCGACCGTGCGCGGTTGAACCCTTTGTGCCTTAACCCGTTCTCCGTTCAGCGAACCCGCAAAGGAGATCATCATGGTTGACGACAAGCGCGTCGAAGGTGCCGCCGACAAAGCCAAGGGCAGCGTCAAGGACGCAGCCGGCAAGCTGACCGGCGACGAGAAGCTGCAGGCCGAAGGCAAGGCTGACAAGGCCGAGGGCAAGGCGAAGAGCACCATCGGCGGCATCAAGGACGCCCTCAAGGGCGAATGAACTTTTTTCTGGAACCCGGGGAACAAAGGCGCTGATGCCACGTTTTCCCATCAGAACCAGCTAGCGGCGACTTCTCAGCCCCCCAGCCCCTCGCCGCGGCGGTTTCTTGATAAGCCGGACAGCTTCAAAGCTGTCCGGCTTTTCTTTTGCCCGCACGGCGAGGCGGGAACCGATCTTCTATCCAGGCCGTTGGTCCGGCACCCTACGCGGCAGAGGAAGGTGACCATGGCGGCCCGTGCATCCTGGAAGGGCTATCTGAAGCTCTCGCTGGTGTCCTGCGCCGTTGCGCTCTATCCGGCCTCTACATCGAGCGAGCGGGTCAGCTTCCACAATCTCAATCGCGCCACCGGCAACCGTCTGAAGCAGCAGATGGTCGACTCCGAGACCGAGGAAGAGGTCGACCGGGAGGACAGGGTCAAGGGCTTCGAGTTCTCCAAGGGCCACTACGTCGTTGTGGAGGACGAGGACCTCGAAAAAGTGCAGATCGAAAGCTCTCACACCATCGAGGTGGACCGCTTCGTTCCGGCCGATGAGATCGACGAGGTCTATCTCGATGGCTCGCACTACCTGACGCCGGACGACAAGGTCGCGGAAGAAGCTTTCGCGGTGATCCGGGAGGCGATGGAGCAGGAAAAGGTCGTCGGGCTGGCCCGACTGGTGCTTTCCCGCCGCGAGCGCATCGTGGCGCTGCAGCCGCGGGGTAAGGGCATTCTCGTCACCACCCTGCGCTTCGCGAGCGAGGTGCGCGACGACGCCCAGTATTTCGATCCCATCTCCGAAGTCGTGATCGACGAGGAGATGATGGATCTCGCCAGCCACATCATCAGCCGCAAGAAGGGTCATTTTCAGCCCGAGACGTTCGAGGACCGCTATGAAAGTGCCGTCGTCGAAATGCTGCGCGCGAAGCAGCAGGGCCATGAGATCAAGGCTCCGGCCGAAGAGAAGCCGTCAAATGTCGTCAGCCTGATGGATGCCCTCAGGCGGTCGGTCGACGGAGACAAGCCTGCTCCGGATGACGCGAAGGCAGGAAAAGGTTCGGCGAAGGACGCGAAGCCGACGCCCAAGGCGAGCGCCCGTCGTCCGGCGGCAAGCGGTGCCAAACGCCCCCCGGCGGGCTCACCCAAGCCTCGCACGCCACGCAAGACGGCGAGCCGCTGAAGAAGCGCCTTCATCAGCCGTTAAAAAACTTCTTCGAACTTTCGTGATTTCCCCGCAGAATCGGAACACGGGCATGATTCGTGTCGCGATGATCTGAGGGGTGAGATGTTGGATCTCTGCCGCGCTTCCCTCTTCGTCCTTGGGTCCGTCGACGGATTGACCCGCCGCCAGCTCCGCACGGCCTGCACGCGCGCAGGCGTCGACCTGCAGCCAAAGCTCAGCCCGAAGGTTGGCGTGGTCGCCGTCACCAACGCTGCCGCCCGTGACCTTCTCAGCGGCGAGAGGCTGATGGATGTTCTGGAGCGGGTGCCCGACCAGACCATGCTGATCAGCGAAGCCGCCTTGCAGCGTGGCCTTGGCCTGAGGCCGCCGGAGGCGCCGATACAGCGCACTCTCAGCGTTGTCGAACTGTGCCGCCTTTCCGGCCTTGATGAGGAATACCTGTTCTGGCTTTCGCTGTTCGACATCATCGAGCCGCTGGAGGGCCTGCATTCCTACCGGGACCTGCTCTGTGCGCGCGAGGTTTCCCGCCTCATGAAAGCGGGCGCGGGCTTCGACGCCGTCGTGGCTGTCGGTCTCGACCTGCGCCGCTCCGGCCGCAGCCTGTGCGAGGTTCGCCTGACGGTGACGCGGCATGGCGAAGTGCGACGCCTGATGGACGGTGCCGTCACGGCGCTGGATGGACAGATGTCGCTGGCGATGGACACGCCGCCGGAGAGCGTCGACGACGTTCTGGAATGCGCGGAGGAGGCGGAGGCTGACGGCGATTTCGAAACCGCCGAGCGCCTCTACGACCTGGCCCTCAAGCTCGACCCCGAGGATCCGTTGATCGCCTTCAATCTCGGCAATGTGCAGGATGCGGGCGGGCGAGGCGCGCAGGCCCGCATCTCATGGCGCCGTGCTCTGGACCGCGCGCCCCTGTTCCCGGAAGCCTGGTTCAACCTCGGCGTGGCCGCTGAAGATGCGGGCCGGCGCGAAGACGCCGTGTCGCACTACATGCTGGCGCTGGCGGTCAGCGACAGCTTCTCGGATGCAGCCTACAATCTTGCTCTCCTTCTGCATGATCTCGGGCGCTTCTCGGAGGCGCTGCCGGTCTGGGAGCGCTTCATCGCCATGGAGCCGGCGTCGGAGGATGCGCGCCTTGCCCGGCGCAAGGCTGCGGATTGCCGCTTCCGCGTGCGCGGGCTATCCGTCGCGGTTTAGCGAGCGGAACACGGCGCCTGCCCGTGAATTGAATCGGGGTGACGAAAGACCTCGACGCATATCGCGCCAAACGCGACTTCACGAAGACGCCCGAACCCGGGCCGGAGACCGGCACGTCGGCCGGCAATTCCTTCGTCATCCAGAAGCACGACGCCTCACGCCTGCACTACGATTTCCGCATTGAGCTCGACGGCGTGATGAAGAGCTGGGCGGTCGCCAAGGGACCCAGCCTCGTGCCCGGCGAGAAGCGCCTGGCGGTGCAGACCGAGGACCACCCCATCGCCTACAACGCCTTCGAGGGGATCATCCCCAAGGGCCAGTATGGCGGCGGGACCGTGATGATCTGGGATCGCGGAACCTGGGAGCCGGTTCACGATCCGCACAAGGGCTTCGAGAAAGGCCATGTGGATGTGATCCTGCATGGCGAGAAGCTGAACGGGCTTTGGCATCTCGTGCGGCTGAAGCGTCGCCCCCGTGAGAAGACGGACAGCTGGCTGCTCATCAAGTCCGATGACGAGTTTGCCCGCACCGCCGAGGAGCCCGACGTCCTTGTGGAAGCGGACCGCTCCGTCGTCTCGGGCCGCACCATTCCCGAGATCGCGGAAGCGGGCGATCGGGTCTGGAACTCCAATCGGGGCGACAGCGTCAATTCCGCCGAGCAGGCTGCGCCGGCTGCCGCAAAGAAGGCTGCGAAGTCGACGGCAGTGAAAGCGCCTGCCAAGGCCAAGAAGGCTGCTCCCAAAGCCGCTGCTGCGGCGCGTGCCGCACTGCCGGACTTCGTGCAGCCGGCGCTTGCCACTCTTGTCGCACACGCCCGCAATGGCGCGGATTGGGTGCACGAGATCAAGTTCGACGGCTACCGCCTGCAGGCGCGGCTGGACCATGGCGAGGTCAAGCTGCTGACGCGCAGCGGGCTGGACTGGACGCACCGCTTTCCCGGCATCAGGGAGGCCATCGCCGCATTGCCTGCCGAAACGGCGCTGCTCGACGGTGAAGCCGTAGTCGAGAATGCCGCAGGCGTGTCCAGCTTCTCCGCCCTCCAGCAGGACCTCGGCGGCCGCGGCGGCAAGCTCGTCAGCGGCAACGCTCTTTACTACGCCTTTGACCTGTTGCACCTCGATGGCCGCGACCTTACGCCTCTGCCGCTGACCGAGCGCAAGGAGGCGCTGGCGACACTCGTATCGAGCAAGCCCCAGAACCGCCTCAAGCTGAGCGAGCACATCGCCAGCGATGGCGACTCCATGGCGCGCCACGCCTGCCGCCTTGGACTGGAAGGCATCATCTGCAAGCGGGCGGATGCGCCCTACCGGCCGGGCCGGAGCGATGTGTGGCTGAAGGTGAAGTGCACCGAGCGTGCGGAGTTCGTGGTCGCGGGCTACTTGCCCTCTACCGTTTCCAGCAAGGGCGTAGGATCGCTGGTGCTGGGCTATTACGATGGAGAGAACCTGATCCATGCGGGCCGGGTCGGGACAGGCTTTACGGAGACGGTGTCGCGCGACCTCGCGAAAGCCCTGGAGGCGATCAAGGCCACGGCGTCGCCTTTCGCCGCCAAGCTTTCCGCCGATGAACGACACGGCGTGAAATGGGCACGGCCGGAACTCGTGGCCGAGATCGAGTATCGCGGCTGGACGCATGACGGCTCGTTGCGCCATGCCAGCTTCAAGGGCCTGCGCGAGGACAAGGCGGCGAAGGACGTGGTGCGCGAGGTGCCAAAGGATGCGCCTGAACCGCCGAAGCCTTCCGGACGTCCCGCCAGCATCATCTCGACGGGCGCCACCGTCGCCGGCGTGCATCTCAGCCATCCCGAGCGCGTGCTGTGGCCGGAGCAGGGGATCACCAAGCAGGGGCTGGCCGAGTTCTACGCCGAGATCGCAGACTGGGTGCTGCCGCACGTGGTGCACCGCCCGCTATCCCTGGTGCGCTGCCCCTCGGGCTCGGAAAAAACCTGCTTCTTCCAGAAGCACGCCTGGGCCGGCCTCAGCGACACGATCCGCCAGATCCCGGTGCCAGGCGACGATCAGCCGATGCTTGCCATCGATGATCTTGCCGGCCTGATTGCGCTGGTGCAGGCGGGTGTGCTCGAAATCCATCCATGGGGCGCCACCGAGAGTGTGCCGGACAAGGCAGATCGGCTGATTTTCGATCTCGATCCCGGCGACGAGGTGGAATGGTCCGCCGTGATCCACGGGGCGCTGGAAGTGCGTGAGCGGCTGACGGCCATGAAACTGGAAAGCTTCGTGAAGACGACGGGGGGCAAGGGTCTGCACGTCGTGGTTCCGCTGGTCGCGGACACGGGATGGGACGACGTCAAGGCTTTCACCAAGACCATCGCAGAAAGCATGGCTGCCGACAGCCCCGATCGCTATGTCTCCACCATGGCGAAGAAGATCCGCACCGGGCGCGTCTTCGTGGACTATCTTCGGAACGGGCAGGGGGCCACGGCCGTCGCGGCCTATTCCACCCGCTCGCGGCCCGGCGCCCCGGTGGCGACGCCGCTGTCCTGGGATGAACTCGGACCGGAGGTCCGGGGCAACCACTTCAACGTGGAGAACCTCGACAGGCGGCTGCAAAACCTCTCGGGAGATCCCTGGGCAGGCTTCTTCGAAGTGCGCCAGTCGCTGCGGTCCGAGAAGCCGGAAAAGACGAGGAAACGTCGCTAAGCGCGTAAGCGGACAGACAAAAAATTTGGCATAACTGTGACGGACCTTCGCGCAGCGTTCGTGCGTTGAGCCGCGTAAGTTAGACCTGCCCTCCCCGGAAAGACGCTCTTAATGTTTCGCATCGACGACGGCTCGCCATATCCCTTGGGCGCGACATGGGACGGCAAGGGCGTCAATTTTGCGCTGTTTTCCCAGCATGCGACCGGCGTTGAACTCTGCCTCTTCGAGAAGACCGGCGTGCGCGAGATCCAGCGCATCCGCCTGCCGCGTCGCACCGATAATGTCTGGCACGTCTACATCGAAGGCATGCAGCTGGGGCAGCTCTACGGCTACCGGGTGCATGGACCCTACGAGCCGCTGCATGGGCATCGCTTCAACCCGCACAAGCTGCTGCTCGATCCCTATGCCCGCCAACTTTCGGGCAAGCTGCGCTGGCATGACGCGATGTTCGGCTACCGTTTGGGTTCACAGCGAGGCGACCTGACGCTCGACCGTCGAGACAGTGCGCGCATGATGCCCAAATGCGTCGTCGAAAGCCCGCTGCACGATTGGGGCGACGACCGCGCGCCGCGCACGCCGTGGAAGGACACCGTCTTCTACGAGGCGCATGTGAAGGGGCTGACGCAGCTTCACCCCGACGTGCCGCCGATGATGCGCGGCACCTATGCGGCGCTCGGCCATCCCGCCGTCATCGAGCATCTCGTGAAGATGGGCATCACCGCCGTCGAGCTGATGCCGATCCACGCCTTCGTCGATGACCGGTTCCTGGTGGAGAAGGGCCTCAAGAACTATTGGGGCTACTCGACTTTGGCCTATTTCGCGCCGGAGCCGCGCTATCTCGGCGAGGCGGGCATTGCCGGCTTCCGCTCCGCGATCCGCTCGCTGCACGATGCAGGCATCGAGGTCATCCTCGACGTGGTCTACAACCACACTTGCGAGGGAAGCCATCTCGGCCCCACCCTGTCGTTCCGCGGCATCGACAACCGCTCCTACTACAAGCTGCCGCCGGAAAGTCCCCGCCATTCCTGGGATTCGACCGGCACCGGCAACACGCTCGATGTCTCCCATCCGCGGGTGCTGCAGATGGTCATGGACTCCCTGCGCCACTGGGTGGAGGCCTACCACATCGACGGTTTCCGCTTCGATCTGGCCCCGACCCTCGCGAGAGACCCCTTCGACTACAACCAGCGCTCCGGTTTCCTTCAAGCCTGCGGTCAGGACCCCGTCCTGTCCAAGGTCAAGCTGATCGCCGAGCCTTGGGACGTCGGCGGTGGCGGCTATCAGGTCGGCGGTTTCCCGGCCGGCTGGAGCGAGTGGAACGACCAGTACCGCGACACCGTCCGCGCATTCTGGCGCGGTGACGAGGGCCAGCTGCCGGCGGTTGCGCGGGTCATCGCCGGTTCCGGCGAGATCTATTCGCATGCCGGCCGCCAGCCATGGGCCAGCGTCAACTTCATCGCCTCGCATGACGGCTACACGCTGCACGACGTGGTCAGCTACAACGAGCGCCACAACGAGGCGAACGGCGAGGACAACCGCGACGGCCACTCGCACAATCTGTCCTGGAACTGCGGAGCCGAAGGCCCCACGGACGATCAGGCGATCAACGATCTCCGTGCTCGCCAGAAGCGTAACTTCATCGCAACGTTGATGCTGTCGCAGGGCATTCCCATGCTTCTGATGGGCGATGAGATGTCGCGCACGCAGGACGGCAACAACAACGCCTATGCGCAGGACAACGAGACGAACTGGTTCAACTGGGAGACCTCGCGCGAGGCGGATCCCGACTTGCCGGGATTCACGCAGGCTCTCGTTGGGCTGCGCAAGCGTTATGACGCGTTCCGCCGCAACACGTTCTTCACTGGCCGAAATGTGCCGGGCAAGGATCTGAAGGACAGCTACTGGCTGGTGCCGGACGGACGGGAAGCCTCGCCGGAGGATTGGGGCGATGGCGGGCGCAAGACCATCGGCGTGCAGTTCGGCAACGACGCGCAGGATGGCCAGCGCTTCCTGCTGCTGATGAACGCGTTCCATGAGGATGTCGAGTTCCGCCTGCCGGAAGGCTTCCCGGGCGAGACCTGGGTCGCCGTGCTCGACACCAACCTGCCCGACGGGCTCGTACGTGGTGAGCCTAAGATCCTGGAAGCCGGCGGCGCTGTTCCCATGAGCAGCCGAAGCTTGATGCTGTTCCAGCACGCAGCCCGGAGGAACGGCGATGCAGCACAGGCATGACATGCCCTTCGGGGCAGTTCCGGATGCTGACGGCGTCCGGTTCCAGTTCTGGGCGCCCACCGCGGAGAGCGTGAAGCTGCTGGTCGACGGCAGCGAGCATGTTCTGCCGAAGGAGGACGGCGGCTGGTACCGCGCCTTCGTTCCGGGCGCGCGGGCGGGAAGCCGCTACGCCTACCGGATCAACGGAGACCTTACGGTTCCGGACCCTGCTTCTCGCTTCCAGCCCGACGATGTGCATCGGGAGAGCCTTGTCGTGGATCCCGCCGCCTACCAGTGGCGGGAGACCGCATGGCGCGGCCGGCCCTGGGAAGAGACGGTGATCTACGAGGTGCATGTCGGCACCGCGACGACTGAAGGCACTTACCGGGCTCTGGAGGAGAAGCTCGGTGAGATCGCCGCCTATGGCTTTACGATGATCGAGCTGATGCCGGTCGGGGATTTCCTCGGCTCGCGCAATTGGGGCTATGACGGCGTGCTGCCCTATGCGCCCGATTCAGCCTACGGCACGCCGGACGACCTCAAGCATTTCGTGGACGCAGCCCACGCCCACGGCCTCTCCGTCATGCTGGACGTGGTCTACAACCACTTCGGCCCGGCCGGGAACTACCTGCACTCCTATGCCGGCACCTTCTTCACCGAGCGTCACAAGACGCCGTGGGGTGCGGCCATTAACGTGGATGGCAAGGACGCCGCGCCCGTGCGCGACTTCTTCATCCACAATACGCTGTACTGGCTTGAAGAGTTCAACATGGACGGGCTGCGGTTTGACGCCGTCCACGCCATCATCGACGACAGCGATCGCCACTTCCTGGACGAGCTGGCCGGCCGTGCCCGCACGGCCTGCGCAGGTCGCCACGTCCACCTTGTGCTGGAGAACGAACTCAATCAAGCACGCTGGCTGACGCGTGACGGCATCGCTCCCAAGCAGCACACAGCGCAATGGGCGGACGACATCCACAATTGCTGGCACCCGCTGCTGACCGGCGAGGACGAGGGCTATTACAGTGACTTCGCCGATCGCCCGCTGGACCGCCTCGGTCGGGCCCTGGCGGAGGGTTTCACCTATCAGGGCGAGGTGTCGGCGCATTCGGGCAAGCCGCGCGGCGAGCCTTCGGCGCATCTGTCGCCGAGCGCGTTCGTGGCCTTCCTCCAGAACCACGACCAGATCGGCAATCGCGCACTGGGTGAGCGGCTATCTGATCTGGTGCCTGCGGAGAAGCTGCAGACGGCCCGTGCCGCCTTTCTGCTGAGCCCGCAGATTCCCTTGATGTTCATGGGGGAGGATTGGGCCGCATCCACGCCGTTCCAGTTCTTCGTCGACTTCTCCAGCGATCCCGATTTGTCCAAGGCGGTCCGCGAGGGCAGGCGCCGCGAGTTCGCGCACTTCAAGGCCTTCGCGGGCCACGAAGACGACGTGCCGGATCCCACTGACGTCGCGACCTTCGAGCGCTCCCGCCTGAACTGGGATGAGGCGCAGCAGCAGCCCTATCATGCGGTGCGCGGAGAGACGCGCGAACTGTTGTTCATCCGGCGCGACGAGGTCGTGCCGCTGCTGAAAAGCGTTTTTCATGGCGGTCGCTACATCGTTCCGCGTGAAGGTCGCCTCGACGTCCAGTGGACCTTCGACGCAGGGGCGCTGCGCCTGCTGCTGAACTGCGGCGACGACACATGGACCGTTGAAACCGCGAGCCCCGAACGTGTCATCTGGCAATCCCCGAACGCCGCGCACGACGACGGCCATGTGACCCTGCCGTCCTGGACGGCCTCAATCCTTACAACCCGCAAATCGGAGAGCCTGGTTTGAGCCAGCAGGACCGTCTCATCGAACGCCTGGCCGATCTCGTCGGGCTCGCCGCGTCCTACCGCGACCAGAACGATCGGGAAGTAACGACCAGTTCGGATGCCCGGCGAAAGGTCCTTCACGGACTGGGCTTCGACACCGGGTCCGTCGAGGCGATGGAGCAGGCGGTGGCGGAAGTCGACGCCATGCGGAACGGTCCCGTCGCTCCACTGATCTGCATCACTGCAGGGCGCAAGAGCCGGGTCACGCTGAACGCAGCGGGCTCCGCATCGTGGAGCGTGGTGCCGGAGGATGGCGGCAAAGCCGTCGCGGATGGACAGGCCACCGGCACCATCGACCTGCCGATCCTCGAGGCCGGCTATTACCGGCTCGAAGTGCGGACAGCGGACGCCGATTTGACGGCAACCGTGATCTGCGCGCCGGACACCTGCTGGTCTCCGGATGCCATCGAAGAGGGCGGCCGCTCCTGGGGCGTGAGCGCGCAGGTCTATGGCCTGCGCTCCGCGCGAAACATGGGCATCGGCGACTACACCGATGTCGCGGATGCGGCTGCAGGTGCAGCGGCGCTGGGTGCCGATTTCCTGGGCCTCAGCCCCTTGCACGCGCTGTTCCCCACCGACCGTGCCAAGATTTCTCCGTACTCGCCTTCGTCCCGGCTGTTTCTTGAAAGCCTGTTCCTCGATCCGGCAGCCATAGACGGCTTTGCGGGCAGTGAGGCTGAACGGCTCTACAAGAGCGACGAGGTCCAGCAGAAGCTGGAAGCGCTGCACTCGGCGACCTTGGTGGATCACTCCGCGGTCTGGGAGCTGAAGCGCCCCATGATCGAGGCCCTATATGCGGACTTCCGCCGCAAGGGAGACGTGTCGGCCTTCGAGGCGTTTCGTCGCGAGTCCGGCGAGGCGCTGCACGCCCATGCCCTCTTCGAAGCCCTGTCCGAGCATTTCCGAGAGCAGGGCCTGTTCTGGAGCGGCGAATGGCCGGAGGATTTCCGCCGGGCCGACTCCGATGCGGTGAACGCATTCGCAAAGCAGAACAGCGATCGCGTGGATTTCCATGCCTGGGTTCAGTGGCAGTGCGATCTGCAAGTCGGCCGCGCGGCGGAACTGGCGGCGCATGGCGGCATGAGCATCGGCCTTTACCGCGACCTCGCGGTGGGAGGTGACCGCGGCGGTTCGGAATACTGGTCGCATCCGGAGCGGTTCGTAGCCGGTCTGTCGGTAGGCGCGCCGCCCGATCCGCTGGGTCCGCAGGGTCAGAACTGGGGTCTTCCGCCATTCGATCCGCTGGCGCTGGAGCGGCAGGGCCTCGCGGCCTTCCGCGCGCTCGTCACCGCGAACATGCGCCATGCCGGCGCCATCCGCATCGACCACGCCTTCCAGCTGCAGCGGCTCTTCCTTATCCCGGAAGGCGCGACCGCTGCCGAGGGCGCCTATGTCAGCTATCCCTTCGAGGCGATGCTGGCGGTGCTGAAGCTGGAGAGCCACCGCAACCGCTGCCTCGTCATCGCCGAGGATCTCGGAACCGGGCCCAAGGGGTTCTCCGACGCCATCATGGAGGCCGGGCTGCTCAGCTACCGCGTCCTGTTCTTCGAGCGCGACGGCGACCAGTTCAAGCTCCCCGAGTCCTACCCGCACTGCGCGCTTTCAGTGTTCACCACGCATGATCTGCCGACCCTGCGCGGCTGGTGGCGTGGCCTCGACATCGACCTGCGCCAGACGCTCGGCGTGTTCGATCAGCAATCGTCTGAAAACGAGCGTGCGAACCGCACCCGCGAGATCGCGAGCTTCTGCCAGACCCTTGTGTCCGAAGGCCTGCTGGACGACGCGACCCCGCCCGCCGAGCCGCCGCTCGACGCCATCATCCGCTTCCTCGCATGCACCCGCTCGGCGCTGACGGCCATCCAGTTCGAGGACGCGGCCGGTGAGCTCAACCAGGCCAATCTTCCGGGGCTTGATCAGGGACACCCGAACTGGCGGCGCAGGCTGTCGGCCGATGTCACGGATCTGGTGGCGCCGGGTGGCCAGCTTGCCCGTTGGGCCGCGATCATGAGCGAAGAGGGGCGCAGCACGCGCAGGAGCAATGCCGGCCTTGCCGCTCCCCCGCCGCGCGCGACCTATCGCTTGCAGTTCCACAAGGACTTCACCTTCGCGGATGCGGAGAAGATCGTCCCGTACCTTGCGAAGCTCGGCATCAGCCATGTCTACGCCTCGCCCATCCTTCAGGCGCGGCCCGGGTCCACGCACGGCTATGACATCGTCAACCACGATGTCATCAATCCGGAACTGGGAGGGGAAGAGGCGTTCCTGCGCCTCTCCTCCGTCATCAAGGAGCACGGGCTCGGCTTCATCCTCGACATTGTGCCGAACCATATGGGCGTCGGCGGCGCCGACAATCCGGCATGGCTTTCGGTGCTGGAATGGGGCGAGCTTTCTCCCGTCGGCGACACCTTCGACGTGGACTGGCAGAGGCTCGGCGCGGGCGGGAAGATGGTCATCCCGTTCCTCGGAAACCGCTATGGCGATGCCATGCTGGGCGGCGAGCTGAAGCTGCAGTTCGATGCCGCCGAAGGCACGTTCAGCGTCTGGCACTACGAGCACCGTTTCCCGATCTGTCCGCTGGACTATTCGGCCCTCATCGACCGCGCATTGGCCGCACTTCCCGAGGACCATGCCGAAAGCCGCGCCGAACTGCTCAACGTTGCCGAGCGGCTTCGCGCAATGGCCGGCGAGACCGAGCCGGAGCGCCGCGCAGATTTCCCGGCAGAAGCCGAGGCACTGAAGAAGCGCATCGCCGCAGTGGCATCCGCGAAGCCCGATGTGACGCAGGCCATCGAACGTGCGGTTTCGCTGATCAACGGCGTGCAGGGCGAGCCGGAAAGCTTCGGCGGGCTTCATCGCCTGCTGGAGCAGCAGAACTACCGGCTGGCCCATTGGCGCGTTGCGGCGAGCGACATCAACTACCGCCGCTTCTTCGACATCAACTCGCTGGGCGGTATCCGGGTGGAGAAGCCGGACGTGTTCCGTCGCGCCCATGAGCTGATCTTCCGCCTTGTCGCCGAGGGGCACATCCAGGGCCTGCGCATCGACCATATCGACGGACTGGCCGATCCCGGCGGCTATGCCCGCGCCTTGCAGAACGCGGTCGGCCCGGGTTTCTACGTACTGGTCGAGAAGATCCTCGAACCCGGCGAGAAGCTGCGGCCATGGCCCATCGCCGGAACCACCGGCTACGAGGTGCTCAACCAGATCGATGGCGTGCTGGTGGCGAAGGAGAACGGGGCGCGCTTCGAGAACATCTATCGCGACATGAGCGACCTCGAAGGCGGCTATGGCAGCATGCTGCGCGCCGCCAAGCACGAGGTCATCGAGAACAGTTTCGCGAGCGAACTCGAAGTGCTCGTATCTGACCTGAAGCGCATCGCCGATGTCGATCCGCGCACGCGGGACTACACGGTCCATGCGCTGCGCCGGGCCGCTGCCGAAATCGTGGCGCGCTTCCCCGTCTACCGGACCTATATCGGCCCGGACGGCGAGGTGGAGGAGGCGGATCACGAGCTTCTGGAATGGACGGTAAGCCGCGCCAAGAGGTGGAGCCTGCTTCCCGATCGGTCGGTGCATGACTTCATCCTCGCGGCCATCACCGGCACCATCGACACCGAAGGACCGGGCCGTCCGTCCGCGCGCGACATCGCCCGCTTCCGGCGCCGCTTCCAGCAGCTCACCGGCCCGGTCATGGCCAAGAGCCTCGAGGACACCTTGTTCTACCGCTATGCGCGGCTGATCTCGCTGAACGAGGTGGGCGGCGATCCCGACCATTTCGGCATCGATGTCGCGGCGTTCCATGAGGCGAATGTGGAGCGCGCCCGCAATTGGCCGGGCTCCATGATCGCCACCGCAACGCATGACACCAAGCGCGGCGAGGACGCCCGTGCACGCCTGACGGCGCTGTCCGAAATGCCCGACGAATGGGCGCGTATCCTCGATCTCTGGCGCGAGATCGCGGGCGAGGTGCTGGACAAGGTCGAAGGCGCGGATGCTCCCGACGGCAATGACCAGCTGATGTTCCTGCAGACGCTCCTCGGCTCCTGGCCGCTGGAACTGCTGGAGGAGGACAACGATAAGGAACTCGCCTCCTTCCGCGAACGCATCAAGGCCTATGCCGAGAAGGCCATGCGCGAGGCCAAAAGGTTCACAAGCTGGGTCAACAATGACGAGGAATATGAGCGCGCCGTTGCTTCGTTCCTCGACCAGATCCTGGCGCCCGGAAGCCGCTTCCTGCGTGAGTTCCGGCCGATCGCCGCAAATCTGGCTGAATACGGCTATCTGAACGGCCTCATCCGCACGGCGCTGAAGCTCACCATCCCCGGTGTTCCCGACACCTATCAGGGCACCGAGTTCTGGGACTTCTCGCTCGTCGATCCCGACAATCGCCGGCCGGTTGACTACAAGGCGCTGGAGAAGGCGCTTGCTGCCGGGGACGACCCGCAGGCCATGATCTCGGACTGGCGCAGCGGCCGCGTGAAGCAGTTCGTCACGGCGCGCTTGCTGGGCGACCGGGCTGCGGAACCTCTCGTCTACGCTCAGGGCGACTACGAGCCGCTGGCTGCGGCCGGCGAGAAAGCCGACCACCTTCTGGCATTCACACGGACGTATGGGGACCAGAATATCTTCGTCGCAGTGCCCAGGCTCGTCGCGACACTTGGCGGCGAGTCGGCTCTGCCGCCGGCTGCGGATGCGTGGGGTGATACGCAGATCCGGCTGCCCGAGGGCACATGGCGGGATCTGTTCACCGGTGCGGAACTGACCGGCCCGGGCGATGTCCGTGCCGGGGAACTCTTTGCTGGCTTCCCGGTTGCTGTCCTGAGGAAGGTTTCATGAACGCTCCACTGCCCACGATGACCAGCCATGCAGGGGCCGGGACCGAAACCGTGTCCGGTCCTCGGATCTACAACCTGTTTCCGCTGCTCGCCGGCACCGTTCCCCAATGGGGAGCGGAGTTGCCGCGCATCGCCGCGATGGGATTCGACTGGGTCTACGTGAACCCGTACCACCAGACGGGCGGCTCTCGCAGCCTGTATGCCGTGGCGGACCCCTACCGGCTGGACGAGCGTGTGCGGGATGCCGCGGCGGGAAATGACGACGCGCAGATCGCCGCCTTCGTGAAGCAGGCGGACGGTCTCGGCCTCGGCGTGATGACCGACCTCGTCATCAACCACACCGCGCGGGATGCGGAACTGGCCCATGAGCGGCCGGAAGTTTTCGTGCGCGACGAGAACGGCGAAATCGAAAGCCCCTATGCGGTCGATCCGGTGGACCCGACCGTTCGCACCGTGTGGGGCGATCTCGCGGAGCTGAACTATCACGACGAAGCCGCGCGCGAGTTCCTGATCGATTACTGGGACCGCTACATGGCGCACCTCCAGTCGCTGGGCGTGCGGGGATTCCGCTGCGACGCCGCCTACAAGGTGCCGGCCGATGTCTGGAAGCGCCTGATCGGCGAGTCGAAGGCACGCAATGCCAGCTGCCTGTTCGCCGCCGAGACCCTCGGCTGCACGCTGGAAGAAACGCAGGCCGTCGCCGATGCGGGCTTCGACTACCTCTTCAACAGCTTTGCCTGGTGGGACTTCAAGGCGCCGTGGGCGCTCGCGCAATACGACACCCTGCGCACCATCTCTCCGTCGATTTCATTCCCCGAGAACCACGACACAGCGCGCGTGGCGGCGGATCTTCCGGCAGATGCGGATTTCGTCGCGCGTGAGCTCAAGACGCGCTACGCGCTGGCCGCGATGTTCTCCGCCGGCGTGCTGATGCCGCAGGGCTACGAGTTCGGCTACCGCAAGCCTCTGCATGTCGTGAACACCACGCCGGCAGACCGTGAAGACACGGGCATCGACATCTCGGACTATGTCGCGTCCATCAACCGGCTTCGTGCCGAATTGCCGCCATGCAATGTGGAGGGCGCGCAGACACGCCTCAGCCCACCCGACAGCCCCGTGCTGGCCTTGCTGCGGCTGGACGCAGGACATGCGCTCGGCGCGTCCTACGCCAATCTTCTGCTGACGAATATCGGCACGGTCCCGCAGCCGGTCGATGCCGCAGCGCTTCTGGCGCTGACAGGCGGCACCTTCGGCCGCTTCGCCGACATGACGCCCGGTTCGCAGCCAGCCGACCTGATTCCAGGCGTGCCGTTCGTTCTGGAGCCCGGTGAGGTTCGTGTCTTCACCGCCGCCCGCGCCGCCCCGCCGAAGAAGGCGCCACAAGTCGAGCCGAAAGGCGAGAACCGCATCATCATCGAGGGCGTGGCGCCCGAGATCGATGGCGGCCGCACGCCGGTGAAGCGCATTGTCGGTGAACAGGTCGAGGTTTCCGCAGACATCTTCGCCGATGGCCACGACAAGGTTGCCGCCGAACTGCTTTACCGGGCTGTTGACGAGACCGAGTGGCGCCGCACCGCGATGTCGCCGACGACGAACGATCGTTGGCACGCCAGCTTCCCGCTTGAGCGCAACACCCGCTACATCTTCACCGTCGAGGCGTGGCGCGACCCGTTCATCACCTGGAAGAGCGAGATCGAGAAGAAGGTCGCAGCCGGGCAGAATGTGCGCCTTGAGATCATCGAAGGCGTCGGCATTCTGGAGAGGGCGGCGGGCCTCGGCGGCAAGGCCGATGCCAAGGCTTTGGCGAAGCTGCTCGCCACCGTCAACAAGGCGGAAGCCGGCTCGCAGGCGCAGCTCGACACAATGCTCGATCCGCTCAACGCTGGCCTGGTGGCACGCAACGCCGAGCGCACAAATCTTTCGCGCTATGATCGCGAACTGGTCGTCATCGCTGACCGGCTGGCCGCGCGTTTCTCCGCCTGGTACGAGCTGTTTCCGCGCTCGATGTCGGACGATCCGAACCGCCACGGCACTTTCGACGACGTCATCCGCAAGCTGCCCTACGTCAAGGATATGGGCTTTGACGTGCTGTACTTCCCGCCGATCAACCCCATCGGGAAGATCAACCGCAAGGGCAAGAACAACACCTTGACGCCGGGCCCTGACGATGTCGGGTCCGTCTACGCCATCGGTTCGGCCGAAGGCGGTCACGACGCCATCCACCCCGATCTCGGCACTCTCGACGACTTCCGCCGGCTGGTGAACGCGGCGCACGAGCATGGCCTGGAGATCGCGGTCGATTTCGCCATCCAGTGCTCGCCGGATCATCCCTGGATCAAGCAGCACCCGGAATGGTTCGACTGGCGCCCCGACGGCACGATCAAGTACGCGGAGAACCCGCCGAAGAAGTACGAGGACATCGTCAACGTCGATTTCTACCGCAAGGAATCCGTGCCCTCGCTGTGGTACGCGCTTCGCGATGCGGTGCTGTTCTGGGCGCGGGAAGGCGTGCGCATCTTCCGCGTGGACAATCCGCACACCAAGCCGCTGCCGTTCTGGAAGTGGATGATCGCGGAAGTGAACGGCGAGTTCCCCGATGCCATCTTCCTGGCCGAAGCCTTCACGCGTCCCAAAATGATGAAGGCGCTGGCCAAGATCGGCTATCAGCAGAGCTACACCTATTTCACCTGGCGCAACACCAAGGCCGAGCTGATGGAGTATGTGACGGAGCTCGGCGGGGAGATGGGCGAATATTACCGCCCCAATTTCTTCGTCAACACGCCTGACATCAATCCCGTGCCGCTGCAGACGTCGGGGCGGGCGGGCTTCATCATCCGCTCGACTTTGGCCTCTACCCTGTCTGGTGCGTGGGGTCTCTATTCCGGATTTGAGCTCTGCGAGGCGACGCCGCTTCCCGGCCGCGAGGAATATCTCGATTCCGAGAAGTACGAGATCAAGGCGTGGGACTGGGATCGTCCGGGCAACATCCGGGAGCACATCACGGCCCTGAACCACATCCGGCGCGAGAATCCGGCACTGGCGGACTTCCGCAACGTGCTGTTCCTCAATGCCTGGAACGAGAATGTGCTGGCCTATGCCCGCATGACCCCGAAGCGGGACAATTGCGTGGTGGTGCTGGTCAACCTCGATCCGCACAACAGGCAGGATGCCAGCTTCGAGGTGCCGCTCTGGGAATTCGGCCTGCCTGATCACGCCAAGATCGAGGCCGAGGATCTCCTCAACGGAGGCCGCTTCACCTTGAACGGCAAGTCTCACGTTATCGCCCTCGAGCCGGATGTTCGGCCCGTTGTCATCTGGCGGCTCATTCCGCCTCGTCCGTAAGAGAGCCGCTCATGATCGATCGCAGCGACCCGCAATGGTTCCGCGACGCCGTATTCTACCAGATCCATGTAAAGTCGTTCTTCGACAGCAACAATGATGGTGTCGGTGACTTCGAGGGCGTTACCCAGAAGCTCGATTACATCAAGGATCTCGGCGTCACCGCATTGTGGGTGATGCCGTTCTATCCTTCGCCGCTGCGCGACGACGGCTATGACATTGCCGATTACAAGGACATCAACCCGTCCTACGGCACGATGCGCGACTTCCGGCGCTTCATCCGCGAGGCGCATGCGCGCGACCTGCGGGTGGTGACCGAACTTGTCATCAACCACACTTCGGACCAGCATCCCTGGTTCCAGCGCGCCCGGCAGGCCAAGAAGGGCTCGCCATACCGTGACTTCTATGTGTGGTCCGATACGGCGAAGGAATATTCCGACACCCGCATCATCTTCCTCGACACCGAGAAGTCGAACTGGACCTGGGATCCGGTGGCGGGCGCCTATTTCTGGCATCGCTTCTACTCGCACCAGCCGGATCTGAACTTCGACAATCCGCGCGTTCTCGCCTCCATCCTGCAGGTGATGCGCTATTGGCTGGACATGGGAGTGGACGGGCTGCGGCTCGACGCGATCCCCTATCTCGTGGAGCGCGACGGCACGAACTGCGAGAACCTGCCGGACACCCATCAGGTCATCAAGCGCATCCGTCAGGCGCTCGACCGCTCATATCCGGACCGGATGCTGCTGGCCGAGGCCAATCAGTGGCCGGAAGAGACCGCGCCCTATTTCGGCGACGGCGACGAATGCCACATGGCGTTCCACTTCCCGCTGATGCCGCGCATGTACATGGCGATCGCGCAGGAAGACCGGCATCCCATCACCGACATCATGCGCCAGACGCCGGAGATTCCGGAAGGCACGCAGTGGGCGATCTTCCTCCGCAACCACGACGAGCTGACGCTTGAAATGGTCACGGAATCGGAACGCGACTATCTTTGGACCTTCTATGCCGGCGACCGGCGCGCCCGCATCAATTTGGGCATCCGCCGTCGCCTTGCTCCCTTGCTGGAGAACGACCGCCGCAAGGTCGAGCTGCTGAACTCCTTGCTGTTCTCCATGCCGGGAACGCCGTTTCTCTACTACGGCGATGAGATCGGCATGGGCGACAACATCTATCTCGGTGACCGGGACGGCGTCCGCACCCCCATGCAATGGTCGCCGGACCGCAATGGCGGTTTCTCGAAGGCCGATCCCGCGAGCCTCTTCCTGCCCGCCATCCAGGACCCGACCTACGGCTTTCAGGCCGTCAACGTCGAAGCCCAGTTGCGGAGCCCTGCAAGCGGCCTGAACTGGCTGCGCCGCCTCGTGGCGATCCGCAAGAACTTCAAGGCGTTCGGACGCGGGACGCTGCGCTTCCTGTCGCCGGAAAACCGGAAGGTGCTGGCCTATCTGCGCGAACTCGATGGCGAAACCCTGCTGTGCGTAGCCAATTTCTCGCGCGCGCCGCAGGCCGTCGAACTGGACCTGACGGAATTGAGCGGTCGCGTACCGGTCGAACTTTCCGGCGGCACCGAGTTTCCTGCCATCGGGGAGCTGCCCTATCTGCTGACCTTGCCGGCCTACGGCTTCTATTGGTTCAGCGTGACCGAGAAGGTGCGAGGCGCGGTGCCGCAGGTGCGCGCTCCGGAGCTCTTCACCATGGTCCTTCAGGGAACACCGGACAGCCTGTTCCGCGACCGCGAGCAGGTTGCCTTCGAAAAGACGGCAGCCCCGAACTATCTGCCGCGCCAGCGCTGGTTCGCGGGCAAGACCTCGCGCATCGAGAAGGTGGAGGTCGTGGACCACACCGTCATGCGTGACCGGCACGGAGCCGATACCTTCACCTGGCCGCGCGTGGCCGTCAGCCTGCAGAACGGCGAACGCCAGATGTATTCGCTGCCGCTTGCCATCGCAGAGACGGAGGAGGAGCATCTGGTGCCGTCCTCGCTGGCACGCGTGCGTCGTGGTCCGCGCGTCGGGCTTCTCTACGATGCGGCTGCGGCGCCGGAGTTCGCGCTCGCTTTGCTCAACGGGTTCGAGCGTGGGGCCAACTTCTCCACCCGTGAAGGACGCATCGATTTCGAAGCGGGCAGCCGCTTTCCCGAAGCATTGGCGGCTCTTGGCGATGCCACGAGCGGAGAAAACCTGCCCCGCCGCTTCAGCGGCGAGCAGTCCAACACCTCCATCGGGTTCGGCGAGCATCTTGTGCTGAAGCTTTATCGCCGCCTGCAGCCGGGCATTCATCCGGAAATCGAGGTCGGGAAGTTCCTGACGGAAGTCGCAGGTTACGCCAATACGCCTGCGCATCTCGGCGCGGTGCATCACCTTGCACCGGATGGAACCGTCACGGCGCTCGCCGTGCTTCAGGCCTTCGTGCCCAATCAGGGTGACGCCTGGACCGGCATGCTGGAAGCACTGAAGCGCGAGCTGGAAACCTACTCGCTGATCCCCCTCGACCAGGCCTTGCCCATCGAAGAGGCCTTCGCGCCCTACCTGCGCTACGCCGGCATCCTCGGAAAGCGCACCGCGGAAGTTCACCGCGCCTTTGCAACGCCTACGGAGGATGAAGCCTTCAAGGCCGAACCCCTCACGTTCGACGACGTGCACGCAGCCGTCGCCGATGCGCGGGAGCAGGCTCGCAAGGCGTTCGAAGCCTTGGAGAAGCTTCCCGCCAGCGCTCATACGCACGAGACCCGGCGCCTGCTGGAATTCAAGGGCGAAAGCCTCGCCGCGATCGACTATCTGGATATCGAACCCGTTGGCGCCCTGAAGACGCGCATTCACGGCGACTTCCATCTTGGACAGGTGCTGATCGCCTTCGACGACGTCTACCTTGTCGATTTCGAAGGTGAGCCCTCGCGGCCGGCCGAAGAGCGTCGTGGCAAGTTCTCGCCCATGCGTGACGTTGCCGGCATGCTGCGTTCCTTTGCCTACGCAACCGACACTGCAAGCCGAGATGTTGCGAGCCGTATGCCGGAAGCGGGCTCCCGCGCCTCGACCGCCGCTGCGGAGTTCCTCAAGGCGATCTCCGGCGCGTTCGTGGAAGGCTACAGGGAGGCGCTCGAGGGCAGCCCTGTCTGGATCGCGGACCGTGTGACCCGCCAGAACCTGCTGAAGCTGCACATGCTCAGCAAGGCATTCTACGAGGTTGTCTACGAAGCCAACAATCGTCCCGACTGGATCGGTACGCCGGTGCGCGGCGTTCTCCAGGAACTGGAACAGGACCACCGTTGATGACCGATACCCGGATTGCCTCGCCGAAGGGCATTCTTCGCCATGGCCCGCAACTGGCTGAGCTGCCTCATGGTGCGCTCGAGGCCGTGGCCGAAGGCCGGCATGGCGACCCCTTCGCGGTGCTTGGTCCTCACAAGATCGCGCAGGGGTTGTGGGAAGTGCGGGCCATGCTGCCGGCGGCGCGTTCCGCCTCGGTGGTGTCGGCGGATGGAGCTACGGTGCTCCAGGTCATGGAGCGCCGCCATCCCAACGGCTTCTACGTGGCGCGTTTCTCCTCGCGCGAGCGGCCGGATTATCGGCTTCGCGTGGATTATGGCAGCCAGCTGCCCGCCTTGCTGGTCGATCCCTATGGCTTCGGCAGCGTGCTGAACGACGCCGATGTGCGCGCACTGCGCGATGTCGGCAGCGATGCGCCGTTCCGGGTGCTGGGCGCACATCCGCGCAGGCACGAGGGCGTGGAAGGTTTCGCCTTCGCGGTCTGGGCCCCGAATGCGAGCCGCGTCAGCGTGGTGGGGGATTTCAACGGCTGGGATGGCCGCTGCCATCCCATGCGCCTGCGCCATGACGGGGGCGTCTGGGAGCTGTTCATCCCGGGAGTGGAGGTCGGCCAGCACTACAAGTTCGAATTGCTCGGGCCAAACGGCAACCTGCTGCCGCTGAAGGCCGACCCGATGGCCTTCGCCGCACAGCTGCGCCCGGAGACCGCCTCCATCCTCACCGGCACAGCCTCGCATGACTGGCAGGATGGCGACTGGATGACCCGCCGTGCCGAGGGTGATCCGCGCAAGAAGCCGGTCTCCGTCTATGAGGTGCATCTCGGCTCCTGGGCGCGCGTGCCCGAGGAAGAGAACCGCTCGCTGACCTACAGGGAAATGGCGGACAAGCTGATCCCCTACGTCGAGGAGATGGGCTTCACGCATCTCGAACTGCTGCCGATCACGGAGCATCCGTTCGATGGCTCGTGGGGCTATCAGCCCACCGCGCTGTTCGCGCCGACCAGCCGCTTCGGTACGCCGCAGGACTTCCTGCACTTCGTGGAAGCCGCGCACGCAGCCGAGATCGGCATCATCCTCGACTGGGTGCCCGGCCATTTCCCCATCGACGCCCACGGCCTTGGCGAGTTCGATGGCACGCATCTGTACGAGCATGCCGATCCCCGCCAGGGCTTCCATCAGGACTGGGGCACCTACATCTACAATTTCGGCCGCGCGGAGGTTTCGGCCTTCCTCGTCGCCAATGCGCGGTTCTGGGCCGAGCGCTACCACCTCGACGGCCTGCGCGTGGATGCCGTCGCGTCCATGCTCTACCTCGATTATTCCCGCAAGCACGGCGAGTGGATCCCCAACCGCTACGGCGGCAACGAGAACCTCGAGAGCATCGATTTCATGCGCCGCATGAACGAGACGGTCTACAGCGTCTCGCCGGGCGTCATGACGATCGCCGAGGAATCGACCTCATGGCCGGGCGTGTCCCACCCCACTTATGCGGGAGGTCTGGGCTTCGGCTTCAAGTGGAACATGGGGTGGATGCACGACACGCTGCACTACATCCAGAACGATCCGATCCACCGCCGCTACCATCACCACGACCTGACCTTCGGGCTGCTCTACGCCTTCTCCGAGAACTTCATCCTGCCGATCAGCCACGACGAGGTGGTGCACGGGAAAGGCTCGCTGTTCGACCGCATGCCCGGCGACGAGTGGCAGAAGTTCGCCAATCTGCGCGCCTATCTCGGCTTCATGTGGGCCCATCCCGGCAAGAAGCTGCTCTTCATGGGCTGCGAGATCGGGCAGCGGAAGGAATGGAACTTCAACTCCAGCGTGGACTGGCACCTGCTGGAACAGCCGTTCCATGCGGGCGTGAAGGACCTGGTTCGCGACCTCAACGTGGTCTACCGCGACATCCCCGCGCTTCACGAACGCGACTGCGAGGCTTCGGGCTTCGAATGGCTGATTTCGGACGACAACGACACAAGCGTGATCGCATGGCTGCGCAAGGGCGCGACGGACGGTGACGTCGTGGTGGCGATCTCGAACTTCACGCCCATACCGCGCGAGGGCTACCGCATCGGAGTGCCGCATCCCGGCTTCTACCGCGAGGTCATCAATACGGATGCCGCCTGCTATGCCGGCAGCAATGTCGGCAATTCCGGCGGGCTGCACTCCAGCGACAGCCCAAGCCATGGCCGCCCGCATTCGCTGAGCCTGAACTTGCCGCCGCTCGCGACGGTGTTCCTGGAGCGGAGGGGCAGCTGATCCCGGAGAAAATATCCGGCGGCCGATCAAGCCGCCGGATGCTTTAGATCATTCAGGCGGCCAACGCCTCCACCTGCGCTGCCAGTTGCGACGAGGCCAGGTTCTTCATCTTCGCCTCCACCTCCACATCTGCCCATGCGAGGTGGCCGGCGATGTAGCGGTTGAGTGCGCGGTTCCACATCATGTCGGAGTGTCCGCGCAGGTCGCGCGCGGTGATGCCGGCGGCGAGAAGGGCGTTAAAGTCCGGCAGAACGTCCGGATCATGCTCCGCCAGCAGGCCTTCGCGCGATACGCTGGTGTGGGTGAGGGGACGCACGCCACGCCATGACTCCCGCACCCGGTCGAGACGCGGGTCGTCCGGCAGGATGTATTCGCCACGGCTTGCGATCCAGTGATGGTGGAAGTCGACGACGATGGGCACCACGTCCGCCAGAGGCAGCAGGTCTTCCAGTCCGAAGGACACCTCGTCGTTCTCCACGGTCAGCAGGTTCCTGCAATCCTCCGACAAGCGGGCCAAGTTCGCCCGGAACGGCTCCGTCCCTGCCGCACGGCCTCCGCCATGAATGTTCACCACCGAGCCAAGCGGGTGCCACCCGCCGGCCAGTCCCATCATGCGCATCACTTCGGTATGGTATTCGAGCTCGCCGAGACTGTTCTCGACCACCTTGTCCGAGGCTGAGTTCAGCACGCAGAACTGGTCCGGATGCATGCTGATGCGAATGCCGGCCTCTCGGGCGATGCGTCCGGCTTCGGCAAAGCCGCGCTCGATCTCCTCGCGCAGCACCGGCTCCCGGTAATGCACGCCGAGCGGATGGTTGTAGGCCGGCAGGATCGAGCTGACGACGCGCAGCAGCCGCTGCAAGGGCGGGCGCGCCGCCACATCCTCCATCTGCAGGCGCAGCGCCTGCATGTTGTGGCGGGCAAGGCCGAGAAGCTTCTCCGTGACTCGGGGGCCGTCGAGGCGTGACAGCGCGGAGATGGTGGTCGAGGCCATGTTCATGCGCTTGAGGGCGAGCGGGTCTCCGTCTTCGGGAATGAACTTGCAGCAGAAGCCGAGGCGGGCAGGGGATGTCATGACGGAGAAGTCGCGCGCGGGGCGCTCAGGTCAAGTCAGCGCGAGGGCGGGAACGGTCGAGGACGTGAAGGGTTTCCCGGCTGCGCCTTGAGCGCACGCCCGTTCCGACGATCTGGGAGATCCGATGACCCGCACCAAATCCCTTGCCGCTTTGCTCGCGATACTTGTCTCCAGCACGGCGCTCGTCGCACCCGCGGCGGCACAGGAAGTCGGCAAATATTCCAACGTGCAGATCACCGGGCATATCCTCGAACCCAGGAAGGTCGAGGCCACCGATGAGAAGGTGCAGGGGCTCAAGGTCCCGCAAGGCTTCAAGGTTCAGGTGTTCGCACGCGAGACCGTGAACCCGCGCATCCTCGCAGTGGGCCCCAAGGGCCAGGTCTATGCCTCGCGGCGCAATGTCGGGGACATCATCATGCTGCGCGACACGAACGGCGACGGACAGGCCGACGAGACGAAGGTGGTTGTGAACCGGCCCAACGCCCACGGCCTCGCGGTTCACGAGGGTAAGCTCTACTTCACCACCATCAAGGATGTGTACGCCGCTGACATCAAGGCGGACGGCACCCTGGAAGAGCCCAGGCGCATCATCAGCGACCTGCCGGATGCCGGCCAGCACCCCAACCGCACCATCGGCTTCGGGCCCGACGGGATGCTCTACATTTCCGTCGGTTCGACCTGCAACGCCTGCGACGAGGCCAATCCCGAGAATGCGACCATGCTGCGAACGAAGCCCGACGGCACCGAGCGCACGATCTTCGCCTCCGGCCTGCGCAACACCATCGGCTTCGACTGGTCCAAGGACGGCAAGCTGTGGGGCATGGATCATGGCATCGACTGGCTGGGCGACAACGACCAGTCCGAGGAACTGAACCTCATTGTCGAGGGCAAGAAATACGGCTGGCCGTTCATCTATGCGGACCAGAAGATCAACCCGCAGGACAACCCTCCCGGCGAAATCACCCTTGAGCAATGGGCGAGCACGAGCGAGGAGCCGGCGCTGCTCTACACGGCTCATGCCGCGCCCATGCAGATGGCGTTCTACAAGGGCGACATGTTCCCGGAGGAGTATCGTGACGACGCCTTCGTCGCGATGCGCGGTTCGTGGAACCGCAAGCCTCCATCCGGCTATGAGGTGGTCCGCATCCGCTTCGAGAACGGCAAGCCTGCCGGCATAGAGCCGTTCGTGACCGGCTTCATGTCCGGCAGCGGCGACAAATTCGAGCATATGGGCCGGCTTGTCGGCCTCGCGGTTGCGCCGGATGGCGCGCTGCTGTTCGGCGACGACGAGAACGGCGTGATCTATCGCGTGTCGCACGACGGCAGCGCCGGTTCGGCCGCCGCAGGGCAGACGGCGCCGCAGTCAGCCGACGTGATGCAGGCGAAAACCGCGTCCGGCGGCGAGACGCAGATGGGTAAGCAGCAGACGCCGGCCGATCTCGCGGGCAAGATCCTCGATGCGGCCAAGGCCGAGAAGATCGGGGTGACCTCGCCGAGCTTCGCCGACGACAAGATGATCCCCAGCCGGCACGCGGAAAGCGGAGAGAAGCTGTCGATCCCACTGGCGTTCGCGAACGTCCCATCCGCCGCCAAGTCGCTGGCGGTGCTGGTCGAGGATCCCGACGTGAAGGAAAATCCTCCCTTCGTGCACTGGATCATCGCCAACATCCCCCCGGACATGAAATCCCTCCCCGAGGGCATTCCGGGCCAGCCGAAGCTGCTCGATCCCGAAGGTGTCATTCAGGGAGCCAACTCGTTCGGATCCACCGGTTGGTACGGAATGAAGCCGCCTGCCGGTGATGCTCCGCACCACTACCATGCGCAGGTGTTCGCGCTCGACACGATGCTGGACGTTGCGCCGGGTGCAGGGCGGGCAGAGTTCCTGGACGCGATGAAAGGCCATGTCGTTGGCTATGGCGAGCTGGTCGGCACCTACCAGCAGCGCGCTCCGACGGAAGCCCGAGCAGCCACGAAGACCGATACTAAAAACAAGTAAGATACGTAGATTGTATCGATAGCCACGCGATTGCATGTAGACCGAAACGGGCTTACATCCGTCGCCCTACATAGCAATCGTGTGGTTTTGTCCTTTGCACGCACATCTCAAGCGTTTGGAAGCCGAGTCGATCTCCATCATGCGGGAGGTCGCCGCCGAGTTCTCGAACCCGGTCATGCTCTACTCCATCGGCAAGGACAGCAGCGTCATGCTGCACCTCGCGATGAAGGCGTTCTTTCCCTCGAAGCCGCCATTCCCGTTCCTTCACGTCGATACGACCTGGAAATTCCGGGAGATGATCGAGTTTCGTGAGGCGGAAGCCAAGCGCCTCGGCTTCGATCTGCGCGTCCACATTAATCAGGACGGCGTCGCCCGCGGCATGGGTCCGATCAGCCATGGCTCGTCCCTGCACACGCAGGTGATGAAGACGGAGGGCCTCAAGCAGGCGCTCGATATCGGGAAATTCGACGCGGCCTTCGGCGGCGCCCGGCGCGACGAGGAGAAGAGCCGCGCCAAGGAGCGCATCTTCTCGTTCCGCAATGCCAGCCATGCCTGGGACCCGCGCATGCAACGCCCGGAGCTTTGGAGCCTGTTCAACACGCGCGTGAAGGCCGGTGAGTCGATCCGTGTCTTTCCGCTGTCGAACTGGACCGAGCTCGATATCTGGCAATACATCCTCTCCGAAGAGATCCCCATCGTTCCGCTGTATTTCGCGAAGGAGCGGCCGGTGGTGTGGCGCTCCGGCACATGGATCATGGTCGACGATGACCGCCTGCCGCTGGAGCCGGGGGAGGTGCCGCAGATGAAGCGCGTCCGCTTCCGGACCCTCGGTTGCTACCCGCTGACCGGTGCCATCGAAAGCGACGCCATCAGCGTGCAGGACATCGTGCACGAGATGATGATCGCCCGCACCTCCGAACGGCAGGGCCGCCTCATCGACAGCGACGAGAGCGCCTCCATGGAGAAGAAGAAGCGCGAGGGGTACTTCTGATGGACGCGCTCGTTGCAGCCCATGCGCTGGAAAGCGGCGCGCTGGAGGCCGGAGACGGCAACCTCCTGCGCTTCATCACCTGCGGCTCGGTGGACGACGGCAAGTCGACGCTGATCGGCCGCCTGCTCTATGAATCGAAGACCATCTTCGAGGACCAGCTTGCCACGCTGGAAAAGGACAGCCGCAAGCACGGCACCACGGGCGAGGAGATCGACTTCGCGCTGCTGGTGGACGGGCTGGAGGCCGAGCGCCAGCAGGGCATCACCATCGATGTGGCCTACCGCTTCTTCGCCACGCCGAAGCGCAGCTTCATCGTGGCCGACACGCCCGGGCACGAGCAGTACACCCGCAACATGGCGACGGGCGCCTCCACGGCGCAGCTTGCCATCATCCTCATCGACGCCCGCAAGGGCGTGCTGGTGCAGACCAAGCGACACGCCTTCATCTGCTCGCTGCTGGGCGTCCGCAACATCGTGCTCGCGGTCAACAAGATCGACCTGATGAAGTACGACGAGGCGGTGTTCACCCGCATCGTCGAGGACTTCGCGGCGTTCTCGCGAGACCTCGGCTTCGGCTCGGTGACAGCTGTGCCGCTGTCGGCGCGCTACGGCGACAATGTCACGGCGCGCTCCGAGCACACCCCCTGGTACACGGGTCCCAGCCTGCTTGAGCACCTCGAAACCGTGGATGTCGAGGCGGACCTCCAGTCCGCGCCCTTCCGCTTCCCGGTGCAATGGGTGAACCGGCCGAATCTCGATTTCCGGGGTTTCGCGGGCACGGTCGCCTCCGGCCGCATCCGGCCCGGCGATCAGATCGTGGTCTCGGGATCGGGCAAGGTCACGCAGGTAGCCCGCATCGTCACCGCCGATGGCGATCTGGATGAGGCTGTCGCCGCCGACGCGGTGACGCTGGTCCTCGCCGAGGAAGTGGATGTGACGCGCGGCGACGTGCTCAGCGATCCGCAGTCCCGCGCTGAAACGGCAGATGCCTTCAGCGCCCATGTGCTGTGGATGAGCGAGACGCCGGTCGAGCCCGGCCGCGCCTACCTGATGCGCATCGGCACGCGCTGGGTGCCGGCCACCGTGCGGGCGATCCGGCACAGGATCGACGTCAATACGCTGGAGAAAAGCTCGGCCGAGAGCCTGGGCCTGAACGAGATCGCACTGGTCGAATTCGCGACGGCAACTCCGGTGGCTTTCGACCCCTACGAGCAGAACCGCGCGACCGGCGCCTTCATCCTGGTGGACCGTTCCACCAACGAGACCGCCGGCGCGGGCATGATCGAGCTGCCGCTGCGCCGCGCGACCAATGTGCATCTGGAGAGCACCGCGCTCGACAAGGCGGCGCGCGCGGCGGCCAAGTACCAGAAGCCGATGATCGTCTGGTTCACGGGCCTGTCGGGCTCGGGAAAGTCGACCATCGCGCGGCTGGTGGAGGCGCGCCTCCATGCTGCGGGCCATCACACCTACATACTGGATGGCGACAATCTGCGCCACGGCCTGAACAGCGATCTCGGCTTCACCGAGGCCGACCGCAACGAGAACATCCGGCGCGCCGGCGAGGTGGCGAAGCTGATGCTGGATGCCGGCCTCATCGTGCTGTGCTCGTTCATCTCCCCTCTGCGCGGCGAGCGGGAGATGGTGCGCGCTCTGGTGGAGGAGGGCGAGTTCGTCGAGGTGTTCGTCGATACGCCTCTCGAGGAATGCATGCGGCGCGACCCCAAGGGCCTGTATGTGCGCGCACAGGCGGGCGAGATCCCGAACTTCACCGGCATTTCCGCACCTTATGAGGCGCCCGAAGCCCCCGAGATCCGCCTCGAAACCTTGTCCGGCAGCGCCGAGGATCTGGCGGAGCAGGTGATTCAGCAGCTGCGCCGAAGCGCTATCGCCGGCGAGAACTGGGCCAGCCCATAGCCGCCAAACCGGCTCGCGGATGAAACCTCCGCGAGCCCCGCGTGTTGTCCCTGTAGAACAGGAGACACACAATGACGCAGGACAACCGGGCTGACCACAAGCCGCGCACGGCCCCTGCCGAGCCGACGAACGCCGTCGATGTTTCCCCCGAGGCGTTGCGCGCCGATGTCTGGTCGAAACCCGGACAGGGGGAAGAGCTCGCCATGCGCGAAGCCAAGATGGGCAGCGAAGGCGAGATCGACGACATGTCCGATCTTGTGGCCGCGGAAACCCCTGACACCGTGAAGCGCATTTCCGATCCGCACATCGCGGATCCCAAGACCGGCAGCTGACTTTCACCCGCGCAGGAACCCCTGATCCCGGGCTTGCGTTCTCGAAGCAGGCGCGTTCTCGCGCCTCAACGAAAAATCGTGGGAGGATTCAATGGCTGATCGTGACGATCACTGGCACGACGAGCGTCGCCTGAGCGACAACGCGGCACGCCGCCCGGGCGGAGACCGGGATTTCTACAATCGCGACCGCTACAGCGAGGACGATTACGGCCTCGGCTATGGCGAGGAGGGAATGACAAACTACCGGCAGCGTCCTACCCGTTCGGTCGGGCCCTATAGTGATCAGCAGCGCAATACCGGTCCCTATCGCGGCGATCGTGACCAGCACGGCGGATATTCGCAGAACCGGGGCCCTTATGGTGGCGCTGCGTCCCAAGGCGGCTATGGCGGCCAGGGGATGGGGTATGGCGGAGGCCAGGCTCGCGGCCAGGCCTCGTCGGAACTGGGATATGGCCGTTCCGAATACGCCAATCCGACCAACTACTCGCCTGCTTATGACCGCGACTATCGCGGCAATTACAGCCAGGGAAATCAGAACGATCCCCAGCGTTATGCCCGTGGCGGTCAGCGCGACGATGACCGCGGCTTCGTTTCGCGTGCGAGCGACGAAGTTTCGTCCTGGTTCGGCGATGATGACGCTGAGCGCCGGCGCCAGCAGGATGCGCGCCACAGCGGCCGCGGTCCAAAGGGCTATCGTCGTTCGGACGATCGCATCCGCGAAGACATCAGTGATCGCCTGATGGACGATCCCTTCATCGACGCCTCGGAAGTCGAGGTTTTGGTGGAGAGTTCCGAGGTGACGCTCTCCGGTTCCGTTGACAGCCGCGCATCGCGGCGCAGGGCTGAGGATCTGGCCGAGCGCGTCTCGGGCGTGACGCATGTGCAGAACAACCTGCGTGTGTCCTCGGGTGCGGAGACGACCCGCGAGGAGCGTGCGGCCGGTATCACTGCCACCAACGTGTTCGGAACAACCGCGGCCGGAGGCAAGACCGACGCCAGCTGACGCGCTTCGGTCCGAGACACAAATGCAGCGGCGACCCCTCTGGGTCGCCGCTTGCTATTCAGGCCCGCGTTCGATTCCCGAGGTCAGGCTGAACGAGCCTTCAGTTCCGGATGCAGCATCGCCGCCGACCCACAGGCGAAACTCGCCCGGCTCGACGACATAGGTCCCGCCTTCGCGGTGGAAGCCGAATTCTGCAGCAGGAACCGCCAACACGACGCGGCGTGTCTCGCCTGGCTTCAGCGCCACCTTCTGAAAAGCCTTCAGCTCGCACACGGGACGGCTCTGGCTGGCCAGAACGTCGCGCACATAAAGCTGCACGGTTTCGACCCCATCACGCTCGCCGGCATTGCGCAGGTCGACGCTGACCCGCACCTCGCCCTCGGCTGCGATCGAGGGCGTCTCGACCCGAAAGCCCGAATACTCGAAGCGCGTATAGGTCAGGCCGTGCCCGAACGGGAACTGCGGTCCGGGCGGCAGGTCGACGTATTTCAGCGTGAAACGGCTCGCCGGTCCGTATGGCCGGCCGCTCGTCAGCCCATCATAATGTACCGGAACCTGACCGACGCTGCGGGGCCATGTCACCGGCAGCCGGGCCGAGGGCGCCGAACGGCCGAAAAGCAGGTCCGCCACCGCGTTCCCACCCTCAGTGCCGGGATACCAGGCCATCAGGATCGAGGGAACACGGTCGGCAAAGCGGGAGATGTCGAGCGGCCGGCCGGCCATGATGACGAGCACAACCGGCTTTCCCGTCGCGATCAACTGGTCGAGCAGTTCGTCCTGCCGCCCCCAGAAGCCGAGCCGGGAGCGGGTAGCGCCTTCGCCCGAGAACTCGCGTGGCTCACCCAGCACGACCACGCTGACGTCCGCGTCCTGCACCGCCTCGACGGCGCCGGCGAAACCGGACGTGTCCGTGCAGGCGCGGTCGCAGCCTTCCGAGAAGGCAACATCGACTCCGCGCGTGGAGGCTTCTTTCCTGATCCCCGAGAGGATGCTGACCGCATCCTTGTCCTGCCCACGCGCTTCGTGGGGACCCAACTGCTCGCCGGCGCTCTGCGCGAGATGACCGACGACCGCGATCTTGCGGTGCTTCCCGGTGAACGGCAGCAGGCTGTTCTCGTTCCGCAACAGCACCATGCTGCGGGTCGCAGCAGCGCGCGCGGCGTCACGGAGTTCCGGCGTCAGTGCCGCCGCCTCGGAAGCGGAAGGGTCGGGCTGCGGATTGTCGAACAGCCCCCGCCTGAACTTGACGCCCAGCACGCGTCGCGCTGCATCGTCGATACGCGCTTCGGGCACTCGGCCCGCACGCACCTCGTCCAGCAGATGCGCGGCGTAGTAGCCGCTCATCATGTCCATATCCACACCGGCCAGCATGGCCTTGCGGGCCGCTTCGGCGCCATCGGCGGCGACGCCCATATGGATGAGGTCGCCGATGGACGACCAGTCCGAAACGACGAAGCCGCCGAAGCGCATTTCTCCTTTCAGCACATCCGTCAGCCGCGCCTTGTCGGCTGTGGCGGGAGTGCCGTTCAGCACCGAAAGGGCGGACATCACCGAGTCCGCGCCGGCGGCGATCCCGCTTCGGAAGGGGGGGTAGTGCAGGTTGCGCAACTCATTCGCCGGTATGGACGCAGAATCGTAGTCCCGGCCTGCCTCAACGCCGCCATAGCCCACGAAGTGCTTCAGCGTGGAGGCCATGCCTGCGGCTGAATATCCTTCGACCTGCGCCCGTGACATCTCGCGAGCCAGCAGCACATCCTCGCCGGCACCCTCGACAATGCGGCCCCAGCGGGCATCGCGCCCCATGTCGACCATGGGTGCGAAAGTCCAGTTGATGCCGGAAGCCAGGGCTTCCCGGGCGGAAAGCTCTGCCAATTGCCGGGCCAGATCCGTGTCGAAGCTGGATGCAACGGCCAGAGGCATGGGGAAGAGGGTGCGGAAGCCGTGCACCACGTCCAGACCGGTGAGCAGGGGAATGCCGAGCCGCGATGCACGGGCAATGCGCTGGATGTCGGCCACGCCCTGCGCGGTGTTGAGGCCGATGGTGGCGCCGGCACCGCCGCGGGCGACGATCTCGGGAGCATCCTTCTGGTCGACGCCGGTGATGATCAGCTGGCCGATCTTCTCCTCGAGCGTCATGCGCCCGAGCAAGTCCTCCACCCGGGAAGCGACGTTCCCGGACCGGGCATCCTGCGCAGCCGCCGACAGCGGGAGTGCACACGCGAGGATTGCGGGGATCAGCAGGCGAAAAGCGGTCATGACATGCCCCGTTTCAGCATGGGGTGCTCTTACGATGTTTCCCGCGCGACCGGGAGGCGTAAGGTGTCGCAGAATGTAGGGAGAGGGGCAGGGAGCCTCGCTAGAAAAGAAAGAGGCCGTCCGCGGGTGGCGAACGGCCCAAGTCTAGGGAGGAAACGCCCAAAGAGGGCAGCAGCAACAAGAAGTCGCTACAAGAGTTTTATACGCGCTCCGCCCCTGCGCGCTCAACGGGAGAGGTTGCAGGCTTGGCATGCGTATATTGCATACCAGATCGAGCGGACGGTCAAAGTACTGACTCAATCACATGGTGGAGCAAGGGTTCCGATGAGCCTGTATGTGGGAATTGGCGGCTGGACGTTCGAGCCTTGGCGCGGAACGTTCTTTCCCGAAGGCGTGAAGAAGGTCGATGAACTGCGCTACGCCTCGCGGCACGTCACCTCCATCGAGGTCAACGGAACCTTCTACCGCACGCAATCGCCTGCGACCTTCCGGAAGTGGTTCGATGAGACACCCGATCAGTTCGTCTTCGCCCTGAAGGCGCCGCGGTTTGCCGTGAACCGCCGCGTGCTCGCGGAAGCGGCACCATCCATCGAGACATTCGTGAACAGCGGAATCGCCGAACTCGGCCACAAGCTCGGTCCCATCCTCTGGCAGTTCGCCGCCACCAAGCGCTTCGACGCGGAGGATTTCAGCGCGTTCCTTGACCTGCTTCCGGAGAAAATTGGTAACCTGCGCCTCAGGCACGCGATAGAGCCCCGTCATGAGAGCTTTCGGGATCCCGCTGTCGTGCAGATGCTGCGCGAGCGCAACCACGCCCTGGTCTATGCCCATGCGGAAGACTATCTCGAGCTTGCCGATGTGACGGCCGACTTCGTGTACGCCCGCCTCCAGCAATGCCGCGAGGACGAGACCGCGGGCTATTCAGACGCGGAACTCGCCGGTTGGGCGGAGCGGACGCGAACCTGGCAGCGGGGCGGCCTGCCCGACGACCTTCCCGTGGTCTGCCCGCCGCCTGCCGCGGAACCCCGGGACGTCTTCGCCTACTTCATCAGCGGCGCGAAGGTACGTGCACCGATGGCCGCGCAGGCCTTGATCCGGCATCTCGACGACCGCGAGGCGCAATGATCCGGGTCACAGATCGCATCTGGATCGACGAGTCCGAGATCGAGGAAAGCTTCATCCGGTCGACGGGGCCCGGGGGGCAGAACGTCAACAAGGTCGCGACCGCGGTGCAGATTCGCTTCGATGTGCGCAATTCGGCGTCTCTCCCCGCAGCGGTGAAGGATCGGCTGGAGCGCCTCGCCGGCAGTCGCATGACACTGGACGGGGTGCTGGTGATGACCGCGCGGGCGCACAGGTCGCAGGATCGCAACCGCGAGGAGGCGCGCAGCAGGCTGGTTGAAATGGTTCGAGAGGCCGCGCTGCCGCCTCGGCCACGCGTTGCGACCCGAATTCCTTATGGGGAACGGCGGCGCCGGCGGGAGGACAAAGCCCGAAAATCGGTCACAAAGACGCTTCGAGGCGGCCCGATCGACCAATCCTGACGCAGTGAAGCGCACAGAGAGCGGTTTTTCGGCGCGCATCGCAAATTCCACTTCATCGCGGACCCTGCGAAGGTTATGTTGCATCCAGCCGTATCTGTTCAGTGATGCTTGAAGGTCGGCTGCTTGCTGAGCGCGCACCGCGAAGCAGAATATTGTTTTTGACTAGAGCGGCAGCGCGCGCGGCCGAATGACAGGGGCCCCGGGGTCGGGGTTAGGGCAGAATGGGCAGAGGTAAGGAATTCAGGCCGAAGACGCGGCGCGGTTTTGACGACGACTTCACGCCGCCAAGCGACTACGCAGCTCCTCCCCGCTCCTACGGCGGCGGCGCTGGTGGCGGCTATGGCGGCGGTGCAGGCGGCGGCTTCGGCGGCGGCGCTGGTGGCGGTGGCGGCGGCTTCGCTGGCGGCGGCTTCAACCGTTCGGCAGGTCCGGAGCCCACGGGCGATCCGGTGAACGCCACCGTGAAGTGGTTCAATGGTGAGAAGGGCTATGGCTTCGCCGAGATCTCTGATGGATCGGGCGATGCTTTCCTTCACATCGCAGCCCTGCAGGCCGTTGGCCGCGAGACGGTGCCCCCGGGCGCCACGCTCAGCGTGCAGGTCGGCCAGGGCCAGAAGGGCCGCCAGATCACCCGCGTGATCTCGGTGGACGACAGCACGGCAACGGCTGAGGCGCCGCGCCGTCCGAGCACCGGCTTCGGTGGTGGCGAGCGCTCCGGCGGTGGCTACGGCGAACGTTCCGGCGGCTACGGTGGTGAACGCTCCGGCGGTTATGGTGGTGAGCGCTCCGGCGGTTACGGCGGCGGTGGTGGTGGCGGCGGCTTCGGTGGCGGCGCACGTCGCGGACCGGAGACCGGCCCCTCGACCGAGATGAGCGGAACTGTGAAGTGGTTCAGCGTCGAGAAGGGGATGGGCTTCGTGGAGACGGGCGATGGCGGCAAGGACGTCTTCGTTCACATCTCCGCCGTGCAGCGTTCGCAGCTCGCAGGCCTCAATGAGGGCCAGAAGGTGACCATGCAGGTGGTCGAGACCCCGAAGGGTCGTCAGGCCACCTCGGTACGTAGCGACGACTGATCTTCGCACACCCAGAATGCAGAGGCCGGGCATCGCCCGGCCTTTTTTGTGCCCTGGGAAAGGGCCGAGCTAAAGGAACAGAGAACCAGAGGCTGCGTTGCTCAGGGGTAGGTCCCGAAGCGAGGTCTCTCATGACAGACACTGTCAGCGGAAGCAGGATGGATCCCCGTCCGGAAGAGCCCGAAAACCCGGACACGGACGGACCTGTCCCGCACCCCGATCATCACATCCAGATCCCGGGGGCACCGTCCACGCATCCGCCGGAACCTCCCATGGTGCCCAGCAGCGGAGCTTTCGGGACGTTCTGGAGCATGTACGGTCCCACCTCCGTCCTTGTAGCGGTCGGCTTGGCGATCGTCATCTTTGTGCTCGGCGGCATCGGCAGCTGAAGCGCCTTGCCCCACGGGGCGATCTGGGCTTCATGACCCGGCGTGAGCAGGTTCAACCACGCCCTTCCCATTGATGACGCGCTTCCACGGCTTCGGACGGTTCTGGAAGAAGGAACGCGCGCGGTACTCGTCGCATCACCGGGCGCGGGCAAGACAACACGCGTGCCGCTGGACCTTCTCGACGCATCCTGGCGCGGCGATGGCCGCATCCTCGTTCTGGAACCGCGCCGCATCGCCGCACGCGCGGCAGCCGAGCGGATGGCCTCCTCACTCGGCCAGCAGGTCGGTGGCGTCGTTGGCCTGCGCGTGAGGCTGGGCTCGAAGATTGGCCCGGCCACACGCATCGAAGTGGTCACCGAGGGCGTCTTCACCCGAATGGTGCTCGATGATCCAGAACTCGGCGGTATCGCGGCGGTGCTGTTCGACGAGTTCCACGAACGCTCGCTGGATGCAGATCTCGGACTGGCACTGGCGCTTGATGCGCAGGCCGGCTTGCGGGAGGACCTCCGGATCCTAGTCATGTCCGCGACGCTCGATGGCGCGCGCGTTGCACGGCTGCTGGATGATGCGCCGGTGGTGGAGAGCCTTGGGCGCGCCTTTACCGTCGAGACCCGATATCGCGGGCGCGATCCCGTCCTTCGTCTGGAGGAAGACGTTGCCGCCGTGGCACGGCGTGCCCTGCGTGAGGAGGAGGGCAGCGTTCTTGTGTTCCTGCCTGGGCAGGCAGAGATCCGCCGCACCGGCGCCAGACTGCGCGACGCGGTTCCTCCCGATGTCGATGTCGTGGAACTGCATGGCGGGTTGGACCCTCGCGAGCAGGACAAAGCCGTTCAGCCTGCAGCGCCGGGGCGACGCAAGGTCGTACTGGCAACATCCATCGCAGAGACCAGCCTGACGATTGAGGGCGTCCGCATCGTGGTCGATTGCGGCCTCGCCCGCGTTCCGGCGTTTGAACCCTCCACGGGATTGACCCGGCTCGAGACGGTCAGGGTTTCCCGGGCGGCGGCGGATCAGCGGCGTGGCCGTGCCGGCCGTACGGAGCCGGGCGTCTGCTACCGGATGTGGGAAGAGGCCGCGGCATCGGGGTTCCCGGCGTTCGGCACGCCGGAAATCCTGTCGGCCGACCTGACGGGACTGGTTCTGGATCTCGCCGTCTGGGGCGTGGCAGATCCCGGCTCGCTGCGGTGGCTGGATGCGCCGCCGGCACCGGCTTGGACAGAAGCCGTCAAGCTGCTCTGTCAACTTGGTGCGCTCGACGCAACCGGCCGCATAACACCTCGTGGTCGTGACATGCGGCGTCTGCCGCTACCACCTCGGCTGGCGGCCATGATCCTGGATGCGGCACGAAGGGGCATGGCCGGACGTGCCTGCGACATCGCGCTGCTCCTTGTGGAGCGCGGTCTGGGAGGCGAGGGCGCCGATATAGGCCATCGGCTTGCGGCGCTGCAGCGGGACAGTTCGCGCCGGGCGGCAGAGGGCCGCTCGCTGGCCGCCGGCTGGCGGCGAGAGGCAGACCGGGTCTGTCCGCCCCAATCGCAGGCGCAAGCGCTCTCCGACGGAGCGATCCTTTCGCTTGCCTATCCGGATCGGGTAGCCCAGGCCCGTGGTAAGACTGGTGAATTCCGGCTGGCCAGTGGCCGGGGTGCCTTGATCGATCCTGCCGAGGCGCTGGCCCGTGCACCCTTCCTGACGGTTGCCGACCTTTCTGGCGCCGCATCGTCGGCCCGCATTCGTCTGGCTGCGGAGATCGGCGAGGACGAGATCCTGACGATGTTCGCGGACATCATCAGCGCGCAGGATGAAGTGTCGTTCGATCGCGCCTCCGCCTCCGTCCGGGCCCGTTCGGTGCGGCGGCTGGGCTCGCTTGTTCTGTCCGACACCCCCCGCGCTGCACCGAGAAACGAGCAGACCGCCGAGCGGCTTGCCACCGGCATCGCTGCAATCGGGTTGGAACGGCTGCCATGGACAAGGCACCTCCTGCAATTGCGAGATCGTGTGGGCTTCCTGCGCCGGGCTCACGGGGATGGCTGGCCTGATCTGTCCGACGGCGCACTGGCAGCCTCCGTCGCGGACTGGCTTGCGCCGCAACTCGTCGGCAAAGCTGCCCTGTCGGAAATCTCCGCGCAGGATCTCGATGCCGCGCTCGGAACGCTTATACCCTACGAACTTGCCCGTCGGCTCGACGCGGAAGCGCCGACCCACATCGATGTGCCTTCGGGATCCCGGCTGGCCATCGACTATTCCGGCGAGGAGCCACTGCTTTCGGTGCGCGTGCAGGAGTTGTTCGGGCTGGACCGACATCCGGCGATCGCCGGCGGCCGCATACCCGTTGTGCTCGAGCTTCTCTCGCCCGCGCAGAGACCGGTGCAGGTGACCCGCGACCTTCCGGGTTTCTGGCGTGGCTCCTGGACCGCGGTGCGCTCGGACATGCGGGGGCGGTATCCCCGTCATCCCTGGCCCGAAGATCCGAGGCTCGCCGAAGCCACGCGCCGTGCGAAGCCAAGAGGAACCTGACCGCTACGGGGTGTCGGAACCAAAATCACCGTAACGCTCGCCCCACATGATTTCCCCGATGCTGCAATTCACCCATGCCGCTTGAACCGGGACAAGGCTCGGGGCCGGCTGACTGCCGGAAATCTCAAGCACGAGCTTGGTGCGCACCGCCTCCCCGAAGGAGGCGGCATCGCGAACCGGAACAACGAAGGCGCCCGGCCCGCCGATCACGCATGAGCGGTAGTACTCTTCCAGATCCTCCGCGCGCATGGCCATCGCGCCGCCTTCCTTCAGGGCAAGCGGCAGGCCGTTGATCGATATGCCTTGGGCAAGGACACGATCGCGGGCAGACGTTACAACCGGACCCTGATTGTTTGCGCCGTCGCCCGAGACATCGATCACCTGTCGAAGTCCGCTATGCCCGCTTCGCGTCAGAAGGTCTGCGGAAAATGTGAGCGCACCGGATATGGACGTCCGGAACGCACGCTCCGGCGTCGAGCGATCAAGGGCAGCCGCGAAGCGCCCGGCGCTTTCGGGGCCGTCGATGACCTGCCAGTCCACGATCACCGACTGATGCGCGGAGCCGGCCCACTCCACGTAAGTCAGAGCGATGCGGCCGTGGACCCCGCTCCGGATCGCATCGAGGACGGCGCGCGACGTGATGGCTTCGCGGTACCCCTCCCGCTGCAGCCGCAATTCATCCGGGTCCATGGAATAGGAGATGTCGACCGCGAGGACCAGTTCGAGATCGACCTCTTCCGCGCGCGCGGAAGGCACGAAGCCCAGGATGAACAGGCAGAGAGCCAGCGCTGACAGCCGCATCGCGTCCCCTTCCATAGGAGCGGAGCCAAGGTTGGCATCGAACAGCCGTGCCGCCAAGCGGAATACTCGTCTAATCTATCTTCCTCTGGCTCCATATTCTCCAGAAATGTACCGGATCGAGCGTTTCGACCTTGCTTGTGAAGGGGACCTAAACTTTTCTGATGGTCTATGCAGTGGCGGCGATACGGGGCACTGAGCAGGCGTTGAACCTATTTTACAGACGGATTATCCGCCGCTTTGACCTCCTGCCGATGGGGCTTGCGACGCGGTTCACGCTATTCGTCGCGCTGCTCTTGCTGAGCCTCACGCTTGTTCTTGTGTGGATCGCCAACACCCAGGCGGAGCGGTGGGCCCAGCAATCCTTCACCGCGCGTGCCGAGCACCTCTATGCAGTGGTCAACGGCATCTCCGCCGAGCGTCCGAGCCCCCAGCGCATGCTCGACCTGCAGAAGGTCCTCGATGAGGTCGCCGCGCTGGATCAGGACACGATCTACGCTTTCGTGACGCCTCTTGGCCCATCAGGCCAGCCGGCCTTCCCGGATCCCGAGACACTGTCTCAGGATCCTGCTGCCGGGAAGGCTTTGCAGACCGCTATCCGCCGGGAACTCCCGTCGATGGAGGCGGGTGAACAGATCCTTCATATCGCACTGCCGATCTACGCGCGGGGCAGCGAACCGGTCGCGGTTGCCCGCATGGGGCTGCTGAAAAGAGGCCTGGTCGATGCGATCACCGCCTCCTTCAACCGCAATGTTGCGATCGCAGTCATCTTCATGCTGTTCGCCTTGCCGCTTACAGCGACCACCATGCGCTTTGTCACAGCGCCCATCTCCCGGATGACGCAGGCCACGAAGAACGTTTCCGAAGGTAATTTCGAGCCGCCGGTCGATGAGGCACGCAATGACGAACTCGGAGAACTGTCGCGATCCTTCCAGTCCATGACGCGCAGCCTCCAGGAGAGCTTCGAGGCCGTACACCGGCTGACCTTCACCGACCCTGTCAGCGGACTTGCCAATCGCGAGCAGATGAGGCGCAGCCTTCAGTCCGTTGTCGATCGAGGCGCGGAGGCGGCCTTCGTCATTATCGAGCTTGACCGTCTGCATCATGTGCATCGGGCGCTCGGCCTCGATGTCGGGGATGATGCCGTCACCACGATCGCCGACATGCTGCGCGACCGGGAGCATTCCCTGCCGAAGGTCTCGCCGGACGCTGCCCGCAGCGTCGTGCTGGCGCGCATCGGAGAAGACCGGTTCGGCATCCTGATCGAAGGGGAGTGGATCCAGGAATCGGTAGGTCGCGAGGTCATGCATTTCCTGGATGCATTCAGCGGACCCGTTCAGGTTGGTGCCCACGCGGTCACCATCAAGGCGCATGCGGGCATCGCGTTCGTCCCGACGGATGGCGAGGACTTCTCGACCGTGCTGCGCGCGGCATCCGATGGCGCGATGGATGCCAGGGGCGCGGGCGACCGCCTGTTCGGCTTCGGCAATCGCAACATGGAAAGCTATGCCTTCCGGCGCCTGATCATCGAGCAGGAGATCCGCGTCGGGCTGGAGGCGGATCAGTTCGAGGTGTTCTACCAGCCGCAGGTCGATTTGCGGGACGGCAGCATGACGGGTGCCGAGGCTCTTGTGCGCTGGCGCCATCCGCAGCGGGGCCTTGTAGGCCCGGCGGAATTCATCGACATCGCCGAAGAGTCGGGCCTCCTCGGGGAACTGAGTACAAGGGTACTCCGCCTCGTGTGCAAGCAGGGCGCGGTGTGGGCAGGCCGAGGGATGTTCCCTCGTCTCGCCGTGAACATCTCGCCGTCGCAGAGCCGTCATCCGGAATTCGCCGCCGACACGCTGGCCATCCTCGATGCCTCGGGCTTTGCGCCGCAGCAACTGCACATCGAGATCACCGAGAATACGGCCATGACCGAGCCGCGCCAGACCGCGCGGCAACTGGCGGCACTGCGTCAGGCCGGGGTTGGCATCGCCATCGACGATTTCGGAACAGGCTTCTCGAACCTTGCCAGCCTTACGGCCATGCCGGTCGACGTTCTGAAAATCGACCGAAGCTTCGTGGCGGGTTGCGTGCGGGACGGATCCGCGCGCGTCGTGGTCGCCGCGATCATCTCCCTCGCCAAGAATCTGGGCTTCGAAACTGTGGCCGAGGGGATCGAGTCGGTCGACCAGCGCGATTACCTTGTCCAGCTCGGCTGCACCTATGGCCAGGGCTTCCTGATCTCTCGCCCGATCACCGCCATGCAGTTCGAGGAGATGTATCTTGAAGGCTCCGCCGCGACGGGCGTGAGGCAAAAGGCGGGCGGAGGCTGGCCGGCTTCCTGAAAGCAGCCTTAGAAATGACCGTCGATGTTGGTGATAGGATCCCCTTCGCCGCCTCCGATCGCGGTGCCCTGCAGCGAAAATCCCGGGATGCCGAAACTGGCCACCATGTCCGTGAAGATTGGTCGGTGTGTGTAGGTGATGCGGGTTCGCACGACGCTGTTTCTGGTCGGCACGTAATCGGCGTTAGCGGAGGCAGGGCTATTGGTGCCCTGCCGCGTCTGCCAGTCGTAGGTCCATTTGATGATGCCTGCATCATCCTCGCGGTCGATCCGGTCGATAGTGATCTCCAGAAGGCCGTCGGCGGCGTCGAGCGGAAAAAGCACGGCTTTCGCCGCGTTGATGACGCCCTCAAGGTCGTTCTTCGTGACGCCGGGTTTGTTGGTCTCAGGATTGTTCAACTGCTCAGGCGTGAGCACGTTGAAGCCGGCAACCAGCCGGTTCACGGTAGCAGCCATGGCCACCACTTTGCGCTGCGCGCTGAAGGCGCGCGTCATTTCGAAAGTTCCGAGCAGCAGGATCAGCATGACCGGAGCGATCAGCGCGAACTCGACGGCCGAGGTGCCCCGCTCATCGCGCCGGAAAGTGCCCTCCACACAGCGGGTTCTCATCAAAATATCTCGTTCTTGAACACCGCCGTGCTGACCAGCATCGATCCACTGCCAAAATCAGTGATTCCGATGCCGAACGGCCACTTGTAGGCTGCCCGCAGAACAAGGACGTCACGCGCCGCCCCGGGGTCATAGCAGGTTGCGGGAGGCTCCAGATCCGGATCGAAGCACTTGGCGTCGTAGGCAGCAGGGTTGACGTCCGCAGCATCAGCGTTCGCGCTGACCTCGATGCGCAACTCATCGCAGTTCAACATGGGTACGCCCGCACAGACGGCCGTCTTGACCTGCGCGAAGCTGGGCGCCGCATTCTGTGTTTCGCGCGCCCAGATCGATCTGGCCACGTCGGTGAGCGCCGTATCCAGGGCGCTGTTCACCAGAAGCATGAGTGACACCTGGACGATGGCGAACAGCAGGGCGAAGAACGGCAGGGCGATGAACGCGAACTCCACGGCCGTGGCGCCACGCTCATCCCGGAGGAACCGCTGATCTGCGCGCACAGCGAAGAGGAGGCTAGCGCGCGCTGGCCGTGCCATTGCGGGTGCCGATCTGTGTGTTGCTGTTGCCGAAGAATTCGGGGTTGTCGCCGAGGGTTAGGGTCTGCTCGCAACGTGGCGCGCAGATCCAGGTCTCCCGCAAGGTGCCGCGCATCACTGTGACAGTGGGCGTGGCCGGCTGCTCGACGCGCACCAGCGTCTCGCCAAGCGGACGTCCGTCTGCGTCAAGTGCGATGATGTTGGTCATCCCATAGCTTTTCCCGGTAAGCACCATGAGGTTATCGCCCGACCGGGGCAGAACGGCGTCGGCTATGGCCGGATTTCCGATGACAAGAGTGGTTGTGCCGTCCGGAGCCCACGCCGTGCTCGCGATGTCGAGCGCGATCACTTTGTGTTTGATGGACGAGGGGCCGAACGCCTCCAGCGCCTCCTGCGCAGACGCCGCCGAGCAGCACAGAGCGGCCGCGACGGTGGTCACATGAGCCAGAGAACGAGCCGAAATCATGCCTGCACCCAATAAAGACGTGTGCATACGGGTACACGGTGGAAGTTAAGGAAGTGGTAAGAAGTCCGGGTGGATGCCCGGGTTACCATTTGTTTAGCATCACCTTCGACTACTTCCACGAAGCTTGCAATCGACCTGCCCAGTTAAGGTATTCGCAAGACGGGCCCCGTAGGTTCACATCAACTTTCAAGCGGGACTAAGCCCTCTTGAAAGGCCTCCCCAGAGGACCCTTGGAGTTGAACATGACCCTCTTTTCGCGTTTCAAGAAGAATGAATCCGGCGCCACCGCCATCGAATACGCCCTGATTGCCGCCATTGTCGGCATCGGCCTGATCGCAATAATGGGCACGCTCGTTGGCAATCTCGAAACCGGCTTCGGCAATCTCGGCGGGCAGATCGCGAATGTTCCCGCGCCGGGCGGCACGGGCGGCACGGGCGGCACGAACCAGTGATGGCCTGATCGGGTTCACTCAAGAGAAGCCGCCTGCGGGCGGCTTCTTTTTGTCTATTGGGCCAATGCTTATAGCTTTGCTTCTGATATCGGTCTTTCCGCTGCTAATGATCTGGGCAGGGGCTTCCGACGTCGTAAGTCTCACGATCCCGAATGCTCTGAACGCCACGATCCTGATCGTGTTCGTCGTTGTCGCTCCTTTTGTCGGCATCATGGGACCACTACTTGGTTGGCATCTTGCTGCGGGCGGTGGAGTGCTGCTTCTCTGCTTTGGTCTGTTCGCCTTGAATGTCATCGGAGGTGGGGACGCCAAGATGGCGGGAGCAGTGGCGCTCTGGCTGGGACCCACTCTCCTTCTGGACTGGCTGCTCTGGACCGCCGTCCTCGGCGGAGTGCTCGCTCTGCTAATCCTGCTCGTCAGGTCAGTGCGTCTTCCCCAGTCTTCGCCGATATGGCTCGCCCGCCTGCACGACAAGAAGAACGGCCTTCCCTACGGCGTAGCCATCGGCGGCGCAGCGCTTCTGGTCTATCCGCACAGCTCCATTTTCGACGCAATCATGAAGATTTACCCATGACCGCACACGGTCTCTTAACCATACATTGACCTTTGCTGGGCCAAGCTCAGGTGCCGACTTCCCAAGCCCGGATCGGCACCGAGGTAATCTGAATGAGTTTGGCCCGCATCCTTGTCCTGATCGTTGCGCTGCTCGCCGGCGGCGCTGCGGCTTGGCTGGTTAGCAGGCCCCCGGCGCCCACGCAGACCGTGGTCACTCCATCTAGGCCGCAGACGGAGGTTCTTGTCGCCGCCAAAGCCATCGCGCTTGGTCAGGTGGCAAAAACCGAGGATCTCGCCTGGCGCGCGTGGCCTATCGACGGAGCGGGCGGCCTCGTTACCCGGGAGGCAACTCCCAAGGCCCTCGAAGAACATGCCGGGCGCATTGCGCGTGCCTCCATCTCCGTAGGCGAGCCGATCACGGCCGGGAAGCTCCTGCCGCGCGACGGTAGCGGCATCGTCTCGGTGATCCTTCCCGCGGGGATGCGGGCGGTTGCCCTGGAAGTGTCCGCCGAATCGGGTGCCGGTGGCTTCATCCTTCCCAATGATCGCGTGGACGTCCTGCTGACGCGCCAGGTTGCAGCCGGAAACGGGGTGCCGGAAAGCGTGCAGACGAGCACCATCCTCAGCAATGTGCGTGTGCTGGCAATCGATCAGGCCATCAAGGAACAGGACGGCGCAAAGGCCGTCGTCGGTCGAACCGCCACGCTCGAGCTCAAGCCCGAACAGGCGCAGAAACTGACCGCGTCGCGAAAGCAGGGCGGTATTTCGCTGGTTCTGCGGGCGCTTGCCGATATTGGCTCAGGCGAGCCGGAGACCAATTCGGCGGTAGCCGAGCCTCCGAAGCAGGGGCCTGGCAGCATGAACATCATCCGGTTCGGAGTTCAAAATGCGCTTTAGGTTCCGCGAGGCGGCCCGGGTTGCGATCCGGCGCATCATCGCGGCCGCCGCGATCGCTTCATTGATCCCGCCCGCTTTCGCCGCAGACAAGGGCGCCTACGCCTACAGCTATGTCTCGGCTGCCGAGACGATCCAGCTCGGTGTCGGCAAGACTTACCTGGTGGACCTGCCGCAGGATGCAGACGAAGTGCTGGTCGCGGATCCAAAGGTGGCAAATGCGGTCGTTCGCTCCGCAAGGAAGGCCTATCTCATCGGGATGGCGCTCGGCGAGACGGATATCGTCTTCTTCGACGCGGCAGGGCAGACGATCCGCCGGCTTGCCGTTTCGGTGGGGCGCGACATGACGGCAGTCCGCACGAGCCTCTCAACCTCCTTGCCTCATGCCAGGCTCACCGTCCGCCCCGTCGGCGACTCGGTGATCGTAGCAGGCTCCGTCCGCTCTGCGGCCGACGCTCAGACGGCCGTCGACATCGCGTCCAATTATGCGGGTGCCGCCAAGGTCATCAACGCCATCAAGATCGAGGATCGCGAGCAGGTCCTGCTCAAGGTCAGCGTCGTCGAAATGCAGCGCAATGTTGCGAAGCAGTTCGGCGTGCAGTGGGACATCCAGAGTTACGGAAAAACAGGGCTCGCCTTTGGGTCGAACCCTGCTGCCCCATTCGGAGGCGGAGGCGGTACGCTGCTGACCGAGGTGCCGGGCCAGGTTCTTGCGGACCCCGAATACAATGCGGCCGGGAACGGCATCGGCATCCTACACACTTGGGGTGCCGGCGCGCTGCTCGCCAATATCGAGGCGCTGGAGTCGAACAACCTGCTCCGCACATTGGCAGAGCCGACGCTCACGGCGATCTCGGGCGAGAAAGCCGACTTTCTGGCCGGCGGCGAGTTTCCCATCCCGATCCGGGATGAGGACGGCATCGTCATCGAATACAAGAAATATGGCGTGAGCCTAGCCTTCACGCCCATCGTTCTCTCCGACGGTCGCATCAGCCTGCAGATCGGCACCGAGGTCAGCGAGCCCAGCTCTGTCGGAACCATTGTTGCGGGTGGCTTCGCGGTCAGCGGCCTGACGGTCCGGCGCGCGAATACCACGGTCGAACTGCCCTCGGGAGGCTCGATCGCGATGGCTGGCCTTCTTCAGGACAGCTCACGCCAGGGCTTCAACGGCCTGCCAGGCCTCATAAACCTGCCGGTCCTCGGCGCCTTGTTCCGCAGCCGGGAATACCAGCGCGGGCAGACTGAATTGGTGGTGCTGGTGACGCCTTACCTTGCGAAATCCGTGCAGGAGAAGAAGCTGGCGACGCCGGACAAGGGCTACAGCACCCCGACGGACGCCGAAACCATCCTGCTTGGTCGCCTCAACAAGGTGCACCCGAAGGCAAAGAGCAAGACGGTTGAGGTGAAGGCATATCGCGGCCCCATCGGGCACATCGTGGAGTGAACATGCGCCGCGTTCAGAGCCACGGACTTCGCTGGGCTGCCTTGCTCGTTACCGCCGTCATGATCTCGGCGTGCAACGCGGAGCGTGGCGACATCACGGCATCCATTCCCGACAATGCGCAGGCGCGGCATCCCATCCTCGTCACGCGCGGCATGGCCACATTGGACCTCTTGCCGGGCGGAGGCCCGGGCGGGCTGACCAACCGTCAGGTTACGGACATCGGGGCTTTCGCCGCCGGATGGACAGCAAACGGCCGCGGCGGCTTCACGATCGAGGTTCCCTCTGGCGCCGGTCCGATCACGGACAAGCAGTCGGCGCATGTGGTGAAGGAGATCCGGGCCATCGCACTTGGCGCAGGCGTGCCGCTGCGCGCGATGACCGAGACGCGCTATCCTGCGGACGGGCCCGGCCACCTCGCGCCAGTGCGCCTGTCCTATTCTGTCCTCGAAGCTCGTCTGCCGCACGAATGCGATCAGGCGCGCGATGATGCAGGCTTCAGCAATCCCAAGACGTCCAACGAGAACAGGCAGAACTGGAACTTCGGCTGCGCCTATCAGCAGAACCTCGCGGCCATGGTTGCCGATCCGGAGGATCTGATCCGGCCGCGTGCAGAGGATCCGCCAAGCGCAAATCGCCGTGCCAACGTGATCAGCAAGTACAGGACGGGAGTGGCTGCGCCTGCGGCGCAGACAAGCGTCGTCCTCAGTACGTCGGACGAATGAAGCTGGGCCCGCGATGACACGGACTTTGACAACCGACAGCCACGACGTCGATGGAGCCCTGATCGCTCCGCTGCCGCGCATTTCCATACAAGCTTTCTGCGCAACGGCGGAGATCGCCGAGACGGTGAAGAGCGCTGCGGCGGATCGGCGTGTCGAGAAAGCCCATGTGAAGGTGCACACGGGGGGCGTTGCCGCCGCCATAGAGATCTATCGCACCGCGCCGACGCCGAATGTCATTCTTGTCGAGCTCACCGGCACGCGCGAGGAAATCGTCGCGGACCTCGAGCGGCTTGCCGAAGTCTGCGAGGCCTCCACGAAGGTTTTCGTCGTCGGGCACGTCAACGATGTGCTGCTCTACCGCGATCTGATGCGCCGTGGGGTCCAGGAATACCTGGTCGCGCCTGTCGCGCCGCTGGACCTGGTTCGCACATGGTCCGAGCTTTATCGTGCGCCCGATGCGAGCCCGGTCGGCAAGACGCTTGCGTTCGTCGGCGCCAAAGGTGGCGTGGGTGCATCGACGGTTTCACACAATGTAGCGTGGGCCATCGCGCGCGGCCTGCAACTCGAAACGGTGGTTGTCGATCTTGATCTTGCCTTCGGCACCGCCGGCCTGGACTTCAATCAGGATCCGCCGCAGGGCATAGCCGAAGCGGTGTTCGCCCCCGACCGCCTGGACTCGGCCCTGATCGAGCGCCTGCTGGCAAAGTGCGCCGACAATCTGAGCCTGCTGGCCGCACCTGCAACGCTCGACCGTGCCTATGACTTCGCGGCGGAGGCGTTCGACCCAATCTACGATCTGCTTCGCGCCAATGTGCCGTTCGTGGTGCTGGACGTGCCGCATCTGTGGACGTCCTGGTCTCGGCGCGCGGTGCTGGCCGCGGACGAGATCGTCATCGTCGCCACGCCCGATCTCGCAAATCTACGCAACGCGAAGAATCTGGTCGACCTCGCCCGCGCGCAGCGCCCGCACGATGCGCCGCCGCGGCTTGTGCTGAACATGGCAGCCGTGCCGAAGCGGCCGGAAATCAAGGTCGCGGAGTTCTCCCGCGCCCTGGATGTCGAACCGATCGCGATCATACCCTTCGAACCGCAGCTGTTCGGCACCGCTGCCAATAACGGCCAGATGATCGCGGAGATCTCGGCCACGCATAAGGTCAATGATCTTTTCCTGGAGATCGCGCGTTCGGTAACCGGACGTCAGGAAGCGCGGGTGCACAAGAGAACCTTGCTCGATCCGCTGATGGCGAGATTGCTGAAGAGGGCCTGAACCCGTGGCGGTGATGTTCGGAAAGCGCAGCAGCACGGCAGGCGAGCTTGTTCCCGCCGCTCAGCCGACCGCGGGTGCGCAGAACGCTCCTGCTGCCAAGCCCCAGGCAAATGTTCAGTCGATGCAGGCTGCCCGGACGCCGCCGAAGCAGGATCCGCGTCGCCCCGACACCTACTACGAGACGAAAAGCGCGATCTTCTCCGCGCTGATCGACGCGATCGATCTGGCGCAGCTTGCGCGTCTCGATTCCGAGAGCGCGCGCGAGGAAATCCGCGACATCGTCAACGAGATCATCTCGTTGAAGAACCTCGTGATGTCGATCGCCGAGCAGGAGGAACTGCTCGACGACATCTGCAACGATGTCCTTGGCTATGGTCCCTTGGAGCCTTTGCTGGCGCGGGACGATATCTCCGACATCATGGTCAACGGTGCCAACGCCACCTTTATTGAGGTGGGAGGCAAGATCCAGCTGACCAATGTCCGCTTCCGGGACAATTCCCAGCTGTTGAACATCTGCCAGCGCATTGTCAGTCAGGTCGGGCGGCGGGTCGATGAATCGAGTCCGATCTGTGACGCCCGTCTCCCGGACGGATCGCGCGTCAACGTCATCGCTCCGCCGCTGGCGCTCGACGGCCCCACCCTTACGATCCGCAAGTTCAAGAAGGACAAGTTGACCCTCGACCAGCTGGTCCGCTTCGGCACCATCACGGCGGAGGGCGCCGAGATCCTTCGGATCATCGGCCGCGCCCGTTGCAATGTTGTGGTCTCGGGGGGCACCGGATCCGGCAAGACCACGCTGTTGAACTGTCTGACGCGCGCGATCGATGAGGATGAGCGGATCATCACCTGCGAGGACGCCGCCGAACTCCAGCTTCAGCAGCCCCATGTGGTGCGCCTCGAAAGCCGGCCGCCCAATCTTGAGGGCGAGGGCCAGATCACCATGCGCGATCTCGTCAAGAACTGTCTGCGCATGCGGCCCGAACGCATCATCGTGGGCGAGGTGCGCGGTCCCGAGGCCTTCGATCTGCTGCAGGCCATGAACACCGGCCATGATGGTTCCATGGGAACCTTGCACGCAAACTCTCCACGCGAGGCGATCTCCCGCATCGAGAGCATGATCTCGATGGGCGGCTTTACGCTGCCTCCGCGCACCATCCGCGACATGATCGTGACCTCCGTAGACGTCATCGTGCAGACCCAGCGGCTTCGGGACGGTTCGCGCCGCATCACCCACATCACCGAGGTCATCGGAATGGAGGGTGATGTGGTGACGACACAGGACATCTTCCTGTTCGACATTTCGGGCGAAGACGCCAACGGCCGCATCATCGGCAAGCATCGCTCCACCGGCATCGGCCGGCCGCGGTTTTGGGACCGCGCGCGCTACTACGGCGAGGAGCGCAACCTGGCGGCGGCACTCGACGCCGCCGAAGTCGCCGGCGCCTAGGGCCATGGAGCCGCAGCAGATCATCATCATTGCGCTCGCAGCCATCGCGGCAGCGGCGCTGGCGTTCATCTTCGCGGTCCCGTCGCAGAGCCGCGCCGACAAGCGCCACAAGGCCGTTCGCGGAAGTCGCGTCGTCGATCGCGTTGTCGCCAATGCCGCTCGCGACGCCACGGCCCGCAGAAACCAGGTCTCCGAAAGCCTCAAGGAGCTTGAGAAACGGGGCTCGAACAGCAGGAAAATTGCGCTGTCGGTGAGGCTGGAGCGCGCGGGCCTCGATTGGAACGTTCGCCGGTTCTATGGCCTGAGCCTCATCAGCGGCATGCTGTTCGGATTGGTTGGTTTCGTTTCAACGGGGCTTCCCGTGGTGGGGCTTCTCGCCGCCTTCGCCGGCGGACTGGGCCTGCCGCGCTGGGTTCTCGGCTACCGCACCAAGCGGCGGCAGAACCGCTTCATCAAGGAATTCCCGAACGCGATCGATCTGATCGTGCGCGGTGTGAGGTCCGGGCTGCCTCTGGGAGACTGCATTCGCATGGTCGCCGGCGAAGCCCAGGAGCCGGTGCGCAGCGAGTTCCGGGCAGTGGTGGAGGTTCAGGCCGTCGGTGTCCCGTTGGGAGAGGCTGTCGAGCGCCTTTACCAGAGGACCGGAGTGGCGGAAGCCAACTTTTTCGGCATCGTTCTGGCGATTCAGGGGCAGGCGGGCGGCAATCTCTCCGAGGCACTCAGCAATCTTGCCCGCGTGCTGCGCGAGCGCGCCAAGATGAAGGGGAAGATCCAGGCCATGAGCATGGAGGCGAAATCCTCGGCCGGCATCATCGGATCTCTTCCCATCCTAGTGGGCGGAGGCGTCTACTTCATGACTCCCGACTACCTTGAGCCGCTGTGGACGACCAGCATGGGCCTGGTAATGCTCTGCGCAGCCGGCTTCTGGATGATGTGCGGCATCCTGATCATGCGCCGCATGATCAATTTCGACTTCTGAGCCGCTATGGACATCGTCGACCAACTCGCAAATCCAAACGTGGTGGCCATGCTGCTGGCCGGGCTCGCCGCAGCCATGACAGTGTTCACGCTGGCCGGGGCGTTCGTTGGCGGCGATCAATTGTCGAAGCGCATGCGATCGGCGGCGCTGGAACGCGACGTGATCCGTGCGCGGGAACGTGAAAAACTGGCGCGGAAGCCACACAGCAGCCTGCGGCGCGAGCCGAAGGCTTTCATGAAGACCGTGGTCGAGCAGTTCGATCTAGCGAAGCATCTCAGCACGGACGACATCAAGGAAAAGCTCGCCATGGCGGGCTACCGTGGCCAGAGCCCTGTCGTCGTCTTCCTGTTCTTCCGCCTCGTCACGCCACTCATCATGTGCTCGGCCGCGCTGTTCTACGTGTTCTTCCTGGGCCTGCAGGAACAACCGCTGGTGATGAAGCTGGGCGTGGTGCTTGCCGCGGCCTATCTCGGCATCAAGGCTCCCGAGCTGTACATCAGCAACATCATCAAGAAACGGCAGACCTCGATCCGCCGGGTCTTTCCCGATGCCCTTGACCTGCTCCTCATCTGCGTCGAGTCCGGCATGTCCGTCGAGGCCGCGTTTCGCAAGGTCAGTCAGGAGATCGGCGAGCAGTCCGTTCCCATGGCAGAGGAACTTGTGCTGACAGGCGCCGAGATGTCCTATCTTCAGGATCGCCGGCTTGCCTATGAAAACCTAGGCGCCAGAACGGGCCTCGATGGGGTGAAGGCGGTGGTCGGTGCCCTGATCCAGGCCGAACGCTACGGCACGCCGCTTTCGCAGGCACTGCGCGTCATGGCACAGGAAAACCGCGACGCCCGCATGAACGAGGCGGAGAAGAAGGCAGGCGCGCTGCCGCCCAAGCTCACGATACCGATGATCGTATTCTTCCTGCCGGTGCTGTTCGTGGTGATCCTCGGTCCGGCCGGGATCCAGATCATGGCGATGATGAAATAGGTCCGTCTATCGGCGCAGCGACAGGCCGGACAGCCCCTCGTCATCATCTTCCACGGCGTTCGCTGCGGCTGGCGCAGCCGCTGCCTTCACCGGCTTCGGTTCGGTGGAGGCACCTTTCCACAGGCGCATATTGGCCGCGACCTCTTCAGCCGAGAGGTCCTTCAGCGCCATCGCTTCGGCTTCCGGATAACGCCCCTGCAGGGCGAGGACGAGGGCCAGGTTCTGGCGCGTCTTGGGTGTAGCACCCGGAGCATCCACGGCTTGCCGAAGTGCCTTTTCCGCTTCCGGCAGCTTTCGGGCCAGAGCGTAGGAGAGGCCGAGATTGGTCAGCACGCTCGCTTCGCCGGGAGCGAGGGCAAGGGCGGCGCCGTAGCGCTGCTGGGCCTCGTCCATGCGGCCGAGCGTGTCGAGCAGAGCGCCCTCGATGTTCAGCAGCTTCCAGTCCGGACGTGCTGGATCGTGCGCGCGGCGGATGGCTGCCAAGGCTTCCTCGGAACGCCCGCCGGCGGCCAGCGCGCGGCCATAGGCGGCGACCACACCCTTCGAGGCACCGGGCTTGGATGCCGGTCCGGCGAGAAGGGAGATTGCCTCGGCATCACGGCCACCGCTTCTCAGAGCGGCAGCCTGGTTGAGAAGCGGGGCGTCCGCTGCCGTGCTCGCGGCTTGCAGGTTCCCGAGCGAGCCCGTGATCAGCGGATCGCCCTTGCTGGCGCATGCGGCAGCGAGCAGCGGCACGAGCACCGAAGCAACCAGTGCGCGTGAGAACCGGACACCTGAAACGGCCATGCGTCTCTTCAACCCAAAGCTATGATCCCGGTTGAAAGGTGCGCCGTTAACCTTAACCCCGCGTAAACACTCGTCTCAGGACGTGCGAGATGTGCACTGAGGGGCTACAAAGCGTGATCAATTCGAGGATGACCATGCACGCGGCTCTTCTGCCTGCCGACACGCCTTTCTCTGTTCCCGTCTGGCTCCATGCGCGCGGCACCGAGCCGGAATGGCTCCCGGAGCCGGCGCGTCGCTGGATCGCCGCCACCGGCTTCGATGCCGCGCCGGGCAAGGTGCTCCCGGTGCCGGGAGAGGGTGGTGTGCTCGCCGGGGTGGTTTTTGGCGTCGAGCAGGACCGGCGGAAGTCCGACCCCTTCATTACAGCCAATCTGGCGCGCGACCTTCCGGCAGGCGTCTACCGTATCGAGGGCACGATAGACGAACCGGCTTTGGCGGTTCTCGGCTTCCTGCTGGGCCGCTACAGGTTCGACAGGTACCGCAAGAGCGAACCAGCCGATGTCCGCCTTGTGTTGCCGCGTGGTGTCGACGGCACCGAAATCAGCGGTCTGACCGAGGGCGTGGGGCTCGCCCGTGATCTGGTGAACACGCCCTCCAACGAGATGGGACCAGACGAACTGGAGGGCGCGGCGCGCAACCTGGCCGAACGCCACGGTGCACGGTTCTCCTCCGTATCCGGAGCGGAACTGGAGAGCGGGTTTCCGCTGATCCATGCCGTCGGCTGCTCCAGCCCACGCCGCCCACGCCTGCTCGATCTCGCATGGGGCGATCAATCTCACCCGAGGGTGACCGTGGTTGGGAAAGGCGTCTGCTTCGACACCGGCGGCCTCGACATAAAGCCGAGCTCCGCCATGCTGATCATGAAGAAGGATATGGGCGGTGCGGCGAACGCGCTTGGGCTGGCGCATATGATTATGCACGCTGGCCTGCCGGTACGGCTGCGCGTCCTGATCCCCGCGGTGGAGAACGCCGTTTCGGGGGAAAGCTTCCGGCCAGGGGACGTCTATCGCAGCCGCAAGGGGCCCACGGTCGAGATCGGCAACACCGACGCGGAAGGCCGCCTCGTTCTCGCGGATGCACTTGCGCTGGCCGACGAGGAAGCGCCCGAGCTTCTGATCGACCTCGCGACTCTCACCGGCGCAGCGCGCGTCGCGCTCGGGCCGGCTCTTCCCCCCGTCTTCACCGACGACGACGCCCTTGCGGAGGACCTCGTGCGGCTGGGCGCACGCGAGCATGATCCTGTCTGGCGCCTGCCGTTCTGGAACGGATATGAGCGCATGCTGGACTCGAAGATCGCCGATCTCAACAACGCACCGGCGGGTGGGCATGCCGGTGCGATCACGGCGGCGCTCTTCCTCCGGCGTTTCGTGGAGAGGGCGAAGTCCTACGCTCATCTCGACATTTTCGCCTGGACGCCGCAGGCCCGCCCCGGCCGCCCTGAAGGCGGGGAGGCCCATGCCATTCGCGCCATCTACGCCTTGCTGAAGGAGCGTTACCCCCGGCCATGACCAGCATGGATCCCCGCCTCACGCCTGCGCGTCCCGATCTCGCCGCAGAGCACCTGCGCGGCACGGTGGAAGCCGAGCGCTACGTTCCTGCTCTCGGCATGAGCGTGTCTGTCGGCTCGGCTCCGTTGCGGCGGGAGCCGCGCGAGGATGCGCCGCTCCTGACCGAAGCTCTCTTCGGTGAACCGGTGGCCGTCTACGATCTTGCGGAAGGCTGGGCATGGGTCCAGCTGGAAACGGACCTCTATGTTGGCTGGATACCCGAATGGGCGCTCGGGCCTGCCTTGGAGCCGACGCATCGTCTCTCTGCCCTGCGCAGCTTCGTGTTCCCCGGCCCCAGCATCAAGCTGCCTCCGCTGGATGTGTTGAGCATGGGCAGCCGCCTCGCCGTGGAAGGCGAGGACGGCATGTTCGCGGTTCTAGCCGGCGGCGGATACGCGGTCGCCCGGCATCTGTCGGCCATCGACACGGCCGAGCAGGATTTCGTGGCGGTGGCCGAGCGGTTCCTTGGCACCCCATATCTCTGGGGCGGCAAGACCAGCATCGGACTGGATTGCTCAGGGCTTGTGCAGGTGGCGCTGGACGCCGCTGGCATGGATGCACCGAGGGACAGCGACATGCAGGAGGCAGCGCTCGGCGACGCCGTGCCCTTCACCGGAGCGGCGGCGCTGCAGCGCGGAGATCTGGTGTTCTGGAAGGGGCATGTCGCCATCGCGCGCGGAGACGGCAGCCTGATCCATGCCAACGGCTTCCACATGGAGGTCGCGGTTGAGGATGCGGCGGCAGCGATAGAGCGCATTGCCGCCGGCGGCGACGGGGTCCGCACGGTGCGGAGGCTACCGCCGATCCTGCTCTGAACCGGCCTATTGCCGGGCAGCACCTTCGACGGACAGGTTCAGAGCTGCGGAGATGAGGGCGCGCGTGTAGTCCGTTTCGGGCGCCTCGAAGATTCTCCTTGCGCTGCCGGCCTCCACCACCTTGCCGTCCTTCATCACCACGACCTCGCTTGCGAGCGCGCGGACAACCTTCAGGTCGTGCGAGATGAACAGGAAGGCGAGGTTGTGCCGCTGCTGGAGCCCCCGCAGCAGGTCCACGATCTGGGCCTGGACCGACATATCCAGCGCGGAGGTCGGCTCATCGAGAACGACGAATTTCGGCTGAAGCGCCATGGCACGCGCAATGGCGATGCGCTGCCGCTGTCCGCCTGAGAACTCGTGCGGGTAGCGGTGCATCGCCGCGGGATCGAGACCCACCTCGGTCATCGCCCGGGCGACGATCTCACGCCGCTCTTCGGCGCTCCAGCGCCCCTTCTGGACCAGCAGCCCTTCCTCGATCACCTGCGCCACCGACATGCGCGGCGAGAGGGATCCATAGGGGTCCTGAAAAACAACCTGCATGTCCTTGCGCAGCGGCCGCATCTCGGCCCGGCTCAGCGCCTCGATGTTCTGGCCCATGAACACGACCGGTCCGTTCGACGGTATCAGCCGCAATATGGCGAGGCCGAGCGTCGTCTTGCCGGAGCCGGACTCGCCGACCACGCCCAGCGTCTGCCCTTCACGCACGGTGATGCTGACCTCGTCCACGGCTTTGATATGGCCGACCGTGCGCCCGAAGAACCCCTTCTTGATCGGAAACCAGACCCGGACATTCTCGGTGGAGACAACAACGGGCTTCGACATGTCGGCCGCCGGCGGCTCGCCCTTGGGTTCGGCCGCCAGCAGATGGCGGGTATAGGCGTGTTCAGGCGCGGTGAAGACCCTCTCCACGGGCCCATGCTCGACGATCTTGCCGGCGGTCATAACGCAGACCCGGTCGGCGATCTTCCGCACGATGCCGAGATCGTGGGTGATGAACAGCACGGCCATGCCGAGCTGCTTCTGCAGGTCTTCCAGCAAATGGAGGATCTGGGCCTGTACGGTCACGTCGAGCGCCGTCGTCGGCTCGTCGGCAATGAGTAGATCGGGTTCGTTTGCCAGCGCCATCGCGATCATCACGCGCTGGCGCTGACCGCCGGACAGCTCGTGCGGAAAGGCGCCCAGGCGCTGTTCGGCGTTCTGGATGCCGACCTGCAGCAGCAGTTCCAGCACGCGCGCCCGGATCTTCGCCTTCGGCCAGCCGCGGTGCACGTCGAGGATCTCGCCGACCTGCCGCTCCACGGTGTGCAGCGGGTTAAGGGACGTCATCGGCTCCTGGAACACCATGGTGATGTCCGCGCCACGCACCCGCCTCAGATCGCTCTCATCGCGGTCCAGCAGGTTTTCGCCCCGAAAACGAATCTCTCCTGACGGGTGGCGCGCTGCCGGGTAGGGCAGCAGCTTGAGGATCGACAGTGCCGTGACCGACTTGCCAGAGCCGGATTCCCCCACCAGCGCCAGTGTCTCGCCCTTGGCGATGTCGAAGGAAATCCGGTCGACCGCAAGGGTCTCGCGGCCGTCCTGCACAAAGGAAACCGAGAGATCGCGGACGGAGAGCAGCGGCACGTCGGCTTTCATGCGGGCAGCCATCGGTGCGCGTGACCATGCCCGTGATCGTGGCTGTGCCCGCACCCGCCCGCTTCATGGCTGTTCTCGCGCCCTTGCACCTGCTCGGACGCCGCGGGGGATGCACAGACATGCTGCGCCTCGCATGCGCCATAGCCGATCTCGACGGTGGCGTGCCCGATGCCGAAGCGCTCGGTCAGCACCTGCTTGATGGCACGGGTGCTGGTGACAGGATCGCTGCCGGGCACGAGGCAGGCGTGCAGCGTCGCCATGCGCCGCTTCTCGGTGATGGACCACAGATGAACGTGGTGCACCTCCGTCACCTGGGGCACATCGCCGACGATGGCCTGTCCGATTTCGCCCGTGTTCAGGCTTGCAGGCGCCGCCTCCAGCAGGATCGAACCGGAATCCCTGACCAGCCGCCATGCACCGCCGAGGATGATGACCGAGACCACGACCGAGAGGATGGGGTCGATGGGCGTCCAGCCCGTCAGCATGATGATAAGCGCGGCGGCGATCGCACCCACCGAGCCGAGCATGTCGCCCAGCACATGGAGCAATGCGCCCCGGATGTTCACATTGTCCTTGTCGGCACCGTGCAGCACGAAGAACGCGGCGATGTTGACGAGGAGGCCGCCCACCGCCACCCATAGCATCAGTCCGCCGAGAACCGGAGCGGGACTCTGCAGACGCTCCACCGCTTCCCAGATGATCCAGCCGGCGACGGGGAAGAGGATCAGCCCGTTGGCGAACGCCACGAGCACCTGCAGGCGATCATAGCCGTAGGTCCTCAGTGCGTCGGCCGGCCGCCTTGTCATCCTGAAGGCGATGAACGCGAACGCCAGTGAGGCGAAGTCGATGAACATGTGGCCGGCATCGGCGATAAGCGCCAGCGATCCCGAAACCAGCCCGCCCGCAAGTTCGGCGATCATGAAGACGCCCGTCAGCGCCGCCGCGATGCCGATGCTGCGCTCGCTGGCTCCGTGGGTGTGGTCATGCCCATGACCGCCGTGGCCATGCCCAGAGTGGTCGTGCGCGTGATGATCGTGTGCCATGGCTACCGGAATGTCTTGCGGGGATCGAAGGCGTCTCGCACCGCCTCGCCGGCGAACACCAGCAGGGACAGCATGAGGGCAATGGACATGAAGCCCGTGATGCCGAGCCATGGCGCCTGAAGATTGGATTTGCCTTGGGCCAGCAACTCACCGAGTGAGGGGGAGCCCGGCGGTAGGCCGAAGCCGAGATAATCCAGCGACGTAAGGGTGGTGATCGAGCCGCTGAGCAGGAACGGCATGAAGGTCAGCGTCGCAACCGTGGCGTTCGGCAACAGGTGGCGGCGCATGATGGTGAAGTTGGAAACGCCCAGCGCACGGGCCGCCCGCACATATTCGAAGTTGCGCGCACGCAGGAACTCCGCGCGCACCACGCCGACGAGCGACACCCACGAGAACAGCAGCAGGATGCCGAGCAGCACCCAGAAATTGGGTGTGATGACGGCGGCGAGGATGATCAGCAGATAAAGCGAGGGAACGCTGGTCCAGATCTCGATGACGCGCTGGAAGATCAGGTCCGTCCAGCCGCCGAAATAACCCTGCACCGCACCGGCCGTCACGCCGATGATGGAGGACAGGATGGTCAGCACCAGCCCGAACAGAACGGAGATGCGGAAGCCGTAGAGCAGGCGCGCCACCACGTCGCGGCCCTGGTCGTCGGTGCCGAGCCAGTTCCACTCGATGCCTTCGCAGTTCGGCCCGGCTCCGGCGGCCTCGCATTGCTGCGCCGTCAGCATCCAGGTTGGCGGCGCGGGGGCGGGCACGGGCAGTTTCAGGTTGATGGTATTGTACGAGTAGCGGATCGGCGGCCAGATCATCCAGCCGCCCTTCTCCTTGACGAGGTCTTGCAGGAAGGGGTCGCGGTAATCCGCCTCCGTTTCGAAGTCGCCGCCGAACGTGGTCTCCGGGTAGGATTTGAGGACGGGCACATAGAGCCCGCCATCGTAGGAGATCAGGAACGGCTTGTTGTTGGCGATGAAGTCCGATGCCATCGAAATGAAGAACAAGGCCAGGAACAGCCACAGCGAATAGAAGCCGCGCCGGTTCCGCCGGAAATTGCGCCAGCGCCGGGCATTGATGGGCGACATCCCTTTTCGAGGTGGACCCGGATCGGGTTGCGCCTGCGGTGTCGATGCCGCTGGCGGCGGGGCGAGCGGCTGGCCCGAGGGGTTCGGCGCGGTCTCGGGCAGGGAGTGGGTTGCGGGTCCGGCCATCAGGTGCTGCGGCTCTCGAAGTCGATGCGCGGATCCACCCAGCTATAGGTCAGGTCCGAGATCAGGCCCACCACGAGGCCGATCAGGCCGAAGATGTAGAGCGTGGCGAACACCACCGGGTAGTCGCGATTCACGATGCTCTCGAAGGACAACAGGCCAAGCCCGTCGAGCGAGAAGATGGTCTCGATGAGAAGCGAGCCGGTGAAGAATGCCGAGATGAAGGCACCGGGAAAGCCCGCGATCAGGATGAGCATCGCGTTGCGGAACACGTGCCCGTAGAGCACCTGCCGCTCGCTCAGGCCCTTCATGCGCGCTGTCTGGACATATTGCTTCCGGATCTCGTCCAGGAACGAGTTCTTGGTGAGCAGCGTCGTGGTGGCGAAGGCGCCAACCGCCAGCGCCGCCAGCGGCAGGGCCAGATGCCAGAAATAATCGAGAATCCGTGCCGGCCAGCTGAGCGTGCTCCAATTGTCGGAAGTCAGGCCACGCAGCGGGAAGATGTCCCAGAACGACCCACCCGCGAACAGGACGATGAGCAGGATGGCGAACAGAAAACCCGGAATGGCATAGCCGACCACGATGACCGCAGAGCTCCACACGTCGAAACGCGAGCCGTCGCGGATCGCCTTCGAAATGCCAAGAGGTATGGAGATGGCGTAGCTGAGCAGCGTCATCCAAAGCCCGAGCGAGATCGACACCGGCATTTTCTCGGCGATGAGGTCCAGCACGGAGGCATCGCGGAAATAGCTGCGGCCGAAGTCGAAGCGCGTGTAGTCCCACAGCATCTTCAGGAAGCGCTCATGAGCCGGACGGTCGAAGCCGAACTGCTTTTCGAGGCTCTCCACGAACGCGGGATCAAGCCCCTGCGCGCCCCGATACTTCGTGGTCACCGGGCTGGATGAGAAGGAGCCCGGTTGAGCGCTCGGGCCGAGATCGCCACCGGACGACCCCGTGAACCGCGAAGTGGCCGAGGTGTCGCCGCCCTGAAGCTGCGCCAGCACGCGCTCCACCGGACCCCCGGGCGCGAACTGCACGATGACGAAGGATACGAACATGATTCCGAGCAAGGTCGGGATCATCAGCAGCATGCGGCGTGCGATGTAGGACCACATGGCGGGCGCTCAGGTCCGGATGCCGAGGCGCTCGGCCTTCGCGGTGTCGATCCACCAGGTCGAGACGAAGGGCAAGTCGTATTTGGGCTTCTGCTCGGGGCGACCGAACACATCCCAAGTGGCAATCCAATGCGATGGCTTGTGCCAGTGCGGCACCCAGTAGCGCCCGGCCCGCAGCACGCGGTCGAGAGCGCGGCAGGCGATCGTCAGGTCGTCGCGGTTGTTCGCCGCGATGGCGTGGTCGATCAACGCATCGATAACAGGATCGGCGACGCCCGCGACATTGTAGGAGCCGCCGACTTTTGCCGCCGCGGAGCCGAAGTACACGCGCAATCCGTCGCCCGGTGTGCTGGACAAGGAGTAGCGCCGTGGAATGAGGTCGTAGTCGAAGGCGTTCTGCCGGCTCTGGAACTGCGCGGCGTCAACCACGCGGAAGGTGCCCTCAATGCCAAGGATCCTGAGATTCTTGATATAGGCCAGAACGTGGGGTTCGAACGTGGAATCGTCGTCCAGGATCTCCAGTCTGAACGTCTCGCCGGCGGCGTTCTTCAGCGCCCCGTCCCTGACCGTCCAGCCCGCCTCGTTCAGCAGTTCACGGGCCCGCCGCAGCAGCTTCCGGTCCTGTCCCGAGCCGTCTGACACCGGTGGCGAGAAGGGCGCGCCGAACACCTCGTCAGCCATTTTTCCGCGGAAAGGTTCGAGAAGCGCCAGTTCGGCGGGGGAGGGCGTTCCCTCGGCTTTCATCGGCGAGTTCTCGAACACCGAGGCCGTGCGGCGGTAGGAGCCGTACATCAGGTTGGCGTTCGTCCACTCGAAGTCGAAGGCATAAGTCAGCGCCTCCCGAACCCGATGATCGGTGAACTTCGGACGCCGCGTGTTGATCCACCAGCCCTGAGCGCCGGAGGGGCGGTCATCCGGCAGCTCGAAGCGCACCACGCGCCCATCCTTGATGGCCGGGAAATCGTAATTGTTGGCCCAGAAGCGGGAGGTGAACTCCTCGCGGAACAGGTAGGCGCCGCCCTTGAATCCTTCGAGCGACACCTGCCGGTCGCGGAACATCTCCACGCGCACGGTGTCGAAATTGTTGTGCCCGACGGCGACGGGCAGGCTGTTGCCCCACCAGTCTTTCACGCGCTCATATTCGATGAAGCGGCCGGGTGCGACATTGCCGACCTTGTAGGCCGAGGAGCCAAGCGGCGGCTCCATGGTCGTCGCGGTGAAGTCGCGGGTCGCGTACCAGGCTTTCGAGATGATCGGCAGCCCGGCGACCAAAAGCGGGATGTCACGAGCCTGCTTGCCGCTGAACCGCACCACCACCTCATCCGGTGCTGCCGCCTCGGCCCCGACAACCTCTCCGAGCTGCTGCGATATCAGCGGGTGACCGTCCTTTTTCAGGGTGCTGATGGAGAAGGCGACGTCTTCCGCGGTCAGTGCGCCGCCATCATGGAAACGTGCTTCGGGCCGCAATTTGAACCGGTAGGTCCGGCCCCCGTCGCTGATGCGCACCGAGCGCGCCACATAGCCATACATGGCATCCGGCTCGTCCCCCGCCGACGTCATCAGGCTGGCGAACACCATGGTAAGCCCGACGGGCGCGTCGCCGCGCAGGATCAGCGTGTTGAGCGTGTTGAAGGTGTTGGGGTTCTGGTTGTACGCCCACTGGCCGGGCGTATAGGACATCCGCCCACCCTTCGGCGCGTCTGGATTGACGTAGTCGAAGTGCCGGAAATCAGCCGGGTATTTCAGGTCTCCGAAGGAGGACAGCCCGTGGCGTTGCCCCTCATCGGCAACGGGCTGGGCGCGCGCCGCGCCCACCGGCAGCAGGGCCGCTGCGCCCCCCAGAAGCAGCAACTGGCGACGGTCCAGCCCCGACGCGATCACGGACCCGTCCGCGTCTTCTGCGCGGCGGCCTCATCCCACCACCACACGGTGGGGAACAGCGAACCGCGCGGCGGCAGATTGGCCGGCCGGGCGAAGCGGTTCCATCGCGCCGTACGGTCATAGGAGATCGCGAACTGGGGCACGACATAGTTGTTGGCCAGCAGCACACGGTCCAGCGCCTTTGTCGCCGCGACCAGATCCTCCCGGGAATTCGCGTAGATCACCCGGTCGATCAGGGCGTCCACGGCCGGGTCCTTGATGCCGATCACGTTGCGCGATCCCTCGCGGTCGGCCGCCTCCGAGCCCCAGAACTCGCGCTGCTCGTTCCCGGGCGAGAGCGATTCCGGGAAGCCGGCGGTGATGATGTCGAAGTCGTGCGAGCGAACGCGGTTCACATACTGGGAATCGTCCACCGTCCGCATGCTCATCTGGATGCCGAGCCGCTGCAGGGCAGGGCGCAGAAGGCTCACGGTCCGTTCGGCGCTCGGATCGACATAGAGGTACTCGACCGTCATCGGCTCGCCGGTGGCGGCGTTCGTCAGGCGTCCGTCGCGGACCTCCCAGCCGGCCTCCTTCAGCAGGCGTGCGGCCTCACGAAGATTGGCGCGGGTCTTCTCGGGGGATCCGCCCACGGGATTGGCATAGGGCGTGGTGAATACGCTCTCCGGCACCTTGCCGCGAACGCTCTCGAGGATCTCGAGTTCCTTGCCCGAGGGCAAGCCGGAGGAGGCCAGATCGGTGCCGTGGAAGTAGCTCCCGATCCGCTCGTACTGGTCGAACATGAGGGTGCGGTTCAGGTCCTCGAAATCGAAGGCGAGGTTGAAGGCGCGCCGCACGCGCGGGTCCTTGAATTTGTCCCGGCGAAGATTGAACGCGAAGCCCTGCATGATGCCGGAGCCTTGGTCGGGGAACTTCTCTAGGATCACCCGTCCGTCGCGCGCTGCGGGGAAGTCATAGGACGTGGCCCAGTTCTTCGCGCTGTTCTCCAGGCGATAATCGTACTGGTCGCCCTTGAAGGCTTCCACCAGCACGGTCTGGTCACGGAAATAGTCGTAGCGCACGGTGTCGAAATTGTTGGTGCCGCGCTCCGACGGCAGATCCTTGGCCCAGTGATCGGTCACCCGCTCATAGACCTCCCAGCGGCCTGCGCTGAATTCCTTGACCTTGTAGGGTCCCGAACCGAGCGGCGGCTCCAGCGTGCCTTCCTCGATATTGCGCTGGCGGCCTTGCGCGTCCTTGCCCTCCCACCAATGGCGCGGAAGAATGTTGAGCTGGCCCACGATCTGCGGCAGTTCGCGATTGCCGCCCTTGTCGAAGGTGAAGGTCACCTCACGCTCGCCGGTCTGTTCGGCCTTGAGCACGTTGGCGAGATAGAAGCGGTAGAACGGACTGATGCGCTTCAGCGTGTCGAACGACCACACGACATCGCCTACGGTGATCGGCTGGCCATCATGCCAGCGCGCCGCCGGGTTGAGCCGGAACGTGACCGAGGAATGGTCCTCGGGATAGCGCACCGCTTCGGCGATCAGTCCGTATTCAGTCGATGGCTCGTCGAAGGACGGTGTCATCAGCTGCTCGTAGATGAGGCTGATGCCGGCTGCCGCATTACCCTTCGGCACGAAGGAGTTGAAGCTGTCGAAGGTGCCCACCGTCGCGAAGCGGACCGTGCCCGCTTTTGGCGCATCGGGGTTCACATAATCGAAGTGCTTGAAGTCCGCCGGGTACTTCACCTCGCCGAACAGCGAGAGTGCGTGCCGCCATTCGCCTGGCTGCGACACCGTGGAAGCTAGAGGGGATGCATCCTGCGCGAGGGCGGGAACGGAAAGCAGCGCGAGGGAGACAAACGCGGCCATGAGGCGGCGGGCGATCATGCGTGCGGCATCCTCCGAACAGCGGAACAGGTGCAAAGACTTATGCACAGTTTAGGTCGGAAGGGGGGCGCTCGCCAGTCGCGAAAGTGACCGGCGATCAAAAGAAAGGGAGCCGGGACATGCCCGGCTCCACTTGTTCCTATTGCTGCGACTGGCGGTCGCCGGTTGCCGGACGCTGAACCGGCGAATCGCTGCCGGCATTGCCTTGCGGAACCTCGGGAGTTCCACCTTCCGGCGCTCCGGTCGGCGGCGTGGGTGCCGATCCGGCGGTGCCGGTCTGCGGCTGCGGCACGGTAATGGCGCCGCCCGTGTTCTGTTCAGGCGCCGGAGCCTGGCCGTCGCTTTGGGGCTGCTGCGCCGCCGGGGCGGGTTCGCCGCCCGTGGGGCCTGCCGGTGTCGCAGGTGCGCCAGCTTCTGCTGCGGGTGCAGCACCTTCGGCCGGCGCGGGCGGCGGAGGCAGCGGGCTGTCGGAGTTCTTGTTGAGGTACGCGATCAGATTGGCGCGCTGGTCAGGACGCTTCACGCCGGCAAAGGCCATCGCGGTCCCCGGGATGGCGCCCTTCGGATCGGCAAGGAACGCATCCAGCGCCTCGAAGCTCCACGGCTCGCCGGACTTGGCCTTCATCGCCGACGAATAGCTGAAGCCTTCCAGATGGGCGTGATGGTTGCCGACGACACCATAGAGATTGGGGCCGACCTTGTTCGGTCCGCCCTTCTCGAAGGAGTGGCAGGAACCGCACTGCTTGGCGACCGCCGCACCCTTTTCCGCATCGGCGGAGGCAAGGCGCACTGCGATAGGCTCCACGGCTTCGGCGGCCGGTGCTGCGGCGCTGGCGCCTTCCTCGGGCTGCGGAAGCTCGTAGCCCGGCTTTTCCGGCGCGTGTGCGTCGAACAGGATTTCGGACCCGATCATGAGGCCCATGGTCAAAGTCAGGGTGCCGAGCACGGCTCCGAGGATCTTGTTGATCTCGAACGAGTCCATTCCGGTCTCCGGGCGCTGTGCGCACAGCGCGGGCATTTGGCGGGCAGGGGTCCGCAAGCGGACTGGATTGCGGCGGAACGTAGCCGCTTTCCCGGCAAGCTGACAACTCGTATAGAAGCCTCCCGCTGCTACTTTTTGCCGCCTGAACAGAGCGGTTTGCGCGTCTTTCTAGAGCTTTTCCATGTCGTCACTGATTTTGATCCCTGCACGGCTTGCATCCACCCGCTTGCCCGGGAAGCCCCTCGCGGACATCTGCGGCGCGCCTATGATCGTCCATGTCTGGCGCCGTGCCGTGGAGGCTGAAGCAGGCGAAGTGGTGGTGGCGGCTGATTCGGTGCAGATCGTCGACGCGGTGGAGAGGGCCGGCGGCCGCGCCGTGCTGACGCGGGAAGATCACCCTTCCGGCTCCGACCGCATCTTCGAGGCGTTGCAAATCCTCGATCCCGAGCGCCGCCACAGCCGCATCGTCAATGTGCAGGGCGATCTGCCGACCATCGATCCCGCCATCATCCGCCGCGCCATTGCGCTGCTGGATGACGAGGCGGTCGATCTCGGAACGCTTGGAGCCGTCATCCGTCGCGACGAGGAACGCACGGACGAAAACGTGGTGAAGCTGGTGGGCACGGGCACGGGCGATCATCGCCGGGCTCTTTACTTCACGCGCGCCACCGCGCCCTGGGGACCGGGAGAGCTAATCCACCACGTCGGTCTCTACGTCTGGCGGCGTTCGGCGCTCGAGCGTTTCGTGTCGCTGCCGCCGTCCCCGCTGGAGATCCGCGAGCGGCTGGAGCAGTTGCGGGCGCTGGAGGCAGGCATGCGCATCGACGCCGCGCTGGTTGACGACGTGCCGCTCGGGGTAGACACACCGCACGATCTGGAACGCGCCCGCGAGATGCTGGGCGGGGCCGTCAGCTGAGCCGGGACCACATGACAGGGTACATCTCTTACCAGGGCGAACCCGGCGCCAATTCGGACATCGCCTGCCGCGAGGTCTATCCGGCGCTGACGCCGATGCCGAAGGCCAGCTTCGAGGATGCGTTCGCGGCAGTCGTCGATGGTTCGGCCGATCTGGCGATGATCCCGATCGAGAACTCCATCGCCGGGCGTGTCGCCGATATTCACCATCTGATGCCTGTCTCGGGCCTCAACATCATTGGCGAATTCTTCCTGCCCCTGCAGCACCAGCTGATGGCGGTGAGGGGCGCGACGCTCGAAACGGTCAAGACGGCCTACAGCCACCCGATGGCACTGGGGCAGTGCCGCATCGCGCTGAAGCGGCTCGGCCTCGAACCGCGCATCGCCGCGGACACGGCCGGGGCGGCACGTCGTCTGTCCGAGACCACTGACACCAGCCGCGCGGCCATCGCGTCGCGGCTGGCCGCGGAAATCTACGGGCTCGACATCCTCGCGGAAGACATTGCGGACGAGGCGGGCAATACCACGCGTTTCGTGATCCTGCAGCGGGAGCCGGACTGGGCGGCTGCCGGCAATGGCCCGGTGGTGACGAGCTTCGTGTTCAAGGTCCGCAACGTTCCCGCCGCGCTCTACAAGGCGCTCGGCGGCTTCGCGACCAATTCGGTAAACATGACGAAGCTGGAGAGCTATCAGCTCAACGGTGAGTTCGTGGCCACCCAGTTCTACGCCGATGTGGAAGGCCACCCGGACGATGCCAATGTGCGCTTCGCTCTGGAAGAACTCGCCTTCTTCTCGGCCGAGGTGAAGATCCTGGGCGTTTACCCGGCGCATCCGCTGCGGTTCGCCCGGCGCAACAAGGGCTAGGCCTCAAGCCTTCCGAGTTCGAGCCGGATTGCCTGCACTAGGCTCTCCTGCCATCGTTGGTCATAGGGCTTGGCCTTGCCGGATCCCCACACAGGGCCCGGCCAGGCCGGATCACCTTCGACCCGCGAAACCACATGAACGTGGAGTTGCGAGACCACATTGCCGAGCGCGCCGACATTCAGCTTGTCGCAGGGAGCCACGGCGCGCAGAGCGCGTGACGCAAGGGCGATCTCCTCCATCAGCCGCGCCTGTGCTGCCGCATCGAGATCGATGATCTCGACGGCGCCGGCCCTGCGCGGCACCAGGATCAGCCAGGGAAAGCGCGCGTCGTCCATCAGCAGGACGCGGCTCAGCGCGAGGTCCGTGACGATGGCGGTGTCTGCCGCAAGCCTCGGATGAAGGGAGAAAAGGTCTTCGGTCATGCCCTGATCATGGCCGATGTAACTGCGCTGCGGAACCGCGCCGATGCGGCCGGGTTGATCCGCCTGAAGGGGAGCAATCAACCATGAAGATCCTTTATCGCGGAGCGCTCTTGGGCTTGCTGGCCCTTATGTCGAGTGCGGCGCAGGCCGCGCCCACCGACTGGACGCGGTTCACCAGCCGTCAGTACGGGCTGACCATCGACTATCCGGTCGGTCTCGTGGATGAGGCCCGTTCCAACCCCGCGCAGGGGCAGTACCTTCTGAGGCGGGACGCGGCGATGATCCTGAGCCTGGACGAACTGAAGGGTGCCGATGTCCGGCGCTTCCTCGACCGCAACCTTCTTCAGGGGGTCAGGGTCACGTACAGCCAGCGCAAGAACAACTGGATGGCGTATTCCGGATATGTGGGATCGGACATCGTCTATGGCCGCACGCACATTTCCTGCGGCGGGCGCTATGCCCATAGCTTCATGATCCGCTATCCCCGCACGGAACGCGCCACGTACGACCGCGCGGTGGAGCGGCTGTCGCATTCCCTGCGCGTCGATCCAGCCTTCATTTCCCGGTCCTGCTGACGCTTGCATCCGGGGCCGGTAGCGGCGATATAGGGCTCGGGAGGTTGGCGGTGGACGAGCCACTCGCCAACCGGGTCAGGTCCGGAAGGAAGCAGCCCTAACGAGACCGTCTCGGGTCGTCGTCCGACCTCCCACCCGCGCCTCTTGCGCGCCCCTTCATGGCACGGCGATATTCCAGCGATGGACGATCTCGACATCCCCGCCGGCGTGCCTGCGGCCGCGCCTTACCGGGTGCTTGCCCGCAAATATCGCCCCTCCAATTTCGATGACCTGATCGGTCAGGACGCGATGGTGCGCACGCTCACCAACTCGTTCACGACAGGACGCATCGCGCAGGCCTGGATGCTCACGGGCGTACGCGGCGTGGGCAAGACCACGACGGCGCGCATCCTGGCCCGCGGCCTGAACTACGAGCTTGCGGACGGCTCGGGCGGACCGACCGTCGATCTGCGCGAGAACGGCGTGCACTGCCAGGCCATCATGGAATCGCGTCACGTCGACGTGCTGGAGATGGACGCCGCCTCCCGCACGGGCATCGAGGACGTGCGCGAGATCCTGGACGGCGTGCGCTATTCGCCGGCCTCGGCGCGCTTCAAGGTCTACATCATCGACGAAGTGCACATGCTGTCGGACAAGGCGTTCAACGCCTTCCTGAAGACGCTGGAAGAGCCGCCGCCGCATGTGAAGTTCGTTTTTGCCACCACCGAAATCCGCAAGGTGCCGGTGACGGTGCTGTCGCGCTGCCAGCGCTTCAGCCTGCGGCGCGTCGATTCGTCCGTTCTGGCTGCGCACCTCTCGAAGATCATAGGCCGCGAGGAGCTCTTGGCCGACGACGAGGCTTTGGCTCTTGTCGCGCGCGCGGCGGAAGGCTCCGTGCGCGATGCGCTGTCCATCCTCGACCAGGCCATAGCCCATGGCGGCGGGCGGGTCGAGGCCGAGACCGTGCGGCAGATGCTGGGCCTGTCGGATCGCGGACGGGTGGTCGATCTGTTCGAGGCGGTGATGCGCGGCGACGCGGCGGAAAGCCTCGGCATCTTCCGTGAACTCTACGATGGCGGCTCCGACGCAGCCCTGGTGCTGACAGATCTCGCGGAGTTCGTGCATTTCGTCACGCGGGTGAAGCTGGTTCCGGCCGCGCTCGGCGATGCATCGGTCACTGAAGTGGAACGCGTGCGCGGGCGCTCCTTTGCGGAAACATTGTCCCACCGGGTGCTTTCACGTGCCTGGCAGATGCTGGTGAAGGGCATCGCCGAAGTGCAGGCAGCGCCGAAGCCCGCGCAGGCCGCCGACATGGTTCTGGTGCGCCTCGCCTACGCCGCCGATCTTCCCACGCCCGATGAAGCCTTGCGCGCGCTGAAGAACGAGCCCGGCGTGCCGACGGGCGGCAGCCCGCCATCCTCCCCACGCCCGACAGGTGGCAATGGCGGTGGCGGCGCGTCTCTCGCGATTGCCAGTCGAAACCTGGACCCTGTGCCGTCATCCGCGCCGCGTGCCGTTGCCGAAGCAGCCCCGGTCCTGCGGCTCGACAGCTTCGAGCAGGCGGTGGCGCTGGCCGAGAAGCACCGCGACATCGCGTTCAAGATGGCGCTGGAACGGGATGTGCGCCTCGTCTCCTTCGAGGACGGCAAGATCGAGTTTCGGCCCGCGGGCGGTGCATCGGCCAATCTCGCGGGAGACATCCAGAAGCGGCTCTCCACATGGACGGGGCGGCGCTGGGTCGTGGCCATCTCGCGGGAGGAAGGCGCCGCCACGCTTCGCGAGATTGCGGAAGAGAAGCGCGCCACCCAGCTGATGGGTGTCGCCGCGCATCCCCATGTACAGGCCATCATGGCCCGGTTCCCTGGTGCCGAGATCATCGGCGTTCGCAATCTTGCCGTGGCCGAGCCTGAGCCCGAGAACGCTCCACCGCCCGAAGAAGACGACGAAGACGAGGAGGATTGAACCATGGACATCATGGGAATGATGAAGAAGGCCCGCGAAATGCAGGCCAAGATGGAAGAGATGCAGGCCGAGCTGGAGCAGACCACGGTAGAGGGTGGGGCCGGCGGCGGCGTCGTGCGCGTTCAGATGTCGGCCAAGGGCGACCTCAAGAACCTCGAGATCGACGACAGCCTGCTAAAGCCAGACGAGAAGGAGATCCTTCAGGATCTTATCATCGCCGCTCATTCGGACGCCCGCCGCAAGGCAGAAGCGCTGTCCGCCGAGAAGATGCAGGGCCTCACCGCCGGCCTGCCATTGCCCGCCGGCATGAAGCTGCCGTTCTAGGCTTATGGCACGCGGCGTCGCCGGCCCCGAGATCGAACGCCTGATCCAGCTGCTGGCACGCCTGCCGGGGCTTGGCCCGCGTTCGGCCCGGCGGGCGGCGTTGCACCTAATCCGCCGCAAGGAATTGCTGCTCGGCCCCCTCGCGGAGGCCTTCGCGAGGGCGAACGAGAGCGTCGTCGTGTGCCGCACCTGCGGCAGTGTCGACACGCGCGATCCCTGCACGATCTGCTGCGACGGCAGCCGCGACGCATCCACGATCGTGGTCGTGGAGGATGTTTCCGACCTATGGGCGCTTGAGCGATCGGGCGCCGTGACCGGCGCCTATCACGTGCTGGGCGGCACACTTTCGGCGCTGGACGGGCGGGGACCGGACGATCTCAACATCGAGACCCTTGTCCAGCGTGCCTCCCGGCCCGAGGTGGGGGAGGTCATCCTTGCGCTCAACGCCACGGTCGATGGCCAGACGACCGCTCACTACGTAACGGACCTGCTTCAAACGGCATCCGTCAAAGTGACGCGTCTCGCCCATGGAGTGCCCGTCGGCGGTGAACTTGATTATCTGGACGAAGGGACTCTCTCCGCGGCAATACGTCAGCGGACCCCATTCTGATAAACGCAGTGAGGCGTGGAACGTCTACTTAAGTCTGACGTTTGTTGCTTGGCCTACAACACATTTCACCGGCCGCTTCAAACAAGACGACAGGAGACTTTGCATGAAAAAGCTTCTTCTCGCTTCGGCGGCCGTTGCCGCTCTCGCATTCCCCGCACATGCCCAGACGGGCGGTTCCTCCACGGGTTCCGCCGGTGGCGCGAGCTCCGGCGGCTCCAGCTCCATGGAAAGCGGCGCCTCCACTTCGGGCAGCGCAGGCGGCTCCTCCATGGGCACCGGAAGTTCCGCAGGTTCAGCCTCGGGCGCCACGTCCGGTAGCGCAGGCGCATCCTCCGGCAGCGCGGCCTGCACGGGTCCGAACTGCACGTCTGGCGGCACGACCGCTGGCGCCGAGGGCGGCGCTGGTGCGTCCACCCGCAGCGCACAGCAGCCCAAGGACGAGGCCGGCAAGGTGAACGACGCCGCCCGCGACGAACGCACCCGCGATGCAAATCGCGAGCAGGCCAACACCGCCAAGGACGGCGAGCGCTCCAAGGACAATGCGTCCAAGGACGGCAAGGATGGCAAGGACGGCATGAAGTCCGGCCGTGCCTCCGCTCCGAAGGAGATCACGACCGAGAAGCGCACGGAGATCCGGCAGAAGATCACCACCACGAACGTCCAGCGCGTCAACGTGGACTTCAACGTCTCGGTCGGCGTGGCCGTGCCGCGCACGATCAGTGTTCTGCCTCTCCCCGCATCGATCATCTCCGTTGTGCCGGAGTACGAGGGCTACAACTACATCGTGCTCTCCGATGGCCGGATCCTGATCATCGAGCCCGCCAGCTATGAGGTCGTCACGATCATCTCCGGCTGATCAGACCGGGTCTGGTTTGAAAGGGCGGCCTTCGGGCCGCCCTTTTTGTTTGCGGCGCATGAAGAGTGCCGTCACTTTGCCCGGGCGATGGAGCGGGCATGAGCGAGCAGGAAACCGATAGAGCGGCGGCAAAGGCGGACGGCGGCATTGCCGCTTTCCTGCAGCGCCGCACCCTCGTGATGCTGGGTCTCGGCTTTTCCGCGGGTCTGCCAAATCTCCTGATTTTCGACACGTTGTCGGCATGGCTGAGGGATGACGGCGTCTCGCTGAGCGTCATCGGCTTCTTCAGCCTGGCCACATTGGCCTATTCCGCCAAATTTCTTTGGGCGCCGCTTGTAGACCGCGCCCGCATCCCGCTTCTCACGGATTGGCTTGGGCACAGGCGGTCGTGGATGCTGTCCGCGCAGTTTGCCGTCATTCTCGGGCTGTGGCTGATTTCGGGCCTCGATCCCGCCGCCGATCTTGGGCTGATGGCCCTGTTCGCCGTGTTCGTGGGCTTTTCGGGCGCGACGCAGGACATCGTCATCGATGCGTGGCGCATCGAGGTCGCGGAAGACCGCCAGCAGGGCGTGATGGCCGCTGCCTATCAATGGGGCTACCGGCTCGCGATGATCGTGGCCGGAGCTCTGCCCCTGATACTGGCGCAGCACTTCAGCTGGAACCTCTCCTACGCCGTCATGGCCGGCCTGATGGGGATCGGCATCGCGGCCGTTCTCCTTGCGCCACGCGAGCGCGAGCATGTGCTGCGCCCCGTACACACGGAAGGCGTGGCCGCGCGGCCTTTTGCGGATCCCCTGGAATGGGCGGTTCGCGGCCTTTTGTTCCTGCTGGGTGCGTTCGTCGCGGGCGCCGGACTGAGTGGCGATCCGACAACCTTGGTGCTGCTGACGCGGCTGGTCGGCAGCGAGGATGCGTTCGGCCTCGCCGGCATGTGGCGCACATCTTCCTTCAGCGTCTTGCTGCAGATATCCGCCGTGGTCATCGGCCTGGCATTGCTGGCCGTGGCCTGCGTTCCCCAGCGGGGCAGGCCGACGCGGCCCGGCGTTTTCCTGTCGGCGTCCTTCGGCGCGCCTTTGGCCGATTTCTTCCGCCGCTATGCCGGCAGCGCCGCTCTGATTCTGGCGCTGATCTGCCTCTACCGCGTGTCGGACTTCGTGCTCAACATCATGAACCCGTTCTATCTCGACCTCGGCTTCACGAAGACCGAGATCGCCGAGGTGCGGAAGGTGTTCGGCGTCGTCGCCTCCATGGGGGGCGTGTTTCTCGGCGGGCTCGCGGTGATCCGGCTCGGCCTCATGCGGGCGCTGGTCATCGGTGCCTTCGCGGGCGCCATCTCCAATCTGTGCTTCATCTATCTGGCGATGATGGGCCATTCCGTGCCGGCTCTGTATTTCGCCATCGGCGTGGACAATCTTTGCAGCGGCTTCTCGGGCACCTGCCTCATTGCCTACATGTCGAGCCTGACCTCGGGCGGCTTCACGGCCACGCAATACGCGCTGTTCTCGTCGCTCTACGCACTGCCGGGAAAACTGATCGCCTCGCAATCGGGACGCATCATCGAGGGCGCGGCGCACTCGGCAGAGAATGGCGGGCTGGCGTCGGGCTTGAGGCGTCTTTTCACGGGGACCACGCCGGAATCCTACATCGCCGGCGCCTTGCAGGTCGGCACATCGCCGGCCGCTCTCGGCGCGGGCTACGTGACCTTTTTTCTATACTCGACCCTTATCGGGGTCGCTGCGATCGTGCTGACCATCATCGTGGCCCGTCGCTCGGCCGAAGCTCCGGTGCGTGACAGCGATCCAGCCGAGCGGGCGCAAGCGTACAAATCCGGGTAGCTGCGCGAAAACGTTCGGGCCTTCACGGTTCCGAAACGGCATTGAGGGGACTGTGCAGGCCGACAGCCGAGTGATCAGCGCCGATGCCAACGACAGTCCAGCCCCAGACGATCCGGCCGCGTGAGGTCGACGGGTCGGTGCGGCACGGAAGCTTCGGTCATCTCGCACTGACGGCGTTCGATGCCATGAGCCATGCCGTGGCCGTTACCGACACCGAGGGCATGATCGTCCTGAGCAACCCCGTATTCGACAGGCTGCTGGCGGACGACGGAGAGCGGTTGCGAAGCGTCGTGAGCCTGGCGCATGCCGAAGGGGCAACCCACGGCAAGCGAGAGGTGGTCTTGGCGGATGGCCGGGTGCTCTGCCTTGAATTCGTCGACGCCGGCGATCTGCGCGTCGTCAGCGCTGAAGACATCACAATGCACCGGGAGGACGAACTGCACGCAGCGGATGCGGCGTTGACCGATGCAGTGACCGGCCTCGGGAACCGCGAACGCCTGGGCGTCGCGCTGCGCAAGGCTCTGGGACGGTCGTCTTCACCGCCCGCGGCGGCGGTGCTCAAGATCGAGGTCGACTGGACCCGCACCCTGCATGAGACGTTCAGCCAACCGTTTGAAGATGCTCTGATTCGGCTGGTCGCCGATCGGCTGCGGTCGGCTTTGCGCGACGAGGATGTTGCGGTGAGGCTCGGAGGTGACCGGTTCGCCGTTCTGCAGATAGCCTCGAACCAGCCCGCTGATGCGGCGGTGCTGGCGGAACGTCTCACGGACCTGCTCGGGCGTTCCTATCTCCTGCAGGGGCACCTCCTGACGATCAGCGTCAGCATCGGCGTCGCGGTGTTGCCGGGTGACGGCTCTGACGAAGAGGCGATCCTCCGCAGCGCGGGTCTGGCGCTCCATAGCGCACGTGAGAGCGGCAGCGGTGCGTTCAGGTTCTATGATGCCGCCTTGGGCGAGGGGATGGAGCGACGGCGCACCCTCGAACGGGATCTTCGTAGAGCTCTGGCGCTGAGGGAGCTTTCGCTGGCTTATCAGCCTCAGTTCAACATCGGCGCGAGCAAGGTCACCGGCTTCGAAGCCCTTCTGCGCTGGAAGCATCCCCTGCAGGGCTGGATTTCGCCTGTCGATTTCATCGGCCTGGCCGAGGAGACCGGCCTTATCGTCCAGATCGGCGAATGGGTGATCCGAAACGCCTGCCGGGAGGCGGCGCGCTGGCCTGATGATCTGCGGGTGGCCGTAAATGTCTCGACGGTACAATTCGCCGACGCGAATCTGGTGCCCGCCATCATCTCGGCCTTGGCCGAGAGCGGTTTGCCGGGCGATCGGCTGGAGATCGAGATCACGGAAAGCGCGCTTCTCGGGGACCATGAGACCGCGCTTTCCGTGCTGCAGCAGATCCGGGCTCTTGGCGTCAGCGTCTCAATGGACGATTTTGGTACCGGCTATTCTTCGCTGTCCCTCCTGCGAAGCTTCCCGTTCGACAAGATCAAGATCGACCAATCCTTCGTTCGCGGCGCCGATGCGGATGTCAGCGGTGTTGCCATCGTGCGCGCCATCGCGGCCCTCGGAGAAAGTCTCGGGATGACGACCACCGCGGAAGGCGTCGAAACCAAGGAACAGCTCAAGCGGATTGCGCAGCAGGGCTGCACCGACGCTCAAGGCTACCTCATCAGCCGGCCCATTTTCCCGGACCAGATCGTGCCCTTCCTCAGCACGACGCCTGCTCTGGGCATGGTTCAGGATGCGATCCAAGCTCTACCGGCACACGGAAGGCGAAATGACTGAACCCCTCTGCCGGCTCGTCTACTACAGCCGGAATCTTGTTGTCGGCCCTGATGAGAGCATCAAGGCCGAGGTGGACTCCATCCTCAGCGCGTCGAGGCGCAACAATGCGGCCTGCGGGCTGACCGGCGCGCTGATCTTCAACCGCGGGGTGTTCGCCCAGGTGCTGGAGGGCCCGCGCAGCGCCATCGAACGCACCTTTGAACGTATCCAGCGCGACCCGCGGCACAGCGACGTTCAGGTTCTTGCGCTGGACGCGGTGGACCAGCGCGGCTTTCCCTCCTGGTCCATGGCCTTTCTTGGCAGGTCTCTCGATGGCGAGACCATGTTCGGACATATCGCGGCCAGCAGCGGCTTCGACGAGAAGCGGCTGGAAGGCGAGCGCATCTACGAGATCATGCGTCTCATTGCGCTGGAAGACGAGACGCGGAGCGCCTGACTATTCCGCAGCCCGCAACGGGTTCGGCAAACGCTCCGCCACGGCCGCAGCGGGCCTCTCGTCGAAGTCCATCTGGTCGATGCGCTGGCCCCGAGCCGCGATCTTGGCGGCGGAGGTCTCGATGTCGTCGAGGTCCTTGATGGTCGATCCCATATGGCTCTTCAGCTTGCCGACACGGTCGCTGAGCCGCCGCACATCGTCCAGCAGGCACCCGACCTCCTTCTGGATCAGGTGGGCCTGCTCGCGCATGGCCGCATCGCGCATGAGGCCCTGAACCACCTGAATGGCCAGCATCAGCAATGAGGGCGAGACGATGAGCACCCGTGCCCTGTGGGCACGATGGACGATGTCCTCGAAGCGCTCATGGAGTTCCGCATACAGCGCTTCCGAGGGGATGAAGAGCAGGGCTACGTCCTGCGTCTCGTTCTTGATCAGGTATTTTCGGACGTCCTGCACATGGCCGATGATGTCCGAGCGCAGGCGCGCGGACGCACGGGCCTCGGCTTCGGGACCCTCGCTCTTGCGCAACTCTTCGAAGGCCTCGAGCGGAAACTTGGCGTCGATGGCGAGCGGCAGGTTGTCGCCGGGAAGATGAACCAGGCAGTCGGGCCGCACGCGCGTCGAAAGCGTGGCCTGAAACGTGTAGCCGGATGGCGGGAGGGCATCCTTGATGATGCTCTCCATCTGGCCCTGACCGAACGCGCCACGCGCCGGCCTGTTTGCGAGGATGGCCTTCAGCCCTGTGACCTGCTCGGACAGGGAGCCGATGTTCTGCTGTGCGGCGTCGATGACCGCGAGGCGCGCCTCCAGCTTCTGGAGTTGCTCATTGGTCGCCTGCGTGCCGAGCGTCAGGTTCTCGCCGACGCGCTGGCCGACCGCATCCAGCCTGTCGGCCACCGTGCGGGCCAGTTCCGACTGCTTGCTCGACAGGACCTCGCCGACACCCTGGAGACGCCCGAAGATCTCGACCTGCGACCGGAGCATCTGCTCCACCTGCCGCTCGGTGCGCATCTGCCGCTCCGCCTGTGCCCGCGCCTCTTCCTCGCGCCCGGCGTTCAGCCCGGCCGTTCGCAGGACGAGCAGGAGAAGCAGCGCAACTGAAAACAGCACGCCGACCAGCACAGCCGCGCCAAGGGTGACGGGAAACCCGCCAAGACTGAAGATAACCTCGTCCATCGGCGCAAGTTTTTAACCTGATTCCCTGAACAAGAACATAATAGGAACGCGTTGACGGGATGCTGCTGGGCCATTATCCCGGCTGGCCATGTCCATTCGCCCGATCCACGTCATCCCCGATACCCTGCTTCGCCAGAAGGCCGAGGCCGTTCTGGCAGTCGACGACGCGCTGTGCGCGCTCATCGACGACATGTTCGAGACCATGTACGCCGCACCGGGCATCGGCCTCGCCGCTCCGCAGATCGGTGTGATGAAGCGGCTGGCGGTCGTGGATGTCTCGTCCCGCGAGGAAGAGGCCCAGCCGATCGCGCTGATAAACCCGCAGATCGTGTGGGAGTCGCCGGAGCTTTCGAGCTACCAGGAGGGCTGCCTGTCCATTCCCGATGTCTATGAGGATGTGGTGCGGCCGGAGCGGATCCGCGTCCGCTTCCAGGATCGAACGGGAGCGGAGCAGGAGATCGAGGCTGACGGGGTGCTGGCGGTGTGCATCCAGCACGAAATGGATCATCTCGACGGCGTCCTGTTCATCGACCACATCTCCAAGCTCAAGCGAGACATGGTGTGGAAGCGCTTCGTAAAGACCGCGAAGCGGGAAGGCGGACCGAAGCCTTATCTGCCGAAGCCGGGACCCAAGGACGATGAACACCACGAGGGCGCGCGGGAAGTGGGCGAGCTGTGAGCCTTCGCCTCGTCTTCATGGGCACGCCTGATTTCGCCGTGCCCACGTTGGCGGCGCTGGTGGAGGCGGAGCATCGCATCGAGGCGGTCTATACCCGCGCGCCGCGTCCGGCGGGACGTGGCATGGCCGAGCGCAAGACACCCGTGCACCAGGCCGCCGAACTGTTCGGGCTGCCGGTGCTGACGCCGTGCTCGTTGAAGGATGGAGACGCGCAGGAAACCTTCCGCGCGCACAAGGCCGATGCGGCCGTGGTGGTCGCCTATGGGCTGCTGCTGCCGAAGCCGGTGCTGGATGCACCCCGCGACGGCTGCTTCAACCTGCATGCCTCCCTGTTGCCGCGCTGGCGTGGCGCCGCCCCGATCAACCGGGCCATCATGGCCGGGGACGGGCAGACGGGCGTCGCCATCATGAAGATGGATGAGGGGCTCGACACCGGCGCCGTGGCGCTGACGGAGCGGGTGGACATCCGCCCGGACGAGACTGCAGGCGAACTGCACGACCGTCTCTCCCGCCTTGGTGCCCCATTGATGGCCCGTGCCATGCGGCGCCTCGAGGACGGGGAACTGGAGGCCGAGCCGCAGCCTGAAGATGGCGTCGTCTATGCGCAGAAGCTGACCAACGAGGAAACCGCCGTCGATTGGACGCGCCCCGCAAGGGACGTCCACAACCAAATCCGTGGCCTCTCGCCCTTCCCCGGCGCGTGGTGTTCGCTCGATCTGGGCAAGGGGCCGGAGCGGCTCAAGCTCATTCGCACAAGCCTTGAAAGCGCCGGGGGTGAGCCCGGCACGCTCCTCGATGGTGACGGCCGGGTCGCCTGCGGCGAAGGCGCGGTGCGGCTCGTCACGGTGCAGCGGGCTGGCAAGGGACCCATGGCGTTCGGCGATTTCGCGCGTGGGGCGCGGCTTCAGCCCGGCGCGCGCTTCCTCTAAACGGAGGAGCCGCGTGCCGCGCTACAAGCTCACGATCGAATATGACGGCACGCCGTTCTGCGGCTGGCAGCGGCAGGACAACGGACCCTCCGTGCAGGAGGCTTTGGAGAAGGCCGTGTTCGCCTTCTCGGGCGAGCGTGCTCAGGTGGGCGGCGCAGGCCGCACCGACACCGGTGTCCATGCGCGCGGGCAGGTGGGGCACCTGCAGCTAGAGCGGGACTGGCGGCCGGACGTGGTGCGCGATGCGATGAACGCGCATTTGCGGCCGCAGCCAGTAGCGGTGGTGGCGTGCGAGATGGTGGATGGGACGTTCGACGCCCGCTTCTCGGCCATCGCCCGGCACTATGCCTACATCATCATCGACCGCAGGGCGCCTCTCGCGCTGGAGCGGGAGCGCGCGTGGCAGGTTCCCCGTGCGCTGGACCACGAGGCCATGCACGACGCGGCGCAGCATCTCGTCGGCCTGCACGACTTCACCACCTTCCGCGCCGCGGAATGCCAGTCAGCCAGTCCGGTGAAGACCATGGACCGGCTGGACGTGACCCGTGAAGGGCATGCGGTGGTGGTGCGCGCTTCCGCGCGCTCGTTCCTGCACCACCAGATCCGGTCGGTCACGGGATCCCTGAAGATGGTGGGCGACGGCAAGTGGCGTGCCGGGGATCTGAAGGCTGCGCTCGAGGCAAGGGACCGCCGACGCTGCGCCGCTTTGGCCCCGCCCGAGGGGCTCTACCTGATGGGGGTGGACTACGCCCGCTGATGCCACGCAATTGCCGCTTTGCAGGCGGAGGAGGACCGCCATGGGTGGGGGCGGTCATGCTGCTGAACGAGCGTTTCAAGGAACAGGGCGGCTTTCTTTTCCGGTGGCGAGGGTCCTTGCCCTTTCTGCTGCTGCCGTTTGCGGCTCTTGCCGTGGCACAGGCCGGCAACGAGGTGCAGGCGGGTTTCGGTAAAGGCGCCGAGGAGTTCTGCGAAGGCCTCAGCATTGCCGTGGCGCTCGCGGGCGCACTGCTCAGGGTCTACACCGTCGGCTTCGTTCCAGCGGGAACATCAGGCCGCAACACCAATGGCCAGAGGGCGGACAGCCTGAACACCTCGGGCATCTATTCCGTGGTGCGCAATCCGCTCTACCTCGGTAATTTCCTGGTCCTCCTCGGCTTTTGCATCGGCACGCAAGTGTGGTGGCTCGTTCTCGGCGTGGCGCTGGTGTTTGCCCTCTACTACGAGCGCATCATCGCTGCGGAAGAGGCCTATCTGGTCGAGAAGTTCGGCGGCGCCTACACGGTCTGGGCGGAGCGTACGCCTGCCTTCTTCCCCAACTTCACGCTCTGGCGTGCCCCGGACCTTCCGTTCTCGCTCCGGACGGTGCTTCGCCGCGAGTACAACGGGCTCTACCTCGTCCTTGTGGTCCTGTGCGCCATGGAAGTGGTGCACGATGTCCGCGCCGGCGAGGCCACGTGGCAGTCCTGGCCGGCGGACTGGTCGTATTACGGCGTTGCCTTCGCCGGGGGCACCGTGGCTTACCTGATAGCCCGGGTGTTGAAGCGGCACACGAGGGTTCTTCGTGTCAGCGGCCGCTGATCAGGCGAAATAGAGATCGAGCACGCGGCGGTAGATGCGGGTCACTGCCTCCAGTTCCGCCACAGGAACCCGCTCATCCGCTTTGTGCATGCTGGCGTTGACCAGCCCGACTTCGATAACCGGGCAGTGATCCTTGATGAAGCGCGCGTCGGAGGTGCCGCCACCGGTGGAGAGCACCGGCGACAGACCTGTCTCGGCCTGGATGGCCGCCGAGATCACATCGACAAAGCTGCCCGGTTCGGTCACGAAGCTCGCGGATGCTCCGGGCAGGAATTCGAGTTCGTAGCGTGCATCGCCCGCCGCATGTGCGACGCGCTGCAGCAGGAGGCCTTGCAGGCCGTCCAGCGTGTGAGCATCGTTGAAGCGCACGTTGAACCGGGCGACGGCCCTCGCTGGAATCACGTTAACAGTCGGGTTGCCAACGTCCACGCTGGTCACTTCGAGGTTCGAGCGCTCGAAATGCGCGGTGCCTTGATCGAGCGGTGCCTGCAGTGCTTCCAGCATCGGCAGCAGGCGGCGGATCGGGTTATCGGCCTTGTGCGGATAAGCGACATGGCCTTGCACGCCGTGCACCGTCAGCACGCCCGACAGCGAGCCGCGCCGGCCAATCTTTATCTCGTCGCCCAGCCGGTCGCGGCTGCTCGGCTCGCCCAGAACGCAATGGTCGAAGCGCTCGCCGCGTGACCGCGCCCATTCCAGCAGCTTGGGCGTGCCGTTGACGGCCGGGCCTTCCTCGTCGCCGGTGATGAGGAACGCGATGGAGCCCTTCGGCGTGCCATGCTCCGCAAGGTAGCCGAGCGCCGCCGCCGCCATGGCCGCGACGCCGCCCTTCATGTCCACCGCCCCGCGCCCGAAAAGGACGCCGTCCGCGATGTCGCCTTCGAACGGGCCGTGCGACCAGTCCTGGTCCGGTCCCGGCGGCACCACATCGGTGTGGCCGGCAAATACGAGCACCGGCGCCTGCGTGCCGATGCGTGCGTACAGGTTCGCGACATCCGGCGTACCGGGCTCGGAGAAGGTCAAGTGCTCAACCGCAAACCCGCCCTCGCGCAATGCGTCGCCCAGCACGCCGAGCGCGCCGTCATCCTGAGGCGTGACGCTGCGGCGGCGGATCAGGGATTGTGCAAGGGCAACGGCGTTGGTTGGCACGATCAGTCCCGCAGCAGCTCGTTGATAGAGGTCTTGGAGCGGGTGCGCTCGTCCACGCGCTTCACGATGACCGCGCAGGCGAGGCCCGGGCCCGGCTCTCCATTGGCCATCGGCTTGCCGGGCAGGGTGCCCGGGATGACGACGGAATATTCCGGCACCTCACCCATGAAGACCTCGCCCGTGGTGCGGTCCACGATCTTGGTGGAGGCGCCGAGGAAGACGCCCATGGACAACACGCTGCCGCGCCGCACGATGACACCTTCGGCGACCTCGGAGCGTGCGCCGACGAAGCAGTCATCCTCAATGATGACGGGATTGGCCTGCAGCGGCTCCAGCACGCCGCCGATGCCGACGCCGCCGGAAATGTGCACGTTCTTGCCGATCTGCGCGCACGAACCCACCGTCGACCATGTGTCGATCATGGTGCCGCGGTCCACATAGGCGCCGACGTTCACGAAGCTCGGCATCAGCACCACGCCGGGCGAGATATAGGCCGAACGGCGGACGATGGCTCCCGGCACCGTGCGGAAGCCCGCTTCGCCGAAGCGCACATCGTCCCAGCCGGAGAACTTGGACGCGACCTTGTCCCACCACGCGCCGCCGCCGGGGCCGCCGGGAATGGCGCCGTTGTCGTTAAGGCGGAAGGACAGGAGGACCGCCTTCTTGAGCCATTGATGCACGGTCCAGCCGTCTGCCGTGGGTTCCGCCACGCGGGCTTCGCCACGGTCGAGCAGATCGAGCGCCTGCTCCACCGCGTCACGCTCCGGGCCCTTGGTCGTGGCGCCCAGCTCCGTGCGGCGGTCCCAGGCGGCTTCGATGGTGGCCGCGAGCGCGGAATCGGTCATGACGCTGTTCCTCTGCGATGTGTCACGCGCTGTGTAACGGCAGAAGCCGCAACGGAAAAGGCCGCCCGAGGGCGGCCTTTTGGCATTCTAGGTTCCGGGCTTCGGCTTTCGCTGGAACAGGCCCTTTATGTTGTCGAACAGTTCGATCTTCACGCCTTGCCGCCTCATGATCGTGGCCTGCTGCAGAACGGACAGCGTGTTGTTCCAGGACCAGTAGATCACGAGGCCCGCCGGGAAGGAGGACAGCAGGAAGGTGAAGAACACCGGCATCCAGGTGAACAGCATGGCCTGGGTGGGATCCGGCGGCAGCGGGTTCAGCCGCATCTGCACGAACATGGTGATGCCCATGATGATCGGCCAAACGCCCAGCATCAGGAAGTGGCCCACGACCGGCACGGCACCCGGGTCGTAGGGCAGGAGCCCGAACAGGTTGAAGATGGTGGTCGGGTCGGGCGCCGAGAGATCGCGGATCCAGCCGAAGAAGGGCGCATGCCGCATCTCGATGGTGATGAAGATCACCTTGTAGAGCGCGAAGAACACCGGGATCTGGATCAGGATCGGCAGGCACCCGGCCGCCGGATTGATCTTCTGCGCCTTGTACAGCTCCATCATGGCCTTCTGCTGCGCGGCCTTGTCGTCCTTGTACCGTTCCCGCAGCGCCACCAGTTCGGGCTGCACCAGCTTCATCTTGGACATGGACGCGTAGGACTTGCTGGCCAGCGGGTAGAACACCGCCTTCACGAGCACCGTCACGATTAGGATCGCCACGCCGAAATTGCCGACGAGGTGATAGAAGAAGTCGATGACCCAGAACATCGGCTTGGTCAGGAAGTAGAACCAGCCCCAGTCGATCATCAGGTCGAAATTGGGAATGCTGAGGTTCTCGCCATAGGCGTTGATGATCCGCGTTTCCTTGGCGCCTGCGAACAGGCGGCCCTGCACCTCGGAGGTGGCGCCGGGCTCCACCGTGCGGGCGCCCAGCAGGTAGTCGCCCTGATAGGTCGGCACCTCGCCCTTGGTGGCGGCGAAACGGCCGGTATAGGGCTCGTTCTGCGGCGGGACGATCGCGGTCGCCCAGTATTTGTCGGTGATGCCGAGCCAGCCGCGATTGGGCGAGAACTGGATCGCGCCTTCCTCGTCGAGCTTGTCGTACTTGATCTCCTGCAGGCCATCGTCGCCGAGGAAGCCCAGCATGCCTTCGTGCAGGATGTAGTAGCCGGCAACCTTCGGCCTGCCATGGCGCGAGACGAGCGCGTAGGGGTGCAGCGTCACGGCAGCCGAGCCGGTGTTCTCCACGCGGTCGGTGACGGTGAACATATACTCCGGATCGACAGCGATGGTGCGGCGGAAGACCAGGCCGGCGCCATTGTCCCATCTCAGGGTGATCGGCGTCTCCGCCGTCAGCGTGCCGGCGCCTTCCTGCGTCCAGGGCGTCTGCGGTCCGGGAAGGGCCGCCTGCGTGCCCTGTCCCGCCACCCAGCCGTGCTCGGCATAGAAGGGCTGCGGTCCGCCGGGCGGCGTCAGCAGCACGATGTTGGGGCTGTTGGGCTCCACCGTCTCCCGGTAGTCCTTCAACTGCACGTCGTCGATGCGTCCGCCGATGAGGCTGATCGAACCGCTCAGATGCGCGGTGTCGAGAGGGATGCGTGCGCCGGACGCGACGGCCTGCTCGCGCGTGGCGCCGGGATTGGCGACGACGGGAGGTGGTGTGCTGACGCCCGCCTGCGGTGCGGGAGCCGCGCCGGCGGCCGGCGTTTCCGTTCCGCGCTCGATGCGCTGCTGCTCGGCGACCAGCTGCTCCTTCTCACGCTGCGCCCCGCCATAGAAATATTCCCATATGCCGAGCACGGCTATGGACATGGCGATGGCGATGATGAGGTTACGGTGTTCCGACATCGTCGGCCCTTTCGCGGTCAAGCGGCGGTTCGGTGCGGCCGCTCGTCGGCGCCTTTTCGGCGCGCGAACGCGGCCCCGGCGCAGCATGGATGCGCCGCAGGGTGTATTTCAGGTCCGTGATGATCTGGTCGAAAGGCGCTTCCAGCATCGGCGAGCGGGCGACCACGACGTAGTCATGGCCGCGACGGGCGTGCTCCGAAGCCACGCGACGCAGGGCTTCGCGCAAGCGCCGGCGCATTCGGTTGCGCTCCACGGCGCCACCCGTCTTCCGCGTGACGGTCATGCCGAAGCGCGGCTGCCCTTCCGGGTCACCGGAGCGGGCAAGAGATTGAAGGGTGAGAAGACTGCTGTGCGCACGCGCCCCGGCCGCCACTGCAAGGAATTCTCGCCGCCGGGTAAGCCTGCCCGGACCCGTTTCCGGAGAAGGGTCCGGCATCACCTGGTCAGGCCGACAGGCGCTTCCGTCCCTGGGCGCGGCGTGCCGCGATCACCTTGCGGCCGCCAGGGGTGGCCATGCGCGCGCGGAAGCCGTGGCGGCGCTTGCGCACCAGCTTGCTCGGCTGATAGGTCCTTTTCACGGGTCTTCCTCCGTCGCGGTCGTGCCGCGGGGGTTTGGGCCCTAGGCCCACGGTTGTCCAAAGGTGAAGGGGCGGCCACTCGCGCGGCCGCCGGCTGGGGCGGCTTATAAGGACAGACGCCCGCAGAAGTCAACGTGGAGGCAGTGAACCGCACGAAGGTTTGACCTTGCACCTTGGCCTCACCATCTTGAGGGCGGCGGGTGAGGGGCACGGCCTCTTCGCGCCGCCGCGGTAACGATCATGGAACAGCACCAGTCCGGCCCGCGAGAGGTGCGCCACGGCCTCTCGGGCAAGCTGCTCACCCTGACGATTCTATTCGTCATGGTTGCGGTGGTGCTCGTCTATGTGCCCTCCGTCGCGAATTTCTACGAACGCTGGCTGAATGACCGCATCGGCCGGGCGCACTCTGTCGCTCTCGTCCTCGATGCGGCCCCCCAGGGCATGGTGCCTGAGGCCCTGGCGCGGCGGCTGCTGCAAAGCGTTGATGCACGCCTGATCGTTCTCCAGACCGGTGAGGTGCGCAGCCTGCTTGCGTCCTCCGACGTGCCGCCGCAGATTTCGAGGGTGATCGATCTTCGTGAGCCGCTTGGTCTCGAGGCGTTCAGGGGGGCGTTCGGGGTTCTGTTCGGCAGCGGCGCCGGCACGATGCGCGTTCTCGGCACCGCTCCGATGGGCGGGCAGTTCGTGGAGGTGCTGATCGACGAGGCGCCCCTCCGCCGCGCCATGTTCACCTTTTCCCGCAACGTCCTGCTGGTTTCGCTGCTCATCTCCGCCATCACGGGCGTGCTCGTCTACCTTTCGCTCGACCGGCTGATCGTGCGGCCCGTACGGCGTCTGGTCGATCACATGATCGCGTTCCGGGGCGACAGCGGCGATGCGGCCCGGATCATCGTTCCCACGGATCGGCGCGACGAGATCGGCCTTGCCGAGCGGGAACTGGCCGCGATGGAAATCGAGCTGCATGGGCAGCTGCAAAGCCGCGCCCGGCTGGCGGCCCTTGGGCTCGCCGTGTCCAAGATCAACCATGACCTTCGGAACCTGCTTGCAGCCGCGCAACTGGCGTCGGAGCGCCTTGCCACGAGTTCTGATCCCTCCGTGCGGCGTCTTTCCGACAAGCTGGTCTCGACCCTTGAGCGGGCGGTCGAATATTGCCGTTCCACGCTCGCCTATGGCGCCGCGCGGGAGGAGCCGCCCGAACGCCGCCCGGTGGACCTGAAGGCCGTGTTCGGTGATGTCAGGGATGCGCTCGGAGCCGATGAGGATGCGGAAGTCAGCTGGACGGAATCCATCGAGCCTGGACTCGAAGTGGATGCCGACCCGGATCAGTTGTTCCGAGTGCTTCTCAACCTCTGCCGGAACGCTCGTCAGGCACTGAAGCGCCAGGGCCATGGCGACGCGCAGCGCGACCAGATCCGAATCGTCGGCCGCCGCGAGGGCGCGACCGTGGTCATCGAGGTGTCCGACACCGGCCCCGGCGTGCCGGCCAGGGCCCGCGACCACCTCTTCGCAGCCTTCCAGGGGTCCACGACGCCCGGCGGAACAGGGCTGGGCCTCGCCATCGCCGCCGAACTTGTCAACGCTCATGGCGGGAGCATTCGCCTTGTGGACGGCACATTGGGCGCGACCTTCCGCATCACCATCCCCGACCAGCCCATCGATCTTGCCGCACGGGCACGTGACCGGGCGCGTGCATGAAAAAGCGATGACACAAGGCAACGACGGGCTTGCCAATCAGGGGCCAACCCTCTAAGTCACCGCTCGTCGCGGCGGCCAAGCGCCCCACGACATGCGCGCCCGTAGCTCAGCTGGATAGAGCATCAGACTACGAATCTGAGGGTCAGAGGTTCGAATCCTTTCGGGCGCGCCATTTCCCCTCCAGAGGATTGCAAGGGTTTTCACTGCAGCGGCGTTCCGGCGTCGTTCGACCCCGTTCAGTGGCGACCTCATTCCCTCCGGCAGAGAGCTTTATTCTCCTGATGATCTGACACCGCGCTTGTTCGCGATGTTTCGTGCCGCTCGCCGGCTGGCGCATCCACTGCATACCACGCATTGGAAATGGAATATTCGGCGAGAGCGCACGTTCGCTTCAGTTGGGGGAGCTTCCCGATTGGAGAACTTCAATGAGGAATATCGCTCTTACGATCGCTGCTTCGGCGCTTTTCGCGTCCTCGGCCTTCGCTGCCGAAGTCGTCGTCAAGCCTGAGGGTGGCACGAAGTCGGAGAATGCCAATACCATCGGCGTGCAGTCCTCACAGGTGACCGGCAATGGCGCTGCCGTGTCCGAGCAGGCGAAATCGGGCACGCGCGGCGCAACGGTGAGTTCTCAGGCCAGCGGCGGCAAAGCTGGCGGCAGCGGTGGTCAGGCTAGCGGCAACGGAAACGGCAAAGGCGGCGGCAAGAACTAGTCCTGCCTATTCAATGGAGTAGCAGGCAAGCTTGCCAGCCTTCGGAAACCCCGCCCAGAGCGGGGTTTCTTTTTGCGCCCAGCGTCCGGGAAGTATCGGCTGGGCATGAGATCGTGGGCATGACGAAGCGGCCGCTGTAATCCCAGGGTCTCTTGACGGCTGATCGGAGCCCGCAGGGTTCGCACACCCGGCGGCGGATGTGCTATGTGCGCGGCTGAACGCACCTGACGGGACACCCATTTTGAGCATCGTTCGCTGGGTTGGCCTCCTCAACAGCCGCATCGGCTTTCTGGGAGACGAATCCGCCCTTCTGATCCGGCGGCTGTTCCGCGACAACTTCCGCCGCTACTGGCGCCAGTATGCCGTCGCGTTCGGCTTCATGGCGTTTGTCGCCGGCACCACGGCGGCCATGGCCTGGTTCATGCGCGACATGGTCAACCAGGTTTTCGCGGGCAACGATATCGGGACGCTGCTGGCCTATTCCAGCTTCGTGATCCTGCTCAGCGTCGGCAAGGGCTTCGCCACCTATGGCCAGGACGTGGCGATGAGCCGCGTCGGCAACCGCATCGTGGCCGATCTTCAGCGGCGGCTGTACCGCCATGTTCTGGGCTTCAGCACCGATTTCTTCACCCGCACCCCGTCGAGCGACCTCATTGCCCGCGTGTCGGGTGGCGCGGAGGCGGTGCGCAATGTGCTGAACACCATCGTCGTCAGCGTGGGCCGGGATTTCCTGACGCTCATCGGGCTGCTGACGGTGATGATCGTGCAGGCGCCGCTGCTGTCGTTCGTGGCCCTTGTCATTGCCCCCCTCGCGTTCTGGGGCGTCATCAAGCTGGTGAAGCGCATCCGCACCCTTGCCGCCAGCGAGTTCCGCTTCGGCGTCCGCATCGTGCAATTGCTGCAGGAGACTGTGCACGGCGCCCGGATCATCAAGTCCTACAATCTTGGCCCCTACATGGAAGGCCAGATGGACGAGGCCGTGCTCGCCCTGGAGACGCGCAACAACAAGATGGCGAGCCTGCAGGCGCGCTCCAGCCCCCTCATGGAAGCGCTCGGCGGCATCGCCATCGCTCTTGTGCTGCTCTATTCCGGCTGGAGTGCCATGAACGGGGGGCAGTCGCCCGGCGTCTTCATGTCGTTCCTCACCGCCATGCTGTTGGCCTACGAGCCTGCAAAGAGGCTTGTGCGCCTACGCCTGAACATCGAGGCCTCGATGATCGGCGTCCGGCTCATGTATGAGGTGCTCGACGAGCCGCATCCTCCGAGCGAAACCCTCGGCACCGGCCGCCTGGAACACATATCCTCCGGCGTCGTCTTCCGTGATGTCGGCTTCCACTATCGCCGCGACGTGCCGGTGCTGCGGGGGCTGAACATGGAGGTCCCGAAGCACGCCAAGATTGCGCTGGTCGGCCCTTCCGGAGGCGGCAAGTCCACCATCCTGTCTCTGGTGCAGCGCTTCTACGATGTGAGTGAGGGCGCCATCCTCATCGACGGGCGGGATATTCGCGAGCTTTCGGTGCGCGATCTGCGGGCCCAGATCGCCTTCGTCAGCCAGGACACCTATCTGTTCGGCGGAACCCTCCGCGACAACATCCGTGTGGGCCGCATGGATGCGTCAGATGACGAGGTGGAGCGGGCGGCACGGGATGCCTTCGCGCATGAGTTCATCATGGAACTCGACCACGGCTACGACACCAATGTGGGCGAGAACGGCGTCCAGCTCTCGGGTGGACAGCGCCAGCGTGTCGCCATCGCACGCGCCCTGCTGAAGGCGGCACCCATTCTGCTGCTCGACGAAGCGACATCCGCGCTGGACAGCGAAACGGAGGCCAAGGTGCAGGCCGCCTTTGATCGCCTGATGAAGGGGCGCACGACGATCGTCATCGCGCACCGGCTTTCCACCATCGTCAACGCCGACCGCATCTTCGTGATCTCGGCTGGCACCGTGCTTGAGGAAGGCTCCCATCGCCAGCTTCTGGCAAGGAACGGCCTCTATGCGCGGCTGCACAATCACCAGTTCGCAGCTCAGGATGACGACTCCGGTTCGGCCTTCGTCTCGGAGGAGCGGGCATCGCGGCTGGTCGCCCACTGAAGCATCGACCGCATCCGGGGTACGCCACCTTTGATTGCAGGGCTTCTAAAGGCAGGGCGGCCTTGCTATAGGAGCCGCGACCTTTGCCGGCTCGCCGCCGCTACCCAATCTGTTGCGCGCAGGCCACCTTGTTTAGAATGAATGGCGTCCGTACGGCGTTACGCGTCGAAAAACGCGCGGAACGCATTATTCTGTCATCCTGGTCACGCTGCGGCGGAAGGTCCTGAACCAGGGCATAGGCTCTGTCTGCGAAAGAAAACACATGGTGCATTCCACGCCGCTTCTCGACACGATCCACACGCCGCACGACCTCCGCAAGCTTTCTGAAGACAAGCTGCGTCAGGTGGCCGATGAACTGCGCGCGGAAACGATCGATGCGGTGTCGGTTACCGGCGGCCATCTCGGCGCCGGCCTTGGCGTCGTGGAACTGACGGTCGCCCTTCATTATGTCTTCGACACCCCGCGCGATCGCCTGATCTGGGATGTCGGCCACCAGACCTATCCGCACAAGATCCTGACTGGCCGGCGCGACCGCATCCGCACCCTTCGCCAGCCGGGCGGACTTTCCGGCTTCACCAAGCGATCCGAGAGCGAGTACGACCCCTTCGGCGCGGCCCATTGCTCCACTTCGATTTCGGCCGGCCTCGGAATGGCCGTGGCGCGTGATCTCGCGGGCGACAACAACAACGTCATAGCCGTGATCGGCGACGGCTCGATGTCTGCCGGAATGGCGTTCGAGGCGCTGAACAATGCCGGCGCCATCGGCTCGCGCCTCATCGTCATCCTGAACGACAACGAGATGTCCATCGCCCCGCCTGTGGGTGCGATGTCGGCCTATCTGTCCCGCCTGATCTCCGGCAAGACCTACCGCACCATTCGCGAGACGGCGAAGCAGCTTTCCAAGAGCCTCCCGCATTTCGTGCAGGAGAAAGTCGGCCAGGCCGAGGAATATGCCCGCGGCTTCCTGACCGGCGGCACCATGTTCGAGGAACTCGGCTTCTATTATGTGGGCCCCATCGACGGGCATGACCTGAACCACCTGCTGCCGGTGCTGGAGAATGTCCGGGACGCGCAGGAAGGCCCCGTGCTGATCCACGTCGTGACGCAGAAGGGCAAGGGCTACGCGCCCGCCGAGGCGTCCGACGACAAGTATCACGGCGTGGTGCAGTTCGACGTGCTGACGGGCACGCAGAACAAGGCGAAGGCCAACTTTCCGAGCTACACCAAGGTGTTTGGCGACAGCCTCGCCAAGGAAGGCATCACGGACGACAAGATCGTCGCTATCACGGCCGCCATGCCGGACGGCACGGGTGTCGGCATCTTCGAGAAGAGCTTCCCGGACCGCACCTTCGACGTCGGCATCGCCGAGCAGCATGCGGTGACGTTTGCGGCAGGCCTTGCGACCGAGGGCTACAAGCCGTTCTGCGCGATCTATTCCACCTTCCTGCAGCGCGGCTACGACCAGCTGGTCCACGACGTCGCCCTGCAGAAGCTTCCGGTGCGCTTTGCCATCGATCGCGCCGGCTATGTCGGCGCCGACGGTGCGACCCATGCCGGCGCGTTCGACACGGCATTCCTTTGCTGCCTGCCCGACATGGTGGTGATGGCACCGGCCGACGAAGCCGAACTCGTGCACACGGTCGCCACCGCTGTTGCCTATGATGATGGCCCGATTGCCTTCCGCTACCCGCGTGGCGAGGGCGTTGGCGTCGAGATGCCGCAGAAGGGCATTCCGATCCCGATCGGCAAGGGCCGCATGATGCGCGAGGGCACGCAGATCGCGCTGCTCTCCTTCGGAACGCGCCTGCAGGAAGCCCTCAAGGCTGCCGAGGAACTCGAGGCCAAGGGACTGTCGACCAGCGTGGCCGATGCTCGCTTCGCCAAGCCGCTCGACGAGGAGATGATCCTGCGCCTCGCCCGCACCCACGAAGTGCTGATCACGGTGGAGGAGGGCTCCGTCGGCGGCTTCGGCAGCATGGTCCTTCAGCTGCTGTCTGACCGCGGCATGCTCGACGACGGCCTGAAGGTCCGCTCCCTTGTGCTGGCCGATGAGTACACCGACCACAACAAGCCGGATCGCATGTATGCGGATGCCGGGCTCGACGCCCGCGGCATTGTTGCCAAGGTGTTCGAGGTGTTGCAGAAAACGCCGCGCGCGGTGAAGGACAGGGCCTGAACGGCCGCAGCGGCTACGCGCACGCTGAGCTCAGGGACCCTTTGCTGTGATCCTCGCCACTCTCGCCATCGCCAGTGCAGCGATCTGGACCTACCTGATCGCTGCGCGCGGAGATTTCTGGCGCGCGGCTGAGCGGGACACCCGCTTCGCACCGGATGGCATGCCGGCGCCGGCTGTGTGGCCGAGCGTCACGGCTGTGGTTCCGGCCCGCAACGAGGCGGATGTTATCGCTCAGAGCATCGGATCGCTGCTCGGGCAAACCTATCCCGGTCCGTTCCGCGTCGTGCTGGTCGATGACGGCAGTGACGACGGCACCGGCGAGATCGCTGCCGACACCGCGTGGCGGATGGGACGGGCTGGCCAGCTTGCCGTGATCAGGGGCGCCGAACTGCCCTCCGGTTGGACGGGCAAACTCTACGCCATGAGCCAGGGCTTTCGCTCGGCGCTCGCCACCGGCGAGGCGGATTACGTGCTCTTCACGGATGCTGACATCGGCTACAGCGATCCCGGTGCCGTCGAGCGCCTGGTGCGTGGCGCCGAGACGCGGGGCACCGTGCTGACTTCGCTGATGGTCAAGCTGCGCTGCGACAGCTTCGCCGAGAAGCTGCTGATCCCGGCCTTCATCTTCTTCTTTCAGAAGCTCTACCCGTTCCGCTGGGTCAACATGCCCTGCAGCAAGGTCGCGGCAGCGGCAGGCGGCTGCATGCTCATCCGTGCGGACGCCCTTGTCCGCGCCGGTGGCGTCGAGGCGATCCGCGGCTCGCTGATCGACGATTGCGCCATGGGAGCGCTCATGAAGTCCCAGGGGCCGGTTTTCCTTGGCCTGACGGAGGCGGTGGAGAGCATTCGCCCCTACGACGATTTCGGGCACATCCGCCGGATGGTGTCGCGATCCGCCTATGCAGAGCTGGATTACTCACCGCTGAAGCTGCTCGGCGCGGTGCTGGGCATGATCGTCACCTATGTCACACCGCCCGCGCTGGCACTTCTGGCGCCCGGTTGGCCGGGCTTCGTGGGCGCGGCTGTCTGGGCCGCAATGGCGATCTCGTTCCAGCCGGTCCTGAAGCTTTACGGGCGCTCGCCGGCATGGGGCGTGGCGCTGCCTTTCATCGCCCTTCTGTATCTCGGCTTCACCATGGATTCCGCAGTCCAGCATTGGCGCGGCAAGGGTGGCGCCTGGAAGGGCCGCTATCAGGCGGCGGCAGGCGGGACAGGCGCATGATCTCCGCGACAGAGACACGTTCCGGCAAGGGCCACACCGACGAGAACTTCCCCGTCGCCTCGCGCCTCATCCAGAAACAGTACCGCGCACCCATTCTTGCCTTCTACGACTTCGTGCGGGCTGCGGACGACGTGGCGGACCACGCCACGCTGACGCCGGATGAGAAGGTCGCGACTCTCGACGCGCTCGATACGGCGTTGACGGGGCAGGGGCCCACCGATCCCGAGGCCGAGCCTTTGCGGCGCCGGCTTGCGGAGCGGGAGCTTTCTCCCCGGCACGCGCGCGATCTGCTGGACGCCTTCCGGCTGGACGCGCGCAAGAACCGCTATGCCGACCTCGATGAGTTGATGGACTATTGCGCGCTGTCCGCGATGCCGGTCGGCCGCTTCGTGCTGGACGTCCACGGCGAGGATCCCCAGCGCACCTGGGCGGCCTCTGACGCCATCTGCGCGGCGCTCCAGATCATCAACCACCTGCAGGATTGCGGGAAGGACTTCCGCGCGCTGGACCGCGTCTACCTGCCGGCCGATGTCATGGCCCGCCATGGCGCGGTGATCGAGGATCTCGGCGCCGAAAGAGCCAGCCCTGCACTGCGCGCCGTGATCGCGGATCTCGCACGGACCTGCGAAAACCTGCTGGAGGAGGGGCGCCCGCTGCTCCACAGCATTCGAAACACGCGTCTTGCGCTGGAAATCGCCGCGATCCATCGCCTCGCACTGGTTCTCGCAAAGGGCCTGCAGCACCGTGACCCGCTCAGCGAGAAAGTGCATTTCAGCAAGGTCGGCTTCGCGGCAACGACACTGGCGTCGGCCGCGGCCATGCTGCTGCGGCGCGGCTTCTCCGCCCGGGGCACGGCATGAGCGTGGAGGCCGTCGCCGCACCGCCGCCCGCGACCGGCAGTTCGTTCTATGCCGCGATGCGCATCCTGCCGCGCGAGCGCCGCGAGGCCATGTTCGCCGTCTATGGCTTCTGCCGGGCGGTGGACGACATCGCGGACGAAGGCGGCACGGACGAGGAGAAGCGAGCCGGGCTGGCCCTTTGGCGTCGTGACATCGACGCGCTCTATGCCGGCGCACCGGCAGGACAAGCAGCGTTCCTGCAGGAGGCAGTTACACGCTACCGCCTGCGACGTGATGACTTCATCGCCGTCATCGACGGGATGGAGATGGATGTCGGCGAGCCGATCATTGCTCCCGAGTGGACGGTTCTGGACCTTTACGTGGACCGTGTGGCGTGCGCAGTGGGCCGCCTGTCCTCGCCATGCTTTGGACTGAACCACAAGACCGGCGATGCCTTATCGCACCACCTGGGGCGCGCGCTTCAGCTGACCAATATCTTGCGCGACGTCGACGAGGACGCCGAGATCGGCCGGCTCTACCTTCCGCGCGAAGAACTGGAAAAAAACGGAATTGATGCGCATATAGCGGATCCGGCCGCCATCCTGGCTCAGCCCGGTCTGGATGCCGCGTGCCGCGCCGTTGCTGCGCGTGCCGAGGACCATTTCCGGCAGGCCGATCTGATCATGGACGGTGCCCCTCGTGCGGCGGTGAAAGCCCCCCGCCTGATGAGCGCCGCCTATCGCGATGTCCATGCGCGGCTGCTGGCCCAGGGCTGGCAGGCGCCGCGCACGCGCGTGGGGGTCCGCAAGCTGCGGCTCCTGGGCGCGTTTCTACGATACGGAGTGTTCTAGGCATGCCGGGAACGGTTCACATTGTCGGTGCGGGTTTGGGCGGACTGTCGGCGGCTGTCGATCTGGTCGATGCCGGCTACAGCGTGCGCTTCTACGAGGCGGCCAAGGCGGCCGGCGGCCGCTGCCGCTCCTTCGTGGACACCGTGCTCGGCATCACCGTGGACAATGGCAGCCATCTTCTGCTCTCCGGCAACCATGCAGCCGTCAGCTACCTCAAGCGCATCGACGGCCTGAAGGAGATGACGCAGGCACCGGCCGAGATCCCGTTTGCCGATCTGCGCAGCGGCGAGCGCTGGACGCTGCGTCCCAATGCCAGCCGCGTGCCGTGGTGGGTGTTCAACGCCAATCGCCGCGTGCCGAATACCGGGCCTCTCGACTACCTTGCTCCCCTCGGCCTTCTGCGCGCCGCCAGACAGCAGGGCAAGACGGTCGGCGAGGTGATGGATTGCAATTCCTCGCTCTACGAGCGGCTGTGGCGGCCCGTGATGCTGGCGGCCCTGAACGTGGAGCCAAGCGAAGCCGACGCCAAGATGGCGATCACGCTGTTCCGCGAGACCTTCGGCGGCGGCGGCGCGGCGTGCCGTCCGCTCATCGCGCATAAGGGCATGTCCTCTGCCTATATCGATCCCGCGATCGCCTATCTGACGAAGCGCGGCGGCACCTTCAGCTATGGACGCACCCTGCGCGCCATCGAGTATGAGGGCGAGCGCGCCACGGCGCTCGATTTCGGTGAGGAACGGGTGGAGATCGCCGCGGGCGACCTCGTCCTGCTGGCCGCGCCGCCCGTGGTGGCGAAGGCCTATGTGCCCGGGCTCGTGACGCCGGAGAAGTTCCGCGCCATCGTCAACCTGCACTTCAAGATCGCGCCGCCCGCCGGTCATCCGATGTATCTCGGGCTCGTCAACAGCCTCTCCGAATGGCTGTTCGCCTACGAGAATCACCTGTCCGTCACCATCAGCTCCGCCGACGAGCTGATGAACCATCCGCGCGAGGAACTGGCGCAGAAGGTGTGGAAGGAAATCTCGCAGGTCACCGGCCTGCCGTCGGACCTGCCGCCGTGGCAGATCAACCGCGAGCGGCGCGCTACTTTCGCAGCCATTCCGAGCGAGGCTGTGAAGCGTCCTGGCGCGAAGACCCGCTACGACAACCTGTTCCTCGCGGGCGACTGGACGGCCACCGGCCTGCCGGCTTGCATGGAAGGAGCGGTGCGTTCAGGCTTTGCTGCGGCAAAGGCCATCATGGAGAACGGAACACAGGCCCGGCAGGCGGCCTGAGGAGAGAGACGTTGAACGATTTGTCACCGTTGCGGCAGGACGAAGCTATCCCTCTGGAGGCGCTGGAGGGGAGCATCGCATCCGCCACGGAAGGATTGCTCGCGCACCGCAAGGATGGCGGCCATTTCTGCTTCGAGCTCGAGGCGGATGCGACGATCCCGGCTGAATATGTGCTGATGCGCCACTTCCGGGCCGAGCCGGTCGATGCCGAGCTGGAGCGCAAGATCGGCGTCTATCTGCGCCGCATTCAGGGCGCGCATCACGGCTGGCCGCTGTTCCACAATGGCGAGTTCAACATCAGCGCCAGCGTGAAGGCCTATTTCGCGCTGAAGATGATCGGCGACGACATCGATGCGCCCCACATGGTCGCTGCGCGCGAGGCGATCCTGGCCTATGGCGGCGCCGCCAAGGCGAACGTTTTCACCAAGATCCTGCTTGCGCTGTATGGCCAGGTGCCATGGCGCGCCGTGCCGACCATGCCGGTCGAGATCATGCTGCTGCCGAAGTGGTTTCCGTTCCACCTCAGCAAGGTGTCGTATTGGGCGCGCACGGTCATCGTGCCGCTGCTCGTGCTGCAAACCCTCAAGCCGCTGGCCAAGAACCCGCTCGGCGTAAACATCCGCGAACTGTTCGTGGTGCCTCCGGAAGAGGTGAAGACCTGGCAGAACGGCGGCGAGCACCAGAGCCCGTTCTGGAAGCGCTTCTTTGGCGGTCTCGATGTGGCCCTGAAGATTGCGGAGCCGCATTTCCCGAAGAACAGCCAGGAAAAGGCCATCGCGAAGGCCGTCGAATTCGTGGACGAGCGCCTGAATGGCGAGGACGGCCTTGGCGCCATTTTCCCGGCCATGGTGAACGCGCTCGAGATGTATGACGTGCTGGGCGTTCCGGCGGATGATCCGCGCGTCGTCATTGCCCGGCACTCCATCGAGAAGCTGCTCGTCGTTAAGGAAGACGAGGCCTATTGCCAGCCCTGCCTGTCCCCCATCTGGGACACCGCGCTTGCGAGCCACGCCTTGCTGGAGGTCGGCAGCGAAGAAGCTGATCGTGCGGCGGAGGACGCTCTGAACTGGCTGACGCCGCACCAGGTGCTCGACGTGCAGGGCGATTGGGCGGAAGCGCGCCCCGATGTGCGCCCCGGCGGGTGGGCCTTCCAATACGCCAACGCGCATTATCCGGACCTCGACGACACCGCTGTCGTGGTGATGGGCATGGATCGCGCCAAGGCGCGCGCCACCGATCCGTCGAGGGTCCAGTTCGATCCCGCGATCGCCCGCGCCCGGGAATGGGTGGAGGGGCTGCAGAGCAAGGATGGCGGCTGGGGCGCCTTCGACGCCGACAACACGCACCACTACCTGAACCACATCCCCTTCGCCGATCACGGCGCGCTGCTGGATCCGCCGACGGCCGATGTGTCGGCGCGTTGCGTGTCCATGCTCGCGCAGCTCGGCGAGACGGTGGAGACCAGCACCTCGATGAAGCGGGGCGTCGACTACCTGCTCAAGGAACAGGAAGCCGATGGCTCCTGGTTCGGGCGCTGGGGCGTGAATTACGTCTATGGCACGTGGTCGGTGATGTGCGCGCTCAACGCCGCCGGACTGCCTCACGATTCTGAGCCGATGCGGCGCGCGGTGAACTGGCTGTTGAGCATCCAGAACCCCGATGGCGGCTGGGGCGAGGACTGCGACAGCTACAAGCTGGATTATCGCGGTTACGAGCCGGCTCCATCGGCTGCGTCCCAGACAGCATGGGCCGTGCTGGCCCTCCAGGCTGCCGGCGAGAACGACAGCCCCGCCGTGGCCCGAGGTGTGGCCTGGCTGGCACAGAACCAGCGAGATGATGGCCTGTGGCCGGAAGACACGTTTACAGGCGGAGGTTTTCCGCGTGTCTTCTACCTGCGCTATCACGGCTACGCTAAATTCTTCCCGCTTTGGGCGATGGCGCGCTACCGCAACCTGAAGAGGGGCAATAGCGGGCATGTCGCCTACGGTATGTGACGTGATCGGGGACCGGGTGGTAGCACAGCTGCCGCCGGTCCTTGTTGTGACCGGTGTTGCGCGCGAGGCGCGCATCGCCACCGGATCGTCGGTCGAGACGATCTGCAGCGGGGGGGCGCCGGCCCGGCTGCGCGAGATCTTGAGGGAACGGCCCGCGCCCGCCTGTCGGGCGGTCGTCAGCTTTGGCGTCGCCGGTGGCCTCGATCCCGATCTGAACCCGGGTGACATCGTGCTGGCCACCAAGGTAACCGCGGACGCCGCGGAATGGGTGGCCGACAGCAGCCTGCTCGCAACATTGCACAGGGCGCTGCAGGTGGATCCCCGGCTACGGGTCGTACAGGCACCGCTCGCGGGCGTCGATCTGGCGCTCGTGGATGCCTCCTCGAAGCGCGTTGCCTACGAGATGCATGGCGCGGCCGCGGTCGACATGGAATCGCACATCGCCGCCGAATACGCGGCCCGGCACGGTCTGCCCTTCGCGGCCATCCGCGTCGTGTGCGATCCGGCAACCCGGGGCCTGCCGCCGCTGGTGACGTCGGCGCTGAAGCCGGACGGTGCAATATCTCTCGCAGGGGTATTCGGCAGCCTTGCCCGCCAGCCCGGACAGATCGTCGATCTGATCCGGCTTAGCCGCGATGCTTCCCGCGCCTTCAAGTCGCTGGGATGCGTGCCGTTGAACTGGGCGCCGCTCTTCGCCTGATTGATCACCCTCCAAAAGAAAAAGCCCGGCACATGACCGGGCTTTTTTTATTCGCAACAGCAGGATCAGGCTGCGCTTGAGACCTTGTCCTGACCGCTGGCGCCAAGGCCGTTCGACGGTACGGAGGCGGGCTCCGGCGTGCGCAGAAGGTCCTGATGATCCTCGGTGTCCACGGTGGTGGACTTGTTGTTCTGGCGGATCTGGTCGAGCTGCGCCGCGACGTTGCGCGAGAACACATATTCGGCCGGGCGCTGATTGGTCAGCGGGATTTCCGGAGCCATCGGCCCGGTGGTCTTCACACCGAACATCGAGACCATGGCAGCCTTCCAGGGACGGCGGATGGTGTCGCGCACGGCAGAGGCTTCAAAGCCGGAATGGACCATGCAGTCAGCGCACTTCTCGTAATTGCCGACGCCGTAATTGTCCCAGTTCGTGTCTTCCATCAGCTCCTTGAAGGTCTTTGCGTAACCTTCGCCGAGCAGGTAGCAGGGCTTCTGCCAGCCGAACACGGTGCGCGTCGGGTTGCCCCAGGGCGTGCACTTGTAGTTCTGGTTGCCGGCCAGGAAGTCCAGGAACATCGTGGACTGGTTGAACTGCCAACCCTTGCCCTTGGCCTGGCTGAACACCTTTCTGAAGATGTTCTTGGTCGTCTGGCGGTTCAGGAAGTGCTTCTGGTCGGGCGCGCGCTCATAGGCATAGCCGGGCGACACGGTGATGCCGTCGACGCCCATTTCCGTCACCTGATCGAAGAACAGGGCGATCCGGTCGGGGTCGGCGTTCTGGAAGAAGGTGCAGTTGATGGTGACGCGGAAGCCGCGGCGCTTGGCTTCCTTCAGCGCAGAGACGGCCTTGTCGTAGATGCCGTTCCGGCACACGGAGCTGTCGTGCATCTCCTTGTCGCCGTCGAGATGGATGGACCAGGTGAAGTACGGGCTGGGCTCGTACTCATCCATCTTCTTCTCGAGCAGGATCGCGTTGGTGCAGACGATGGCGTACTTCTTCTTCGCCATGATGCCGCGCACGATCTGCGGAAGCTCCTTGTGGATCAGCGGCTCGCCGCCGGCGATGACGACGACGGGCGCACCGCATTCGTCCACTGCTTCCATCGCATCCTCGTAGGAGATGCGCTTGTTCAGGATGTCATCCGGATAGTCGATCTTGCCGCAACCGGCACAGGCCAGATTGCAGCGGAACAGGGGTTCCATCATCAGAACGAGCGGATAACGCTTTGCGCCCGACAGTTCCTTCTTGAGGACGTAGCTGCCGACGTCGATGATCTGCTTAACGGGGATGCCCACACACGGCTCCTTTGACGAACGCGCGCCAGCGCAACTTTTACCTGCTGGTTGGCGACCATGCCGAGCCAGCCCTAGACCGCAGACACACAGCAGAAGCCGGCGCCGATGCGGCATTTCGAACGGGAAGTCGTGACTGCCGGCTTCCAGTTCCAGATCACTTAGCCGAAGGGCTGAACGGAGGCCGGACCGCTCGATGAGCCGCCGCCGCCAGTCCAGCCACCGGAAAGTGGGGTGAGGCGGCATGACCCGCATCGGGCCGCCTCATGCCGACATCGAAGACCCGCTTAGAGACCACCAATGCTGGCTTAGAACGCAAAATAGTGCTGGTTTATCGCACGGAAAGCGCTGCGCCGTCGAGTCGCGGCAGCTCGCTCCCCAAATGCTGCCGGAAGTTGTTGCCCGGAAGCCGCGCATGATTATTGGGCGGATGCGGCCTTCTTGCCGCCGCCGAAGATCTTCAGCGTCAGGGGGATGCGGTTGGCGGCACCCTCATAGATGGGCATCTGTGCATCGCCAAAGGTGGGAACGAGCTTTTCCCACGCACCGTTGCTCAGGGCGATCGGTTCCTTGGGAATGCCGAGGAAGTTCTTGTCCGGCGAGCCGTTGTTGTTCAGGTCCTGGTAGCCGACAAAGGCATAGCTGCCGGTCGGTACGTCTTCGAACACGAATTGCTGGCTCGGCGCGATGGCCGGCTGGGACGCCGAGATGGGGCATCCCTCCTCGGCCAACCCGGTGTCACAGATCGCGACCTTCACGCTTCCCTGTCCAACGGCGATGCCGCTGATGTTGATCAAGACAGTCCCGGCAAGGGCAGGCGCGGATGCGGCCACGAAAAGGGCAGCCGCCAGAGCGATCGAGAGCTTCATGACTTTGTTCCCTGAGGCTTTGACGACGATCTAGCCAAAGTTTCTTGGCGAAAGCTAGGCGGAGCGTTCCCGAACGGTGGCTTTCCCGCCGTTGCGCTGGAGCAGCCATTCGATCTCGGTCCGCAGCGCCTCCTCGATAGGGCGGGGCTGATAACCCAGTTCCGTGCGCGCCTTCGAGCTGTCGAACGGTGCCGAGCGCAATGCGAGCAACACCCCTTCTCGAGTGGCGGCAGGGGTCTTGCCGGAAACCTTGCGCGAGAACCACTCGGAGACCACGCCTGCTGCCAGGGCTATGCCGGCCGGCACGGTGCGCTTGGGCATTGGTCGCCCGGACATCACTTCGAGCCGGCGCAGCAGATCGCGCAGGGCGACGTTCTCACCGCCCAGGATGTAGCGCTCGCCCGCGCGTCCCTTGTCGGCAGCCAGCATGATGCCGTCGGCAACATCGCGCACGTCCACGAAGTTCAGATTGCAGTCCAGGAACATCGGCGAGCCGCCGCTGAGGAACAGGTCCAGCATCATCGCCGGCGGCGTCATGTTCTCGTCGCCGTGGCCGATCGGGACGGTCGGGTTCACCACGACGAGATCGGCGCCGTCACGTGCATGCTGCAGGGCGATCTGCTCGCCGGCCAGCTTCGAGCGGGTGTAGGGGCCCGGCATGTCCGCCATGCTGGGCGGGTTCGTCTCGTTGACAGGCCGGGGCGTGCCTCCCGAGCGCGGGGGCAGCAGGATCGATTCCGTCGAGCAGTGCAGGATGCGCGGGGTGCCCGCCTTCACGGCCTCGCCAAGCACGATCTCCGTGCCACGCCGGTTTATGTCGTCGAAGCGGGAGATCGGCTCCGCGTAGAGATGGGCAATGCCGGCGATATGGTAGAGGCGCTCGACGCCTTCGAGCGCGGCCGCCGCCTCCCGGGCATCCAGGATCGACCCGGTGATGTAGTCGACGCCGGGCAGCCTCTGCGCTGGAGCCGCCACATCGAGCACGCGCACCGTGTCTCCGCGCGCGTGCAGACGTTCGACGAGATGCCGGCCTACGAAGCCGGCACCTCCCGTCACCAGAACCTTGGCCATCCTGTCACCCATCCGTGTTCGGACGTCAGATGCCCCTTTTCAGGCCTGCGCGCCAGCGTGGCGGCGGTGCTTCCACCGGTTGATCGCGATCAATGCGGCAGGGAGCACCACGAGGGAGACGATCACGACCAGCAGGATCGAGAGGCCCAGCAGCATGCCCATGCTGTAGAGGCCGCGATGATGCGAGACGATCAAGGTCGCGAAGGCGGCGACGGTGTTCAACTGCGCCACCAGCACGGCAAGCGAGGTGGAGGTGTCGAGCACGTCTGGGATTTCTCCCGTCTCCGTACGTTCGTGCTCCAGTTCGCGAGCGCGCACCACGATGTGGATGCTGCCGGCCACCCCCAGCCCGATCAGCAGGGGGATGACGATGACGTTCGCGAAGTTGAACGGCAGGTCCAGCAGGGCCGAGCAGGCGACCGTCCAGATGGAGGCGACGGCCAGCGGGGCCAGCACCAGCACCACATCGGAGACGCGGCGGCGAAGCGCGATGACGATCAGGCCAATCGCCAGCGTGGTGTAGAGGATCGCCTCTCCGAACGAGATGGTGATGGCCTCGCCGGCCTCATGCACGCTGATCGGAACACCGGACGCATCGGGCGCGACGCTCTGCACGGTCTGAGAGAAGGTCTCGAAGCCTTCCGGAGACGCGACATTGCCGGCAGGCTGCACCTGAAGCCGGAACTCACCGGCGTCGTTGATCCAGTCGCGCCGGACGTCCGGCGGCAGGTCGGTGACCGCCAGCGGCTTCAGGTCCGCCAGCCGCTCGCGCAGATTGGAGACGATCTGCGGCAGGGAGCCGATGAGGCCCTTCTGGAGATCGGCGAGCGCTGCCGCATCCGTTCCCCGCTTCTGCTCGAATTCGGCCAGACCGTCGCGGAAACTGGTCGCCGCCGCGCGAATGTCCGACCCTTCCGGAGCGCTGTCCACGATGCGGCTCGAGGCTTCACGGAGTTGCAGGAAGGCTGCCCTCAGTTCTGCCTCGTCGGGAGCCGGAGCGACCTGCGGGTTGAAGAAGGCCGGGCCAAGCGCGGACTTCGTCGCAGTGACGAGGGCGAGCTTGGGCTCCTGACCGGTCGGCAGGAAGTCCTCGGCCGTCATAACATGCGCGACGCCGGGCAAAGCGGCGAGCTTGCTGCGTTCCTGCCTTGCCGTCTCGACGTCCTTGGCAACGACATTGATGCTGTAGGGCGAGGTCTGCGGATTATCGGCGAGGCTGCGATAGGCGACGACCGGCTCTGCCCTCGGGTCCTGCAGGTTCAGCGGATTGGTGTCCACGCGGGCGAAGCTCGCCGCATAAAGCCCGGCCAAGGTCACCACGCCGGCAACGATGAGGATGCCCATGTGGTGCAGCCGGATCCAGTTGCCGATGCCGAACTCGGGCATCCGCTTCTTGGGGGTCTTCGGCGGCAGCAAGGCCATGAGCGCCGGCTGAAGCGTGAAGGTGGTGATGAATGCCACCACCATGCCGAGCGCCGAGATGATGCCGAATTCGGCGAGACCCGTGTAGGAGGTCGGCACGAAGGACAGGAAGGCCACGATGGCGCACAGCGTGCTGAGGCCGATCGCCGGACCTTCGCCGACCATGGCGTTGCCCATGGCCTTCTCGAAGGGCAGCCCCTTCTTGTGCTCCTCCATGAATCTCAGGCCGAGATGGGTGCCGAAGTCGACGCCGAGGCCGATGAACAGCACCATGAAGGCGATGGAGATGAGGTTCAGCCGTCCCACCACCAATGCGGCCAGACCCGTCGTCAGGATGCCGCCGAGCAGCAGCGTCACCATCAACACGAAGATCAGGCGACCGGAGCGCACGCCGAGCACAAGGCTGATGGCGACAAGGATGAGCGAGAGGACGGACGCGGTGCTGGCCCCTGCGAAGGCGTCGTGCAGTTCCTGACGGCGCAGCACGGGGTCGCCGGTGATCTGGACTTCGACTCCCTTGGCTTCCTCACCCTTGAGGCCTGCGATCTCCTCATGCAGCGCTTCGATGGCCGGGCCGCCGCGGTCCATGGAGGCATTGTCCAGCACAGGCTTCGTCAGCACGAAGCGGCGTGTTCCCGGGCGGCCCTCGGGCCGCTTGATGCCGAACACATCGACCCAGTTCGCCTGCTTGTCCTGATCACCCGATGCCCGGGCGGAAGCCGTGGTGCCCAACTCCCGGAAAAGCCGCGCCGCCTCGGCGCTGTCCGCCTGTCCCGATCCGCCCTGCGGATCGGCAATCATCTGGGCGAGGGACCTCAAGCTTGCATCGGCGGCGAAGAGCTGGAGCGGACCCGCTGCGTTCTCGATGGGCTGAAGGAGCCCGTTCAGTTGCTCTTCCGGAAGATAGAGGAGACCGTTCTGCGTGAAGAAGGGCTGCGTGCCGGGCTGGCGAACATCGCTGAACAGTTCCGGTCGGGCACGGAGCCTGACGGCAAGGTTTTGAGCAGCGCTGTCCGCGTCCGCCGGAGTGGCCGCGTCCACGATGGCGAGGATGGCCTCTTCCTTCGGGAAGGACTTGCGGTACTGCTCCTCGACCTGTCGGAAGCGCAGGCTGTTGGAGAGAACCCCGTCGGTGCTGGTGTTCACCGTCATGAACGTCGACGCATAGGCCGCGAGCGCTGTCAGAACCACCGATATGATCACGACGGTCCAACGGTGCCGGGTGCATATCTCGGCGCAACGCGTGAAAATGCGCTCGCTCGTCTTGTTCATTTGGGATACTCCGCCAGCGGCACAGGGATCGGCCTTACGGGGCTGCCAGGGTTTGACAGCGCACGGGTCCGGCCACGAGCCTTGCACTCGCGTGCCGTCCATGCTGCCCAAATGTGTCTAGCATTGGGCTTCTTCTCTAAGAAAGGCAGTACTGGTGAAACCTTCTGAGTTTTCGGCGTACCTGTCCGCCGCCGTTCGGGATGTCGATGCCGTCCTGATGGACCTGCTGGGAAGCGATGCCCTGGAAGGCGAGACCCTGCGTCCGGCACGCGTGGTCGAGAGCATGCGCTATGCGGCGCTGGCCGGCGGCAAGAGGCTGCGTCCGTTCCTGGTGGTGGAAAGCGCCCGGCTTTTCGGCGCATCGGGACAAGGTGTATTTCGCGCGGCTGCGGCCATGGAGTTCGTGCACTGCTACAGCCTCGTCCATGACGACCTGCCGGCCATGGACGATGACGAGTTGCGCCGCGGCCAGCCCACCACCCATCGCAAGTTCGACGAGGCCACCGCCATCCTCGCAGGCGACGCGCTGCTGACCTATGCCTTCGACGTGCTGGCGGACGAGCCCACTTCGGCAGACCCGGCGGTGCGCGTGGAACTGGTGAAGGTGCTGGCGCGCGCAGCGGGTCTGGGCGGTATGGTCGGGGGCCAGTTCCTCGATCTCGAGGCCGAGGGGCGGTTTGCCGACACCGGGCGGCCGCTCGATCTTACCGACACGGAAATCCTGCGCCTGCAGGCCATGAAAACGGGTGCCCTTCTGCTGGCGTCAGTGGAGATGGGCGCGATTCTGGGCGGTGCCGATGCAGGACAGCGCGCGGCGCTCGCCACCTATGGCCGCACGCTCGGTCAGGCTTTCCAGATTGCGGACGACCTGCTGGACGAGGAGGCCGATGCGGCTGTCGTCGGGAAGGCCACCGGCAAGGACGCCGCCAAGGGCAAGGGAACATTGGTGCGCCTGTGGGGCAAGGAAGCCGCACGGGCACGGTTGGCCCAACTGGTCAGCGAAGCCGACGCGGCCCTGGCCGGTTTCGGGGAGCGCGCAGAGGTTCTGCGCGCCGCCGCGCATTTCGTGGCCAATCGCGACCGTTGACGTGGCGGGTGCCCGCATCGCGGGCACCCATAGGCTTCAGAGGTCTACCGGGACGTTCCAGATCTCGCGCGCGTATTCCGCGATGGTTCTGTCCGAGGAGAACCACGCCATGTTCGCGATGTTGATGATCGCCGAGCGTGTCCACGGCTCGCCGCTGTTCCAGCAGGCATCCACCCGGCGCTGGGCCGCGTAATAGCTGTCGAAATCATCCGTCACCATGTAGCGGTCCGCACCGCGCAAGCCGTCGATCAACTGCACGAAGCGGCCCGGATCGTCCGGCGAGAAGCGGCCACCGGACACGGCGTTCAACACGCCCGCGAGCATGGGCGAGGCCGCGATGGCCTGTCCTGCAGTGATGCCGCGCTCGCGCCGGTAGCTGACTTCATCGGTGGTCAAGCCGAAGATGAAGATGTTGTCGTTGCCGACATTGTCGCGGATCTCGATATTGGCGCCGTCCAGGGTGCCGATGGTCAGGGCGCCATTGAGGGCCAGCTTCATGTTGCCGGTGCCGGACGCCTCCATGCCGGCCGTGGAGATCTGCTCGGACAGATCAGCCGCCGGGATGATGACCTCCGCGAGGCTGACATTGTAGTTCGGCAGGAACACCACCTTGAGCAGGTCTCGCACCGCGGGATCGTTGTTGACGACCTGGGCGATGTCGTTGGCGAGCTTGATGATGAACTTGGCGTTCACGTAGGAGGCAGCCGCCTTGCCCGCCATGATCTTGACCCTAGGCGTCCAGTCGGCATCGGGGTTGGCGCGGATTGCATCGTAGAGGGCAGCCGTCTCCAGCAAGTTCAGGAGCTGGCGCTTGTATTCGTGCATCCGCTTGATCTGCACGTCGAACAGGGCGGCCGGATCGACGCGGACACCCGTGCGCTCGGCGATGACCTTTGCGAGCGCCGTCTTGTTGGCGAGCTTGACCGCCCGGATCCGATCCTGGAGCGCACTGTCGCCTGCATGTGCGGCAAGCCGTTCGATGACTTCCGGATTGTCCACGACCTCGGCGCCGCAGACCTCTTTGAGGATCGCGGTCAATCCGGGGTTGGACTGGTGAAGCCAACGGCGGAAGGTGATGCCGTTGGTCTTGTTCTGGATACGGTCGGGATAGATGCGGTTCAGGTCGCGGAAGGTGGTCTTGCGCATCAGGTCGGTGTGGAGAGCCGACACGCCGTTGATGGCGTGCGAGCCCACGAAGGCCAGTTGCCCCATGCGAACCTTGCGGCCATCGCGCTCATCGATGATCGAGACGGAACGCAGAAGCTCGGGCTCCTCCGGGAAGGCCTTCTTCGCCGCTTCGAGATGCAGGTTGTTGATGAAGTAGATGATCTGCAGGTGACGGGGCAGCAACCGCTCGAACACGGCCAGCGGCCAGGTCTCAAGCGCTTCCGGAAGAAGCGTGTGGTTGGTGTAGGAGAATGTGGCGGATGTTATGGCCCATGCCTCGTTCCAGGGCAGGCCATGCTCGTCCAGCAGCAGCCTCATCATCTCGGCGATGGCCACGGCCGGGTGGGTGTCGTTGAGCTGGATGGCAGCGCGCTCCGGCAGCGAATGCAGGTCGCCATAGATGCGCCGGTGGCGGCTCAGCAGGTCCTGAAGCGAGGCAGAGACGAAGAAATATTCCTGCCGCAGGCGCAGTTCCTGCCCGGAAGGGGTTTCGTCGCTGGGGTAGAGGAACTTCGAGATCGCTTCGGCCCGCGCTTGGTCCGAGGAGGCGCCGGCGAAATCACCGCGGTTGAAAAGCTCCAGCCGCAGCGGGTCTACGGCGCGGGCCGACCACAGCCGCAGCGGATTGACGCTTCGCCCGCGCCACCCGACCATGGGGGTGTCGTAGGACACGGCATGGACCACCTCGCCGGGATGCCATGTGTAGCGGGTGATGCCGGCCGGCGTCACATAGGTCTCAACCGAGCCGCCGAAGCCAACATTGAAGACAACGTCGGTGCGCAGGAATTCCCAGGGCGTGCCGAATGACAGCCAATCTTCCGGATATTCCTCCTGCCAGCCGTCATAGATGACCTGCCGGAAGAGGCCGTGGTCGTAGCGGATGCCATATCCGTAGGCAGGGATGCCCAATGTGGCCATGCTTTCCATGAAGCAGGCGGCGAGGCGTCCTAGGCCGCCATTGCCAAGCGCCGCGTCCGGCTCTGCCGACCGCACGCGCTCGTAGTCCACGCCGAGGTCTTCCAACGCCGCCCGGAACACATCGAGGAGGCTCAGATTGGAGAGCACATCCGTCAATTGCCGGCCGATGAGGAATTCGAGCGAGAGATAGTAGACCCGCTTCTTCCCATCGGAGGCCGTGACCCGCTTTCCTTCGAGGAAGCGCAGGGTTGCCCGGTCACGGGCCGCCAGCGCGCAGGCCAGGAACCAGTCGTAATCCGTCGCGAATGCCGGGTCCTTGCCGACCGAAAGCGTCATCTTGCTGATGATCGCGCTCTTCGCCTCGCTCACCATGTCCTCGGTTGCGGCGTCGTGCTCGCTGACCTTCGAAGATTCGTGACGCTTTTCGAGCATGAGGCACCTGCGGGCTGGGACACTGGGGACGCGAAGCAATGGCTGTGCCGTTTTGGACCTGACGGCGCGGCCGACGATAACACCGCCTGACGACAGTGCCATGGCTTGCCCTGCAAGTCGGGCGTGGATGTGACCGATCACGCTTTCGCGTCACCGCGCCGCAGGATACAGATGGTCATGGCTCTGTCATGAGGTCATGCGCTTCCTTTTCACGGGAGGCTGCATGAGCGAACAGGGTGTGACGCGCTGGATGGATGCGGTGAACGCACAAAGTGCCGCTGTTCAGAGAATCCGCGCGGCGATGATGCCGCTCGCGGGTTTCGCGCTCGTGCTCGCCTTGCTGTGCGTCGCCGACGATCTTTCGCCTTTGCTCGCCGGCGCGGCTTTGTTGGCGATCACCGCGGGCCTCGCTCTCGTGCCCGGCGCGGCCGAGACGCGGGAGCGCACCAGCAGCGAGACCGCCGCGGCCCGTGAACTGCCGGTGCGTGCCCTGCTGGAAGCTCTCACGGAACCCGCGATCCTGCTCACGGAACGCGGGACCGTTCTGGAAGCCAATCCCCCTGCGCGGGAAGCTTTCGCCAATCTGCGGGCCGGCGATCCCATCTCGTTCTCGCTGCGGGTGCCCGAGATCCTCGACGCTATTCGTGCCGTCGGGGCAGGAGAGCCGGGCCGCCTCGTCGAATACGCCGACAGGGTGCCCGTCGATCGCTGGATCGAGGCGCGCATCGGGCCCGTGCGCCTGCGGACAGGCGAGGGCGGGGTGCCCGATAATGTGCTGCTGGTCCTGCACGATCTCACCCATCTGCGCCGTGCCGAGCGGATGCGGGTGGATTTCGTGGCCAATGCCAGCCACGAGCTCCGCACCCCGCTCGCCGCTATCCTCGGCTTCATCGAAACCCTTCAGGGTCCGGCAAAGAACGACGTCGAGGCACGTGCCCGCTTCCTGGAGATCATGCGCGCCCAGGCCGGGCGCATGTCGCGCCTGATCGATGACCTTCTGTCGCTGTCACGCATCGAACAGAAACAGCATATGCGCCCGGTGGACCCGATCGACCTCGTCGAGGTGGTGCGCACGGTGCTGGACAGCTTGTCCCCCCTGGCCGCCGAACGCAGCGTGCAACTCATCCCTCACATGCCGCCTGAACCCGTCACGGTTCCCGGAGACCGCGACGAGTTGATCCGTGTCGTCGAGAACCTTGTGGAGAACGGCATCAAATACGGCCAGTCCGGCGGGCGCGTGGAGGTGACGGTCAGTCAACCAGCTCCGGGATCGAAGCAGGAGGCGCAGGTCATCGTACGTGACTTCGGCCCTGGCATCCCTGCGGAGCACGTGCCCCGGCTGACGGAGCGCTTCTACCGGATCGATGTGGGCAAGAGCCGTGACAAGGGCGGAACGGGGCTGGGGCTCGCCATCGTGAAGCACATCCTTGCCCGCCATCGCGGACGCCTCGTCATCGAGAGCCCGGGTGAGGGCGCGCGCTTCACGGTCGCGCTGGAAACCTCTATGCCTCGTCCCATGGCCAAGATGTTGCGCCGTACAGGCGCGCGCGTGGCAGACGAATGACGCTTGCAAGCTGTCATTCAACCGTCACCCTGGGAACTTATGAGACCCCACGAGAAGGATTGGCGGCGCTATGAACGATCACACCGCGAAGCAGTTCGACGAAGACCTGAAGTCGCTCAGCGAGATGATCGCGGAGATGGGCGGTCTCTCGGAGAAGCTTGTCGCAGATTCCATCACTGCGCTTCTGGACCGCGATGTCGGTCTGGCGCAGAGCGTCATTGCCACCGACAAGGCGATCGACGCCCTGCAGCATGAGGTTGAGGAGAAGGCGGTGCTCACCATCGCCCGGCGCCAGCCCATGGCAGTGGACCTTCGCGAGATCGTGGCCGCCCTGCGCGTTTCCAACGATCTGGAGCGCATCGGCGACCTTGCGAAGAACATCGCCAAGCGCGTCATGGCGCTGGAAGGGCAGTTGCAGCCGCCGAAGCTGGCGGGTGGTGTCGACCATATGAGCGAGTTGGTGATCTCGCAGCTGAAGGACGTTCTCGACGCCTATTCGCGGCGCGATGCTGCGAGCGCCATGGAGGTCTGGAGGCAGGACGGCGAGATCGACGCGATCTACACCTCGCTGTTCCGCGAACTGCTGACCTATATGATGGAAGATCCGCGCAATATCGGCTTCTGCACGCATCTCCTGTTCTGCGCCAAGAACATCGAGCGCATCGGCGACCACGCGACCAACATCGCCGAGACGATCCACTATCTGGTTCACGGCGAGGTCCTGGCCGATGAGCGTCCGAAGGGCGACCTCACGAGCATGACCACCCTGACCTACGCCGAAGGCCGGTAATCATGGTCGCACGTGTGATGATTGTGGAGGACGAGGAGCCGCTGACGCTGCTCCTCCGCTACAATCTGGAAGCCGAAGGCTATGAGGTCGAGAACGTCGCTCGCGGCGACGAGGCCGAGACCCGGCTTCGCGAGCGGGCGCCCGATCTGCTCCTCCTCGACTGGATGTTGCCCGGCCTTTCCGGCATCGAGCTGTGCCGCCGCCTGCGCGCCCGGCCCGAAACGGAACTGCTGCCGATCATCATGCTGACGGCGCGTGGCGAGGAGGCCGAGCGCGTGCGCGGCCTTGCCACCGGTGCCGACGATTACGTGGTGAAGCCGTTCTCCGTGCCGGAACTGGTGGCGCGCGTCCGCAGCCTTCTGCGGCGCTCCAACCCGGCGCAGGTGGCCTCGCAGCTGAAGGCCGGCGATATCGAGCTCGACCGCGACACGCGCCGCGTCCGCCGCTCCGGCCGCGAGGTGGATCTGGGGCCGACCGAGTTCCGCCTGCTCGAATTCCTGATGCAGACGCCCGGCCGCGTCTTCTCGCGCGAGCAATTGCTGGACGGTGTGTGGGGGCACGACGTCTACATCGACGAGCGCACCGTGGACGTCCATGTCGGCCGCCTGCGCAAGTCGATCAACAAGGGTCGTCGTCCTGATCCGATCCGGACCGTGCGCGGTTCCGGCTATTCCTTTGACGAGACGTTCTCGCGCCCGAACTGATCTCTCGGCGCATGCAATGAAAAAGGCCGCCTCTGGGGCGGCCATTTTCATTCGTTACGGGGATGTCAGGCCGCGTTGCGGCGGCGGCGATCCGTTGTGGGCTGGTAGGCCATGGCGGAGTGGTAGTTGCAATACGGGGTCGCCGGGTCGGCGCGGGTGCCGCAGAAGCGGAAGTCGTCGCGGCCGGGGTCGCCGATCGGCCAGCGGCACATGCACTCGCGAAGATCCATGATGGTGACCCGCTCGCACGAGACGGCCTCGAGGCGGGGGCGCACGGCCACTTCCGGCATGCGATCGACCTCAGCCGACGGGGCCGGCACAGCGGCGAGAGCTGCATTGCCCTGCACCCGGTAGAGTGTGGCGGAGGGATGGGACGGTGCCCGCGGCTTGCGCGGACGCGGGGCAGCCGAGGCTACGGCCTTGACGCGGCCGGACAGGCCGAGCCGGTGAACCTTGCCGATGACGGCATTGCGGGTGACGCCGCCGCCAAGCTCTGCAGCGATCTGGCTGGCGCTCAGCCCGTCCGCCCAGAGTTTCTTCAGCAGTTCAACCCGCTCTTCTGTCCAGTTCATCGCGTCACTCCCTAAGCGCCTTCATCAGGCGGAATCCAAGCGGCGCGGCCCCCGGCTATATGCCAGCACAGGAACCGATACACTGTTTGTAGTGTTCGATTGATACGAGGTGCACGAGATGTCGTGCTTAACGAGATCTAAACTACTATAGGGGCTGACTCGGCTGCAAGAGTCCGAAAGGGGAACGCGACGTTTTCCCCAATGAACCCCGGGAAAACTCCTCCGCACGCTGAACCGGCTTCAGTGAAATCAACGCGCTACGGCGAGATAGCAGCAATTGACAGCGTTCCCGGGGGGCTTAAAATCTCCCGTATCAGAGGTGCTGCCTTCACGAGGCGGCGCCTTTGCGTTTTTCTGGCCACACCTCATTGTGGAGGCTGCCTGTGACCGACCGCTCCGCCCTTCTTCCCGTCTTCGCACGCACGGACCTCTCCTTCGAGCGAGGCGAGGGGTCGTGGCTCGTGGCCGACACGGGCGAGCGCTATCTGGATTTCGGCGCGGGCATCGCTGTCAACGCGCTTGGCCACGCACATCCCCATCTTGTCGAGGCCCTGCAGCAGCAGGCGGCGAAGCTGTGGCACACCTCGAATCTCTACCGTATTCCCGAGGGTGAACGCCTGGCCTCGCGCCTGTGCGCCAACAGCTTTGCGGACGTGGTGTTTTTTGCGAATTCCGGCGCCGAGGCCAATGAGGCCGCGCTGAAGATGGCGCGCAAGTTCCAGAGCGCGTCCGGCCGGCCGGAGCGCTGGCGCGTCATCGCCTTCAACGGCGCCTTCCATGGCCGCACGCTTGCCACCATCGCGGCCGGCGGAAGCCCCAAGCATCTGGAGGGCTTCGGTCCTGCGGTCGAGGGTTTCGATCATGTGGATGTCGGGAACGAAGCGCAGCTGAAAGCCGCGATCGGCCCTGAAACCGCGGCCATCATCATCGAGCCGATTCAGGGCGAGAGCGGCGTCAAGCCGGTGGCACCGTCCTTCCTGCGGTTCCTGCGCGAGATCTGCGACGCCAACGATCTTCTGCTGATCTTCGACGAGGTGCAGAGCGGCATGGGCCGGACAGGCCACCTGTTCGCCCATCAGGGAACCGGCGTCGAGCCGGACATCATGACCCTGGCCAAGGGCATCGGCGGCGGCTTCCCGCTCGGCGCGTGCCTGGCCACGGACAGGGCCGCTGCCGGCATGACAGCTGGCGCGCACGGCAGCACTTTCGGCGGCAATCCGCTCGCGATGGCCGTCGGCAACGCGGTGATGGATGTGCTGCTGGAGGATGGCTTCCTCGCCGACGTGGCGCAGAAGGGCTTGGTCCTGAAGCAGAAGCTCGCCGAGCTTGCCGACCGCCATCGCGGCGTCGTGGCCGAGATCCGGGGCGAGGGGCTGATGCTGGGCGTGCGCTGCCACGTACCGCCGGCCGAACTGGTGGGCGCGCTGCTGCGCCAGCATGTGCTGACAGTGCCGGCGGGAGACAATGTGGTGCGCCTTCTTCCGCCGCTCACCATCACCGCCGAGGACATCGATAGCGCCATCGGCGCATTGGATGCAGCCCTCACCGAAGTCGAAACCGCTCTCGCTCAGGGGCGCAGCGCAGCAGAATAGGATCATCTCACGTGAGCGCCGTTCGGCACTTCCTGGACATTTCGGATCTTTCCGGCGCGGATCTGCGCGCCATCCTCGCCTCCGCCAAAGCCATGAAGGCGCGTCGCGGGGCAGCGGAAGACCGCATTCTCGCGGGCAAGAACATCGCGCTCGTCTTCGAGCAGCCGTCGCTGCGCACCCGCATGTCCTTTGAGGTCGGCATCAACGATCTCGGTGGCTCGCCCATCATGGTGACGGGCAAGGAGATCGAGCTCGGCGAGCGCGAGGCGATCTGCGACACCGCGCGCGTGCTGTCCCGCTTCGTCGACGCCATCATGATCCGCGCCTTGAGCCACGATCTGGTCAGCGAACTGGCGCGCTATGCGGGCGTGCCGGTGATCAACGGCCTGACCAAGAAATCGCACCCCTGCCAGGTGCTGGCCGACATCATGACCTTTGAGGAGCGCTCTGGTCCCATCGAGGGGAGGACGATTGCCTGGACCGGCGACAGCAACAATGTGCTGGCGTCCTGGGTTCACGCTTCGGCCAAGCTCGGCTTCGCCATGAAGATTGCCACTCCTGCCGAACTGGCTCCGGCGGACGTGCTGCTCGCTGCAGCCCGGCGAGAAGGCGCGCAGATCAGCCTTACCAACGACCCTCGCGAGGCGGTCGACGGCAGCGATTGCGTCATCACGGATTCCTGGGTTTCGATGGGCGACAGCGACCGCGAGCGTCGTCTCGAACTGCTGTGCCCGTACCAGGTGAATGCCGACCTGATGAAATCCGCGAAGGCCGATGCCATATTCCTGCATTGCCTGCCGGCTCATCGGGGCGAGGAAGTCACCGATGAGATCATCGACGGTCCGCAATCCGCCGTATACGACGAAGCGGAAAATCGTCTCCACGCCCAGAAAGGCGTCCTTGCCTGGTGTTTCGACGCGCTCCGGGCCTGACGTCCGAGCCAAGACATCACATGATCTCTGAAATTCCCGACGATAACGTTCTTCCATTCCAGGTCGAAGGCCTCGACGTGCGCGGCCGTGTCGTGCGCCTCGGGCCGACCATTCATGCCGTGCTGGCGCGGCATGATTATCCCGCGCCCGTGTCCAAGATCCTCGGTGAAGCGGTTGCCCTCACCGTGCTGCTTGGCACGTCTCTCAAGATCGAGGGCCGCTTCCAGCTTCAGACAAAGACCGACGGCGCCCTGGACATGGTGGTGGTGGATTTCCGCGCCCCCGACAGCATGCGCGCCTATGCCCGCTTCGATGCGGACCGCGTGGCCGCCGACGCCGAGGCGGGCGTGGATCTGCTCGGCAAGGGCCACCTTGCGATGACGGTGGATCCGGGCGGCGACATGAACCGCTACCAGGGCATCGTTCCGCTTGCAGGCGAGGGCCTCGAAGCCGCGGCGCACGAATATTTCCAGCAGTCGGAGCAGATCCCGACATTTGTGCGGCTCGCCGTTGCCGAGGCGTTCGAGGCGAACGAGGAGGAGCGCGGCCTGAAATGGCGGGCGGGCGGTTTTCTCGTGCAGTTCCTGCCGGCGGCAGGCGAGAGCGTTCGCCGTGACCTCCCGCCGGGCGATGTGCCGGACGGCATCGAGCTTCCGGAGACGGAAGAGGACGAGGGCTGGAACGAGGCCCAGATCCTTGCCGGCACCATCGAGGATCACGAACTGATCGACCCGATGATCTCCAGCGAAGACCTGCTCTACCGGCTGTTCCATGAACGGGGCGTGCGCGTGTTCGAGACCCAGCCAGTCCGCGAGGAATGCACCTGCTCGCGCGATCGCATCCTGGGCATGCTTCGCGGCTTTCCCGATGAGGATCGCCGCGACATGGTGGGCGATGACGGGGTCATCACCGTCACCTGCGAATTCTGTTCGGAAACCTATGTGGTGACGCCGGCGGAAGCGGAACTCGAGGACAGCTGAAGTCGGTCAGCCGGCGCGGCAGTGCTCCAGCAGCCGCTGCATGAACGCCTCGCCGGCGGCCAATTGACTGATCTCGATATACTCGTCGGGCGCATGCGCCTGATCGATGGAGCCGGGTCCGCACACCACGGTGGAGAGCCCGGCGCGCTGGAAGGAGCCACCCTCCGTGGCGTAGGCGACGGTTGCGGTGCGGTTCGTGCCCGCGAGGTGCATGGCGATCCGCTCCGCTTCGGAACCCGTTTCCGGCGCAAGAGCCGGGGCCGTGAGCCAGCGCTGGACGTCGATGCTGGCATCCGGCGCGGTCTCGCGCAGCTTGTCCAGCACCGGCCCGGTGGCGAATGCGACCACGCGGTCCACCGCACCTTCGATGTCGCAGCCCGGCACGCCGCGCATGCTGAACTCCAGCCTGCAGTGCTCGGGCACGATGTTGTGCGCGGTTCCGCCTTCGATGCGACCGACATTCAGTGTGGAATAAGGCGGCGTGAAGCGTCCCGTCGGATCGCCTGCTGACCGGAACTCGGCCGCGATGCGCTCCAATTCGCCGATGATCTCATGGGCGGCGAGCACGGCGCTGGCGCCGAGATGCGGAAGGCTGGAATGCGCGGCCCGACCATGGATCGTCATCCGCAGGCCGGCAATGGACAGATGCGCGTCCACCACCTCAAGGCTGGTGGGCTCGCCGACGATCACGGCCAGCGGCTTCTGCCAGGCCTCGCCCAGCACGGAGAGCGCATCGGCGACGCCGTCCATGCTGGTTTCCTCGTCATAGGTCAGGACCAGCTCGACGGGGCGGCGCAGAGTGGCCGCCTTCAGCGCCGGAACGGCGGCCAGCACCACGGCGATGAAGCCCTTCATGTCGCACGAGCCGCGGCCATAGAGCCGGCCGTTCCGCTCCGTCAGCGTGAACGGATCGCTGGTCCAGTTCTGCCCCGCGACAGGAACCACGTCGGTGTGCGCGGAGAGAGCCAGCGCTGGCACGTCATCCGGCCCGATGCGCGCGAAGAGCAGTGCCTTGTCGCCAACGGCATTCGGCACCACCCGCGCCTCGACGCCGTGGCCGGCCAGGTAGTCCCGCACCCATTCGATGAGCGGCAGGTTCGACTTGCTGCTGACCGTGTCGAAGCCGACAAGCCGGGTGAGGATCGCTATCGTCTCCTCGCCGGGGCGCGCGGAATGCAACGGCGCAGCGGCCTCAGTGGACAATGCGGCGCTCATCCGTGCAGTCGAGCGAGAAGGCAGGCACTTCGACGTCGAAGCGCTCACCGGACTCGGCTTCCATCACGTAATGACCGGCCATGAAGCCGGACGGCGTCGTCAGCGGGACGCCGCTCGTGTAGGAAAAGCTCTCGCCCGGCGGCAGCACCGGCTGCTCGCCGATGACGCCCGCGCCCTGCACCTCCTGCACGCGGCCGGCGGCGTCCACGATTTTCCAGTACCGAGACAGCAGCTGAACGGTGCGGCCGCCCCGGTTCTCGATATCGATGGAATAGGACCACACGAAATGCCCCTTGTCCGGAGCGGATTCGTCGCTCAGGAACCGGGGTGTCACGGTGATCTGGATGTTGTTGGTCGTCGCGCAGTACATGCCGGTTAGCATATCCTAGAATGGTGCCCTGTGCAGCTAGATGGCGTCGAGGGCGATGGACAGGTCCTCGATGAGGTCGTCCGCATCTTCGAGCCCGAGAGACAGCCGCAGCATGGCGTCGGAAATGCCCAGTTCGGCCCGCGCGTCTGCGCTCAGGCGCTGGTGCGTCGTCGTAGCCGGGTGCGTGATGAGCGTCTTGGCATCACCCAGATTGTTGGTGATCTTGACGATGCCGAGCGCACCGCCGAAGCGGAACGCCTCTTCCTTGCCGCCCTTCACGTCGAAGGTGACGAGCGTGGAACCTGCGGTCATCTGCCGGCGGGCCAGCGCCACCTGCGGGTGGTCGTCGCGGAACGGGTAGATGACGCGCTGCACCTTCGGGTGGTCGCCCAGGAAGTCCGCGACCCTTGCCGCTGTCGCCGCCTGCCGCTCGACGCGCAGGGCGAGCGTCTCAAGGCTCTTCAGCATGACCCAGGCGTTGAATGGCGAGAGCGAGGGGCCGGTCTGGCGCAGGAACATCTGCAGCGGCCCGGTGACATATTCCTCGCTGCCAAGCACGATGCCGCCAAGGGTGCGGCCCTGTCCGTCGATGTGCTTCGTCGCCGAATAGCAGACCACGTCGGCGCCCAGCGCCAATGGCTTCTGGAAGATCGGCGTGGCGAAGACATTGTCCACGATCAGCTTGGCGCCGGCCGCGTGGGCAATCTCGGCGATGGCCGTGATGTCCAGGATGTCCAGCGTGGGATTGGTGGGCGTCTCCAGGAAGAAGGCGCGCGTGTTCGGCTGCACCGCCTTCTGCCAGGCGTCGAGATTGCAGCCGTCCACCAAGGTGGATGTGATGCCGAAGCGCGGCGCGAGATCCTCCACGATGTAGCGGCAGGAGCCGAACAGCGCCTTGGCGGCCACGATGTGCTCCCCGGCGGAGACAAAGCTGAGCATGGAGGCCGTCACAGCGGCCATGCCGGTCGCCGTGGCGCGCGCGGCCTCGGCGCCTTCCAGCGCAGCCATGCGCCGCTCGAACATGTCGACGGTGGGATTGGAGAAGCGCGAATACTGGAAGCCGGGGTCCGCGCCCGTGAAGCGCGCCTCGGCCTGCTCCATCGAGTCGTAGACATAGCCCTGCGTCAGGAACATCGCCTCGGCGGTCTCGCCGAACTGGCTGCGCAGCGTGCCTTCGTGCACGGCAATGGTGGCGGGCTTCAGGTTGCGGGCGGGCAGAGGGGGCTTGGACACGCGGCACCTCATATGCGGCCGCGGCGCCGGAAAACCACGAGAGAACCAGCGCGACGGCCTTTTAGCGACTTGTTTTACGTGGCTGCAAGCCGGCCGGCTCAAATCACCACGACGTGGCAACGGCTCTACTCCCGGCCACAGACCTCGTCAATGCAACTTGATAGAAAGCCGGCTGCCCACTAGGAGCATAGTAGGCGAGGGCGGGGGTCTCATGAACAGCGGTGGTCAACATGGCGCGGGCATCAGCCCGGCGCAGTCCATCCGCGATCTGATCGCCCGCGAGGCGATCCGCCTTGATCGCCCGCTGCTGGACCGGCAGATCCAGCCTGCAAGCCTCGATCTTCGTCTCGGCACCTGCGCCTACCGTGTTCGCGCCAGCTTCCTGCCGGGTCCGGGCCAGAGCGTGCGCCAGAGGCTGGCCGATGTGCTGATGCACGAGTTCAGCCTTGAGGACGGCGCGGTGCTGGAGACCGGCTGCGTCTATCTGGTGCCCTTGCTGGAGTCCCTGCGCCTGCCGGCCGACGTCATGGCGGCGACCAACCCCAAAAGCTCGACTGGCCGCCTCGATGTCTTCACCCGTGTGATTGCCGACGGCGTGCGCGGCTTCGACACGGTTCCCGCCGGCTATGAAGGCACTCTCTGGGCGGAGATCAGCCCCCGCACCTTCCCGGTTCTGGTGCGCACGGGCTCCCGGCTGTCGCAGATCCGTTTCCGCTCCGGCGAGGCGGGCCTCGACCTTGCCGAAATGACGGCGCTGCAGGCCGTCGAGCGGCTGGTGGACACCGATCAACCTGATCTCCGCAACGGCATCTCCGTGACGGTGGACCTGTCCGGCCCCGACCAGGGCCGCGTCGGCTACCGCGCCAAGCGCCACACGGCGGTCATCGATGTGGACCGCGTCGGCGGCTACGATGTCGAGGACTTTTGGGAGCCGGTCACGGCCAAGAACCGCCAGCTCGTGCTCGATCCCGGCGAGTTCTACATCCTGGCCTCGCGCGAGGCGGTGCATGTGCCGCCGGCCTATGCGGCCGAGATGGTGCCCTTCGATCCACTGGTCGGCGAGTTCCGGGTGCATTACGCCGGCTTCTTCGATCCCGGCTTCGGCCACCACGCCGCCGGCGGACGCGGCTCCCGCGCGGTGCTCGAAGTGCGCAGCCATGAAGTGCCCTTCATCCTTGAGCATGGGCAGACGGTGGGGCGGCTGGTTTATGAACGGTTGTCGGAGGTGCCGGACGCCCTTTACGGGCAGGGGCTCGGCTCCAATTATCAGGCGCAGGGCCTGAAGCTTTCGAAGCATTTCAGGAGCGTGTGAACCCACGAACCGTGGACTGCTTCGGCATATGCCAGCCGCGGATCAGCAGCTCTCGAAATCTTGATTCGTCGCCCGTTAGGTGTAATCAGGACCGTTCGGCGCATCGGCATCGAGGCACGATTCCATGAAGACCAGCAGATGACGTCACAGGACGGTGGGCTTCCGCACGCGGTCGAGGATCGCTACCGCCTGCTCCTCGATTCGGTGACCGATTACGCGATCTACATGCTGGACCCCACGGGCATCGTCAGCAGCTGGAACGCTGGCGCCGAGCGCTTCAAGGGCTACACGGCGGACGAGATCGTCGGCCGGCACTTCTCGGCCTTCTACACGCCGGAGGATCGCGAGCGTGGCGAGCCGGAACGTGCCCTCGCAACAGCCGCCTCCGAAGGCAAGTTCGAGATCGAGGCCTGGCGCATTCGCAAGGATGGAACGAGGTTCTGGGCCAGCGTCGTCATCGACCCGATCTGGGACAAGAAAAAGCGGCTGATCGGCTTCGCGAAGATCACGCGCGACAACACCGAGCGCATGCTGGCGCAACGGGCACTGAAGCAAAGCGAAGAGCGCTTCCGCATCCTTGTCCAGGGCGTGGCGGATTACGCGATCTACATGCTGGACGCCGAAGGTCACGTCACGAACTGGAACCTCGGCGCGCAGCGTATCAAAGGCTATGGAGCCGACGAGATCGTCGGACATCACTTCTCGCGGTTCTACGCAGAGGAAGACCTGGCGAACCAGCTTCCGGCACGGGCGCTTGAGACCGCACGCCGGACCGGCAAGTTCGAGAGCGAAGGCTGGCGCATCCGGAAGGACGGTTCCCGCTTCTGGGCCAGCGTGGTCATCGATGCCATCCACGACGAAGCCGGGGCGTTGATCGGCTTCGCCAAGATCACGCGTGACATGACCGAGCGGCGTGAAGCCGCCGAAGCACTGGAGAAAGCCCGGCAGGCGCTGTTCCAGGCGCAGAAGATGGAGGCCATCGGGCAACTGACCGGCGGCATCGCGCACGACTTCAACAATCTGCTGACTGTCATGATCTCGAGCCTCGACATCTTGCGGTCCCGCTTGCACGAGCCCCGCGAGGCCCGCCTGTTGGACAACGCCCTTCTGGCGGCAGAGCGCGGTTCCCAGCTGACGGGTCAGTTGCTGGCTTTCGCGAGGCGGCAGTCGCTGAAGCCGCAGGTGCATGACCTCAACCAGGTGATCGAGACCTTCGAGGCCATCTTGCGGCGTGCTGCAGGCGGCGAGGCTGCGGTGAAAATCGTCCTGTCCCACGAGATGAGGACGGTACTCATAGATTCAGCGCAGTTCGAAGCGGCGCTTTTGAACCTCGTGGTCAATGCTAGGGACGCGTGCGGGGCAGATGGCTCCATCGAGATTTCGACCGAGGTCGTGACGTTCCACGAAGCAGAGCGTCTTCTCTTCTCGACGGCGGCCGCCGGCGACTACGTGAAGGTTTCGGTCACCGACAACGGGCCCGGCATGAGCGAGGATGTGCTCAGCCATGCCTGTGAGCCGTTCTTCACGACCAAGGAGGTGGGCAAGGGGACTGGCCTTGGTCTTAGCCAGGTCTACGGTTTTGCCGGGCAATCGGACGGGCACCTGCACATTGTCACCGCACCGGGGCAGGGGGCTTCGGTCAGCCTTTACCTTCCCGCCAAGGAGCCGGTTGCCCGGGGAGACCGGCACGAGCACGGCGCCGCCAGCACCGTGCTGATCGTTGATGATGACGAACAGGTGCTCGAAGCAGCCGTGGAGATGTTCGACAGCCTCGGTTACGAAGTTCTCACCGCAAGTCACGGACCTGCGGCGATCGATATCCTCAGGCGCGATCGCCGTATCGACGTGCTGTTCAGCGACGTGGTGATGCCGCGCGGAATGACCGGCTTCGAGCTGGCGGACGCGGCCCGCAAGTTGCGGCCCGAGCTCAAGATCCTCCTCGCATCCGGCTATCCGGTGCCGGCCTTCGAGAAGAGCGGTGGTGGCAGGAGCGACACCGCCTTCATCTCCAAGCCTTACCGCTGGAGCGACGTGCTGGAGCGTCTGCGCAATCTCTGATCCAGAGCCTTGTTCGCGGGGAACTTGAAGAGAAGATCGCCGTTCTGCTTCCAGACGGGAGGAAGTGATGAACGCAATCATTGATCGGGCAGCAGTTGTGGGTGCATGGGCGCAGCTGGCTTCGCCCTTCGTCGTCTACTACATGCTGTTCACCTGAGAACGGCGAACTACCCTCTCTTTGATGAGCCGCTAACGGCAGGCCCCGCCTGCGAGTTCGCCGGCTGAACTCCAAAGATTTGACGTGGTCGGCAAGCCCGGCCGACACACATTAGGCTCAGCCAACGTATTGAGCTTGGCGAGAAATGCGTTCTCGTCTTCCCCATGGAAGATCTGGCCGATGATCCGGCCCTTGCTGTTGAACAGCATCACCGACGTCTCGTGGTCGATGGTATAGCCCTCATCCTCTGTCTCGCTTCGGCGCACATAGGCGCGGTATGCGCTGGCCATGTTGGCCACCTGTCGCGGTGTGCCGGTAAGGGCGCGGATCCTCGGATCGAAGAACGCCAGATACTGCTTAAGCGCTTCGGGCGTGTCCCTCTCCGGGTCCACTGACACGAACACGACATTCAGCTTATCTGCCACCGTTCCCATCTTCTTCATCGCCGATGTCAGGCTCAGCATGGTCGTGGGGCATACGTCCGGACAGAACGTGAAGCCGAAGAAGATGGCCGTGGGGCGACCCAGGAGATCACGATCGGTGACGGTCCGACCCTCGAGGTCGCTCATGACGAAAGATCCTCCAACGCCGAAGCTCCTGTAGGGAGACCATTGCTGGACAACCAGGATCGTCACTCCAGCGAGCATCGCGAACACTGCGAAGCCGAGGAGGAATAGGTTGACTGAACGGGGGATCATCGCGGTTCCTCAAGGCCGCACGACGCGGTACCTTGCCTGCCGATTGGGGTTCACGTCGCGTGAGGCGACCAACAGCGGCCGCCTCTGTTCTCCGCAAGGATCAGTGGTGATGCGATCCTGCAGCCTCGCCGTGCGCCGGAACGGGGGCTGCTGCGCCCGCAGGGGCACTTGCGCCCAGCGCCTCCACCTTGAATTCCACCTTCACGGTGCCGGCCTTCTCGAAGACCAGCGTTCCGGCGATGGTGTCCCCTTCCTTGGGGGTTTGTGTCAGCCCCACCATCATGATGTGCTTGCCGCCCGGCGCGAGCGACAGAGTTGCTCCCGGAGTGATCTCGATCGGTCCCGCGGGCCGCATCTTCATGATCCCGTTCTCCACGGCCATGTCATGGATCTCGAACCGCGTCGAGATTTCGGCGCTGCCCCCCACGAGGCGATCCGCGCTGCTTCCATTGTTGGTGATTGTGAGATAGCCGCCGCCGACCTTGGCGCCGGGAGGCGTCGCCCGCGACCACGGATGCTGGATGGTCAGGTCGCCTGCCTTGTATTCATGGGAAGAGGCAACGCTGCCCATGCCGAACAGGGCAGCCGTGATGATCAGTGAGCGTGAAATGGTGTTCAACATGCAAGGTCCTCCCGATCTGCTCTGCGCACGTGCAGGGCAGACGTCGATCTGAAACGTGGATGATCAGATCAGACCGATCGGAGGTCCTTGGGACAGGCGTGGCGTCTTGCGTCGCGCGAGCGCCAGATGCGGCGGCTTCGCACCATCATCCGCCGAGCGCAGGAACGGCAGGGGCGATGCCAGCCACGCCTGCATCGGGGTCAGGGCCGACGCAGATACCGCGCAGATGTCGCAGCAATCATGATTGACGGGAGAGGTGTCCGGCTTCTGCGAACGAGAGGGGTCGCCGTGGCAGATGGGCACGACGAAGCCCGCGATGGTCATCGTCGCGACCTTCGCAAGCCTGCTCTCGTCCGCCCGTCCCCGTCCGGCGCCTGTCAGCGCGAGGAGGAGGATCAGGAGCGCGCCGAGCATCTGCCGCGCTCCGGATGATCCCATCATCGTCACGTCCGCACGTCAGACGCCGCACGGGGCAAAGTCAAGGAACAGAATGTCCACCCCCGGCAGGCCTGCGAGAGCACGCGGACCTAGTGCGCGAGCACGCGTGCCACCAGCGAAGCCGCCAGCGACAGCATCACGATGCCTACGATGGCATCCAGCACGCGCCAGGCCGCCGGCTTCACGAACAGGGGCGCCAGAAGGCGCGCGCCATATCCAAGCGCCGCGAACCACGTGAAGCTGGCCAGCGCTGCTCCGGTAACGAAGATCGGACGCAGATCGTGAGGCTGTGCCGAACCCGCTGCGCCCATCAGCAGCACGGTATCGAGATAGACATGAGGATTAAGGAAGGTGAACGCGGCAGCCGTGCCCAGCGCCCGGGACAGAGTGATGCTTTGCGTCCCGGCGATGCTCATGGAGGAGGGACGCGCCATCCGCCGCAGCGCACTCACGCCGTACCATGCAAGGAACGCCGCTCCCCCCAGCGACAAGGCAATCGTCAGCTGAGGAATGGCAGCGAGGACGGCGCCGATGCCTGCCACCCCGGCGATGATGAGCAACGCATCAATCGTGCCGCAGAAGAGCACGATCGGCGCGACATGCTCACGCCGAAGACCTTGGCGCAGAACGAACAGGTTCTGCGCCCCGATCGCCATGATCAGCGCGCCGGACAACAGGAAGCCGGCCAGGAAGGCAGCTAGGGTTTCGCTCATGCCGCTTACTTAGGCGGCACATCGGCATTCAGGCCAGCCCGGCGCTCCATGCCTTTTCGTGGCTTCGCACCCGCAGCCAGATGGCCGCGGGCAGGTCGCCGCTCCCGGAGATCACGGCGTCGCGATGTGCCACACGCCATTGACTCCGTCGCCGGTCACTTCACCCGGCTTCTTGTCTTTGACCCAGCCGTAGAGTGGGTTGTTCTTGTAGGCCCATTGCAGCGAGCCGTCGTCGCGTGTGACGACCGAGTAGGACCCGCTACCCTTGGCTCCCTGAGGAGCGGAAAGAGGCGGCCAGTTCACGGCGCAGGGTCCGTTGCAGGCTGACTTGCCGCCCGCATCCTTGTCGAACGTGTAGAGCGTCATGCCCTTTGCGTCGGTCAGGGCAGGCCCTTTCTCCGTTTGGCCGATCTTGGCTGGATCTGCTGCGAAAGCAGCAGTCGATACGGAAAGCGCAAGCACGATTCCAAGCATGGCTCTGGTGAACATCGGTGCCTCCAATGTCGAGGTTGCGGCGGGCAAGCGACCGCCAAGAGACCGACGATAATCCCTGCCTGCCCGATCGTATACGGGATTGTTCACGGCGCCGATCACCACCTGAAGTGGAAACAGAGCGCGCTGGCCTCAATCAACAGACAGTACGTGCTATTAGATATATATCCACATCATGCGCCCGAATAGCGGTTGACATACATCTACTTGATGAATGTACATTGGGGTTCGTAGGGAGCTGCCATGTCAATCCAGGCCACGCCAGCAGCGCTTAGCCGCTTTCAAGAACATCGCCTGTTTAGGCTCGCGTCAGGTGCGCGCGGCTGGGTCTTGCCTGTGGCGCTGCTTCTCCTTTGGCAGGCTCTCGCCCAGGGTGGCCTGATCGCTGTCAACGTTCTGCCGGCGCCTTCGGCCGTGGCTCTGGCAGGCTGGGAGTCGCTGCGCTCCGGCGAGCTCGTCCAGAACATGTGGGTCAGCACTCTGCGCGCACTGGCCGGGCTTGCGGTCGGCGGCCTGATCGGCTTTGGCCTCGGCATCGCGAACGGCCTGTCTCGCGCCGTGAACGATGTCACCGACACGACGCTCCAGATGGTGCGGAACGTGCCGCATCTCGCCCTCATTCCGCTCGTGATCCTGTGGTTCGGGATCGGGGAGGAGTCCAAGCTCTTCCTCGTCGCGCTCGGCGTCTTCTTCCCCATCTACATCAACACCTTGCACGGTGTGCGGAGCGTCGATCCCCAGCTGATCGAGATGGCGCGCGCTTATGAGATGTCCTCGGGAGCGCTGTTCCGCCGGGTCATCTTGCCCGGCGCACTGCCCTCCATCTTCGTCGGCCTGCGCTTCGCGCTGGGCATCATGTGGCTGACGCTGATCGTCGCCGAGACCATCGCGGCTGAAAGCGGCCTCGGCCACATGGCCATGCAGGCGCGCGAGTTCCTGCTGGTCGATGTCGTGGTGCTGGCCATCCTCATCTACGCCCTGCTCGGCAAGCTGGCCGACATCATCACCCAATTTGGCGAGCGAGCCGCTTTGCGCTGGCATCCCGCCTTCCAGAAGGAGGGCGCGCGATGAGCGTCACCGCACTCAGGATCTATCCGCGCCCGGTCGAGGCCGACGAGGAGCCGGTCTCCGGCATCGCCCTCACACTGAGCGGCGTGGGGCGGAGCTTCGACACCAAGAACGTGCTCTCGGCGCTCGACCTGCACGTTCCCGCCGGTCAGTTCGTGGCGATCGTCGGGCGCAGCGGATGCGGCAAGAGCACCTTGCTTCGGCTGCTCGCAGACCTCGATCAACCAAGCGAAGGTCGCATCGAGCTTGCCGCATCGGGAAGTGCCGGCGCACCTGCTCGCATCATGTTCCAGGAGCCGCGGCTGCTTCCATGGCAGAGCGTGGTGCAGAATGTGGAGGTTGGGCTTCCCGTCGGGCTCGACAGGCATGATCGCCGCGAAAAGGCGCTCGGATTCCTGGACGAGGTCGGACTTGAGGATCGCGCCGGTGACTGGCCGTCCGTGCTGTCGGGCGGCCAGAAGCAACGGGTGGCGCTTGCCCGTGCCCTGGCAAGCCGGCCGGGCCTGCTCTTGCTCGATGAGCCCCTGGGGGCGCTCGATGCGCTGACCCGAATTGAGATGCAGGCCCTGCTGGAGCGCGTCTGGCGCGAGCAGCGCTTCACCGCCGTACTCGTCACTCATGACGTGACGGAGGCGCTGGCGCTTGCCGACCGGGTCATTCTCCTCGATGGCGGCCGGATCACGCTCGACATGGAGGTGCCTCTGCCAAGGCCGCGCCGCCGTGGCACGGCCGAGCTCGCCCGGCTGGAAGGACGCGTACTCGAACATCTCTTTGAAGCGAACACCGCTCGGGACGAGGTGGCCCATGGTTGATCCCGCCCGCATCCTGCCTTTCCGCAGCACCGCCGTCCTGAACGATGCTGCCGAGCCGGCGGTTGAAAGCGCCCGCTACAAGGGAGGCATGCGCCGCCTGGCGTCCGGCGTGTCCATCGTCACCACCGAACTCGGGGGCGTGCACTACGGCATGGCCGCCACTTCCGTGACCTCGGTATCGGCGGAACCGCCGACCTTGCTCGTCTGCATAGCCAAGTCGGCAAGCAGCCACGCCGCAATCCGCGAGAGCGGACGGTTCTGCGTCAATGTGTTGGGCGAAGCGGATCGCGACGTGGCCGACCGCTTCGCGACGGAGAAAGACCGCTCGGCTCGCTTTGCAGGCCGAAACTGGACCTCGCTCGTCACCGGCGCCCCTGCATTGCCGGGCTGCCTCGCGAGCTTCGACTGCGTGATCGCGCAGGAACTCGGCGCCGCGAGCCACACAGTCTTCTTCGGACGCGTGGTCGAAACCCGACTTTGGGACGCAAAAATCAGCCCGCTCCTCTTTTGGGACGGCGCTTTCCGCGAGCCGCTCGACCCCTCCTTTTCGATCTAGCCGTCAGGACCAGAGCCATGAACGCCTTCGCACGATCCCTGCTCGCCTCCGCCTTTGTGGTCGCAGCCTCCCTGTCACCGGCTGCTGCCGAGGGCGTTCTGCGCATCTCCGAGCAGTTCGGCACGCTCTACATCCCCTTCCACGTCCTCAAGGAGAAGAAGCTCCTCGAGAAATACGCGAAGGAGGAAGGGATCGAGATCAATGTGGAGTGGCGCAAGCTGAGCGGAGGCAATGCCGTCAACGATGCGCTTCTTTCCGGCTCCATCGACATCGCCTCGGCGGGCATTGGACCGTTCCTCACGGTTTGGGACCGCACGAAGGGATCGGTGAAGATCATCGGCGCCTTTGGAGCCCAGCCGAGCTACCTCCTCACCAACAATCCGAACATCAAGAGCCTCAAGGATTTCGGGCCGAACGACCGGATCGCGACACCTGCCGCCATCGTTTCTGTGCAGGGGCGCACGCTGCAGATCGCCTCTGAAAAGGAGTTCGGCGAGGGCGGGCACACAAAGCTCGACGGCAACCAGGTTTCGCTCCCCCATCCCGATGCGACGGCGGCCCTGCTTGCGGGGTCCACGGAGATCACCGGCCACCTGTCCAATCAGCCCTATCAGGAACAGGCGCTGAAGAACCCGAAGGTCCACAAGATCCTGAGCTCCTATGATGCGCTGGGCGGGCCGATCACGCCGACACTGGCCTATTCCACCATCAAGTTCCGGGACGAGAATCCGAAAACCTACCGCGCCTTCTTCCGCGCCTTCCAAGAGGCTACGGAATGGGCGGGCGCCAACCGCAAGGAGGCGGCGGAGATTTATGTGCGGGCGGAAAAGTCGAAGCTCGAGCCGGCCTTCGTGCAGGAGGTCATCGAGAACCCGGAGGTCCGGTACACATTGGTGCCGCTCAACACCGGCAAGTTCGCCGACTTCATGTTCAAGACAGGCGCCATAAAGACCAAGCCGGGCAGCTGGAAGGATTACACCTTCGAAGAACTGCACGAGCAGGCGGGCAGCTGAGCCATGGCCGTCGCCGCACTGCATATCCCGGTTCCGGCCTCAACCATTCCCGTGTTCGAGGCACGTGGGCTGACGCTCGACTACGCGAGCGCGCGCGGCACCGTGCGTGCCGTGGATGGCGTGGACCTGAGGATCGGCAAGGGCGAGCGGCTTGTGCTGCTCGGCCCCTCCGGTTGCGGCAAGTCCTCCATCCTCAAGGCAGCGGCCGGCTTCCTGACCCCGGCAGGCGGAGACATCCGACTGCGGGACCGCCCCATCACCGGGCCAGGACCGGATCGCATGGTGGTCTTCCAGGAGTTCGACCAGCTCCTGCCTTGGAAAACGGTCCTCGACAATGTGGCTTTCCCACTCCGGGTCGCGCGCGGGATTTCCCGTAGCGAGGCCCGTGAGCGGGCGCGGGAGGCGCTGATGCGGGTCGGCCTCTCCCGCGCCCTCGATCAATATCCTCATGCACTTTCCGGCGGCATGAAGCAGCGTGCGGCGATCGCCCGTGCGCTGGCAGCCGAGCCGGAAATCCTGCTGATGGACGAGCCTTTCGCCGCGCTGGATGCCCTGACGCGCCTTCAGATGCAGCGCGACCTCATCGCGGTCGCCGACGAGATCGGGATGACACTGCTCTTCGTCACGCATGCCATCGACGAGGCCGTGCTGGTCGGCACGCGGCTCCACCTGTTGAGCGCTCATCCCGGGCGCACGCTGGCCACCTTCGAGACCGCGGATCTCGGCGTCGACGATGTCGGCAGCCGGCGGTTCGAACAGGTCACGCGCGAAGTGCATCACCTGCTGTTCGGGTCCGCACGGGAGCGCGCGGCATGACGGATACGACGCACCTCAACGCAATGCCGGTGGAGACTGCCTCCCGGCGTCCCGGCACGTTCTCCGCGTCCCGCCTCCTTCAATCGCTCGGCGCAAGGCGGATCATGGTTCTGGTGGCGCTGGCGGTGACCTGGGAAATCGCGGCGCGTTATCAAGCCAACCCCATCATGCTGCCGGGCTTCCTGGACGCGGCCCGCGCTTTCATAGCGGCGGTCAGCAGTGATGGCCTGCTTTGGGCGGCGCTGTCCTCGCTAGCGGTGCTGCTGAAGGGCTACGCCATTGCCATCGTCATCGCGACGGCTCTTGTTTCCCTCTCAGTCGCGTCTCCCTTCCTGCGGGATGCCCTGCAGACCGTGGCGGCCATGCTCAACCCGCTGCCGGCCATCGCGCTGCTGCCCCTGTCCATGCTGTGGTTCGGCCTGGGCGAAGCAAGCCTGCTCTTCGTTCTCGTCAACGCGGTGATCTGGCCGTTCGCCCTGTCTGCACTGGCTGGCTTCGAGGCCGTGCCGGAAACGCAAAGGCTGGTGGGACGCAATTACGGGCTTCGCGGCCTGCGCTATGTCGCCCAAATCCTCGTTCCGTCAGCGCTGCCCTCGCTCATTTCCGGCCTGCGCATCGGCTGGGCCTTTGCCTGGCGCACCCTGATCGCGGCCGAACTCGTCTTCGGCGTCAGCTCAGGGCAAGGCGGGCTTGGCTGGTTCATCTTCCGCGCGCGCAATGAACTGATGACGGATGTCGTCTTCGCCGGGCTGGCCGCCGTGATCCTGATCGGGCTGGTCGTGGAGGCCGTCGTCTTTCGTGGGCTGGAGACCGTCACCGTGCGCCGCTGGGGAATGCTTCGATGACGGCCGGATCATCAAGGAACAACCGGGATCTGCACATGCCCCTGACCTCTTGTCGACGCTGAACGCACTGCAACCAAGCTTCTGAACCAGCCGCCATTTGCGGCACATGCAGGAACCACGAACATGCCAGCACTTACACGCCGCGCGGCCATGGCCGCAGCAGCAACGGCCGCACTCGTCCTCGTTTCGGGCGTAGCTCTCACCGCGTCATCCGCTTCCGCCGCCGACAAGGTGGTGCGCATCGGCTACCAGAAATACGGCACCCTCGTTCTCCTGAAGGGGCGCGGGCTTCTCGAGGAGCGGCTGAAGCCGCTCGGCTACACCGTCAAGTGGAGCGAGTTTGCAGCCGGCCCCCAATTGCTGGAGAGCCTGAACGCCGATGCCGTGGATATCGGCCAGACGGGCGAGGCGCCGCCGATCTTCGCGCAGGCGGCCAGCGACAACCTCATCTATCTGGCCAATGAACCGCCGGCGCCAAAAGGCGAGGCGATCCTTGTGCCGAAGGACAGCGCCATTGCCAGCGTGGCCGATCTGAAGGGCAAGACCATCGGCCTCAACAAGGGCTCGAACGTCCACTTCCTGCTGGTCGAGGCGCTGAAGAAGGCCGGCCTCTCCTACGGCGACGTGAAGACGGCCTTCCTGCCGCCAGCAGATGCGCGCGCGGCATTCGAACGCGGATCCATCGACGCGTGGGCGATCTGGGACCCGTTCCAGGCCTCTGCCGAACATGCCATCAAGGCCCGCACGCTGACCACGGCGGAAGGCATCGTGCCGAACTACCAGTTTTACCTGGGCTCGCGCCGCTTCGCCGACGCAAACCCGCAGGTCGTCGATGCACTGATCGGGGCGATCCGCGATACCGGCACCTGGGTGCAGCAGGATCCCGGAGCCGCCGCCGCCGAGCTCGCGCCGTCCACTGGCATTCCGAAGCCGGTGCTCGACATCGCGATCAGGCGCCAGAGCTTTGGCGTCGCACCCCTGACCGAGAAGGTGATCGCCGACCAGCAGACGGTGGCCGACACCTTCCATGACCTCGGCCTCATCCCCAAGCCCATCAAGATCGCCGACGCAGTCAGGAAGGCCGGCTCATGACCCTTGCACCCGCACAATCCGCCAACGTCCTGTGGTTCCTGCCGACCCACGGCGACGGGCGCTATCTTGGCACCCAGATAGGTGCGCGCGAGGTCGATCTCGGCTACCTGAAACAGGTGGCCCAGGCTGCAGACAAGCTTGGCTATTACGGCGTGCTGCTGCCGACGGGGCGCAGTTGCGAGGACAGCTGGGTAGTGGCCTCGGCGCTGGCCCCTTTGACGGAGCGCCTCCGTTTCCTCGTCGCCGTGCGGCCCGGCTTGCAATCGCCGGCGGTTGCCGCGCGCATGACAGCCACGCTCGACCGCATCTCGGAAGGCCGGCTGCTGATCAATGTCGTGACCGGCGGCGATCCCGTCGAGAACAAGGGCGACGGGATCTTCCTGCCCCATGGCGAGCGCTATGAGGTGACGCGCGAATTCCTGGGCGTCTACTCCGCACTCCTGCGCGGCGAGACGGTGAACTACCAGGGCAAGCACATCCAGATCGAGGATGGGCGGCTGCTCTTCCCGCCCCACCAGGATGGGGGACCGCCGCTGTATTTCGGCGGCTCTTCCGATGCGGCGCTCGATGTCGCAGCCGAAACCGTCGACAAATACCTGACCTGGGGCGAGCCGCCGAAGGACGTTGCGGAAAAGCTAGCCGCCGCCGAGGCGCGCGTGAGGCGCACCGGACGCCGCTTCACCTACGGCATCCGCCTCCACGTCATCGTGCGGGAGACGAACGAGGAAGCCTGGGCCGCGGCCGACAAACTGATCAGCCATCTGGATCAGGACACGATCGACGCGGCGCAGAAGGTGTTCGCGCGCATGGACTCCGTGGGCCAGAAGCGCATGGCGGCGCTGCATGGCGGCAGCCGAGAGGGGCTCGAGATCAGTCCCAATCTTTGGGCGGGCGTCGGCCTTGTGCGGGGCGGTGCGGGCACGGCGCTCGTGGGCGATCCTCAGACGGTCGCGGCGCGCATCCGCGAATACATGTCGCTCGGCATCGACACCTTCATCCTGTCAGGCTACCCGCACCTGGAAGAGGCCTATCGCTTCTCCGAGCTGGTCCTGCCGCTCCTGCCGCTGAACCACGCGGTGCGCGCGCCGGAAGCACGGGTGAACACCGGCCCCTTCGGCGAGATGATCGCGAACGGGCTTCCGCCGGAACGGCGACAGGCGCAGTCGTGAGCAATGGCTGTCGATGGCCCATGCGGTCATCGGCAGCCAAGTCGCTTCCGGAGGTTTGGCAGTTGCAACAGTGCAGAACTGCGTCCGCACAGCGTCGGGCCTGGGAGCAAGTTCGGATTGCCAGGTGCCGGGTATCTGGAGCGGGCGATGGGAATCGAACCCACGACATTCAGCTTGGGAA